>DASTXB010000100.1:0-29855 GCA_035765695.1 Nocardioides sp. | reverse complement strand
CCGGTCCGGGACGCCGCCGCAACCCTCGCGGGCCCCAGCTGATCGCCTACGCCGACCGCCTGGGCGGCAGCCTGGCCGGGCTCGCGGAGGTGATGGTTGACCGCCTCGGCGACGTGTTCGACGGTGTGCACGTCCTCCCGTTCTTCCGGCCGTACGACGGCGCCGACGCCGGGTTCGACCCCGAGGACCACACCCTGGTCGATCCCCGGCTGGGGGACTGGGCGGACCTCGGTGCGCTGGCGGCCGGTCGGCGGGTGATGGCCGACGTCATCGTCAACCACATGTCGACACGGTCCCCGCAGTTCCAGCGCTTCGAGGCCGAGGGGGACGCCGCGGACGTGGCACCGCTGTTCCTCACGCTCTCGTCCATCTTCCCCGAGGGAGCGACGGAGGAGGACCTCGCACGGATCTACCGGCCGCGCCCGGGGCTGCCGTTCACGCCCATGACGATCGCCGGCCGGCGCCGGCTCGTGTGGACGACCTTCACGTCCGAGCAGGTCGACCTCGACGTCCGCACCCCCCAGTTCTGGGCGTACCTGACCGGCATCATCGACACGCTGACCGCCAACGGCGTCACGATGCTGCGCCTCGACGCGGTGGGCTACACCGGCAAGCAGGCCGGCACGGACTGCTTCATGACGCCCGAGTCGTCGGCGCTGGTCGAGCGGATCAGCCACTACGCCCACGACCGGGGCGCGGAGGTCCTGCTCGAGGTGCACGGCCACCACGAGCTCCAGGTCGAGATCGCCAGGACGGTCGACCACGTCTACGACTTCGCGCTGCCGCCCCTGCTGCTCCACGCGCTCACCCAGGGCGACCCGGCGCCGCTCGTGCGGTGGCTGGGCATCCGCCCGCAGAACGCGATCAACGTCCTCGACACCCATGACGGCATCGGCATCGTCGATGTCGGGCCGAGCGGCTCCGAGCCGGTCCGGCCGGGACTGCTGGACGAGCGCCAGATCGACGATCTGGTGCGCTCCATCCACGCCAACAGCGGGGGGACCAGCCTGCGAGCGACCGGGGCGGCGGCGTCGAACCTCGACCTGTACCAGGTGAACTGCACCTACTACGACGCACTCGGTGCGGACGACGACGCGCTGCTGGTCGCCCGCCTCGTGCAGCTGTTCCTGCCCGGGATCCCGCAGGTGTACTACGTCGGGCTGCTCGCCGGACGCAACGACGTGGACCTGCTCGCCGCGACCGGCGTCGGGCGCGACATCAACCGGGCCCGGTTCGGTGCGAGCGACCTCGACGCGGCGCTCGCCCGGCCCGTGGTCCGGCGGCAGCTCGCCGCGATCGGGCTCCGGTCGGTCCACCCGGCCTTCGCCGGCGACTTCTCCGTCGAGCACGCGGGCTCCGCGCTGACCCTGCGGTGGCGGACCGCGGACAGCGACATCACCCTGGCCGTCGACTTCGCGACCAGGCGGTTCGGGCTGAGCAGCGCAGGCACCGACCTGGCGCTCGACTGAGCCTCTCGGCGGGTCAGGCGTCGCCCAGGTCGACCGCGGTGCCGATCCACTCCACGACCTCACCGTCGTCGTCGAGCAGGGGGGTGGCGCGGGAGAGCGTCCGACCCGGCGTGCCGTCCGCGCGACGGACGCGGTGCTCGAGCTCGAACGCGGTCCGGGTCCGGATCGCGTGGTCGATCGCGGCGAGCACCTCGGGGCGGTCGGCCTCGTCGATGTAGGTGTCCAGCCAGTTGCTGCTGGGGTCGGTGGTGTCGGCGATGAAGCCGCGTCCGATCAGGTGCTCCATGCGGGTCCAGTCGGCGCTCATCCGGTAGACGACGTCGAAGCTGGCGTCGATCAGGGCGCGGAACCGCCGCTCGTCCTGCCGTCGCAACGAGGAGAGCTCGAGCTGCGCCTCCACGCGCGCGACCAGCTCGCGCGCCGAGAACGGCTTCACGACGTAGTCGTCCGCGCCGACGCGCAGACCCTCGATCGCCGTCTGCTCCTCGGCCCGCGCCGTCACCAGGATGACCGGCACCGCGGCGAGGTGGGGGTCGGAGCGGATCCGGCGCACCAGGTCGAAGCCGTCCAGCTCGGGCATGACGACGTCGGAGACGACGAGGTCCGGCAGCTCGGCGCCGGGGTCGCCGAGGCGCTCGAGCGCCTCGGCGCCGTTCCGGGCCTGTTCGACCTCCCACGAGGCGCCGAGCAGCCGCGTGAGGTACGCGCGCATGTCGGCGCTGTCGTCGACGACGAGCAGCCGGGCGCCCGCGGGCGCCGACCGGGCGGGGACTCCGGGGCGACCCTCGTGCGCCCATGGCTCGTCCGTGGCGGGCCGGTCGCTGCCCCAGCCGGCCACCTCCGCCGCGAGCGCGACGGCGCTCCGCGCCGGGGATCCGGCGGGGGACGGCGGCTCCTCGCGCTCGGGCCGGCTGCCGAGGGGCACCCACACCGTCACGGTCGTGCCGCGGCCCTCCTGGCTGCCGAGCCGGACCCGGCCGTGGTGCAGACGGACCAGCTCGTTCACCAGGGCCAGGCCGGTCCCCGATCCCTCCCGGGTCCGTCCCCGGGTGCCCTGCACCTGGTGGAAGCGCTTGAACACCGACGACTGCTCGGAGTCGGGGATCCCCACGCCGGTGTCCGACACGGTCAGCTCCGCGTGCTTGGTCTGCGCGCGCAGACAGACCGTGATCGTCCCCGTCCAGGTGAACTTGAGGGCGTTCGAGAGCAGGTTGGCCACCACCTCCTCCCACATCCCGGGGTCCACCCACACCGGGTGACCGAGATCCTCGATGCGGGCCTCCAGCCCTACCCCCATGGCGTCCGCCGCCTGGCGGAAGGTCTCGACGACCTCGGTCGTCAGGGCGGCGAGGTCGGTCGGTTCCGGCCGTGCCTTCAGCCGGCCGGTCTGGGAGAAGTCGAGCAGCGTGCCGACGAGGCGCTGGAGCCGCAGCGCGTTGCGGTGCACGAGCTCGAGGTCGTCGACCGCCGCCGGTGGCAGCTCGTCCGCACGCCGCAACGTCTCCTCGAGCGGTCCGATCATCAGCGTGAGGGGGGTCTGGAACTCGTGGCTGACGTTCGAGAAGAACTCCGTCTTCGCCCGGTCGAGCTCGGCCAGCCGGGCCATCTGCTCCCGCTCGTGCTCGCGGGTCCCGGCCCGCGTGACCGCGGCGTCGATCTCCCGGCCGAGGAGGTCCAGGAAGTCCCGGTACTCCTGGTCGAGGGGGAGCCGTGGGGAGATCCCGAGCACCATCACCCCGTACGGGTCGGCGCCGCCACCGGGCAGTGGTACGACGAGCGCGGACCCGGGCGCGGCGGCGGGGGTGCCGACGGATCGGTCGCCGAACCGGCGCGGGAGGTCCTCCAGCAGGTGGGAGGCACCGTCCCCGAGCGCCGGTCCGAGCGGCCACGCGTTGTCGTGGCCCGTCAGCGTGACGACGTTCGGAGCCATCGGCTCGCCCGCGGCCACGCCGACCGCGTCGACGAGGTGGGCGCGTCGGCCCGCGTTGTCGACGGTCCACCCGATCGCGTAGGTCACGTCCTCGCCGACCACGGCACGCAGCGCGCCGCGGAGCGCGGCGTGGCGATGGTCGGCCGAGGACTGCCGCGCGAGCCGGTTCAAGGTCGCCAGGCGGCGCCGCGCGAGGACCTGGCGCGTCGTCTCGATGACCGTGACCATCACGCCGGCCACCTGGCCGTCGGCCAGGCGCACCGGGCTGTAGGACAGGTCGAACCACGCGTCCTCGAGCCGCCCGTTGCGCCCGATGGGGTAGAGCGCGTCCTCGACCCGGTGGGACCTGCCCGCGAGGGCGCCCGCGAGGACGGACTCGTTGCGGTGCCAGACCTCGGGCCAGCACTCACGGCTCGGAGCCCCCAGGCCCGCCGGGTGCTTGTCCCCCATGATCACGCGGAACGCCTGGTTGTAGAGCTGGAGCAGCTCGGACCCCCACAGGACACAGACGCCATGGGGGGTCTCGAGCGCCGCCGCCACCAGGGTGCGCAGCTCCTCGGGCCACTGCGTGACCGGGCCGAGCGGCGTGCTGCGCCAGTCCAGCGACCGGTACAGCCCCGAGACCTCGTCGTCGCCCGCGAACAGGGCCGCCGCCGATCGGCGCTCCTCCGCGCCGACCGGCAGCTGCCCTCCGACGACCACGTCGGCGAGCACGCGGCCCATCTCCGCCAGCGGCAGCACCAGGTCCACCGCGCCGGCGTCCGTGGCTGCCTCGGGCATGCTCGGGTGCTCGGACGACTCCGGGCTCTGGGCGAGGACGGTGCCGCCCGCCGAGCGCACGGCGGTCGCACCGGTGGTGCCGTCCCGCCCCATGCCGGTCAGCACCACCGCGAGACCGCGGTCGCCGTACGACTGGGCCAGCGAGGCCAGCAGGGCGTCGTGGGGACGGGAGAGGGCCCGCTCCCGGTTGAGGATGGACGTGACGGTGCCGTCAGGCAGGACCTCCACGCGGTGGCCCGCCCGGGCGACCAGCACGACGGCGGGCGCGAGCCGGTCGCCGTCGTCGGCCCACCGGACCGCCAGCGAGGTCCGCCGAGCGAGGAGCTCGACCAGCCTGCTGGCGTGGGTGCTCAGGTGCTGCTGGACCACCACCGCTGACGGCAGGTCCGCGGGGAGCGCGCCCAGCACCGACGAGAGCGCCTCGAGCCCGCCCGCCGAGGTCACGAGCGCGACGACGTCGTACCGCGCCGCGCTGCCCGCGTCGAGGCCTCGTGCGTCCGTGTCGATCCCGCTCACGATCGCACCAGTGAAGCACGCTCGGGAGCGGTCGGCTCAGACCTTCTGGTGGAGCAGGCCGGTGTCGACGTCGTAGACGAACCCGCCGACCTCGGTGGTCTCCGGGACGAGCGGGTGCGAGCGGACCTTGTGGACGTCGTCGAGGAGGGCGGCCTCCTGGTCGGCGACCATGCTGAACTGCTGCCAGGAGACGTCCTGGCCGGCGCTCGCGCCGACCCGCTCACGGACCTGGTCGAGCGTCGAGGAGGCCATCGCGCAGCGGGTGTGGGGGATCACGAGGATGCGCTTGACGTTGAGCAGGTGCACGCCGAGGACGAGCGCCTCGAGGGCCTGCGGGGTCACGCGCCCGCCCGGGTTGCGGAAGATCTTGGCGTCGCCGGCCTTGAGGCCGAGCATCCGCAGGGGATCGATGCGGGAGTCCATGCACGTCACGATGGCCACGCCCGCGTGGGCGATGCCGTCGAAGCCGGACAGGTCGAAGTCGGCCGCGAACTCGCGGTTGGCGGCGAGCAGGTCGTCGAAGCTCACGAGTAGGGACGTTAGCTGACCGTCATCCGACGGCGCGCAGCAGGTCGCCGGTCGAGACGGCGCGCGTGGCTGCCGACCGGAACAGCGCGAGGGCGAGGACGCCGGCGACGGCCGCACAGGCGGCGGCGCCGGTGAACACGGTGTGCTCCTGGGCGATCCCGGCCACCTTGAGCAGGTGGGTGAACTCGTCGCACCGGCTCCTGCCGTCGCACACCTCGCGGGCGGTCGGGAGGTCGGCCTGCTCGGCGTAGTACCGGCGCAACCCGATCGTGGTGAGCGCGGAGATGCCGACGAGCATCCCGACCATCCGGGACACGACCACGAAGGCACTGGACAGCCCGTGCACGTCGTCGTCGGTGCTGGCGAGCACCGCGGCGTTGACCGGGGCCAGGGCCAGCCCGAACCCGAGGCCGCCGAGCAGGAGCGGGATCGTCGCGACGGCGTGGTCGAGGCTCTCGAGGTCCCAGGTGGCCATCCACAGGAACGCCGTGGCGGCACACGCCATGCCGGCGGCGGTGACCACCCCGGCGGGCAGGGTGCGGGTCAGGTACCCGCCGACCACGGCGCCGACCGGGAGGGCGACCAGGAACCGCACCAGCACCAGGGCGGCCATCAGCTGCGAGCCCGGGTAGACCGTGGTCCGCGCGAACAGCGGGATGTCGATGAGGGCGGCGATGAGCGCGGCGCCGACGAAGAAGCTGACCAGCATCGCGCCCCAGGCCGGCGTACGCCGCAGCGCGCCGGCCGGGACCAGCGGTGCCGCGGACCGGCGCAGGTGGAGCGCGAACGCGACGGCTGCGACGGCGGCGCCGGCGAGGTACCAGAGCCCTTGGTCGGAGAAGACCTGCACCTTCGGGTCCGCGGTCGCGAACGCGAGGATCACCCCGGCGAGTCCCAGCGCGAGGAGCAGCGCGCCGACCAGGTCCGCCTCGCGGAGGGTGCGCACCCAGGCGGGCAGGTCGAGGAGCGGGGCGCGGGCGGTGCAGCACCGGACCACGAGCAGCACGAGCGCGGCGATCGCGACCAGCCCCACCGGGGTCAGCCAGCGGCCGTCGCCGGTGACCGGGATGAACAGCTGTCCCCAGGTCAGGTCGCGCATCAGCGCGTCGGGGCGGGTGCACGTGAGGACCCCCGCGACCAGGGCGATCGCCGCCAGGCCGGCGCCGATCCGGTCGCGACGGCGCCGTCCCGCGGCTCCGGGGGTCTCGACAGGCTCGGCTACCGACCGGATCGCCGCGGCGAGGACCAGGCCGACGGCCAGGTTGACCAGGAAGATCACCCGCCAGTCGGCCACCGCGAGCACCAGCGCCCCGAAGAGCGGGCCCAGCACGCTCCCGAGCTCCTGCACGGCCGAGACGACGCCGAGGGGGACTCCGCGGCGTCGGGCCGGGTAGAGGTCCGCGACGAGGGCGAGCGTCGCGGGCACGAGACCGCCACCACCGACGCCCTGGAGGAACCGGCCGGCCACCATCGTCGGCAGGTCGTAGGCGAGCGAGGTGACCAGCGAGCCGAGCGCGAAGACCAGCAGCGCGGCGACCAGCACCGGCACCCGGCCGCGCAGGTCGGCGATCCGGCCGATCAGCGGCAGCATCGCGACGTACCCGAGCAGGAAGCCCGACACGATCGGTGCGGCCCGCTGGAGCTGGTCGACGGGGATGCCGGCGCTGCCCATCATGTCGGGCAGGGCGAGCACGACGACGTACGTGTCCGCCGCCGCGAACGCCACGGCGATCGCTGCGAGCGCGAGCAGCACCCGCGGCGACCGGGTCACGGCGCGGTGATGTCCTGGTCGGTGCCGTAGTCCTCGAACGTGACGACGTAGCTCATCGGGTCGGAGCTCTTGTAGAACACCCCGGTCAGGCGGGCCTGACGGAGCTGGTCGTCGTCGTTGATCGTGTACGTCGCGTCGAAGTCGCCCGACGCGGTCGGGATGATGTTCTTGACGACGTCGGCGGAGACGGTGCCGGAGTACTCGGTGAGGACCTCCTTGTTGTCCTCGCCGCCGCGGACGCTGCGGCCCTCCTCGAGCGCGGTGGTCTCGGTGAGCAGCGTGGAGAACCCGTGGTCGGGGCTCATCAGCTGAGCCGGGTCGGGGGCGCCGTACTCGGCCGGGTCGATGTCCTGCCAGCCGGGGGTCAGCGGGAGCTGCACGTACACCTTGTCGTCGACCGCGACCACCGGCACCTCGAACGCCTGGCCGGAGAGGTTCACCGTGATCGTGCCGTCGAACGCCGGGTCGTGGGTGCCGATCCCCTCGGCGTCCTCGACGCCGGTCACGCCGTCGGGGAGGTTGTCGGTGTGCAGCGTGAGGTTCACCCCGCTGGTGTCGTCGAGCTGCTGCTTGGCCGCGGCCATGACGTCCTCGGGCGGCTCGTCGGAGCCGCCCGCGGCCCGGTCGCACGCGGTGACGGGCAGGAGCAGCGCGCCGACGGCCAGGGTGGACGCGCAGCGCCGCACGGATCGGTGAGAAGGGAGCACCCGGTCAGCCTTCCACACGGACGCGCGACGCCACCGGTCCGGCGACGGCGGCGATCGGCTGGCTGCCGGGCACGCCGGAGCCGTCCCGCTTGCCGGTCGCCTCCGGCAGCTCGACCGGCGCGCCGCTGGACGCCGCGGCTCGGGCCGGCGCCGTCCCGGCCCAGGCGAGGATCAGTGCGTCCTCGCCCTTGAGGAACCGGTGGCAGCGCACGCCGCCGGTGGCGCGGCCCTTGGCGGGGTACTCCGCGAACGGCGTCACCTTGATCGCGCCGGGCTCGGTGCCGGGCAGGGCGGTGGAGGAGCCGGAGGCGGTGACGACCACCGAGCCGTCGGGCGCGTCGGGGTCGATCGCGCCGAACCACACGACCCGCTCACCGGACGTGATCCGCACGCCCGCGATGCCGCCGCCCGACCGGCCCTGGGGGCGTACGCCGTCCGCGCCGAAGTGCAGCAGCTGCGCGTCGGACGTGATGAAGCAGAGGGTCTCGCGGCCGGTGGTCAGCTCGACGGCGCCGACGACCTCGTCGCCGTCCGCGAGCCGGATCACCTCCCACTCGTCCTTGCCGAGCACCTCCGGGTTGACCCGCTTGACGGTGCCCTGGCGGGTGCCGAGGGCGAGGCCCGGGCCGTCCGTCGTGAGCGTGCAGAGCGCGAGGAGCCGCTCGCCGCTCTCGAGGGGCAGGATCTCGCTGACCGGGAGGCCGCCGGCGAGGTGCGGGTCGTTGGCGGTGCCGGGCAGCTGGGGCAGCTCGAGCACGCCGATCTTGACCAGACGGCCGCGGCTCGTGAGGCCTCCGACCTCGCCCCGGGCCGTGGCGCGGACCGCGGAGACGACCACGTCGTGGTTGGCGCGGCCGCCCCCCTGGCCGGGCTGCTCGGCGTTGGCGGTGCGGGCCAGCAGCCCGGTCGACGAGAGGTAGACGAAGCAGGGGTCGTCGGCGACCTCGAGCGGTACGGCGGCCGCCGTGACCGCGGTGCCCGCGGACTCCAGCAGCACGGTGCGCCGCGGGGTGCCGTAGGTCTTCGCGACCTCGGCGAGCTCGTCGCCCACGACCTTCCAGCGCAGCTTCTCGTCGGTGATGATCGCGTCGAGCTCCTCGATCGTGCGGCGCAGCTCGTCCTGCTCCTTCTCCAGCTCGATCCGGGAGAACTTCGTGAGCCGGCGCAGCGGCATGTCGAGGATGTAGTCGGCCTGGATCTCGGTCAGGTCGAAGACCGAGATCAACCGCTCCTTCGCCGCGGCGGCGTTGTCGCTCGAGCGGATCAGCTGGATGACCTCGTCGATGTCCAGGATCGCGACGAGCAGGCCCTCGACGAGGTGCAGCCGGTCGGCGGCCTTCCTGCGGCGGAACTCGGAGCGCCGGCGGATGACCTCGAAGCGGTGCTCGAGGAAGACCTGGAGCATCTCCTTGAGGGAGAGCGTGCGGGGCTGCCCGTCGACGAGCGCCACCGCGTTGATGCCGAAGGAGTCCTCCATCGGGGTCAGCTTGTAGAGCTGCTCGAGCAGGGCCTCGGGGACGAAGCCGTTCTTGACCTCGATCACCAGCCGCAGGTCGTTCTCGCGGTCGGTGAGGTCCTTGATGTCGGAGATGCCCTGGAGCTTCTTGCCCTGGACGAGGGTCTTGATCCGCTCGATGACCTTCTCGGTGCCGACGCCGTACGGCAGCTCGGTCACGACGATGCCCTTGCGGCGGTTCGTGACGCTCTCGACGCGGGCGGTCGCGCGCATCCGGAACGTGCCTCGCCCGGTCTCGTAGGCGTCGCGGATGCCCTCGAGGCCGACGATCTTGCCGCCGGTGGGCAGGTCGGGGCCCGGGATGAACCGCATCAGGTCGTCGACCGAGGCCTGGGGGTGGGTGATCAGGTGGCGCAGCGCCTGGACGACCTCGACCAGGTTGTGCGGCGCGCAGTTGGTGGCCATGCCGACCGCGATGCCCGTCGTCCCGTTGACGACGAGGTTCGGGATCGCCGCCGGCAGCACGCCCGGCTCGAACTCCCGGCTGTCGTAGTTCGGCCGGAAGTCGACGGTGTCCTCGTCGATCGACGCCGTCATCGCCACGGCGGGCGGTGCCATCCGGCACTCCGTGTACCGCATGGCGGCCGGGGAGTCGTCGGGACTGCCGAAGTTCCCGTGGCCGTCGACCATCGGGAGCCGCATCGACCAGGGCTGCGCCATCCGGACCAGGGCGTCGTAGATCGCGCCGTCGCCGTGCGGGTGCAGGCGGCCCATGACCTCGCCGACGACGCGGGCGCTCTTGACGTGGCCGCGGTCGGGCCGCAGGCCCATGTCGTTCATCGTGTACAGGATCCGGCGCTGGACCGGCTTCAGGCCGTCCCGGGCGTCGGGGAGGGCACGCGAGTAGATGACGGAGTAGGCGTACTCGAGGAACGACGTCTCCATCTCCTGCTTGATGTCGGTGTCGAGGATGTGCTCCTCGAAGTCGTCCGGGAGATCCTGCTTCGTCGTACGGCGCGCCATGGCGCCGATTCTCCCAAGTGGCACCGACGGAAACGTCACGGGCACGCCGTTGTCACCGGGGCAGGCTAGATTTCACCGCGTGACCGCGACCGACGCTCCCCGGCACTGGGAGGCCGATGTCCTGCTCCGGGACGGTCGGACCGCCCACATCCGGCCGATCCGGCCCGACGACCGCGAGGTGTTCGTCGAGTTCTACGGCCGGGTCTCGGACCAGTCGAAGTACTTCCGGTTCTTCTCGCCGATGCCGCGGCTGTCCGAGCGTGACGTCGAGCGGTTCACCCACGTCGACCACCACGACCGGGTCGCGCTCGTGCTGACCCTCCAGGGGCAGATCATCGCCGTGGGCCGCTACGACGTGGTCAAGCCGGGGGAGGCCGAGGTCGCGTTCCTGGTCGAGGACCAGCACCAGGGTCGGGGGATCGGGCAGCTGCTGCTCGAGCACCTCGCCCAGGCGGGCCGCGAGCGCGGCGTCGAGCGGTTCGTCGCGGAGGTGCTGCCCGACAACACCCGGATGATCCAGACGTTCCGCGACGCGGGCTACCGCGTGGTGAGCGAGTACGACGAGGGCGTGCTGCAGCTGGAGTTCTCCATCGACCCCACCGACACCGCGATCGGCGTGATGGTCGGCCGGGAGCACCGCGCCGAGGCGGCCTCGATCGAGAAGTTCTTCAAGCCGCGCTCGGTCGCGGTCATCGGCGCCAGCCGCCGCCAGGAGACGATCGGCCAGGCGCTGGTCCGCAACCTGGTCACCGGCGACTTCACGGGGCGGGTCTACGCGGTCAACCCCAGCGCGAGCGCGGTGAGCGGGCTCCCGACGTACAAGACCGTCGCCGACATCCCCGACGACGTGGACGTGGCGATCGTCGCGGTGCCCGCCGAGTCGGTCCAGGATGTCGTGCTCGACTGCGCCGCCAAGGGCGTGCACGGGCTGGTCGTCATCTCGTCCGGCTTCGCCGAGACCGGCGAGGAGGGGCGGGTCCGGCAGCGCAAGCTGGTCGGGCTCTCGCGCTCGTACGGGCTGCGGCTGATCGGCCCGAACGCGCTGGGCATCATCAACACCGACGCGCACGTGTCGCTCAACGCCTCGCTCTCGCCGCTGATGCCGCCGCGCGGCCGTGCCGGGTTCTTCTGCCAGTCCGGAGCGCTCGGGACCGCGATCCTGGAGAAGGTCTACAACCGCGGACTCGGCCTCTCGACGTTCGTCAGCGCCGGCAACCGGGCCGACGTGTCCGGCAACGACCTGCTCCAGTACTGGGAGGAGGACGACTCGACCGAGGTCGTGCTGCTCTACCTGGAGTCGATCGGCAACCCGCGCAAGTTCTCCCGCATCGCCCGGCGGGTGTCGCTGCGCAAGCCGATCATCGCGGTCCGCTCGGGGCGGACCACCCAGGGCGTGCCGATGGGCCACGCGGTCCGCAAGATCGCGGCTCCTCCGGCGGCCGTCGACGCGATGTTCCGTCAGGCCGGGGTGATCCAGGTGGACACGCTGGAGGAGATGTTCGACGTCGCGCAGCTGCTCGCGCACCAGCCGCTGCCGCGCGGCCGCCGGGTCGCGATCGTCGGCAACTCCGACGCGCTCGGCCTGCTCGCGGCGGACGCCGCCGCGGCGGTCGGCCTGGTCGTGAACAAGTCCACCGCGCTCGGCGCCGAGGCCAGCGCCGAGGACTTCGAGGACGCGCTCGACGCCGCCATCGACGACCCCGAGGTCGACTCGGTGGTCGCGGTCTACGTGCCGCCGATCAACGTGTCCGGCGAGGACGTCGCGAACGTCCTGGCGGCGGTCGGCGAGCAGTCCGACAAGCCGCTGGTCTCGTCGTTCCTCGGCTCCGAGGGCGTGCCGGAGCTGCTCCGCGTGCCGGACGTGGCGGGCTCGACGGCCGGGCGCGGATCGGTGCCGTCGTACCCGGGGGTGGAGGCGGCGGTGCGCGCGCTCGCCCGGGTCGTCGACTACGCCGTGTGGCTGCGGACCCCGGACGGCGCGCCCGCCGACCCGGCCGAGGTCGACGCGCTCGCCGGCAAGCGGCTGGTCAACCAGCTGCTGTCGCAGCACCCCGACGGCGTCGAGCTCGACGCGGAGACCCTGACCGAGCTGCTGGCGGCGTACGGCATCGAGCTGTGGCAGACCCGGCCGGTCGCCACCCGCGAGGAGGCCGAGGCCGCGGGCGAGGCGCTGGGCTGGGACGTCGTGCTCAAGGCGACCGCCGAGCACCTCCGGGAGCGGCCGGACCTGGCGCACGTGTGGCGCAACATCGACACGGTCGAGGAGATGCGGGACGCCTGGGACTCGCTGACCGCGCTGATCACCCAGCCGGAGAAGGCCGGGTTCGTGGTGCAGAAGAACTCGCGCCCCGGCGTCCCGGTGGCGATCCGGAGTATCGAGGACCCGTTGTTCGGCCCGGTGGTGTCGTTCGGCATCGCGGGTCCGCTGACCGAGCTGCTCGCGGACAAGGCGTACCGGATCCCCCCGCTGGGGGAGCGCGACGCCGCGTCGATGGTGCGGGAGATCAAGTCCGCGCCGATGCTGTTCGGCTATCGCGGCAGCGAGGTGGTCGACGTCGCTGAGGTGGAGCGGCTGATCCAGCGGGTGGCGCAGCTGCAGAACGACCTCCCGCAGGTCAGCTCCCTGGAGCTGTCGCTGGTGCTGGCCGGCGCGGACGGCGCGACCGTGCTCACCGCCGCGGCCCGGGTCGACCCCGTCACCGACCCCCGGTCGGACTGGTTCGTGCGCCGGATGCCGAGCCCGGTGGGCGATACGCTCCCGAGCTGAGATTGCCCCTAGGATTCCGGCATGGTCATCAGCGACGCCCACAAGCTGCTCTTCGTGCACGTCCAGAAGACGGGCGGATCGACCATCGACAACCGCCTCGACGAGGTGCTGCCCGACTCCCGCCACGTCCCGGGCATCGACCGGCACGCGACCCTGGGCCAGATCCTGCAGGCCGAGCCCGGCCTCGCGGCGTACTGGACCGTCGGCTTCGTGCGCAACCCGTGGGCCCGGATGCTGTCGTGGTTCCGCATGGTCGAGCGGTTCAAGGAGCGCGCCGAGAAGGGTCGCAAGGGCGCCGACCAGTTCCTGAAGAAGAACCACTTCATCAAGGGCGTCGCCGACGCGTGCCCGGACTTCGAGACCTTCGTGATGAAGGGTCCCGACCAGTGGGTCCGGCTGCGCACGCCGCAGGTGCGGTACCTCACCAGCAAGACCCGCCGGGCGGACTTCATCGGCCGCCAGGAGACGCTCGAGGCGGACCTGCGGGCGATCTTCGCGCGCCTCGAGCTGCCGTGGGAGCCGCTGCAGAGCGTGAACGTCGACCGGAGCCGTCCGGACTACCACGAGCTCTACACCGACCCGATGCGGCGGCGGGTCGAGGAGCTCTTCGCGAAGGACATCGCGGCCTTCGACTACTCATTCTGAGCCTGTCCGCCCTGCGTGACAGACTGACCGGCATGCGGAGCAGCAGGTCCCCGGAGCTGAGGGACGCCATCGACCGGACCGGGTACTACCCCGAGGTCGTCGCCGAGGGCGTCGAGGCCGCGGTGGCCGGCGAGGACGTGGTGTCGTTCTTCGTCCACCACGAGCCGACGTTCGACCGCGACGAGGTGCGCAGGCACCTGTCCGTCGTGGTGCTGACCCCCACTCGGCTGATCCTGGCGCACACCGACGAGCACGAGGGCGACGACCTGCTGCCGGAGCCGTACACGTCGACGTCCACCGAGGCGATCCGGCTGTCGTCGGTGAAGTCGGTGGTGGTGACCCGGATGATCGCCAACCCGGCGTCCGGCCCGAGCCGGCCGGCCGAGGCCGTGGTGACGATCGGGTGGGGCGGCGTGAGCCGGGTCGACCTGGAGCCGGCCGGCTGCTCGGACCCCAACTGCGACGCGGACCACGGCTACACCGGCGTCCTGGCCTCCGACGACTTCTCGCTGCGGGTCTCGGCCGCTGCCGACGGCCTCGAGGCGGTCGACCGGCTGCTCGCGTTCGCCGAGTCGTTGTCCGCCCGGACCCAGTGAGCGCGCCGGAGTTCCTCGAGCCGGCGTACGGCACCCGGTCGCTGGGTGACGTCGTCCCCGCCGTGGGCGCTGCGCTCGGGTTCCTGGAGCCGGGCGGCCTCGAGCTGCCCGGCGCCTCGTCGTACGTCGTGTTCCTCGTCGACGGTCTCGGCGCGCGGCTGCTGGAGCGGTACGCCCACGCGGCGCCGTTCCTCGCCTCCCAGCTGACCCCCGCTGCGACGGCGACCGCCGGCGTGCCGTCGACCACCGCGACCAGCCTGACGTCGTTCGGCACCGGCCTGACCCCCGGCGCGCACGGACTGGTGGGCTTCACCTCCCGGGTGCCGGGCACCGACCGACTGCTCAACGCGCTGCTCTGGGACAAGGACGTCGACCCGGTCGAGTGGCAGCCGCACCCGACGGCGTTCACGCGCCTGCGCGAGCTCGGCGCCACGGTCACCGTGGTCAACAAGCGCGAGTTCGCGCGGTCCGGTCTCACGGTCGCGGCACACCGCGGCGCGGAGTACGTCGGCGCGGACAAGGTCGGCGAGCGGATCGCGGCCGCGGTCGCGGCCTCCACGGAGCGCGGGTCGCTGACCTACCTCTACGACGGCGACCTCGACTGGACCGGGCACCGGTACGGCGTGGCCTCGCGGCAGTGGCTCCAACAGCTCGCGATGGTCGACGCCGAGGCCGAGCAGCTCCGCGAGGCGTTGCCGGCGTCGGTGCGGCTGGTGGTCGTGGCCGACCACGGCATGGTCGACTCGCCGCCCGAGAGCCGGGTCGACGTGGACGAGCACCCCGACCTGCGGACCGGTGTGGCGCTGCTCGGCGGCGAGGCGCGGTTCCGCCACCTGTACTGCCACCGCGGCGCGGTCGGCGACGTCGCCGCCGCCTGGTCGGCGCTCCTGGGCGAGCGGGCCGACGTGCTGACGCGGACCCAGGCCGTCGAGCGCGGATGGTTCGGCCCCGTCGAGCCCGGCGTCCTGCCCCGGCTCGGTGACGTGATGGTCGCCTGCCACGGCGACACCGCGATCCTCTCGACCGCCGACTTCCCCTACGAGGCGACGTTGGTCGGCCTGCACGGCTCGCTCACCCCGGACGAGATGCTGATCCCGCTGCTGGTCAGCTGACGCCCTCCGGTCAGCCGAACGGCAGCGGCTCCGGAGCCAGCGAGACCGCCTTCGCGCGTGCCGCGGTGAGGCGCCGGCGGTGGTGCTGGCGGCAGAGCACCTCGTACGCCACGTCGGCGGGCGGCTGGTCGATCTCGTCGACGTCGCCGACCACGATCACCTCGCCCTCGACCACCATCACGCCGTTCTCGGTGCGCGCGTTGTGGGTGGCGCGCTTGCCGCACCAGCACAGGGCCTCGACCTGGAGCACGTTCATCCGGTCCGCGAGCTCGACCAGCCGGGCGCTGCCCTCGAACATCTGGGTGCGGAAGTCGGTGAGGATGCCGAACGCGAACACGTCGATCTGCAGCTCGTCCACGATCTTCGCGAGCTGGTCGATCTGGTCGCGCCGGTAGAACTGCGCCTCGTCGCACACCAGGTAGTCGATCCGGCCGCCCCGGGTGAGCGACTCCACGACGTACCGCCAGAAGTCGAACTCGGGGGACACCTCGATGGCCTCGTGGGTGAGGCCCAGGCGGCTGGAGAGCTTGGCCTCGCCGGCCCGGTCGTGGGTGGTGAACAGCCGGCCCACGAGGCCGCGGGCCGCGTGGTTGTGGTTCGTCTGGAGCGCCAGCGTGCTCTTGCCGGAGTCCATGGTGCCCGTGAAGAAGTGCAGTTCAGCCACGGGGCAGAATCCTCTCATGCCCTCGCCGCTGATCTCCGCCGCCGACCTGCATCGCGCCCTCGCCGGGGTGACCGTGCTCGACGTCCGCTACCGGACGGGCGGCCCCGGCGGGCGCGCCGAGCACGAGAAGGGGCACGTCCCGGGCTCCGTGTACGTCGACCTGGACACCGAGCTCGCGGCGCCCCCGGGCGAGGGCGGCCGGCACCCGCTGCCGCCGACCGACGTCTTCGAGACCGCGATGCGGCGCGCCGGGGTGCGCGACGGTCGGCCCGTGGTCGTGTACGACGACTGGTCGGGTCTCGCCGCCGGGCGGGCCTGGTGGCTGCTGCGCTACCACGGCCACTCGGACGTCCGGGTGCTCGACGGCGGCTGGTCGGCGTGGGTCGCGGCCGGGGGAGCGGTGCACACGGGCACGACGCTGCCGGGACGCGGCGACTTCACCGCGCGACCCGGGCAGATGCCGGTGGTCGACGCGGACGACGTGCTGGGCGTCCCGGTGCTCGTCGACGCCCGGGCGCCGGAGCGCTTCCGCGGCGAGGTCGAGCCGCTGGACCCGGTCGCCGGGCACATCCCGGGGGCCGTCAACGTGCCGACCACGACGAACCTGCGCGCGGACGGGCGGTTCCGGTCGGCCGACGAGCTGCGGGCGCTGTACGCCGCGGCCGGGGTGCTCGGCGACCGGCGGACCGCGGTCTACTGCGGGTCCGGCGTCACCGCGGTGCACGACATCATCGCGCTCGAGGTGGCCGGGATCCGCGCCGCGCTCTACCCGGGCAGCTGGTCGGGCTGGATCACCGACCCGGCCCGGCCGGTGGACCCGCCTACCAGTGGACGCCCTTGAACAGCTTCGCGAGCATGATCTGCTCCGACTCGCGGGTGCCGCCCTCGGGCGCCTGCCGCTCGGCCTTCCCCTGGGCGGCGGCCGAGTCCGGGAACACGTGGTAGGCCATGTTGAGCACCCGGAACGCGAGCTTCGGGGTCAACGTGTGCGCCACCGCCCCGGCGTTGCCGAGCAGCGTGTTGATCTCGTGCGGTCGCTCGACCATCGCGTCGATGACCAGGTCGGCGGCCTGCGCCGGTGAGATCGTGGGGAACTTGTCGTAGAGCTTGGTGGGGGCGATCATCGGCGTCCGCACGAGCGGCATGTGGATGTTGGTGAAGGTGATGCCGTCGCCGACCAGCTCGGAGGCGACCACGTTGCTCCACGAGTCGAGTGCGGCCTTCGAGGCGACGTACGCCGAGAACCTCGGCGGGTTGGTCTGGACGCCGATGGAGGAGATGTTCACGATGTGCCCGCGCTTCTGCTCGCGCATCGCGGGGATCAGGCCCATCACCAACCGGATCGCACCGAAGTAGTTGAGCTGCATGGTGCGCTCGAAGTCGTGGAAGCGGTCCTGGGACAGGCGCAGGGATCGCCGGATCGAGCGGCCGGCGTTGTTGACCACGAAGTCGATCGACGGCAGCTCGGCGGTCAGCGTCTCGCACAGCGCGTCGATCGCCTCGAGGTCGGACAGGTCGCACGGCTGCACGACCGCCTGCCCGCCCTGCTCCTCGATCTCGGCCCGGAGCTCGTCGAGCTTCTCCTTGCCGCGGGCGACCAGCACGGGGGTGCCGCCGGCCTGGGCGACCTTCAGGGCGGTCACCTTCCCGATGCCCGACGACGCCCCCGTGACGACGACGTACTTGCCGGTGAGCTTCTCGCGGACCCGCGGGTCGCGGCCGGTGGAGTCGTCGAGGTGCTCCTCCCAGTAGGTCCAGAGGTTGCGGGCGTAGGAGTCGAGGTCGGGTACGCCGACGCCCGAGCCGGCCAGCGCCTGCTCGGTGCGCCGGGAGTCGAACTCGGCCTGGAACGACGTGTGCGCGAGGACCTCGGCCGGGATCCCGACCCGGCTGGTCGCGAGGTCGAGCACCGCCTGCACGGCGGGCTGCTTCGCGAGCAGGTTCAGCGCCCCGGCCGGGGTCAGCGGGCGCGGGACGAACCGCATCCGGCGGCGGTCGATGGGCGCCATGAACTGCGGCGCGCCGGCCGCGGCGCAGAAGGCGTTGATCATCTCGTGCACCGGCTGCGGCTCCGGGTTGACCAGGTGGAAGGCCTCGCCGTCGCGGTCGGGCAGGTGCGCGATGTGGTCCATCGCGGCGGCGACGTAGTCGACCGGCACGACGTTCGTGTCGCCCAGGTCGACCCCGGCGAGCGGCAGCCACGCCGGCAGCCGGTCGCGCAGCGCCTTGATGACGCCGAAGAAGTAGTACGGGCCGTCGACCTTGTCCATCTCGCCGGTCTCGGACGCCCCCACGACGATCGCGGGGCGGTAGACCCGCCAGGGCACGGTCGCCTCGGTGCGCACGATCTTCTCGGACTCGAACTTCGTGCGGTGGTACGGCGAGGGCAGGTGCTGGCCCTCGTCGAACATCGACTCGTCGAAGCGGCCGCGGTGCTCGCCGGCGGCCGCCACCGACGAGACCTGGTGGAAGCAGCCGACCTGCAGGGCGTCGGCGAGCGCGAGGGCGTTGCGGGTGCCGCCGACGTTCAGCTGCTCGTTGGTCTCGTCGTCGGCGGTCATGTCGTAGATCGCCGCGAGGTGGAAGAAGTGGTCGATGTCCTGCCCGCTCCCGGCGCGATGGGCCTCGACCCAGTCGGGGTCGACGCCGAGCGCGTCCGCGGACAGGTCGCCGACGACGGGCACGACCCGGTCGGTGCCCCAGCGCGCGGCCAGCGCCTGCATGCGCGGCAGGGAGGACTCCCGGACCAGGACGAAGATCTCGCCGTCGCGGTGGTCGATGAGCTCACGGACCAGGTGGCGGCCGATGAAGCCGGTCGCTCCGGTGACGAAGTACGCCATGGAGGGACGCTACCCGCAGGTAAACCTGTCGGTCATTCCTTGCCGCCGCCGCCGAACATGATCTCGTCCCAGCTCGGCACCGAGGCCCGGCCGCGGGTCTTCTTCACCGCACGCCGCGTCGGCGGCTCGTGGTCGTGGTCGTGGAGGTCGTCCTCGGCCGCCGCCTCCTCCGCCTGCTCGCGGACCTCGGCCTCGTGCTGCTCGACGTCGGGCTCGGTCGGCGGCTCCTCGGTGAGGAACGCCTCGACCGGCTGCTCGGAGACCAGGCCGATCGCGTCGTCGCCCAGCTCGTCGCCCAGCTCGTCGCCCAGCCCGCCACCCAGCCCGTCGCCCAGGGGCAGCTCCTCCTCCTGGACCGCCGTCAGTCGGCGCTGGCGGGCGCTGCGCAGGTCGTCGCGCGGCTCGGGAGCGGTGGCGATGGTCTCGCCGACCAGCCAGCGGGCGTCCTCGTTGTCCAGGGTGACGTAGTTGCCGGGGGCGTCGAAGGTGAGCTCCGCCGTGCCGCTGCGCTCGGAGGAGGCGTAGGCGCCCGTCATCGACCAGCGGCCGTCCTCACGGCGCCAGGCGTCCCACTCGACGGTCTCGGGGTCGACGTTCAGCCCGCGCAGGTGCGACGCGATGGCGTCCCCGAGGGTCCGGGCGCCGTGCGGGGCCGCACCCTCGGGCCGGCGTACCGACGACCGCTGGGCGCGCTCGGCGACGTGCTGGCGCTCGGCGAGCACCGGCGCGGCGAACGCCATGATCTTGTCCACCGAGGTCTGCGCCGCCTGTGCCACCGCCTCGGGAGTCTCGCCCGCGCGGATGCGGGCCTGGATGTCTCGGGGCCGGAGGGCACTCGCATTGTCCATCGTGTTCTCCAATCGGCGGGGCTCGCCGCGTACGGCGGACCGCAGACGGTCGTCGACGTCGACGGTGTGCTCGTGACCGTCCTCGTCGACCAGGCGCAGGCGCTTCCCGTCGTCGCTCACTCCGGCGAGCGTGAGGTGCGCCATGGTGGGTCGTGCTCCTGTCCCATCGTGCGGGGTTCGTCTTCGGTGCGCCGAGCCTACGCCAGCGGGAGGCGTTGGCTCGGGAGCGTCGCCGCGTGGCTCCCGACACGTACTCTCCTGCCGTGTCGACCTCCGAGCCCTCCGCGATCCTCGTCGTCTTCGACCTGGTGGGCATCTTCGTGTTCGCGATCTCCGGCGCGCTCGTCGCGGTTCGCAAGGGCCTCGACGTGTTCGGCGTCCTGGTCCTGGCCGGTACGACGGGCCTGGGCGGCGGCTTCCTGCGCGACGTCCTCATCGACGCGACCCCGCCCGCCGCGCTCGCCGACTGGCGCTACCTCGTCGTCCCGGTCGCCGCCGGGCTGCTCGCGTTCTTCTACCATCCGGTCCTCGGCCGGGTGGAGCGGTCGGTGAACGTGCTCGACGCGTTCGGCCTCGGCCTGTTCTGCGTCACGGGCGCGCTCAAGGCGCTCGACTACGGGCTCGGCGTCCTGCCGGCCGCGCTGATGGGCATGGTCACCGGTATCGGCGGCGGCATGCTCCGCGACGTGCTCGCCGGCCGCGTCCCGGCGGTGTTCCGCGGCGAGCTCTACGCCACCCCGGCGCTCGCCGGCGCCGTGCTCGTCGTCGCCGGGGCGCACACCTCGCTGCCGACCGTCGTCGTCGCGCTCGCCGGCGGCGGCCTCTGCATCGCCTGGCGGCTGATCGCGATCTGGCGGCACTGGCAGGCGCCGGTGCCGACCGGCCCGGCGAGCGTCTGAGGCCGGCGCCGGGGCTAGGGCCGGGGTCGGGGCCGCGGCCGTTGTCGCGCAATTGAACGCTCCGGCACCGGTTACGCGCGGGTAACCGGTGCCTGGTCGTTCAATTGCGAGAGTGAGGTGTCCGTGGGTCGTACGGGCGTGGCGTGGGTGGTCGGCGGTCGCGCGGTAGCCGACCGGCTCCCGCCGTCAAGGACCCCCGCGCTCGACCGCCGCGCCCCGAGGAGTGCGGATTGGTCACCAACCGCAGACTTTCCGCCCTCCCGCGTGCGCTTCGTGACCAATCGACGCACGTTCCTGGCCGCCGCACCCCGACCGGCGCGCATTGCCGGGCCGGACGTCCCGGGCCCCGCAGGCTCGGACGGGGGGCGTCAGTCGCCCAGCACCCGGCGGAGGTACGGGTTGGCGAACACCCGGTCGGGGTCGAGCTTGTCGCGCAGGGAGAGGAACTCCTCGAAGCGGGGGTACGCCGGGGCCAGGTCGGCCGCGGTGCGCGTGTGCACCTTGCCCCAGTGCGGGCGGCCGCCGTGGGCGCGCATGATCGGCTCCATGAGCGCGAAGTACGCCCGGTGGTCGGCGTCGCGGTGGGTGTGGAAGGCGAGGTAGAACGAGTCGCGCCCGGTCGAGGTGGACAGCGGGATGTCGTCGGCGGGCGTCACCCGGATCTCGACGGGGAAGGTGACCCGCAGGTCGGACCGCTCCAGCGCCGCGCGCGCCTCACGGAGCGCGGTGAGGCCGGCCTCGCGCGGCACGGCGTACTCCATCTCCCGGAACACCACGGTCCGCGGCGAGGTGAACACCCGGTGGGCGACGTCGCTGTACGTGCGGGCCGAGAGCAGTCGGCTGGAGAGCTGGTTGAAGGACGGGATGACCGCCGGGACCGCGTTCGTCAGGTGGTTGAGCGCGCCGAACAGCGAGTTCGACAGGAACTCGTCCTCCCACCACCCGCGCAGGCGTGACAGCGGCCGGACGTCGAGGTCGTCGAGGCGGTCGTTGGTCTTCACCATCAGCCGGTCGGTGTGGGGGAACCAGTAGGTGTCGACGTGGTGGTGGTCCGCCACCCGCTCGTCGAACCCGTCCAACGCCTCGTCCCACGACATCGGCGTCTCGGTCGCCTCGAGGGCGAACAGCGGCTCCACGCGGAAGGTCAGCGTCGTCAGGACGCCGAGCGCCCCGAGCCCGACGCGCGCGAACTCCAGGAGCTCGGGGTGCTCGCTCCCGGTCGCCTGCAGGACCTCGCCTGTGCCGGTGACCAGCTCGAGGCCGCAGATCTGCGCGGACAGCGAGGCCGCCACGCCGCCGGTGCCGTGGGTGCCGGTCGAGGTCGCCCCGGCGAGGGTCTGCTCGGCGATGTCGCCCATGTTGTGCAGGCTCAACCCCAGGCCCTCGAGCTGCGCGTTGAGCACCTTGAGCTGGGTGCCGGCCAGCGCGGTCACCGTCATCGCCTCGCGGTCGACGGCGAGGATGCCGCCCAGGTTGGTGGGCCGCAGCATCGTGTGCTCGGGCGCCGAGATCGCGGTGAAGGAGTGGCCGGTGCCGACCATCTTCACGGTCGACCGCTCCTCACGGGCCCGCTCGACCGCCGCGACGATCGCCGCCGTGTCGGCCGGCTCCTCCACCCTGCCGGGCCGGGCCGTCTCCAGACCGGACCAGTTCGTCCACTCAGTCACGCGCAGAGCGTACTGGCGGGTACGCCGCGTGCTGGCGCGGAATCGCCAACCCGGCCAGGGCGGCGACGGTGCCCGCCGCGACCGAGACGAGGTACGCCGCCGACGCGCCCTGGTGGTCGACGACCAGACCGCTGAGCGTGGCCCCGGGGGCGACCCCCGCGACCAGGCCGGTCTGCATGATCGCCATCCCCTCGGTGAGCCGGCCGGACGGCACGACCTCCTCGGTCAGCGACATCGCCGCGATCATCGTGGGCGCGATCGCGAAGCCGGCGACGAACAGCGTCAGGCCCATCAGCGGCAGCGAGCCGACGAAGTACAGCGGGCTCATCGCGCACGCCATCGCCAGCGCGCCCCAGCGCACCCGGACCGACGGGCCGCGCCGCCAGTGGACCGCGCCGGTGACCACACCGGACGTCAGGCTGCCGAAGGCCCACAGCGCGAGCAGCGCCCCGGAGACGGCCTTGTGTCCCTGCTCGTCCGCGAACGCCACCGTGGTGACCTCGGCCGCGCCGAACAGCACGCCGAGCGCCGCGCACACGACGGCCAGCGGGATCACCGTCGGCCACGGCATCGGCGGTCGCGGCCCGGCGGCGCCGGCGTGGGTGTGCGCGGGCGGCTCGGTCGCCCGCTGGCTGGTGAACCACAAGGTGCCGCTGACGCAGGCGACGACCGCCACCGCGAGCCCGGCCACCGGGTGCCACGCGGTCGCGAGCACCGTGACGATGATCGGCCCGAGGATGAAGACCGCCTCGTCCAGCACCGCCTCGAGGGCGTAGGCCGTCTGCACCTCGGCCGGCTCGTCGAGCACGTGCGACCAGCGCGCGCGGACCGACGAGCCGACCTGGGGGAGGCAGCCGCCGGCCAGCGCCGCGGCCACGTACGTCGTGCCGATCGGCCAGTCCGCCTGCACGGAGACCACGAGCAGCGCCACCGCGACCCCGAAGCCCAGCGAGGCGGCCGCGAGGACCCGCCCCTGGCCGAACCGGTCGAGGAGCCGGCCCTGCAGGATGGCCAGGCCCGCGTTCGCGAACATGTACGCCGCCGACACCGCTCCGGCGACGCCGTACCGCCCGGTGGCCGCCGAGACCAGCAGCACGATGCCCAGGCCGACCATCGAGATCGGCAGCCGGGCGAACAGGCCCGCCATCGAGAAGCGGAACGCGCCGGGCTGGCCCAGGATCCGGCGGTACGACGTGAACATCGCGATGAGCGTATTGGCGCCCGCCGACTGCCGCCCAATCGTTATCGGCCCCTCCCTACGATGAAGGTCATGACCCCCGACACCTCGCCGTACGACGCCGTCCTGCTGGTGTCGTTCGGCGGCCCCGAGAAGCCCGAGGACGTCGTGCCGTTCCTGGAGAACGTCACCCGCGGACGGGGCATCCCGCGCGAACGCCTCGAGGAGGTCGGCGAGCACTACTTCCTCTTCGGTGGCCGCTCGCCGATCAACGACCAGAACCGCGCGTTCCTGGCCGCGCTGCGCGAGGACCTCGCGGGCGCCGGGATCGACCTCCCGGTCTACTGGGGCAACCGGAACTGGGACCCCTACCTGAAGGACACGATCCGGCAGATGGCGGCCGACGGCGTGAGGCGGGCCGCGTGCTTCGTCACCAGCGCCTACTCGTCGTACTCCTCGTGCCGGCAGTACCGCGAGAACCTCTTCGACGCCGTCGAGGACGTCGAGGGGGCGCCGCAGCTGGACAAGCTGAGGCTCTACTTCAACCACCCCGGCTTCGTGGAGCCGGTCGTCGACGCGACGCTCGCCGCGCTGGCCGACCTGCCCGACGACGTCCGCGAGGGTGCGCACCTGGCGTTCGTCACCCACTCGATCCCGGACACGATGGCGGAGGGGAGCGGCCCGGAGGGCGGCGCGTACGTCGAGCAGCACACCAGCGTGGCCACGGAGGTCGTCGAGCGGGTGCGCCAGGAGACCGGCCGGCGGCACCCGAACGCCCTGGTCTACTGCTCCCGCTCGGGCGCCCCGCACATCCCGTGGCTGGAGCCGGACATCAACGACCACCTCGAGAGGTTGCAGGCCGGCGGTGCCCCCGCGGTGGTGATGGTGCCGATCGGGTTCGTCTCCGACCACATGGAGGTCGTCTACGACCTCGACACCGAGGCGATGGCGACCGCCGAGAAGCTCGGCCTGCCCGCCACCCGCGCCGCGACCGCCGGCGTCGACCCGCGGTTCGTCGCGGCGGTCCGGGACCTGCTCCTGGAGCGTGCCGCCGTCGAGCGGGGCGACGAGGTCGTCCGCGCGAGCGTCGGCAGCCTGCCGGCCTGCTGGGACCGGTGCGCGGTCGGCTGCTGCCCGAACCCGCGCGGCGACCGCCCGGCGCTGGCCGGCGCATGACGGACCGGAGCACGAACGCCGACCTCGCCGCCCTCGCCCTCGACGTCGCCCGGGAGGCGGCCGCGCTCGTCCGTGACCGGCGCCGCGGGGACGTGACCGTCGCCGCCACCAAGTCCAGCGCGGTCGACATCGTGACCGAGGCCGACCGCGCGAGCGAGGAGCTGATCCGGGCCCGGTTGCTCGCCCGAAGGCCCGACGACGGCGTGCTCGGCGAGGAGGGCGACGACGTACCGTCCCGCTCCGGGGTCCGCTGGGTCGTCGACCCGATCGACGGCACGGTGAACTTCCTCTACGGCCTGCCGCAGTACGCCGTCTCGATCGCGGCCGAGCGCGACGGCGAGGTCGTCGCGGGCGTGGTCCTCAACGTCGCCAGTGGCACCGAGTACGTCGGGCACCTCGCCGACGGGGACAGCCCGGCCGTCGCCACCCGCGACGGCGAGCCGATCGGGGTCCGGACGCCCCCGGAGCTGCACCTGCGGCTGCTGGTGACCGGCTTCAACTACGACGCGGGGATCCGGCAGCGGCAGGCGACGGCCCTGGCGCGGCTGATCACCGAGGTGCGGGACGTCCGGCGACTGGGCTCCTGCGCACTCGATCTGTGCCACGTGGCTGAAGGAAGCGTGGACGGGTACTTCGAGGAGGGCGTGAACCTCTGGGACCACGCGGCGGGCGGCGTGATCGCACGACTCGCCGGTGCTCGCCTCGAGGTCCTCCCCGGCGTCGGTGGGACGCCGATGATCGTGTGCGCTCCGTCACACGGCTTCGACGACCTGCTGGAGGCGCTGAGAGCGGCCGGATTCTCACCCGAATCGGGGGAATAGCACTCCGTCACCAGATGTTCATGCTCCGCCATGGGGTTCTGGTGTTGGAAGCCACCGCCGCATGGTGCACAATCTGGCGCCGACGACGGCGCAGAAGCAGGGAACGGGAGTGGAGTGACGGATGGCGACTGACTACGACGCACCGCGCAAGAACGAGGACGAGCAGTCCGAGGAGAGCATCGAAGAGCTCAAGGCGCGTCGCCACGACAAGAACTCCGGCAAGGTCGACGAGGACGAGGCGGAGGCCGCGGAGTCGTTCGAGCTGCCCGGCGCCGACCTGTCGCACGAGGAGCTCGCCGTCGAGGTGAAGCCCAAGCAGGAGGACGAGTTCACCTGCATGAGCTGCTTCCTGGTGCACCACCGGAGCCAGCTGGCGGACACGAAGAAGATGATCTGCCGGGACTGCGCCGCGTGACCTGACGGGCGCAACGACCGAGTTCTACGAGACGACGGAGGACCGCAACCCCCCGGGGTTGCGGTCCTCCGTCATGTCGTCAGGCCCGCTGACCGTCCTTCTGCAGGTCGGGCGGCAGGTGGCCGGTGGAGCGGGCGTAGTACGACGCCGCCTTGCGCTGGGCGAGCATCCGGGCGAGCCCCACGGCGACGCCGCTGGCGACGGCCCAGCTGACCGCCTCCCAGATCTCGACGTCGGGGTCCGCCGGGTTCTCCGGCGGCTGCTTGCCGGTCGCGAGCTGCCATGCCTTGTCCAGGCCCTTCTTCGCCATCGCGGCCGCCCCGAGGGCGGAGATCAGGGAGAAGACGGTCCAGACCTTCGAGGAGTCCTGTGCCATGCGCCGACAGTACCCAGCCTGGTCAGGAGGCATGGGTGAGCGCGGTCAGCGCCCGGGCCAGCTCCTCGGGGTGCCGCGTCGCGACCAGCCAGTACGGCGCGGGGTCGGCGGGGTCGGTGATCTCGACCTTCACCGCACGCTTGAGGTAGGGCCGCAGCAGCAGGTACGCCCGCGCGTCCGCCTCGACGCCGGCGGCGCGGTGCGTCTGCTCGGCGTCCAGCGCGGTGGCGGCCCCGAGGTGCTCGGCCCCGATGTGCGCGCGGCCGGCGCGGAGCTCGCCGTTGGCGACCACCACCCGGGCCGACCCGATCGCGGTGAACAGGAACGTCATCACCGCCAGCGCCACCAGTGTCACGATCCACGCGGCGAGCCCCGGGAGCGCGACCACGACCGCCAGCCACAGCGTCGCGACGAGCATCGTGCCCTGCACCCACCAGCGCAGCGGGACGCCGAGGCGCTCGGCGTAGGCAGGGGAGAGGGTCACGGGCGGAATCCTTCCAT
This sequence comes from Nocardioides sp., assembly GCA_035765695.1. Taxonomy (GTDB): domain Bacteria; phylum Actinomycetota; class Actinomycetes; order Propionibacteriales; family Nocardioidaceae; genus Nocardioides. The sequence goes on along the minus strand of DASTXB010000100.1, from coordinate 3,171 downwards.
TGGTCGCCGGGGCCCCGGCCGGTAGGGTCCCGCCTCGTGCCCGACCCCCACCTCGAGGTCCTGGTGACCCGGCTCGACCCCGACCTCCCGCTCCCGGCGTACGCCCACCCGGGCGACGCGGGCGCCGACCTGCTGACCGCGGTGGACATCACCCTGGGGCCCGGCGAGCGCGGCCTGGTGCCGACCGGGATCGCGATCGCCCTGCCCGAGGGGTTCGTCGCGCTCGTGCACCCGCGCTCCGGCCTGGCCGCGCGGCACGGGCTGTCGATCGTCAACACGCCCGGCACCGTGGACGCGGGCTACCGCGGCGAGATCAAGGTGATGCTGATCAACCACGACCCGCGCGAGCCGATCGAGCTGCGGCGGGGCGACCGGATCGCACAGCTGGTGATCCAGCGCGTGGAGCGGGCGCTCTTCACCGAAGTGGGGGAACTGCCCGCCTCCGCCCGAGGGGCCGGGGGCTACGGTTCTACCGGGGGCTTCGGCCTCCCGTCCGCCCCGATCGAGGAGTAGTAGTCGTGAAGTTCCGCCGCAAGTCCGCCGAGACCGAGCCCGGCACCGGGCCCGAGACCGGGTCCGAGGTGGACGATTCAGTCGAGTCCGGGACCGGGCCGACCTCCGGCCCCTACGACATCGACGACCTCCCCGACGACGGCGTCCCGCGCATGGACCTCGGGTCCATGCTGATCGCGCCGGCCGAGGGCTCCGAGGTCCGCCTCCAGGTCGACGACGAGACCGAGGCCGTGCAGGCCGTGCTGCTCGCCGGCGCGGACGGCGCGCTCGAGCTGCGGGCGTTCGCCGCGCCCCGCAACGGCGACCTGTGGGGCGAGGTCCGCCCCCGGCTCGCCGCCGACTTCGCCCAGCGTGGCGGCACCGCCGACGAGCGCGAGGGCCGCTTCGGCACCGAGGTGCTCGGCCAGCTCACGGTCCAGGGCCCCGACGGCAACCCGGCGGTCCAGCCGTCCCGGATCATCGGGGTGAACGGCCCGCGCTGGATGCTCCGCGCGACGCTGCTCGGCCGCCCGGCGGTCGAGCCCGAGACAGCCGGTGCCTGGGAGGACGCGATCGCCCGGGTCGCCGTACGCCGTGGCTCGGAACCGATGCCGGCCGGCGCCGAGCTGCCGCTGTCGCTGCCGCGCGACGTGAGCTTCATCGAGCACCCCTCGACCTAGGCTTCCGACATGGCAGAGAAGAACCGGCTGCGCCGCAGCATCAGCCGGTGGGCGAGCACGGACGACCAGCACGCCCGGGACATGCGTAAGGAGTACGGTGCCGACCTCGGTCACGACCGGATCGGCGAGGCGCCCGACCGTGAGCTGGTGCGGCTGCGCGGCACGCTGCGGACCGTGACGCTCCGCCCGCGCGGCGGCGTCCCCGCCCTCGAGGCGGAGCTGTACGACGGCACCGGGACCATCACCGTGATCTGGCTCGGCCGCCGGCGGATCGCCGGGGTCAACCCCGGTCGATCCATCGAGATCCAGGGACGGATCGGCCGGCACGACGGCCAGCGGATCATGTACAACCCGCGCTACGAGCTGATGCCGTGACCGAGCCGCACGCCCCCGCCACCGTCGACACCGTCGAAGCGGTCGTGCGGGCCCAGATCTCGCGGGCGCTCGGCGGCCGGCGCGGCATGATCGAGGCCGCGGTCCCGACCATCGTCTTCACGGTCGTGTGGCTGACGACCAAGGAGCTGCGCTACGCGCTGGTCTCGAGCATCGCGATCGCCGTGACCCTGCTCGTCGCGCGCCTGGTGCAGCGCACGACGGTGCAGTTCTGCCTCAACGCGCTGTTCGGCATCGGCATCGGCTGGGTGTTCGTCACGATCTCGGCCCGGCAGGGCGGGAGCGCGGACGACCAGGCCCTGGCGTACTTCCTGCCCGGGATCCTCTACAACGCCGGCTACACCGTGGTGCTGTCGCTGACCTGCCTGATCGGCTGGCCGCTGGTCGGGTTCATGGTCGGCAGCGTCACCGGCGACCCGACGGCCTGGCACCAGGACCGCCAGGTGGTCCGGCTGTGCACCATCCTCACCTGGCTGCTCGCCGTGCCCTGCCTGTTCCGTGTGGTCGCGCAGGCGCCGATCTGGCTCGCCGCCCACGCCGGCACCATGGAGGCCGACCGCGCGGTCGCGCTCCTCGGAGTCCTCAAGATCGCCATGGGCTGGCCGCTCCAGCTGGCCGCCCTCGCCGCGATGGCCTGGGTGCTCAGCCGCAACAAGACCCCCGTCGTGGACGCGCCCGCCCGTTGAGTCGAGGCTCCCGCGCGTCGACTCAACCGCCGTGGGAGGAGGGGGCGAGCATCCGCTCGAGGTTCTCCTCGACGTCGCTCGGCACCACGAAGAGCAGCTCGTCGCCGGCCTCGATGGGCTGCTCGGGGTCGGGGACGTAGACCTGGCCGTCGCGCAGGATCGTCACCAGCGCGCAGTTCTCCGGGAACGGGATCAGCCCCATGGGCTTCCCGACGTACGGCGAGTCGGGGGGCAGCGTCATCTCGACCAGGTTGGCGTTGCCCTGGCGGAACGTGAACAGCCGGACCAGGTCGCCGACCGTGACCGCCTCCTCGACCAGCGCGGACATGATCCGCGGGGTCGAGACGTTCACGTCGACGCCCCAGGCCTCGGTGAACAGCCACTCGTTGTTGGGGTGGTTGACCCGCCCCACGGTGCGCGGCACGCCGAACTCGGTCTTGGCCAGCAGCGAGGCGACCAGGTTGACCTTGTCGTCACCGGTCGCGGCGATCACCACGTCGCAGCGGTCCAGCCGCGCCTCCTCCAGGGAGGACATCTCGCAGGAGTCCGCGAGCAGCCACTCGGCGTCCGGCACCCGCTCGGGGCGGATGGACGACGGGCTCTTGTCGACGAGCAGCACCTCGTGCCCGTTCTGGATCAGCTCGCGGGCGATGGACCGGCCGACGGCTCCCGCACCGGCGATGGCGACTCTCACCTGGTGTCTCCTAGCTCTCGTCCGGGCCGGCGTCGCTGACCTGGGAGGCGTGCGCGGCGTTCTCCTCGCGCATCACCAGGTGCAGCAGGTCGCCCTCCTGGATCACGCTCTCGCGGGTCGGCAGCATGCCCTCGCCGAGCCGGTCGATCCACGCGATCCGGCTCTTGGACTGCTCCTGGAACTCCACCGTGCGGTGCCCGATCCACGACTCGGCGGCCGGCACCTG
>DASTXB010000099.1:0-36727 GCA_035765695.1 Nocardioides sp. | reverse complement strand
TGCTGGCGCTCCGGGACGAGCTGCAGGAGCTCGGGAGCCGTGATCCAGACGTGGTCGGGTCTGGAGCGTCGGCAGGCGAGGGTTACCTGCCACTTCTGGACAGCCCGGTTGATGCGGCGCACCGGCGAGAAGCGACGAAGCGGCAGGGACCAGAGGGCCGAGCGCTTCACCTGCGAGTCACCCGAGCGCGGCACTGCTGGGGTGCCGGTCTGGAACTGCGGTGTGAACAGCACGCGGACGTCGTGCCCGCTCTCAACCAGTCCTACAGCGAGCTCCTGGGGACGCTGCCGGATCCATCGCCAGTCGACGTGCATGAGGTAGAGGATCCGGGCCACCCATTCACGATACGAGTCTCGCTGGGATTCGTGACAGGTGCACGGCCATCGGCGGTTCTGGCCGGCCGCGGCGACAAGACGGTCCGGCCGGGGCCCGCGCGGACTAGAGTCGTCGAGCGGACATCGAAGAGGCCGAGTGGCCCGTCGATGCCGCGGAGAGGTGAGGACACCGTGGTGCGTCGTCTGACGGCAATGGTGCTGATGGGCACCAGGCCTGAGGCGGTCAAGATGGCTCCCCTGATCGCGGAGCTGCGACGGCGGTCCCTCTGGGACGTCGAGGTCGTGACAACCGGCCAGCACCCTCAGATGGTGGATCCGATCCTGTCCGCGTTCGGCATCGGACCGCAGCACCGGTTGGACGCCTTCAGCCCCGGACAGAGTCTTCCGGAGCTGTCGGCGCGACTCCTGGGCGTGATGCCGGAGGTCCTCCGGCACGGCAAGCCCGACTACCTGTTCGTCCAGGGTGACACGTCCTCGTCGTTCGTGGCGGCGTTGTGCGCGTTCTACGAAGGCATCCCCGTCGTCCACGTCGAGGCCGGGCTGCGGACCGACGATCCTGCGAACCCGTTCCCGGAAGAGATGAACCGGAGACTGATCAGCAGGCTCGCCTCGATCCATCTGTCACCGACCTCCACCGCGGCGTCTGCACTCGTTCGCGAGAACGTCTCGCGCGAGTCGGTCTGGGTCACCGGCAACACGGTCATCGACGCGCTGCACGACGTGGTGGCGAGACTGTCTCCCGGTCCCCGTAGCGAGCGCCGGCCGGGTGAGCGCCTGCTGCTCGTGACGTGCCACCGACGGGAGTCGTGGGGGAAGCCACTCGATGACGTCGGCGACGCGATCGCGCGGCTCGCGGCGGATCGGAGCGACCTCAGGATCATCATTCCGATGCACCCCAACCCGATCGTACGACGGTCGCTGGTGCCGAAGCTGGAGAGCTTCGCCAACGTCGACCTTCTGGAGCCGCTGGCCTATCTCGAGTTCGCGGCCATGATGAACGAGTCGGACATCATCCTGACCGACTCCGGGGGAGTCCAGGAGGAGGGCCCGGCGCTCGGCAAGCCGGTGCTGGTCATGCGGGAGAACACCGAACGTCCCGAGGGGGTTCAGGCAGGCACTGCGCTGCTGGTGGGTACGGACCCGGCGGAGATCTACCGACATGTCTCGGCCCTGCTCGACGATCCCGTTGCCTATGCGGCGATGGCTCGGGCGGTGAACCCGTACGGCGACGGCCGAGCCGCCGTCCGGTCCGTGGATGCCGTGGAGTTCCACGCCGGTCTCCGGAGCCGGCCGCCGGACGAGTTCCGGCCGGGGGAGAGCGCGTCCCTCTCGACTGCCGTCACTACCCGACAGCGTCGATGCCGCGAGTCCTGACGCTCGGCCGTGGTGGCGGCCGTCTCTTCGCAGCCCGGCTGATCGGACTCGCGGTGGCGACGGTCAGCTCGCTGCTGCTGGCCCGGATCCTGGGCCCGGACGACTACGGCGTGTACGCGACCGCCGTGGCGGTGGGCAACCTCGCGGTGATCTTCGGGCCCATGGGGATCGACCAGCTCCAGCTCCTGCACGACCTGCCCGAATCCCGGGCATACCGGTGGACGCTCCTCGTGGCCGCAGCGAGTACCGCGGCGGGCCTGGTCCTCGCTCTGGCGTGGCCGAACATCGAACCGATGACACGGTCCTGCGCGTTCCTGATGGCCGCGGCCGGTGCCTGTCGGGTGGCCCTCGCGCCGTGGCTGACGACACCGCAGAAACAGCTTCGATTCGACATCCGCGCCCGGCGTGACCTGATCCTCGGCATCTTCCCGTCCGTGGGCTCGGTGATCGCCGCGGTGCTCGCTACGACGGTGGTCGCGGTCGTCGGTGTCTACCTCGCGATCCTGCTCGTGCTGGCGGCGTCCGCCCACTGGACCATGCGGCAGCGCGCCAGGGTCAGATCCGTGGCGTCGAGGGTGCGGTTCCGGGCGGGCTGGCCCTACGCGGCCTCCGCCGCGACGTACACGCTCTACTTCACCGCCGACGCGGCGATCATCGCGGCCACCCGCACCAGCCAGGAGGTCGGACAGTACAAGGCCGCCTACATGTTCATCACCGCTGCCACCGTGCTGCCGATCGTCCTCAACAACGACATGCTCCGCGCGCGGCTGGCGGACCTCCGCGACCTCCCGGCGGAGTCCTGGCACGTCGTCAGGCGGATGGCGGCCGCGAACCTGGGGCTGGGCCTGGCGATGACCGGCGGCGTCTGCCTCCTCGGTCCCCCCGCCGCGCGGCTGGTCTATGGAGCCGGGTTCGAGCAGGCCTCCGAGCTGCTGACCATCCTCGGCCTGGCTCTTCTTCCGTTCGCAATGAACACGTTCAGCGGCAACGCGCTGATCGCCTTCGGCAGCGTGCGCCTGGTCCTGATCGTGCAGGTGATCTCGTGCGTCGCCAACATCACCGCGAACCTCGTCTTCGTGCCGGCGTACGGTCTCGACGCGGCGGCGTACGCGACGGTGGGTACCGAGCTGCTCGGCGCCACGACCCTGGGGGCGATCCTCGTGAGGCGGGGTTTCCGGTCGTCGGCACGACAGCACGTTTCCGGGGTGTCCTGAGTCGTCACCTGGGACGGGTGGATCCCTCGCCGCAGTAGCGATCGAGCGCGATCGCCGCGTCCTCCGGGACGAAACCGGTCCCGGCGAGCTTGTCCAGGCTCAGCACGCTTCGTGCCGGCCGCGGAGCTGACGACCGCCCGTCAAGGTAGGCCTCGGTCGAGACGGCCGCGACGTCCTCGGGGTCACGGCCGCACAGCCGGAACACCTCGCGGGCCACGTCGGCCCAGGACGTGGGCCGACCGCTGTTGGTGACGTTGTAGGTGCCGTACGGCGACCCGGTCTCCACCAGGTGGCGCGTGGCCCGGGACAGCTCACTGGTGAACGTCAAGCGGCCCACCTGGTCGTCGACGACCGAGGGCGAGACCCCTCGCTCGGCGAGCGACTGCATCGTCCGGACGAAGTTGTGCCCGTCCCCGATGACCCACGAGGTGCGCAGCAGGTAGTGGCGCGGCGCGGTGCCGACGGCCAGGTCGCCGGCGGCCTTCGTCTGTCCGTAGACGCCCAGCGGGGAGAACGGCTCGTCCTCGGAGTGGGACTCGGCCGTGCCGTCGAAGACGTAGTCGGTCGAGTAGTGCACCAGGGTGAACCGGTGCTCCCGGGCGAGCCGGGCGAGCACGGCCGGCGCCTGCGCGTTGGCCGCCCAACAGGCACGCCGCCCATCGGGCGTCTCGGCATCGTCCACGGCGGTGTAGGCCGCCGCGTTGAGCACCACGTCGTACTCGTGCCACGGCCACGCGGCCACGGCGGCAGGGTCGGTGAGGTCGAGGACCTGGTCGGTGCCGGCCAGGTCGACCCGGTCGGCCTCGGGGAAGTCGACGGCCAGCGCTCGGCCCAGCTGGCCGTTCGCGCCGACGATCAGCGTGCGACGCGGCTCCATCGCCGCCGCATCGACCAGCAGGGGGTTCTTCTGGTCCTTGTCCGAGATGTCGGCCTCGGCGAGGGGGATGGGCCACGGGACGGCGACATCGGGGTCACCGAGGTGGACGGCTGGGTATGCGACACCCGCGCGCCAGTGGTCGTTGACGAGGTAGCTGTAGGCAGTGCCGTCCTCGAGAGCCTGGTACGAGTTGCCGACGCCGCGCGGCACGAACACCGACACCGACGGGTCCACCTCGACGTGGAAGGTCGCGCCGAACGAGTCGCCGCGCCGCAGGTCGACCCACGCAGCGAACACCCGGCCGGTGGTGACCGAGACCAGCTTGTCCCACGGCTCGGCGTGGATCCCCCGCGTGGCCCCGCGACGGGCGTTGTAGGAGACGTTGTTCTGCACCGGGCCGAAGTCGGGAAGCCCCAGGGCAACCATCTTCTCCCGCTGCCAGTTCTCCTTGAACCAACCCCGCGCGTCCTCGTGCACGGGCAGTCGCAGCACCAGCAGACCGGGGATCGGCGTCGTCTCGACGCTGAGCTCCATCACTGACCCTTCGCCGCGTAGCCGGCCTCGACGGCCTCCTTGTGTGGTCGCCACCAGTCCTCGTGCTCGACGTACCACTCGATGGTCGCCGCGAGACCGCTTTCGAAGTCCCGGTACGCGGGCTCCCAGCCGAGCTCCGTGCGCAGCTTGGTCGCGTCGATGGCGTAGCGCAGGTCGTGGCCCGCGCGGTCGGTCACGTGGTCGAAGTCGTTTTCGGGACGATCGAAGTGGCGCAGGATCATCTGCACGACCTCGAGGTTGTTGCGCTCGCCGTCGGCGCCGATCAGGTAGGTCTCGCCGAGCTTGCCGTTGCGCAGGATGGTGAGCACGGCCGAGGAGTGGTCCTCGGTGTGGATCCAGTCACGCACGTTGAGACCGGCGCCGTAGAGCTTGGGTCGACCGCCGGCGATGACGTTGGTGATCTGGCGCGGGATGAACTTCTCGACGTGCTGCCAGGGGCCGTAGTTGTTCGAGCAGTTGGAGATGGTCGCCTGCACGCCGAAGCTGCGGACCCAGGCGCGCACGAGCAGGTCGGAGCCGGCCTTCGTCGAGGAGTACGGGCTCGACGGGTCGTACGGCGTCGCCTCGGTGAACCGCTGCGGGTCGTCGAGCTCGAGGTCGCCGTACACCTCGTCCGTGGAGACGTGGTGCAGGCGGACGCCCGCCTTGCGCACCGCCTCCAGCAGGGTGAATGTGCCGACCAGGTTCGTCTGCACGAACGGCGACGGGTCCGAGAGGGAGTTGTCGTTGTGCGACTCGGCTGCGAAGTGGACGACGGCGTCGTGCTCGGCCACGAGGGGGTCGACGACGCCAGCGTCCGCGACGTCGCCCACCACCAGCCGCACGCGGCTCTCGGGCAGACCGGCGAGCGACTCGCGGCTCGCGGCGTAGGTCAGCTTGTCCAGCACGGTCACCTCGGCGTCGGTCTCGCCCACCAGGTGGTGCACGAAGTTGGAGCCGATGAAGCCGGCCCCGCCGGTCACGAGGATGCGTTCCATGTGGTCGTCCCGTCAGGTGGTGGAGGGTCGTCGGATGCTTCGGGCAGCGTCGATGATGCGCGCGTAGCCGTCGGCCACGAGGTCCCACGCATAGTGGCGGGCGGCCCGCTCCGCGGCCAGCTCGCCGAGGGGGCGCTCGTCGCTGAGCGCGGCGACGACGGCCTGCACGATCGACTCCTGGTCGCCGTCGCAGTAGATGCCCGTGTCTCCGAGCACCTCACGGTTGTAGACCGTGTCGCGCGCGACCACGCGCCCGCCGAGGGCCATCGCCTGCACCAGCGCGGGATTCGTCCCGCCGACCGTGTGGCCGTGGAAGTAGACCCCGACGTGCTGCCACAGCGAATGGAGCCGGCGGTCGTCGGTGACGTGGCCGAGCACCTTGACGCGCGGGTGGGCTGCCGCGAGGGCGGTCGCTGCCTGCTGGATCGGATCGTCCTCCGCCGCGGTCCCGACGACCACGACGTCGACGTCGGCCTTCTCCACGATGGCCGGAGCGGCAGCGAGGAACTCGGCGACGGTGTTCTCCGGCACGAAGCGCGCGACCAGCAGCACGTAGCGGCCGCTCTCGAGAGCCGGCTCCACCGGCAGCCGCGGCGCCGGGTCACCGCCGTACGGGACGAACGTGCCGGTGCGGCCGAACTCGCGGAGCCAGTAGTCGGCGATGGCCTCGGCGTCGAAGATGAGCTCGTCGGCGAACCGGGCCGTGAACCGCGCTCCCCAGCGGAACACTCCCTTGCCGAGACGGCTCCACTTGTCGCGCTCCCACTCGATGCCGTCGACGTTGACCACGATGGGGATGCCGCGCAGCCTGAGCAGCGGCAGCCAGAAGCCGTTGGCGACGTTCATGACGAGCGCGACGTCGGGCTTGCGGAGGAGGGCGTGCACGACCGCGGTGAATCCGTACGACAGCGTGCTGAGCGCTGTCGTCTCCACGCCCGGCGTCAGGATGCTGTCCACGCGGGGGTCTGCGCCGGCCGTCGTGCTGATGCCGCCCTTGCGACCGTAGACCCGGACGCGCCAGCCGCGGTCGGCGAGCGCGGGTGCGAGCCGGCGCACGGCGGTCTCGAAACCGCCGTAGAAGCTCGGGTAGCCGCGCGTGCCGATGACGGCGACGGTGCTGGTCGGTCGGTGCTGCGGGCTCATGGGTCCTCTCCGCGTGCCGAAAGCACCATCCTAGGTGCCGCCGGTCGATCCCTCCTCTGTAGGCCGTACCCGGACCGCGAGCCCGGCCAACCCGGGCTCGTAGCATGACGCCCATGCGTGGCATCATCCTGGCGGGCGGCACCGGCTCACGGCTCCACCCGATCACCCATGCGGTGAGCAAGCAGCTCATGCCGGTCTACGACAAGCCGATGATCTACTACCCGCTGTCGACGCTGATGGTCGCCGGCATCCGCGAGGTGCTGGTCATCACCACGCCGCACGAGGCGGAGCAGTTCCGCCGCCTGCTGGGCGACGGCAGCCAGTTCGGCATCGAGATCTCCTGGGCGGTGCAGCCCAGCCCGGACGGGCTGGCGCAGGCCTTCCTGATCGGTGCCGACCACGTCGCCGGTGAGTCGTCGGGCCTGGTGCTGGGCGACAATCTCTTCTACGGAGCGGGGCTGGGCAGTCGATTGCGGCGCTTCCACTCCCTGACCGGGGCAGCGGTGTTCGGCTACCGCGTCGCGGACCCCACGGCGTACGGCGTGGTGGAGTTCGACGACGACGGTCGAGCGCTGTCGCTCGAGGAGAAGCCCGAGAAGCCCCGGAGCAGCTACGCAGTCCCAGGGCTCTACTTCTACGACGAGACCGTCGTGGAGCGGGCGGCCTCGCTGAAGCCGTCGGCCCGCGGCGAGCTCGAGATCACGGACCTGAACCGGCTCTACCTGGACGACGGGCAGCTGCACGTGGAAGTGCTGCCCCGCGGTGCGGCGTGGCTCGACACGGGGACCTTCGACGAGATGAACGAGGCCAGCAACTACGTCCGTGCGATCGAGCACCGGCAAGGGACCAAGATCGGCGCTCCCGAGGAGGTGGCCTGGCGGATGGGCTTCATCGACGACGACGACCTGGTCGCGCTGGCGGGGCCGCTCCTGAAGAGCGGCTACGGCCGCTACCTGATGGACCTCCTCGACGAGTGATTCAGGCCGAGGGGGCGAGGTCGGCGGTCACCATCTCCGCCACCACTTGGGCGAACTCCAGCGTCGGCGCCCACCCGAGCCGCGTGCGAGCTCGAGAGGCGTCGCCGACCAGCTCGGTCGCGTCCGCCGGACGAACCAGATCCGGATCCACGACCACCCGGTGCTCCCAGTCGCTGACGCCGGCGTGCTCGAACGCCGCGGCGACGAAGTCGCGCACCGAGTGGCCGGCGCCGGTGGCGATCACGAAGTCGTCAGGGGTCTCGGTGCGTGCTGCCCGCACCATGGCGTCGACGTAGTCCGGCGCCCAGCCCCAGTCGCGGCGCGCCTCGAGGTTCCCGAGCGCCAGCGTGCTCGCCCGGCCTTGGGCGATCGCGGCGACCGTCGAGGTGATCTTCCGCGTCACGAACTGCGTGGGGCGGCGCGGTGACTCGTGGTTGTAGAGGATGAGGCTGGCGGCGTGGAGACCGCGACGCCGGTAGACGTCGACCATGAGGTGGGCGTACGCCTTGGCCGCGCCGTACGGGTTCACGGGGCGGACGGGCGTCGACTCGTCCTGAGGGCTCCGGTCGGGCTCCCCGAAGATCTCGGCGCTCGAGGCCTGGACGAACCGCACCTGCCCGCCGTGCTTCTCCTGCGCCGCGAGAGCCGCGTCCAGCAGGGCGGCGGCGGCCAGCCCGTTCACCCGGCCGGTCAGCTCCGGCTCGGCCCAGGACCGGGCGACCGAGCTCACCGCCGCGAGGTTGTAGATCTCGTCGGGGGCCACGTCGAGGAGCAGCCGGCGGACCTCGTCGGATGCGGTCACGTCGCCGACGTGGAGGTGCACCTCCGGCAGGTCCGGCAGGGGCTCGAGGGCGTGCGCGAGGGCGTGCACCTCCACGCCGTCCGCCAGCAGGCGGTCGACGAGGTAGCTGCCGTCCTGGCCGTTGACGCCGGTGACGAAGGCCCGGGTCATCTCACCAGCCCTGCCGCGTCGCGGCGAGGTCGGCGTCGACCATCAGCGCGACCAGCTCCTGGAACGACACTTTCGGCTTCCAGCCCAGCACCTCACGTGCCTTGCTGGCGTCGCCGATCAGGTGGTCGACCTCGGCCGGCCGGATGAACTGCGGGTCCTGCCGCACGTACGGCGTCCAGTCCTCGATGCCCACGTGGCCGAACGCAGCATCCAGGAACTCACGGATCGAGTGTGCCTCGCCCGTCGCGACCACGTAGTCGTCGCCTTGGGGCTGCTGCAGCATGAGCCACATCGCCTCGACGTAGTCGCCGGCGAAGCCCCAGTCGCGCTCTGCATCGAGGTTGCCGAGCACCAGCTCGTCCTGCAGGCCGAGCGTGATCCGGGCGACCGCCTCGCTGATCTTGCGGGTCACGAACTCCGGCCCGCGCCGCGGTGACTCGTGGTTGAAGAGGATCCCGGACGACGCGTGCATGCCGTAGGACTCGCGGTAGTTGATCGTCATGTAGTGCCCGAACACCTTGCTGACTCCGTACGGTGACCGCGGCCAGAGGAGCGTGCGCTCGTGCTGGGGCACCTCCTGCACCTTGCCGAACATCTCGGAGCTCGACGCCTGATAGAAGCGGATGCCCTCGGGACGGTCCCCGGTGTGCAGCCGCACCGCCTCCAGCATGTTGAGCACGCCCTTGGCCGTGACGTCCGTCGTGAGCTGGGCGTTCTCCCACGAGTAGGCCACGAACGAGACCGCGCCGAGGTTGTACACCTCATCGGGATCGGAGTCCCGCAGGGCCCTGATCAGGCTCGACATGTCCGTCAGGTCGCCGTTGTGGAGCCGAACGTCGGGGAGAAGCCGCTGGACGAGGTCGCGCTTCGGGTTGTTCTGCCCGCGGATCAGCCCGTGGACGTCGTACCCCTTCCCGAGGAGCAGCTCGGCCAGGTAGAGGCCGTCCTGGCCCGTGATGCCGGTGATCAGCGCGGTGGTCATGCAGGGCATTGTGCCCGGCGACGTCAGTACGCGCCGTCGGACCGGAGGACCGCCCACACAGTCTTCCCCAGGATGTTGAGGTCCTGGATCATCGACCAGTTGTCGACGTAGTAGAGGTCGAGACGGATCGCCTCGGTCCACGACAGGTTGGAGCGGCCGGACACCTGCCACAAGCCCGTCATGCCGGGGCGGACCCGCAGGCGCCGGTGCATGTCCTTCTGGTAGGTCGCGACCTCCCGCGGGAGTGGGGGGCGGGGTCCGACCAGGCTCATCTTGCCGCGGAGCACATTCGTCAGCTGGGGCAGCTCGTCGATCGAGTAGCGACGGAGCCAGCGCCCGGGACGGGTGACGCGAGGATCGTCCTTCAACTTGAAGAGGCCCTCGGTGGACCCGGAGACGTCGAGCAGGGTGGACAACCGGTTCTCGGCGTCCACGACCATGGTGCGGAACTTGAGGCACTCGAACGGCTCGCCGTTGCGGCCGGTCCGGGTCTGCCGGAAGAAGACCGGGCCGCCGTCGTGGACCTTGATCCTCAGTGCGACCACCAGGAAGACCGGGCTGAGCACTGCCAGGAGCGCGGCAGATCCGACGATGTCGAAGAGCCGCTTCCCCCAGTGTGACGCGTCCGTCGAGCGCGGCCGGTCGATGTGCATGAGCGGCAGCCCGCCGACCGGGCGGACCCGCACGCGCTCGCCCGACACGTCGGTCACGCTCGGCGCGACGACGACCTGGACGTCCTCGTGCTCGAGGTCCCAGGCGATGCGCCGAAGGTCCGCGGCAGACGCCAGTGCGCCCTCCGCGAAGAAGATGACGTCGATGCCGGAGTCGCGGACGACGTCGGTGACCCGGTCGCAGGTGCCCACGACCGGGATGCCGGATCCGGTGACGCGTCCGTCGTGGGTGCTCGGCAAGAGGGCACCCTCGACCCGGTAGCCGAGCCAGGGCGCGCGGCGCAGGACCGCGGCGATCTCGTCGACGTGGCTCGGCGCACCCGCGATCAGCACCCGGTAGCCGAGCAGTCCCTGCTCACGGGCCCGGTGGAGCGCGCGCCGCAGGACGAACCGGCCGACCGTCAGAGCGGGCACGCCGACAACGAACACCAGCAGGAAGAACCCGCGGGGGAGCGAGACCTTCGCCAGGAAGCACGCGACGCTGACGGCGCCCGCGGTCGCCAGGCTGGCATTGATGACGCGCTTGTACTCGTCGGTCCCGACGCCGAAGGCGTCGAGACGGTAGCCGCCGAACGCGAAGACCAGGATGAGCCAGGCGAGCACGATGATGGGTGCGGCAAGGAGGAGGGACCGGGTGTCGGGGGACCCGGTGAAGACGTCGAGCCGAACCCTCCCGCCGATGGCTAGGAGGGCAGAGGCGGTGGTGATCGCAAGGTCGACGACGAGGGCGGTGAACGGGAGGTACCGCAGGGCGCGACTTGGCGTCGACTCCACCTCTGAACGCTGCACCGAGACAGACGTCATTACCGTTGTGTTCCCTCGCCCGTCGGTCCCTATGCGTGTTGACTTCCGCACCTTTGTATCATCGGCCGGTTTCACCCGAGGGGCTAGATCTTGCGTCGGTGCGTCCTTGTCAGCCGGTGCGTCGTCGGCTCCGGGCGACTTCCGTCGTAGATTGGGACGGTGTCCGCCCCCTGTCGAGCTGAGGTGCCGCTGCGTCGTCCAGCGGTCTCCGGACCACCTCCGGGCTGCTCGGTCGGGGAGGCCCGCTGATCGTGACTGCTCCTCCTTCGTCGTCCCGGGCGGCACGATGGCTCGCCTCGGGATGGTTCGACGCCGGGTTCTATGCGGTGCTTCGAGGACGCTCGTTCCACGACGCCGGTGAGGCCGCCGAGGACTTCGTGTCTCACGGCATGCACGAGCGTCTCAGCCCCCACCCGTGCGTGAACTTCGTGAACCTCCCCCCTCACACGCGCAGGGCGTGGCGACAGGGGCGGGTGGAGAGGGTGCTGGCTGACCTCGGCACCGCGACGGCTCCGCCCGACCCGCTCGCCCGGGACCGGCTACTGTCCTTCGCGAAGCGGCTCCGCGAGGGGCCGGCTGCGCCGCCCGAGCTCGACTGGGCAGAGGTGGGGGCGCGACCGCGCCGGCCCGGTCGCACGTCGGTGGTCGTGGTCGCGGGAGAGCCCCGACCCACCGCCCGGACCGTGCTGAGCGTCCTGGCCACGTCCGGCGGCCGCGACGTCGAGGTGCTGGTGATCGACCGCGCGTCGCCTCCGCACGTCGCGCTCGGGTTGCAGGCGGCGTTCCTGGACCACGCCGAGGTCGAGGTGGTGCGCGTCGCCGGCGATGTCACGGCGGCGGCCGCGACGGATCTCGGGGTCGCGCGAGCGTCCGGGGATGTCGTGCTCGTGCTGGCGCCGCACGTGGTGGTGCGCCGCGGCGCGCTGGCCGGCTTGGTGGCCGCCCTCGAGGATCCGGAGGTCGCAGGCGCCCAGCCGGTCGTCCTCGGCCCCGACGACGCCATCGTCTCGGCCGGCGTGGCGGTGGATGATGAGCTCGGTGGGTTGACTCCGCTCCTGGCGGGTCTCCCGGCCGACGACGCCCGGCGCCTCGACGGCGAGCGCCTCGAGGCGATCTCGAGCGAAGCGATGGCGCTGCGGGTCGAGGACGTGGCGGCTGCCGGCGGGCTCTCCTTCGGACGTCTGCTCGAGCTCCGGCCCGGGGGATTCCGGGTCGCGGCCGGAGCGCGGGTCAGCTCCTCGGTGACGTCACCGGACCAGCACGCCCCACGGCCCGTGCTCGCACCGCGTGTCGCGCGATCGGATACCGGCCGCCGGCGCTGGTCGCTGAAGCTGCCGTCACCGCCGGGCGCCTTGGGCGACCTGTGGGGTGACACCCACTTCGGCGAGGCGCTGGCCGAGGCGCTGCGGGAGCTCGGAGAGGACGTCGTCACCTGCAGGCGCGGCTCGCCGGCGGAGTGGGCGCGGCTCGACGACGTCTCGCTCGTGCTGCGTGGGTTGCACCCGGTCCCTCCGGTGCCCGGCCAGGTGAACGTTCTCTGGGTGATCAGCCATCCCGACGACGTCGACCCGGCGGAGCTGACGGGCTACGACCACGTGTTCGCCGCGTCCGAGCCGTGGAGCGCCGAGCTGGCGGCGCGCACGGGTCGTCGCGTCCTGCCGCTGCTGCAGGCCTCGGGGTTCGAGGTGCCCGCGACCACCCCGACGCAGGACCCGTCGGCGCTCGGCGTCGTGTTCGTGGGGAGCGCGGGCGACGGCCGACAACGCCCGCTGGTGCGGATGGCGCTCGACGCGGGGGTCCCGCTCGCCGTGTACGGCCGTGGCTGGGAGGACCTGCCGGATGGGGTCTGGCGCGGGGCGTACGTCGACAACGAGCGCCTGCCCGAGCTGTACCGCGAGCACGGGATCGTGCTGGCCGACCACTGGCCCGACATGGCGCGTCAGGGGTTCATCGCGAACCGGGTCTTCGACGCGGTCGCGTCCGGCGCCCGGGTCCTGTGCGACGATGTGGTCGGGGTGCACGAGGTGTTCGACCCGCGCGACGTCGTCGTGGTGCGCACTGCCGACGAGGTCCGGGACGCGGTCGCCGAGTTGCGGCGTACCCCACGTCGTGACGACGTACCGCGGCCTCCGCTGACCTTCCGCGACCGGGCCCGAACCCTGCTCGACGAGGTCAGTCGCTGACCTGCTCGGGGTCTGCGCGCGGCTTGCGGTAGCGCTTGCGCAGCACCCGGTGCTTGTTGGTGCCCTCGGCGTTGTCGCCCTTCTCGATCACCACGAGGTTGTGGTAGCAGTGCACCGCGCGCACATGGATGTCGGCGTACGTGGGCTCGTAGTCCTCGTCGACGAACTCCTCGTGGTTGAGCCCGTCGATCAACCGCTTGACGAACGCCATCGTCGTGTCCGGGGACTCGCGGTCCTCGCTGCCGCCGAACTCCGGCCAGTACGACGTCTGGGTGTCCTCGATGGCGTACACCGCCCCGTCCGGCAGCAGCGGGAAGAGCACCTCGAACGTCGCGACGATGTCCTCGGGACGGTGGCTGCCGTCGTCGACGACCACCAACGGTGCCCCGAACCGGTCGATGATCGAGGTCAGCACGGCCTCGTCCGTCTGGCTCCCCTTGACGGTGGCCAGGCGGGGGCGGTCCAGGAACGACTTGTCCTGGATGTCGAGCCCGACGATCTGCGCGTGCGGGAAGTAACGCCGCCACATCCGCACGGACGCGCCACCCTGGCCCGAGCGGGCGTAGCCGCCGACGCCGATCTCCAGCAGCACGAACTCCTCGTCGCGCAGGTGCTCGAGGTGACGCTCGTAGTGCGGCGTGTAGAAGTGCACCCCCCACTTGTCGGTCCCCGTGTGCTGGGCGATGTCGGTGAGGCTCGGCCGCGGTGGGTCGCTGTGCCCGCGCAGGCGGTCCCAGACCTCGGGGCTGACGAGGGGCTTGACGTGGCGCACGGCGGCGCCCTTGACGAGCTCGGACGAGCGCGACCTCCAGGACATGCTGACGACCCTACTGGCGGGGGGCTGCCACGATCTCCCACTGCTGGCTGCTGCCGAGCTCCTGGGCAGGGAGGACGACCGAGTCGCCGTCGACCGACCAGCCGTCCGGGACGTCCGTCGCGACGTAGCCGCTCGGAAGCCGCACCGTCACCGACCCCGTCTGGGGATAGACCATGCCCTGCGGGTCGTACGCGAGCCGGTAGGTCAGCTCGCCCGAGTCGTCGACCGTCGCGGCGGCCGGGACGCGGTAGCGCATGCTGAAGCGGCCCGTCGTGCCCTGGGCGAGCAACATCGGCTGCGCCACGAAGGCGTGCTGGTAGTACTTCCTGAGCTGGACGTCGGTGGGCTTTCCGAGCAGCGTCGCGTCCTCGAGCTTCGCGTCGCGGGGAACGAACACGCCGAGGGACAGGCCCGCCCACCGGGTGAAGTACCACGTCTTCGGGTCGATGCCCGGGACGGCGTACGGCGGGGAGTCGTTGTCCACGGCGACGTCCACCCGGTCGGTGGCGGATCCGTCCGCGTCCAGCTTCACCTTGAGCGCCAGGTTGCGGCGCTGGTAGTAGTCGACCTTCGAACCGTTGGTGTTCTGCGTGAACGCCGCCACGTAGTCGCCCTCGGGCTCGGTGAGGTCGCCGTCGAGACCGGCGGCGGCGACACCCTCCTCGACCTCGCGGTCGCGGAAGTAGAGCGCGAAGTGGCGTTCGTCGGCCGCATCCGCCAGGGCGCGGGCCTTGTCCACGTAGTCGCCGCCGTCGAGGAACTTCGCCTCGAACGCCGGGATCAGCTGGTCGTTGAGGTCGTTCTTCACCGTCGGGTCGGGGTAGTACTGGTCGTAGCTGCCGATGACGGTCTTCACCAGGTTGTCGCTGTTGAGCTCGCCGTAGCCCGGGATCGTGACGCCCCCGGTGACGCTCAGGAGGCGAGCCAGCGCCACCACGTCGACCGCGATCACGCCGTTGTGACGGTCACCGTGCGTGGTCTGCCAGGCGCGAAGGAGCTCTTCGCCGGAGACCGACCAGGACGGAGCGAACGTGGCGCTGGTCGTAGGGTGCGGACCCGGCCGGTGGAACCGGTTGCGGTTGACCGGCTGCCACGCGACGGGAGTCAGGAGCGAGGGATCGCTGACCGTCTGGACGGAGTCGCCGAACTCGACCTTGCCCTCGTCGAAGCTGACCGGTGCGAACGTCAGCGACGCGCCGCCGGAGTAGCGCAGCTCGGCCGGGTTGAGCATCGCGAGCAGGTAGCTGCGCCTGCCCTCGAAGCCGAGGACCGTCGGGAGGCGGTCGAGCAGCGGCGTCATTCCGGTGAGGGCCTCGGCCATCGGGTCCACCAGCGCTGCGGCCTCGTCGCGCTTGGCCGCGATCGTGCCGCCGACGAGAGGGGTCGAGCCCTCCACCTCGTCGAGCTCGGCCTCCGCCGAGGAGAGGTGCCGGGCCGCGCTCTGAGCGCCCGCGACGACCCGGTCGAGCGTAGCCTCGTCCACCTGCTCGTTGCGGAAGAGAGTGGCGTGGTCGCCGGCCGCAGACGGGTACAGCTCTACCCCGATCTCGGCGACGGAAGTCGCGTCGTCGAGCGCCTGCACCAGATGCCGCCCGTCGTCAACCGAGGTACCGACGACCGGGACGACGGCCGCCACGTCGGCCGCGAGCCCGTCGATGCCGCCCTGGGCCGCGTCCACGTGGTCACGCGCGCTGGAGACGAGGTCCTGCGCTCGCGCCTCGTCCCCAGCGGCGAGGGCGTCCTTGGCGCCGGTGAGGTCGTCCTTTGCGGCCTTCGCCTCGAACGGCGCGCGCACCAGCGGGAACAGCAGGAGGGCGAGCGCCACGGCGACGACGCCGAGAATGACCAGCACGACGACGCGACGCCTCCGAGAGCCGGGGCGTCGTGGGGTGCTCACGGCGTCAGGCATGGGGTCGATCTTCCCAAACCGGTGAGCGCGGACGTGTTCCGGGGCGTGTGTCTAGGGTGAGGGCATGAAGGTTCTGGTCACCGGCGGTGCCGGCTACATCGGGTCCACGACGGCCAAGGCGCTCGAGGAGGCCGGGCACACGCCGGTCATCCTCGACTCCCTGCTCACCGGTCCCAAGGCGTTCGTCCGCGACCGGATCTTCTACGAGGGCGACATCGCCGACCGGGCGCTGGTGCGCCGCGTCATCGACGAGCACCACGACATCGAGGCGACCATCCACATGGCCGCGCGGATCGTCGTGCCGGAGTCGGTGGAGCAGCCCTACGAGTACTACCGCGACAACGTCGCGAAGTCGCTGGAGCTCTTCGACGAGCTCGAGAGCCTCGGCAAGCACCGGGTGCTGTTCTCCTCCTCGGCGTCGCTGTACGCGACGAAGGACGACTTCGAGGTCACCGAGGACGACGCGCTCGCCCCGGGCTCGCCGTACGCCCGCACCAAGCGGATGATGGAGCAGATCCTCCAGGACATGGCGGTCGCGACCGACCTGCGTGCGGTCATCCTGCGCTACTTCAACCCGATCGGCTCCGACCCCGACCTCGAGTCCGGGATCTACGCCAAGGAGCCCTCGCACGTGCTCGGTCAGCTGGTGATGGCCGCGCGCGGCCAGAAGGACGCGTTCACGATCACCGGCACCGACCACCCGACCCGCGACGGGACGGGCATCCGTGACTACATCCACGTCTGGGACCTCGCCCGGGCGCACGTGCGCGCGATCGAGAAGTTCGACGAGGTGCTCGCGGCGGCCGACGCCCCGAGCGTGGTCATCAACGTCGGCACCGGTTCGGGCGTGACCGTGCGCGAGCTGCTCACGGCGTTCGAGAACGTCTACGGCCAGGAGGTCCCGGTCCGCGAGGCGCCGCCGCGCCCCGGGGACGCCGTCGGCGCGTTCGCGAACGTCGACCGCTCGGCCCGGCTGCTCGACTGGCGCACCGAGCTGTCGCTCGAGGACGCCATCGCCTCCGCGCTGGCCTGGGGCGAGAAGCGCCAGGAGATCCTGGGCTACGAGTGATCCGGCTGCTCGCGCTCGTCCTGGCCATGCTGCTCGCGGCGGGGCCGGCCTACGCGGAGCGCCCGGTGGGTCTCGATACGCTCGCTGGCGCTCGCTACTCGACCACCGAGGTGGGTGGCGGTGGCGCTCGCGACTCGACCACCGAGGTGGGTGGCGGTGGCGCTCGCTACTCGACCACCGAGGTGGGTGGCGGTGGCGCTCGCTACTCGGCCACCGAACATGCGCGACCGCTGGCGGGGCGGGTCATCGTCATCGACCCGGGGCACCAGCTCGGCAACCACAACTTCCCGCACAAGATCAACCGGCCGGTGCCGGCGGGTGGGTTCCGCAAGCCGTGCAACACGACCGGGACCGCGACCAACGGCGGCTACCCGGAGGCGACGTTCGTGTGGCGGGTGTCGAAGGCCCTCGAGTCCCGGCTCGAGCGGCTTGGGGCGACGGTGAAGCTGACCCGGACCACGAACAGCCAGCGGCGCTGGGGTCCGTGTGTGGACGCCCGCGGCCGGGCGGGCAACCAGGTGCACGCCGACGCGAAGATCTCCGTGCACGGGGACGGGTCGTACGCCTCCGGCGCCCGCGGCTTCCACGTCATCGCGCCGACCGACCGGCGGCCGTGGACGCACGACATCTACAAGCCCTCGAAGCGGTTGGCGGTCGACACCCGCGCCGCGCTCAAGCGCAAGGGCGTGCCGGTGGCGAACTACATCGCCGGCGGCGACGGCCTCGACTTCCGCTCCGACCTCGGCACGCTCAACCTGTCGGACATCCCGACCGTCATGGTCGAGCTCGGCAACATGCGCAACGCCTCGGACGCGCACCGGATGACCAGCCCGCGCGGCCGTCAGCGGTACGCCGCGGCGCTCGCCGACGCCGTACGACGGTTCCTGCGCTGATCAGGTGTACGACCGGTCGGCGGTCCGGGGGCCGCCCAGCACGCCGTCCAGGACGATGTCGACCAGCTCGTTCGCACGCGCCTCGATGTCGTCGTCGCCGAGCTCGCGGCCATTGAGCCGCAGGCCGAGCGTCTGCATCATGACCGAGCCGTAGATGCACTCAGCGACCGCGTTGGGGGAGATGCCCTCGGGGCCGTCGCCGCGCGCGGTGGCGCGCTGGAGGAGCTTCTCGACGTGCTCGACCTGGACGTCGGAGACCGCCTGGGTGAAGCGGCCCAGGGACTTCGGGGAGCCGGCGGTGTCGATGGTGATGCGCAGGCTGGCCCAGCCGGCCGGGCTGCGGAAGTACTCGAACAGGTTCACCGCGAGCTGGTGCAGGTCGCCGCGCAGCGACCCCGTGTCGACGGCCCCGAGCTCCTGGCTGCTGGTGCCGACCGCGTCGGAGAGGAGGGTGTCCTTGTCCTGCCAGCGCAGGTACACCGTCGACTTGCCGACGCCGGCCCGGCGGGCCACGCCGTCCATCGTGAAGCCGGACCACCCGTGCTCTCCGTACTCCTCGAGCGCGGCGTCGGTGATCCGCTTCTCGGCGCCCGGCGTTCGGGGGCGCCCGCGCCCCCGTCGGGGCGGCTGTGAGGTGGACATGGCTGATTGAACCTCACAAATCGGGCGCGTGTGGTCGCGATGGCTAATGTCCAGTCCATGGCGCAGCCCCTCAAGCTCGGGCACCGGACCTACACCGACGGGCTCCCGCTGGTGATGGCGATCGTCAACCGCACCCCCGACTCGTTCTTCGACCAGGGCGCGACGTACGCGGAGGACAAGGCGTGGGAGCGCGTCCACACCGTCGTGGCGGAGGGCGCGGACATCGTCGACATCGGCGGCGTGCGGGCCGGCTACGGGCCCGAGGTCGACGCCGCGGAGGAGATCGAGCGGGTCGCGGGCTTCGTCGGACGGGTCCGGGCCGAATACCCCGAACTGGTGATCAGCGTCGACACCTGGCGCGCCGAAGTGGCCCGCGCAGTGCTTGAGCAGGGCGCCGACGTCATCAACGACGCGTGGGGCGGGCACGACCCCGACCTGGTCGCCGTGGCCGCGACGTACGACGCCGCGGTGATCTGCACGCACGCCGGCGGGCTGAGCCCGCGGACCGACCCCTTCCGCCAGGAGTACGACGACGTGGTCGCCGCCTGCATCGAGACGACCGTCGGGCTCGCCGAGCGGGCGGTCGCGGCCGGCGTCGATCCGCACAGCGTGGTGATCGACCCCGCGCACGACTTCGCGAAGAACACCTTCCACTCCCTCGAGGTCACCCGGCGGATCGGGGAGATGGTCGACACCGGGTACCCCGTGCTGGTCTCGGTCTCCAACAAGGACTTCGTCGGCGAGACCCTCGGGCTGCCCGCGGGGGAGCGTCTCCACGGGACCTTCGCCGCCACCGCGATCTGTGCGATGGCCGGCGCGCGGATCCACCGGGTGCACCAGGTCCGCGAGACCCGGCACCTGGTCGACATGGCCTGGTCGATCGCCGGCCGCCGGCCGCCGCTGCACGCGATCCGGGGGCTGGCGTGAGGGCGGTGCTGGTGCCGGGGGTGCTCGCCCTGCTGCCGGAGTACGCCGGGGCGCAGGACCCGGTGTGCGAGCTCCGGGCGGCGTGCCGGGCGGCGGTCGCGTGGGCGGCGGAGGACGGGCCGGTGGCGGTGCTCGGGAGCGCGCAGGGTCGCCGGGTGGCGGAGAGCCTGCTGGGGGAGGGTGGTCTCGATACGCCGTCGCTCGTCCCTCGCGACGGCTACTCGACCACCGAAGCGGGGAGCGGTTCGCTCGTCCCTCGCGACGGCTACTCGACCACCGAGGCGGGGAGCGGTTCGTTCGTCCCTCGCGACGGCTACTCGACCACCGAGGCGGGGAGCGGTTCGTTCGTCCCTCGTGACGGCTACTCGACCACCGAGGCGGGCGCCGGGCTCCTGGTGGTCGGGAACGGGTCGGCGAAGCGCCGGGACACCTCGCCGGGGTACGTGGACGAGCGCGCCATCGGGTTCGACGAGGACCTCGGTGCCCGGCTCCGCAGCGGGGAGCTGGCCGGGATCGACGCGGCGCTGGCGCGGGAGCTGTGGGCCGACACCGAGGCGATCGCGGAGCTGGGCGGGGTGCTGCCGCCGGGGGTGGCGGGCACGGTCGACTACGAGGACGACCCGTACGGCGTGCAGTACTGGGTCGTGCGGTGGGAGTGGTGAGGGTCCTCGTCGGGCCGGACCTCGACCCGGCCACCCATCTGGCGGAGCTGTACGCCTCGCCGGCCGACCCGTGGCTGCGGGTCAACATGGTCGAGACCCTCGACGGCGCCGCCGCCGGTGAGTCCGGCCGGAGCGGATCGATCAACAACGCGGTCGACAAGGTCGTCTTCGACCAGCTGCGGGCGCTCGCGGACGCGATCGTGGTCGGCGCCGGGACCGCGCGCGCCGAGGGGTACCGCCCGGTCGACAGGCCGACCGTCGTGGTGAGCCGGCGCGGGCAGGTGCCCGAGCTGCTGCGCGGCGGTACGCCGGGGTCGGTGCTGCTGGCCACCTGCGGGGCGGCCGAGGGGCTCGAGGAGGCCCGCGAGCTGCTCGGGGACGAGCACGTGCTGGTGCTCGGCCGGGACGAGGTCGACCTCGCCGTGCTCAAGGTGACGCTGGCCGAGCGCGGGCTGACCCAGATCACCGGCGAGGGCGGGCCGCACCTGCTGCGCGACCTGGTCGCCGCCGGGGTGGCCGACGAGCTGTGCGCGACGATCGTGCCGCGGCTGGTGGCCGGGGACCGACCGCGGATCACGCAGGGCCCGCCGGTCGACGTACCGCTCCGGCTGCACCTGCTGCTGGAGGGCGAGAGCACCCTGCTGGGGCGCTGGCTTCTGTCTACCAAAGAATGAGTGCCACCGTCGGCGAGCGGCATTAGAGTGCGAGTCCCGCCCGTTCGGGTGGGACTCGGCCCACGAGGGAGAACCATGCCGCGTCATCTCAGGTCTCTGGCCGCGCTGGCCGCCGCCGCACTTGCTGCGGCGGTGCTGCCGGCCGGCACGTCCGCGAACGCCGCACCCGACGGTGCGCTGTTCCGTTCGCTGGACGGCTTCCGACCATCCGGCCCGCACGTGCGGGTCGACCCCGATCACTTCCAGGCGTTCCGCGTGAACACCACGCAGGTCCGCTCGGCCCTCGCGGCCGCACCGCGCGCCGGCGCCGCGCGCAGCACGGAGTTCGCGATCCCGACGCCCACCGGCGGTGTCGAACACTTCGCCGTCCAGCGCACCAGCATCCTGTCGCCGAAGCTCGCCGCCGCGAACCCCGACATCGCCACCTGGGCCGGCCGGTCGCTCGACCACCGCGGCACCACGGTCGCGATGGACGTGACCCCGATGGGCTTCCACGCCAGCGTCCGGCCCGCGAACGGCCAGGGCTCCTGGTACGTCGACCCGGCGTACAACCTGCGCGGCACCACGACCCACCTCAGCTACTACGGCGGCGCGCTGCAGAAGCAGACCCAGGCGATGGTCGAGCGCGAGATGCCGGACGTGCAGAAGGCGATCGCGCGGCGTACCGCCCAGCGCACGGCCGGCGGGACCGTGACCCAGAAGTCCTACCGGCTCGCGCTGGTGACCGACCCGACGTACGCGGAGTACTTCGGCGCCGAGAACGTCACCGCCGAGAAGGCCACGCTGATGAACCGCGTGAACCAGATCTACAACGCCGACCTGGCGATCAACATCCAGATCACCAGCGACGTCCAGTTCAACACCTGGGACGACGCCACCGGCCCCGACGGCCCGTGCGGCGCCAACCCGTGCTGGGTCGACGACCCGGAGGCCCAGGGCTACGTGCAGGGCCAGCTCGCCTACTGCGACGTGGGGACGCTCGAGCGCAACCAGATCGTGCTCGGCCAGCTCGTCGGCGCCTCGAACTACGACATCGGCCACATCATGCTCGGTGTCAATGGCGGCGGCATCGCCGGTCTCGGCGTCGTCGGCGCCATCGAGAAGGGCATGGGCTGCACCGGCCTGCCCGACCCGACCGGTGACTTCATGGCGATCGACTACGTCGCCCACGAGATGGGTCACCAGTTCGGCGGCAACCACACCTTCAACGGCACCCAGTGGAACTGCTCGGGTGGCAACCGCGCCGACGTCGCGTCGGTCGAGCCGGGCTCCGGCTCCTCGGTGATGGCGTACGCCGGCATCTGCCGCCAGGACAACCTGCAGAACCACACCGACCCGTACTTCTCGCAGCGCACGCTCGACGAGGTCAACGCCTACACCAGCAGCGACCGCACCTACGCCTCGGCGCCGGTCGAGGTGCAGGACGTCGCGTTCCGCGGCCTCGAGGACGGCGACACCGTCACCGTCGGGTTCCCCGGCGCGGTCGGCACCAAGTCGTTCGTGGTCGGTACGACGAGCGGCCCGACGGCGTACACGTCGGAGAACATGACCGCCCAGCTCT
The DNA here is from genome assembly GCA_035765695.1 of Nocardioides sp. GTDB lineage: Bacteria > Actinomycetota > Actinomycetes > Propionibacteriales > Nocardioidaceae > Nocardioides. The sequence continues at coordinate 14,529 of DASTXB010000099.1, read as the reverse complement.
CCGAGCTGATCGGCAAGGACGTCACCGTCGCCGGCTGGGGTTATGACCCCTACGCCGAGATCTACGACGAGAACGGCGCCTACCCGGCCACGCTCACCGAGCCGGGCCTCGGCGGCTTCCAGGTGATGTTCGCCGGTGACGCGGACCCGTACACGGAGGACAGCGATCGCACCGACGAGCCCGCCCTGCAGGTCACGGCCCCCGGCGCGTCGTACGTCCACGTCGGCGAGACCGCCAAGGGCGGCGAGCCGGGCAACACCGGCTTCGAGGTCAACACCACCGGCAACCACAACCCGGTCGTCACCGCCCCGGCGAACAAGACGATCCCGGCCCGGACGCCGTTCACGCTGTCCGGGAAGGCGACCGACGCCGACGGCGACCCGCTGATCTACCTGTGGGAGCAGAACGACGACGCCCGCGACCACGACGGCACCGCGCTGGTCAGCAACAACAAGGTGTTCGGCCCGCTGTTCCGGGTCTTCGGCACCGTCGCGGACGTCACCGACGAGGGGACGCTGGAGTACGAGTCGCCCGGCGAGAACCTCGCCTCGGCGGCCACGCGCACCCGGACCTTCCCGGACATGGCCCAGATCCTGGCGGGCAACACCAACGCCAAGTCCGGGAAGTGCCCGAAGGTCGAGCTGGTCGAGGACCCGTACGTCCCGGTCGCTGCGAAGCCGCTGGACTGCTACTCGGAGTTCCTGCCGACCAAGGCCTACCAGGGCACCCCGGGCATGGCCAAGCACGCCATGCACTTCCGACTCACCGCGCGTGACCAGGTGACCGGTGGCGGCGGCGTCGGCTACGACCAGGTGACCCTCAAGGTCGACCCGAAGGCCGGTCCGTTCCTGGTCTCGTCGTTCCAGAAGAAGGGCCAGTCGGTCAAGGGCGGCACGAAGGTGAACATCGCCTGGAAGGTCAACGGCACCAAGTCGCTGGCCAAGAAGGTCCAGATCCTGGTGTCGACCGACCACGGCCAGACCTGGAAGGTCGTCAAGAAGAAGACCCCGAACAAGGGCAAGGCCAAGGTCAGGATGCCGCGGACGAAGTCGTCCGACGCCTGGGTGATGGTCAAGGCCGTCGGGAACTACTTCTTCGACGTGAGCGACAAGGCGTTCCGGATCAGGTAGCTCGTTCGGGGTCGTCCCTGGGGTAGTCCCTGACGATCGAGCGGGTGGGAGCGTTCCCATCTGGATCGATCGTCAGGGACTACCGCTATTTCCGGACCCGGGCGACCACCGCTGTGGCCACACTGTCCCGGTGGACGTGGGGATGACGCTGCCCGTGATGGAGCCGGACCTGTGGGCGGAGGCCGACACGCTCGAGCGCTGGGCTCGCGCGGTCGACGAGGGCCCGTGGTCGTCGCTGTGCTTCGGGGAGCGGATGGCCTTCGACAACCCGGACACCCTCACGCTGCTCGGCGCGGCCGCCGCGTGGACCAGCCGGGTCCGGCTGGTGACGACCGTGGTGGTGCCCCAGCTGCACGCACCGGTGCCGCTGGCGAAGGCGCTCGCCACCGGCGACCGGCTCAGCGGCGGCCGCCTCACGGTCGGCCTCGGGGTCGGCGGGCGCGAGGAGGACTACCGCGCCGCGGACGCCGACCTGTCCACGAAGACCATCGCCGGGATGGCCGAGCGGGTCGCCGTGATGCGCAAGGTGTGGGCGGGGGATCGGGTCGCGGACGCCGTACGCCCCGTCGGCCCGCCGCCGGTCCAGCCGGGCGGCCCCGAGCTGCTCGTCGGCACCCTCGGGCCGCGCACCATCCGCGCCGCCGCGGCCTGGGCCGACGGGCTCGCCGGGATGTCGCTCGACGTCGACCCCGCGGGCGTGGCGAAGGTCTTCGACCTCACCCGCGACGCCTGGCGCGAAGCCGGGCGCCCCGCGCCGCGGCTGACCACGTCGTTCTGGTTCGCCCTCGGCGACCCGGACGCGGCCCGAGAACAATTGCGACGACACCTGCGGCACTACATGAACTGGATCCCGGTCGAGTACGTCGACGCGCTCGCCGCCACGGCCGGGTTCGCCGGGACGCCGGAGCAGCTGGCGAGCGTCCTGCGGCAGGTCGCGGACCTCGGCGCGGACGAGGTCCAGCTGATCCCCACCGACTCCGACGTCGGGCAGCTGCGAGAACTCGCAGATCTGGTGGTCTGAATCACCACCCCGATTGCGGGTCAACCGCGGCCCGAGGGCCTACGGTGTGCACGTGCGCATGGACTGGCTGCCGGTCTCGGCGGCGCTGCTGCTGACCGGGGCCTTGGCCCTGTGCCTCGGCGGCTTCCTGCTGCCCCCGTCCGAGAACGCCGCCGACTCCTTGCGGGTCGTCCAGGACCAGGGCAGCCGGTGGATGGCGGCCGCGGTGGTCCTCTTCATCGCCTCGATCTGCCTGTCGCTCGGGCTGCCCGCCATCCTGACGCTGTTCCAGCGGCGCGGCTGGACGATCGGCGTGATCGCCGCGGTCGTCCTCGAGATCGGGTTCATCGGCACCGCGGGGTTCGCGATGCTGATGGGCTTCTTCCGGGCGCTGGTCAACACCGAGACCATCAAGACCCAGGGCATCAACGACATCGCCTCCGACGCGGGCCTCGCGATCTTCCTCTACGTCTGGATCGCGGGCCTCTACCTCGGCGAGCTGCTGCTCGCGATCGCGCTGCTGCGCGCCGCCACGACGCCGCGCTGGGTGCCGTTCGCGCTCATCGCGCACGCGCTGACGTTCCTGGTCTCCGGGCTGCTGCCGGAGTACCTCTCCAAGGTGACCGTGCTGCTGCTGGTGATCGGGTTCGCCGGCGTCGCCATCCAGGCGAGCTCGCCGCAGAACCGCCGCCGCGTCATGGTCTGAGGGCGTCCGCCAGCGCCCGCACCTGGTCCGGCGGCGCGTCGTACCCGGGGAAGTAGGCGCACACCCGCTCCGCCACGTCGCCGAACCGGCGGCGGATCTCGGCCGCGCACTCCTCCGGCGTGCCGCGCACGGCGAGGGTCGTGAGCATCTCGTCGGTGACCAGGTCGAGCATCGCCGCCCGGTCGCCGGCCTTGGACAGCCGGTTCAGCTCCGGCTGCACGTCGGCCCAGCCCTCGACGTCGAGGACCGGGCGGTACGCCGGGGTCGAGCCGTAGAACGCCAGCAGCCCGCGCACGCCGGTCGACGCGGCCGCGAGCTCGGCGTCGGTGCGGCCCATCGCGACGATCGCCTGCGGCAGGATCGCGAACTGCTCGCGGGTGCGGCCGGCGGCCTCGAGGCCGGCGTCGACCGCGGGCAGGGTGCGCTCGCGGAAGTGCCGGTGGCTGTGGAACGGCATCACCAGCAGGCCGTCGGCGACCTCGGCGGCGGTCCGGGTCATCAGCGGTCCCAGCGCGCCGAGCAGCACCGGCGGCACGCCGTACGGGTTCGGGCCGGGCACGAACGTCGGCGGCATCAGCGTGTGCCGGGTGAACTCGCCGCGGAAGTCCAGCCGGGTGCCGTCCTGCCAGGACCGCAGGATCGCCCTGACCGCGAGCACGGTCTCGCGCATCCGGGCCGCGGGGCGGCTCCACGTGGCGCCGTACCGGTGCTCGATGTGCGGGCGGATCTGCGAGCCCAGCCCGAGGCGGAACCGGCCTCGCGAGAGCAGCTGCAGGTCGTACGCCGCGTGCGCCAGGTGCATCGGGCTGCGTGGGATCGCGATCGCGACGTTGGTCATCAGGTCGGTGTCGACCGCGCCGGCGGCCGCCGCGAGCGGGAGGAACACGTCGTGCGGCCCCTCGAACGTGAACAGGCCCGCGACGCCGGCGCCGACCAGCTCGCGGGCGCGGGCGGCCGCGGCGTCGGGGCGGGCGTCGAGCTGGACGTCGAGGAGCACGGGGGTGATTGTGCCGCTACTGGGTGCGGCTGGGGCGCCAGTCGTAGACCACGGCCGTGCCGAGCACGCGGTCCTGGATCGAGCGCTGCCGCGGGTCGATCACCACCCAGAACAGCCCGATCGGGAGCACCACGTAGAAGCCGGCCCGCAGCGCGGCCCGCAACCAGCCGACGTCGCCGCCGCGGGAGCCGACGACCCGCAGGCCCAGGAGCACGTTGCCGTACGTGCGGCCGGTCATCGCCCAGGCGACGGTCAGGTAGAGCGCCATGAGGGCGGCGCCGACGACCAGGCTGCGGAAGATGCTGGCGTCGGGGAAGCTGAAGTGCCGCGGGTCGAGCAGGAACCGGACCCCGGCGTACCCCAGGTAGGCGCCGAGCAGCACCAGCGCGACCACGGCCGCGTCGATCGCCGCGGCGACGACGCGGGTGACGATGCCGGCGCGTTGGCCCTGGAACCCGCGGGCCTCCTTGGGGATCGCGAACTCGTGCTCGTGCATCAGGTCGCCCCGGGCGCGGGCCGGTGGCGCATCAGCAGCCGGTCGACGACCCGGGTGACGGCCTCGTCGGCGGTCACGCCCTGCATCCGGACGTTGCGGACGGTGTCGGAGGCCATCGTGCCCGTGGACTCGCGGATGATCTCGGGCAGGTCGACCTCGTCGAGGACCTCCTCGACCAGCGCCGCGAGGTCGATCCGGGCCAGCACGCCGTCGACGACGGCCTCGAGGTCGACCCGCTCCAGCACGGTCGCGGTGAGGTCGAGCCGGTCCAGGATCGCCTCGACGTCGATCCGGGCGGCGATCGCGTCGAGGTCGACGCGCGCGATGACGGCCTCGACGTCCAGCCGCTCCGCGGCCGCGTCCAGGTCGACGGTGGCGACCAGCCCGTCGAGGTCGACGTACCGCCGCACCGCGAGGTCGACCAGCAGCGGCAACAGGTGGTCGACCTCGCGGACGACACGCAGGCGCCACGACCGCCCGGCGCGCAGGAACGGCCGGGCGCCCCGCTCGACGAGGCCCGTGAGCCGCAGGGTGCGGGCGGTCGCCTGCGCGGCGGAGGCCGTCACCGCGACCGCGCCGACGGCCAGGTCGAGCGCGGTCAGCGCGGCTGCGACGTCGTCGGGCAGCCGGCGCACGGGGACGGTCACGGACGCAGTGTGGTCCGCGGCGCCCCGGTGCGCCTCACCGGAGACGGGTGAGCGTCAGCGCGGTGATCAGCGCAGCTTCAGGCACCCCGTCGTCGTGACCTGCCACGGCAGCGCGCCGTCCTCGGCGATCCGGCCGTCGAGGGCGGCGGCGACGTCGTCGGGCCAGGGGGCGGTACGCCGGGTGCCCATGTCGATGTGGAGGAAGATCTCCTCCATCACGCAGCTGAGCCGCTGGTGGGTCTCGTCGAGCAGGTACACCACCACGTGCGCGGCGCGCTCGGAGCGGCCCAGCAGCCGCACCCGCGCCGACATCCGGTCGCCCGTCCGCAGCTCGGCCACGTAGGTGACGTGGTGCTCGGCGGAGAAGCAGGCGTGGCCGTGCGACGGCCAGTTCTGCGGGATGCCGAGCGGCACCAGCGCCTCGTCGAGGCCCTCGCTCGCGATGCCGGTGTAGTGGCGCACGTTGAGGTGACCGTTGACGTCCTCGAACGCGATCGGCACGGGCTGCTCGGCGTACGCCGGCAGCGCGGCCAGCTGGTCGTAGGTGGGGTGGCTCACGGGGTGCGACCCTACCGCCGCCCGCGGCGTCACTTGGACTTGCGGGCCCGGCTCGCGATCTTGGCCCGCTCGTTCTGGTCGAGCACGACCTTGCGGATCCGCACCGACTCCGGGGTGACCTCGACGCACTCGTCCTCGCGGCAGAACTCCAGGCACTGCTCGAGGGAGAGCTTGCGCGGCGGCACCAGCTTCTCGAAGTTGTCGGAGGTCGCGGACCGGATGTTGGTCTGCTGCTTCTCCTTGGTGATGTTGACGTCCATGTCGTCGGCGCGGGAGTTCTCGCCGACGATCATGCCCTCGTACACCTCGGTCGCGGGCTCGACGAACATCACGCCGCGCTCCTGCAGCGAGGTCATCGCGTACGCCGTGGCCGCGCCGGCGCGGTCGGCGACCAGCGAACCCGAGGCGCGCGAGCGGATCTCGCCGGCCCACGGCTCGTAGCCCTCTGAGATGTGGTGGGCGATGCCGGTGCCGCGGGTGGCGGTGAGGAACTCGGTGCGGAAGCCGATCAGGCCGCGGGCCGGCACCAGGAACTCCATGCGCACCCAGCCGGTGCCGTGGTTGGTCATCTGCTCCATGCGGCCCTTGCGGGTGGCGAGCATCTCGGTGATCGTGCCGAGGTACTCCTCGGGCGCGTCGATGGTCAGCCGCTCGACCGGCTCGTGCAGCTTGCCGTCGACCTCCTTGGTGACCACCTGCGGCTTGCCGACGGTGAGCTCGTAGCCCTCGCGGCGCATCTGCTCGACGAGGATCGCCAGCGCCAGCTCGCCGCGGCCCTGGACCTCCCACGCGTCGGGGCGGTCGGTGGGGAGGATCTTGAGCGACACGTTGCCGACCAGCTCGGCGTCGAGGCGGTCCTTGACCAGCCGGGCGGTGACCTTCGAGCCCTTCAGCCGACCGACCAGCGGGCTGGTGTTGGTGCCGATGGTCATCGAGATCGCCGGCTCGTCGACGTGGATGAGGGGGAGGGCGATGGGGTTCTCGGCGTCCGCGAGGGTCTCGCCGATGGTGATGTCGGGGATGCCGGCGACCGCGACGATGTCGCCCGGTCCAGCCTCCTCGCCCGGCTTGCGCTCGAGGCCCTCGGTGATCAGCAGCTCGGTGATGCGCACGTTCTTCTTCTCGCCGTCGCGGCGGATCCACGCGACGGTCTGGCCCTTCTTCAGCGTGCCCTGCTTGATGCGCAGCAGCGCGAGGCGGCCCAGGAACGGCGACGCGTCGAGGTTGGTGACGTGCGCCTGCAGCGGCGCGCCCTCGTCGTACGTCGGGGCGGGGATGGTCTCGAGGATCGTCCGGAACAGCGGCTCGAGGTCGGTGCCGTCGGGCAGCTGGCCGTTCGCGGGCTGCTCGAGGCTCGCGATGCCGGCCTTGCCGGAGGCGTAGACGACCGGGAAGTCCAGCGCGTCCTGGCGGTGGGTGTCGTCGAGCAGGTCCATGAACAGCTCGTAGGTCTCGTCGACGACCTCCTCGATGCGGGCGTCGCCGCGGTCGACCTTGTTGACCACGAGCACGACCGGCATGTCGGCGTTCAGCGCCTTGCGGAGCACGAACCGGGTCTGCGGCAGCGGGCCCTCGGACGCGTCGACCAGCAGCACGATGCCGTCCACCATGGACAGGCCGCGCTCGACCTCGCCGCCGAAGTCGGCGTGGCCCGGGGTGTCGATGATGTTGATCGTCATGCTGTCCACGCCGGCCTCGCGTGCGGACGGGCCGGTGTAGTGGATCGCGGTGTTCTTCGCGAGGATCGTGATGCCCTTCTCGCGCTCCAGGTCCCCGGAGTCCATCACCCGGTCGGCGACGCTCTCGGCCTGGTGCTCGGTGAACGCACCGGCCTGCCGGAGCATCGCGTCGACGAGGGTGGTCTTGCCGTGGTCGACGTGGGCGACGATCGCGACGTTGCGCAGGTCGGTACGAGCGGTAGTAGGCACGAGGGTCGAGTCTAGTTGTTGGCGTGCTGTGGGCCCTCATCGTCGGTGGTGGGGGGTGCGACACGTCGGGTTCCCCCGGTCGGCCGGTGCGCGGCGACTGTGGGTTTCCGTGCAATTGCTCGGTCCGGCACCGGCTACCCGTCGGTAACCGGTGCCGGACACGACAATTGAACGCTCAGGACCCGCACCCACGCCCAGGAGCGGGGAGCGGCAGCCGGTGAAAGCCGACGTGTCGCGACCTTCCGCAAACCGCCACCCGGAGGGGTGGGACGCCGCTACCGTGGACGGCATGGGGGGCGCGCTCCGGCATGCGCTGATGGGGGGCTTCGCGGCGACGCTGGTCGTGGCGGGCCTCGCGGTGCTGCCCACCCGGCCCGCGCAGGCGGTGAGCACCGGGCGGCCGATCGCGATCGCGGCGGCCGACGACGGCACGTCGTACGTCGGGTACGCCGCCGGCGATCGGCTGCTGCGCCTCGACGCGACCGGCGCGGTCGCCGGGTCGGTGCCGCTGGACCAGGACGGGCCGGTCACGGCGCTCGCCGCCGGGACCGGCAGCGACGTCTGGGTCTACTACGGGTCCAGCGTCTCCGAGCTCGCGGCCGACGGGACCGTGCTCAGCCACTTCCCGATCCCCGGGGCCGGCGACTGCCCGGTGGACCGCGCGCACGACCCGGCGCGGTACGGCGGGATCGCGGTGACCCGGGACGAGGTCTACGTCGCCGGCCGCTGCGCCGCGACCGTCGGCATCTACAAGCACGACGGCGACCGGGTCGCCACCGTCGACCTGCCCGGCCGGGCCCTCCCGCGCGACGTCGCAATTGCGCCCGCGGTCAAGGGACTCGTCGCCCGCATGTACGTGTCGGTGCCGGACGCCGGCAAGGTCTATGCCTACAACGCCGCCGGGCTGGGCTCCCACGCGAAGCCCGCCAAGACGCTGACGATCAAGCGGTTCTACGGCTACCGCAAGCCGGTGCCCGGCCCGCTGGCCGCCGACGAGAAGGGCCAGCTGGCCGTCGTCGACGTCGCCAACAACGCCGTGCACTTCTACAACGGCCCCGAGAACTACTGGTACTACCGGACCCTCGGCCACCCGCCGGACCCCGCCTCGGACCGCGGGTTCCTCGACCGGCCGACCGCGTTCGACCACGCCGACGGCAGCTTCAAGTCGGGGTTCTGGATCGCCGACACCGGCAACGGCCGCGTCCAGCACTGGGACTACCTCGGCACCACCGACTGGATGGCCGACGCCCTCCAGCCCGGCGACCCGGGCGCACCGGCCAACGTCGAGCTGCCCCGGATCACCGGCCAGCCGTACGCCGGGCGCGTGCTCACCTGCGACCCCGGCACGTGGGAGGGCGCGCCCGCGTCGTACGACGTCGCCTGGCTGCGCAACGGCCTGCCGATCGCCGGCGGCCACGACGCCGACCACACCGTGACCGCGCAGGACGTGGCCACCGAGCTGACCTGCGCGGTCACCGCGCGCGGCGCGGGTGGCGCGAGCTCGGCGCCGACCGCCAGCGAGGTGTTCCCGATCCCGGGGCCGCACTCCCCGCCGTACGTCCTCGACCCGCCGACGATCCGCGGCGACGCCCGGTCCGGCGCGGTGCTGCGGTGCAGCACCGGGTCGTGGACGGGCCGGCCCACGGCGTACCAGCGCGGCTGGCTGCGCGACGGGCAGCTGCTGCCCGGCACCAACGCGCCGGAGTACCTCGTCACCGACAACGACCGCTACCACGAGCTGACCTGCCGGGTCGCCGCGACCAACCGCAACGGCACCGGCAAGGTCGCGCTCAGCGCCCCGGTCGCCGTGGGCGACGGCAGCGGCGGCGGCCACGTCGGCAAGCCGGCGAACACCGCGCGCCCCAAGATCGTCGGCCGGGCGAAGCTCGGCACGGTGCTCTACTGCGACCCCGGACGCTGGCGGAACGCGCCCCTCTTCACCTACGTGTGGCGCCGCGACGGCGCCCCGCTCGGCGGCTCGGAGCAGGACCGGCACGAGGTGCTCGGCGACGACCTCGGGCACCGGCTCACCTGCCTGGTCACCGGCACCAACCCGTCCGGGTCGGCGCAGGCGAGCTCCCGGGCGGTCAGGCCGCGTCGGTAGGTCGGCGGCCTAGGCTGGGACGCATGCCCCGGATCGCCACGAACGACCGCGTCGAGCGCGAGCAATTGTTGGACTTCGTCCGCACCCGCCACCACCTGGTCCTGGTCACCACCCGCTCCGACGGCCGGCCGCAGGTCTCCCCGGTCACCGGCGGCGTCGACGCCGAGGGTCGGATCGTGATCTCGACCTACCCCGACCGCGCCAAGGCCACCAACCTGCGCCGCAACCCCGACGCCAGCGTGCTGGTGCTCTCCGACGAGTGGGACGACGCCTGGGTCCAGGTCGACGGCACCGCCGAGGTGCTCGACATGCCGGGCCAGGAGGCCGAGGACGGGCTGGTCGAGTACTTCCGCTGCATCTCCGGTGAGCACCCCGACTGGGACGAGTACCGCCAGGCCATGCGCAAGCAGGGCAAGTCGCTGATCCGCATCACCGTCCACCGCTGGGGCCCGATCGCGACCGGCGGGTTCCCGCCGGACCGGGTGCCGAGCTGACCGCACCAGCGCCGCGACCGGACCAGACCTCCGGTGTAGACCGCCGGATCAGACCGGCTGTCGGAGGGCGATCGTCCGGTTAGGCTCGGCGCGTGCGCGCCCAAGCCCCCCTGGGCCGCCTCATCGGGTTGGTCATGATCTGCGCGGGGCTCGGGACCGTCTCCGTGGCGACCCCCGAGGTGGCCGCCGCGGCCACCTCCGACAGCCCGACCGCCATCGCGGTCGCGCCGAACGGCACGTCGTACGTCGGGTTCGCGACCGGCGGCAAGCTGGTGCGCGTCAGCCCCAGCGGCAAGGTCAAGGGCGGCGTCGCGCTCGACGAGGACGAGGCCGTCGACGGGCTGTACGCCACCGCCGGCGGGGACCTGTGGGTCGACTACGAGACCGGCTTCTCGCTGCTCTCGTCCAACGGCCGGAGGAAGGCGCACTTCGACCACGACCCGGTGCGCACCTGCGACAGCAGCAAGCCGGCGTCGCGCTACGGCGGCATCACCGCCAACGGCAACCGCATCTACATCGCCAACCGCTGCCACGACAGCATGTCGGTCTACGGCCGCAACGGCGACCTCGTCGCCACCGTGAAGCTGCCCGGCCGCCCGCGCGGGATCACGTACGGCGGCCCGCAGGCCGGCCGCCCCGCGTTCGTGTACGTCGCGCTGCCGGACCAGGCCAAGGTGCTCGCGTACAAGGCGTCCGCGCTCAAGGGCTCCTCGAAGCCCGCGCACACCTACAAGCTCAAGAAGCCCGGCGGCGGCCGGAAGCCGGCGCCCGGCGGCCTCGCGGTCGACAAGTACGGCCAGCTGACCGTCAGCGACATGGTGAACAACGCGCTCTACCTGCTCGACACCAACCACCACTTCTCGCTCTACCGCACCCTCGGCCACCCGCCGCGGGCCAGCCGCGCGGCCGGCCGGCTCAACAACCCCACGGCCATCGCCCAGCACGCCCAGGACGGCGGCGCGCTGTCGGGCAACCTCTTCATCGCCGACAGCAACAACAACCGGGTGCAGCGCTGGAACAACGCGGGCTACACGTTCTGGGTCAAGGGTGTCCACCCCGGGTCCGGCGGGAGCAGCGGCGGCGGCTCCGGTGGTGGCGGCTCCGGTGGTGGCGGATCCGGTGGCGGTGGCTCCGGTGGCGGTGGCTCCGGCGGCGGTGACGGCGGCGGCGACGGAGGCGACGGAGGCGACGGGGGAGACGGCGGCGGCCAGGGCCCGGCCAACGTGTCCCCGCCGAGCATCTCCGGCACCCCGGCGGTCGGCCAGCTGCTGACCTGCAGCAAGGGCACCTGGAACGAGGGCGGCGACCTGGTCCTCTACGCCTACCGCTGGCGGCGCGGCGGCACCGAGATCGCCGGGGCGACCAGCCCGACCTACCTGGTGACCGCCGCGGACCAGGGCGCCTCGCTGGCCTGCGTGGTCCGCGCGAGCAACTCCAGCGGCACCACCGAGCAGGTCTCCGACCCGGTCACGGTCGGCGGCGGGGGCGGCGACCCGGGCGGCTCCGGGCCGACCAATTCCGACCCGCCCGCGATCACCGGCACCGCCGCGGTCGGGCAGGTGCTCACCTGCAGCTCCGGCACCTGGACCGGCACCGGCAACACCTACGCGTTCCAGTGGCGGCGCGACGGCGGCGCGATCGCCGGGGGGATCGCGCCGACGTACACCGTGGTCGCGGTCGACAGCGGCAGGGCGCTCACCTGCGCGGTCACCGCCACCAACGCCACCGGCAGCAGGACCGCCACCTCGGCGGCCGTCACCGTCAGCGCGTCGGGCACCGGCCCGGTCAACACCGCGGCGCCGTCCATCACCGGCACGGCGGCGCCCGGCCAGGTGCTGACCTGCAACCCGGGCACCTGGACCGGCACCGGCATCGGCTACACCTACGTCTGGCTCCGCAACGGCACCCCGGCCGGCACCGGCCCGACGTACACGCTCGTCGCCGGCGACGCCGGCACGACCTTCACCTGCACGGTCACCGCGACGTTCGCGGCCGGCAGCACGACGCTGACCACCGCGGCGTACCCGATCCCGGCGGCGCCGCTGGTCGCGCCGACCAACAGCACGCCGCCGTCGGTCACCGGCACGCCCGCCGCCGGCCAGACACTCACCTGCAACCCCGGCGCGTGGACCGGGACCCCGACGTTCGCCTACGTGTGGCGGCGCAACGGCGCGAACACCGGCATCACCACCCCGACGTACGCCGTCGCCGCGGCCGACGCCGGCGCCACCCTCGCCTGCACGGTGATCGCCACCAACACCGCCGGCAGCGGCGCCGCGACCTCGGCCCCGGTGACGGTCGCGGACGCGAACCCGCCCGCCGGCACCGGCGCGCCGTCGCTGACCGGCTCGGCCGCGGTCGGCACCGCGCTCGCGTGCGGCACGGGCACCTGGACCGGCACGAACCTGACGTACCGCTACTCCTGGAGCCGCAACGGCGTCCCGATCGCCGACACCGGCTCGGACCGGTACGTCGTGCTGTCGGAGGACCAGGGCGCCTCGCTGTCGTGCACGGTCACCGCCCGCAACTCCGCCGGCAGCACGCTGGCGTCCTCGACCGCCCGGACGGTCCCGACGTCGGTCGCGGGGGCGCCGACGCCGACGGCCGCGCCGGCGATCACCGGGACGGCCGCGCTCGGGGAGACGCTCACCTGCGGCGTCGGCACCTGGACCGGCGACCCGACGATCACGTTCACCACCGTGTGGCAGCGCGACGGCGAGACGATCGGGTCCGGCGCGACGCACGTGGTGGTCGCCGCGGACCGGAGTGCGGCGCTGCGCTGCGTCGTGGTCGCGTCCAACGCCACGGCGAGCAAGGGCGCCGCGCGGTCGGCGCCGGTCGGCGGGGCGGCGTGCGAGGGCGCGACCGGCGTCGTCATCAACGACGACGCCGTGGAGACCGCCTCGCCGGACGTGCTGCTGTCGGTGCGTGCGCCCGCCGGGACGACCACGCTGCTGATCTCGAACAACGCCGACATGTCCGGCGCGGTCTCGGTGCCGGTGTCCGGGACCTGCACGTACCCGTGGCGGCTCGACTCGATCCCGGGCCTGCCGCTGTTCTGGTCGGTGTACGTGCAGTTCGACGGCGTCGGCCTGCCGGTCACCGACCAGATCGAGGTGAACCAGCCGGCCCGGGGTGTCCGTCTCTGGTGACATGCTGGGCGGCATGAGCTGCCGGTTCGTGCCGCCGTACCTGCTCAGCCGCGTCGCGCCCGAGACGCTCCTCGTGGACGACGCGATGCGCCGCCGCCGTACTGCGCTGCTGCTCGAGGGGCGCCGCCTGGTCGCCCCCGGCGGCCCTGCGTGGGTGGTGCACACCGCCGACCACGACACGACGCTGCCCGGCGCCGCCGTCCGCTCCGCCGGCGGGCCGGCCAGCGGTGACGTGGCGGTGGACGAGGCCGCCGACGGGATCACCGGGGCGCTCGCGCTGTTCGCGGACGTCTACGGCCGGGCGTCGTACGACGGCCGCGGCGCGCGGGTGGTGCTCAGCGTCCACTACGGCCGCGACTACGACAACGCGTTCTGGAACGGCGCGCAGCTGGTGTTCGGTGACGGCGACGGGACGGTGTTCGAGCGGTTCACCAAACCCGTCGACGTGCTCGGCCACGAGCTCACGCACGCGGTCACCGAGCACACCGCGGGGCTGCGGTACCAGGACCAGTCGGGCGCGCTGAACGAGTCGGTCTCCGACGTGTTCGCGGCCTGCCTCAAGCAGCGGTTGCTCGGGCAGACGGCGGCCGAGGCGGACTGGCTGATCGGGGAGGGCATCTTCCGCGAGGGAACCGACGCGCGGGCGCTGCGCGACATGGCCCACCCCGGGACGGCGTACGACGACCCGCGGCTCGGCCGCGACCGGCAGGTCGGCACCATGGCGGACTACGTCGAGACCGACGAGGACAACGGCGGGGTGCACATCAACTCGGGCATCGCGAACCGCGCCTTCCAGCTCACCGCGGTCGGCATGGGCGGCACGTCGTGGGACGGCGCCGGCCGGGTCTGGTACGACGCGCTCACGGGCGGCGACGTGGGTGCGGACACCGACTTCGCGGGCTTCGCGGCGGCCACGGTCGCGGTGGCGGGCGAGCACGCGGACGTCGTACGCCGGGCGTGGTCGGACGTGGGCGTCTCCGTGCCTGGCGGGTTCGGGCGGCGGGTGACGGTGCAGAGGACGGGCGGGTTCGCGGGGCTGCGCGCCAGCGGCGAGGCGGACCTCGACGGTGACGACCCGCGCGCCCCGGAGCTGGCGTCCCTGGTCGACCGGGTCGACCCGGCCGCCGTACCCGCCGGCGACCCGCAGCCGGACCGCTACGTCTACGTCTTCGACCTGTGCGGCTCGCGGTGCCGGGTGCCCGAGCAGCACCTCACGCCGGACCTCGCCCGGATCGCCGAGCTGCTGCTCGATCGGGCGTGACCGGGGCCGGGAGTTTCGTCGGCCGGCCGACGAAACTCGAGGGTGGACGACGAAGC
>DASTXB010000098.1:0-26209 GCA_035765695.1 Nocardioides sp. | reverse complement strand
CCGGGCACCACGACCCCGCACACCAACTTCGAGGCCTCGGTCTACATCCTCTCGAAGGAGGAGGGCGGCCGTCACACGCCGTTCTTCAACAACTACCGTCCGCAGTTCTACTTCCGGACCACGGACGTGACCGGTGTCGTGACCCTGCCCGAGGGCACCGAGATGGTCATGCCGGGTGACAACACCGAGATGTCGGTCGAGCTCATCCAGCCCATCGCCATGGACGAGGGTCTGCGCTTCGCGATCCGCGAGGGCGGCCGCACCGTCGGCGCCGGCCGGGTCACCAAGATCACCAAGTGATCTGACCCAGCAGGCAACAGCAAGGGCCCCCAGCCGCAAGGCTGGGGGCCCTTCTGCATGTAGTGCGGTGCTGGAGGCAGGGAGTTTCGTCGGCCGGCCGACGAAACTCCGGACGGGACGACAAAGCTTCGTCGTCCCGCCGCGTAGTTCGTCGTCCCGCTCCCGGCAGCCCGGTCCGGCCGCCCGCGGTCAGCCCAGCAGCGCCGCGACCGCCTCGCCGAACACCTCGGTGTGCCGGTCCACGTCGGCCTCGGTGTGGAGCGGGCTGAACAGCGCCATGTTGTGGAACGGCGTCAGCAGCACCCCGCGGTTGAGGCACCACAGGTGGAAGAAGCCCTCGAGCTCCTCGTCGACCGCGGCCGCCGCGGCGGCGCCGTCGTGCGGGGGAGGGCAGAACCAGTACTCCGCCCGGCAGCCGAGCCGCTGCACGTGCCAGGGCAGTCCGGCCCCGGCGATGACCCCCTCGACACCGGCGGCGAACCGCTCGGCGAGCGGTACGGCGACCGCGAAGTCCTCCTCGCGCAGGCACGACGAGAGCGTGGCCCGGATCGCGGCCAGGGCCAGCGCGTTGCCGGTCAGCGTGCCGCCCACGCCCGCGACGTCGATCTCGTGGCCGAGCATCGGGCCGGAGAGCCGGTCGGCGACCTCCGCGGTCATCCCGTAGGCCGCACACGGGATGCCACCGCCGATCGGCTTGCCGACCACCACCAGGTCCGGCTCCAGGCTCCAGGCGGCGGTCGCGCCGCCCGGCCCCGCGCAGAGGGTGTGGGTCTCGTCGTTGACCAGCAGCACGCCGTGCCGGCGCGTGATCTCGCGGACGGCCTCCAGGTAGCCCGGGTCGGGCAGCACGATGCCGATGTTGGTCAGCGCCGGCTCCATCAGCAGGCAGGCGACGTCACCCTCGGCGAGGCGGCGGTCCAGGGCGTCCGCGTCGTTGAACGGGACCACCGCGGTCGTCTCCGACACCGGGACCTGCGGTCCGAGGGCGCCGGGCCGCGGCACCACCGCGTCCCCCTCGAGCACGGCCAGCGTCTCGTCGACGGTGCCGTGGTAGCACCAGTCCATCACCGCGATCCGCGGCCGGCCGGTGAGGTGACGGGCGAAGCGCAGGACGAACCGGTTCGCGTCCGTGGCCGACATCGCCAGCTGCCATGTCGGCAGCCCGAAGCGCCGGGCCAGCTCCTGGCCGACCCACACCGCGTCGGCCGACGGCAGCATCGTCGTGATGCCGCGCCCGGCGCGCTCGGTGATGGCCGCCGTCACCTGCGGCAGCGCGTGGCCGGTCATCGCGCCGGTGTCGCCGAGGCAGAGGTCGACGTACTCGACCCCGTCGACGTCGGTGAGCCGGGCGCCCGAGGCGGAGTCGAAGAACAGGGGGAAGCGACCCGGCCAGCGGGTCATCCAGGGCATCGGCACGCCGGCGAGCAGCGGGCCGCGCGCCTGCGCGGCGAGCTCGGCCGAGCGCGGGTGCAGGTCGGTGAAGCGGTCCTCCTCCGCCGCGCGGAGGGAGGCGAGTCGGTCACGGGGGATCACACAGGTGAAGATAGGGCACATGGCCGACGACCACGTGCGACCGGCGCGCCCGCACCACAAGCTGACCGAGGACGGTCGGCGGATGCGCGAGGTCCTCACCTACGCCCGGCGCGGCAGCCGGTTCACGCCGCGCCAGGCCGAGGCCTGGGAGACGTACGCCGACCGGTGGTGGCTGCCGGACGACGTCGTGGACGACCCCGGGTTCACGCTGGCCGGCATGTTCGGGCGTAGGGCGCCGCTCGTGGTGGAGATCGGGTCCGGCATCGGCGAGTCGACGGTCGCGCTGGCGGCGACCCGGCCGGACCACGACGTGGTGGCGTTCGAGGTGTGGCGGCCCGGCGTCGCGGACACGCTCGGCCGGATCGGGGAGGCCGGGCTGACGAACGTCCGGATGCTCAGCGTCGACGCGGTCTGGTCGATGGAGCACCTCGTCGAGCCCGACGGCCTGGCCGGGCTCTGGACGTTCTTCCCCGACCCCTGGCACAAGAAGAAGCACCACAAGCGGCGTCTCGTGACGCCCGCGTTCGCCCACCTCGCCGCGACCCGGCTCGCGCCTGGCGCGGAGTGGCGGCTGGCGACCGACTGGGCCGACTACGCCGAGCAGATGGTGGAGGTGCTCGGCGCCGAGCCGTTGCTCGAGGGCGGCGTCACCGAGCGCTGGGCTGAGCGACCGGTGACGAAGTTCGAGCGCAAGGGCCTCGCCGCGGGTCGCGACATCACCGACCTCCGCTACGTCAGGACGACGGCGCAGCCGTAGTCCGCCGGACCACGAGGCGCGTGGGCAGCACGACCTGCTCGGGCACCCAGCGCTCGCCCTCGAGCGCCGTGAGCACCTGCTGGGCTGCGACCCGGCCCTGCTCGTGCACCGGTTGCGCGACGGTGGTCAGGTCGAAGATCTCGGCCATCTCGTGGTCGTCGATGCCGATCACCGACAGGTCCTCGGGCACCCGCAGCCCGAGCTCCCGGGCGACGCGCAGCACCCCGATCGCCATCTCGTCGGACGCGGCGAACACCGCCGTCGGCCGGTCGGCGCGGTCCAGCAGCGCCTGGGCCGCTCGGGTGCCCCCCGGCACGCTGAACTCCCCGTCCGCCTCGAGCGCCGGGTCGTGGGGGAGACCGGCCTCGGCCATCGCGGTCCGGAACCCCGCCAGCCGGGCGGCGGGCGCGGTGAAGTCGAGGACACCCTCGGTCGCGCCGCCGACGTACGCGATCCGCCGGTGCCCGAGGCCGACCAGGTGCTGCACCGCGCAGCGCGCGGCCTGCTCGTCGTCGATGCGGACCGTCGCCCAGCCCGGGACGTCGGCGCCTACGATCGTCACCGGCCGCCCCAGCGTGGCCAGGCGGCCGAGCTCGTCGGGGCTCGGCTTGAGGCTGAGCACGATCACCGCGTCGACGCGCTTGGTGAGCAGGCTGGTCTCGAAGACCCGGTGGCGCGCGGACTCGTCGCCGGCCAGGTTGTAGAGCAGCAGGTCGTAGCCGCGCTCGCGCAGCACCTCCTCGGCCCCCTGCACGACCGCCGCGAAGAACCACCGGGTCACCCACGGCACGATCACCGCGACGGTCCGCGTCTGCCCGCTGGCCAGTCCCGCGGCGCTCGGCGAGGGTACGTACCCCAGCCGGAGCGCGGTCTCCATGACCCGCGACCGGGTCTCGTCGGAGACGCCGGGCAGGCCCCGCAGGGCGCGCGAGACGGTGGCGGTCGACATCTCGACCTCGCGGGCGACGTCCTTGATGCCGGTCATCGTGGGAGCGCTCCCAAGGCGACCGCCGAGACACTAGGGTGGAGCGCATGACCCAGCACCTGCCCGACGGTTCCCGCCTGTCCTACGGCGTCGCGACGGCGGCGTACCAGATCGAGGGAGCGGCCACCGAGGACGGTCGCGGCGCCTCCATCTGGGACACGTTCGCCGCCCGGCCGGGCGCCACCCGCGACGGCCGCGACGGCTCGGTGGCCTGCGACAGCTACCACCGGTACGCCGAGGACCTCGACCTGGTCGCCGGCTCGGGAGCGGGGTGGTACCGCTTCTCGGTCGCGTGGCCCCGGATCGTCCCCGAGGGCACCGGCCGGGTCGAGACCCGTGGGCTGGACTACTACGACCGGCTGGTCGACGGGGCGCTGGCGCGGGGCATCAGCCCCACGGCGACGCTCTACCACTGGGACCTGCCGCAGGCCCTCGAGGACCGCGACGGCTGGCTCAACCGCGACACCGCCGAGGCGTTCGCGGACTACGCGACGGTCGTCCACGACCGGCTCGGCGACCGGGTGAAGGTCTGGGCCACGCACAACGAGCCCTGGTGCGCGGCGTACCTCGGCTACGCCGCCGGCGTGCACGCGCCGGGCCGCCGCGAGGGCGGGGCCGGCCACCGCGCCGCCCACCACCTCAACCTCGCCCACGGCCTGGCCGCCGCGCGCCTGCACGCGGCCGGCGTGACCGACCTGGGCATCGTCCACAACCTGGCGCCGTACTGGCCCGAGACCCCGGACGCGGCGCAGGCCGCCGACGAGCTCGATGCCGTCCGCAACCGGGTCTGGCTCGGGCCGCTGGTCGACGGCGCATACGACGAGGGGCTGCTCCGCGTCGCGCCGGAGCTGGCCGACGAGACCCTCGTGCGCGACGGCGACCTCGCCCTGGTCCGCGGCTCGGCCGACTGGATCGGCGTCAACTACTACACGCCGTTCCGGCCGACGCTCGCCGACCCGACCGTCGAGCGGCACCCGGAGGTCGAGGCCTACCCCGGCGCGACGCCGGTCTCGTTCGTGGTCCGCGAGCCCCGCACCGACATCGGCTGGGAGGTCGACGCCCGCGGGCTCGAGGAGCTGCTGGTCGACACCCACCGGCGCACCGGGCTGCCCGTCCTCGTGACCGAGAACGGCGCGGCGTACCCCGACCCGGTCGTCGACGGGTCGGTCGACGACCAGGACCGGATCGACTACCTGCGCGACCACATCGCCGCCACGGAGCGGGCCCGCGCGGCCGGCGCGGACGTACGGGCGTACATCGTCTGGACGCTCCTCGACAACTTCGAGTGGGCAGAGGGCTACACGAAGACCTTCGGGATCGTGCACATCGACCCGCAGGACCTGACCCGGACGCCGAAGGCGTCCTACCACTGGCTGGCGGCGCACATCGCGTCCGGGTCCGGTCCGACGGCCTGAGGTGTCCTATCCCTTGACGCTTCCGGCCAGCAGCCCGCGCACGAAGTAGCGCTGGAGCGACAGGAACACGATCAGCGGCACGACCAGCGCGACGAACGCACCCGCGGACAGCAGGAACCAGTCGTTGCCGCGCGTGCCCGACAGCTCGGCGAGCCGTGCGGTCAGCGGGAACGTGTTCGGGCTACCGAAGGTGATCGCGACGAGCAGGTCGTTCCACACCCAGAGGAACTGCAGGATGGCGAACGCCGCGATCGCCGGCGCCATCAGCGGGAGCATGATGCGGGTGAAGATCTGCACGTGGCCGGCGCCGTCGACCCGGGCGGACTCGATGAGCTCGCCGGGGATCTGGCTCATGAAGTTGTGCAGCAGGTAGATCGCCAGCGGCAGCGCGAAGATCGTGTGCGAGAGCCACAGCGTGTAGAAGCCGCCGCCGGGTGCGTCGGCGCCCGCCAGCGGCATCAGGTTGAACGGCGGCTTCACGTACAGCTTCAGCAGCGGGATCAGCGTCACCTGGATCGGGACGATCTGCAGCGCGAAGATCGCGATGAAGAGGACGTCGCGCCCGGGGAACTTCATCCAGACGAACGCGTACGCCGCGAGCACCGCGATGCTGATCGGCATCAGCACGCACGGGATCGTGATCACCACCGAGTTGACGAAGTACGTCGCCAGGTTGGTGTCGCTGCCGTTGAGGACCTCGTCGTAGTTGGACCAGGTGACGGTCGGGTTGGTGAAGAACGTCCACCAGCCGCTGGACGTGATGTCCGACTCCGGACGGAACGAGGTGATGAACAGGCCGAGGGTCGGGATCGTCCAGACGACCGCGATGACGATCGCTGCCAGCGACGCCCACGGCGAGCTGAGCGCCTTGCGTGCGCTGGTCGCGACCGGCTCCTGGCCCGGAGCCTTGCCGTCGGTGCCGATCTCTGCGACGTCGGGGTTCGTGGCGGTCATCGTGCCTCCAGCTTGCGCATCTGACGGACGTTGTAGATGACGATCGGCAGCACCAGCAGGAAGATCACGGCGGCGATCGCGGTGGCCAGGCCCTGGTTCGCCGAGATGAAGTACTCCCGGTAGAACTGGTAGGCCAGCACGCTCGTGTCGAAGTTGCCGCCGGTCATGGTGCGGACGATGTCGAAGGCCTTGAGCGTGGTGATGCTGATCGTGGTGAGCACGACGATCAGCGACGGCCGGATGCTCGGCACGGTGATGTAGCGGAACATCTTGAACCCGCCGACGCCGTCGAGCCGCGCGGCCTCGACGATGTCGTCGGGGATCGCCTTGATGGAGGCCGACAGGATCACCATCGCGAAGCCGGTCTGGACCCAGATCAGCACGATGATCAGGAAGATCGTGTTCCAGGGGTCGTTGAGCAGGAACTTGTAGGTGTCGAGGCCGAGGCCCTTGAGGATGGCGTTGGCGATGCCGATCTGGTCCTGGTTGGTCGCCTTGTAGTCGTAGACGAACTTCCAGATGATCGAGGCGCCGACCAGCGAGATCGCCATCGGCAGGAAGATCAGCGCCTTGGCGAACTTCTCGAAGCGGGACCGGTCGATGAGCACCGCGTAGACCAGGCCGATGAGCGTCGACACGATCGGCACCAGGATCACCCAGGCCGCCGTGTTGCGCAGCACGGTGAGCTGCTCGGAGTCGGTGAAGACCGTCTTGTAGTTGTCCAGGCCGACGAAGTCGGCGCCGGTCTGGTCGAAGAAGGACTGGTAGATGCTGGTCACGGCGGGATAGAGCAGGCCGACGACGATCAGCGCGACGGCGGGCAGCACGAACGCGGCAGCCTGGACGAGCTCTCCGCTCCTGCTCCGCAGCCGTTGGGTCACGAGGAGGATCACCGCGACGACCACGAAGAACAGCGCGATCGCGATGAACATCTGGGCGAACTTCTCACCTGTCGACATGCAGGCACTCCCGATGGCTCGGGCCGGCGAGCGGCGGCTCTTCGGCCGGGTGGATCCGGTTGGTGGGACGACGGTGGCCGGGCCGCGAGCGCCGAGGCGCTCGCGACCCGGCCGTGGTCACGCGTCGATCACGAGGGCCAGGACGACTCGATGTTGTCGAGGGCGTCCTGCGTGCTCTCGCCGGTGATCCAGTTCGTCATCTCCTTCCAGAAGGAGCCCGCGCCGACCTCGCCCGGCATCTGGTCCGAGCCGTCGAAGCGGAAGACCGCGTCGGGGTCCTGCAGGATCTCGCCGGACAGCTTGTCGATCGGGCTGGCCAGGTTGTTGATGTCGAGACCCGTGTTGGCGCTGACCCAGCCGCCGTTCGGGGTGGCCTTGGCCTTCTCGTTGGCCCACACGTCGCTCGAGAGGTAGGTCTGGAAGGCCTGCACCTCGGGACGGTCGGCGAACGCGGCGACGAACTCGCCACCGCCGAGGACCGGGTTGCCGAAGTCGCCGCTGATCGGCGGGAGGTAGAACGCGAACACGTCGCCGTTCTCCGAGACGTCGGTGCCCTCGGGCCAGTTGGCGGCGTAGAACGACGCCTGGCGGTGCATCGCGCACTTGCCGTCGAGGATCGGCAGGCCGCCGTCCTGGAACGCCGTCGTCGCGATCGAGCTGACGTCACCGAAGCCGCCGTTGACGTACTTGTCGTTCTTCAGGATGCCGCCCACCTGGTCGAGCGCGTCGACCACCTGGGGGTCGTTGAACGGGATGTCGTGGCTGACCCACTGGTCGTACACGTCCGGTCCCGCGGTGCGCAGCAGCACGTCCTCGAGCCAGTCGGTGGCCGGCCAGCCGGTCGCCTCGCCGGACTCGATGCCCGCGCACCACGGCTTCATGCCGGTGGCCGCGATCTTGTCCGACAGCGCGAGCATGTCGTCCCAGGTCTTCGGGATGTCCCAGCCGTTCTTCTGGAACATCTTGGGCGAGTACCAGACGAACGACTTGACGTTCGCGCCCAGGGGAGCGGCGTAGAACGTGCCGTCGACGCTGCCGTAGGCCTTCCAGTCCTCGCCGAACCACTTGTCGACGTTGTCGGACACCTGCGAGGGCGCCTCGACGACCTTGCCGGTCCCGACCAGGGTCTGGAGCAGGCCCGGCTGGGGGACGTACGCGATGTCCGGCGGGTTGCCGGCCTGCACGCGCACCTTCAGCTGGGTCTCGAACTCCTTCGAGCCCTCGTACTTCGGCGTCGCGCCGGTGCAGGTGGTGAACAGCTTCCACGAGTCGATGTGGGGCTTGTCCTCCGGCGCCACGATCGACGTGTAGACCGAGATCGACTTGCCGGAGAGGTCGCCGAAGTCGGCGAGCTGCTCCAGCCCCTTGCACTCGGCCTTGCCCTCGCCCGGCCACGTGCCGCTGGCTTCGCCGCCGCCGCTGTCGCTGCTGGCACAGCCGGCGAGCACCAGGCCCGTGCTCACGAGAGCGGCAGCTGCTGCCATCCCCCGCCGCGTATTGCGTGATCGCATGCGTGCATTCCCTTCTGCGTTTTCAGCAGGTCCGTCCTGGGTCCGCGTGTGCCCGGAACCCGCTCTCCATCGGAGACGATGCAAACGTTTACGCTGCGGCCCGTCAAGCGTGGGCAGTAACGTTTCCGTAACGCACGTCACATTGTCGTGGGAACGCTCCCACGCACGCCCGGGCGCTGTCCAGCGCTGGCGGGTCACCACCCGATCTCGCCAAGTGGTCTGGACCAGTTCGGCCCTCGCGGCGGCCCCGGTGCCCGGCCCGCGCCGTCCTCCCTGGCAGCCCGCACCGCTAGGTTTGGGGACTCAACCTTTCGGGGGTGACCCGGGTCTTCTCCTCCTGACGGCTCACCGATCAGGAGGCACAGCAGATGGCAGGGGACGAGCTCTCGTTCGGCGAGTTCATGGCGGCCCGCTGGGGACCGCTCTACCGCACGGCGTACCTCCTCACCGGAGACCGCCACGAGGCGGAGGACCTCCTCCAGGGTGCCCTCGCCCGGACGTGCGTGAGGTGGAGCGGGATCCGCGACAAGCGGGCCGCCGACTCCTACGTGCGTCAGGCGATGGTCCACCAGATGTCGCGGCAGTGGCGCCGTCGCGGCCGGGAGGTCGTCACCGACGAGCTCCCCGACCGGGGCCACGGCGGCGGTCTCGACGTGCGCGCCGACCACCTCGCATTGTGGGAGGAGATCAGGAAGCTCCCCCCGCGCATGCGGGCAACGCTGGTCCTGCGGTACGTCGAGGACCTGACCGAGGAGGCCGCCGCCCGCCAGCTCGGCTGCTCCGTCGGCTCGGTCAAGAGCCAGACCCACCACGCCATCAAGCGGCTGCGCGCCGCGCTCCCCACCCTCGAGCTCGCCCAGGAGATGTCATGACCACCACCGAGATCCGCGCGGCTCTCACCGAGGTCCGCGCCGCCGTCGAGGTCCCGCCGGTCGACGACGTCGCCTTCCGGGCCCGGGTCCGCACCGAGCGCCGCCGCCAGCGCGGTGGCCGGGTGCTGACGGCGAGTGCCGCCGCCGTGGTGCTGGCCGCAGGTGCGGTCGGCGTCGCCCAGCTCGTCGGCGCCGAGACCGGCCGGGACGTCCCGGTGGCCTCCGGCAGGACGGCGGAGGCCGGTGCCGTCGCCGAGACCGTCTGGTTCGTCCGGGACGGCCGGCTGACCGCGCTGGACCCCTCCGGACAGGTGCACGACCTCGGCCTGCCCTCGGAGGGCGTGGTCGGCTACACGGCCGAGCGGGTGTACGCCGTCGACGCCGAGAGCCACGTCGTGGTGCGGGGGCGGCAGCAGGACCCCGACCGCCCCGGGCGGGACACGGCCTACCCCCCGGCGGAGAGCCCGGTGCCGGGCGCCGTGCAGAGCGTCGCGCTGTCGGGCGACGGTCGCTACCTGGCGTGGATGGATCTCGGGCACACGGTGACGGTCTACGACCTGGAGGCGGAGGGTGTCGACTTCCGGGTCGACGTCCCGCGCAACAGCTACGTCGCCGCCGTCAGCGCCGACGGCGTCCTCGTCTCGGAGGACGTCGACCTCGTCCTGCACACCGCCACGGGGGAGGAACTCGCCGTACCCACCCAGGAGGCCGGCGACAACTGGGGCGCCCAGGCCGGCGGCGGGCGGGTGCTCGTCGCCGGACCCACCGGCGAGTCGAGCGTCTACGACCTGCAGACCGGTGTCGCCCGCCGGATCGCGGTGGTGGGCGGGGGCAGCGGCGCCCTCGCCCAGGACGGGACGACGGTCGCCACGATCGAGACCGCACCCGACGACTCGGCGGTCGTGAACCTCTGGGACGGCCGGTCCACGCAGCCGTTGCGCGGTCTCGACGGCGTGCCGCAGCAGGTCCGGTTCGCGGGTGAGGACACGCTGCTCGTCCAGACCCGGGGCGGCTCGGCCACCCTCTGGGCCTGCGCGACGGACAGCCGCACCTGCGGCGCGCTGCCGGTGCCGGACGGGAGCTTCCGGC
This sequence comes from Nocardioides sp., assembly GCA_035765695.1. Taxonomy (GTDB): domain Bacteria; phylum Actinomycetota; class Actinomycetes; order Propionibacteriales; family Nocardioidaceae; genus Nocardioides. The sequence goes on along the minus strand of DASTXB010000098.1, from coordinate 15,834 downwards.
TCGCCGAGTGAGGGGCTCAGCGGCGCGCGGTGAGCCGGCGGCGCAGGTCGGCCTCACGGTCCAGCCGGGCGGCGTCGCGCTCGCGCCGCGCGGCGACCACTGCGGCGAGGAACGCCTCCGGGGGCGTGCCCGGCGGAGGTGGCGGCGCGACGTACGCGCTGACGGCCTCGGCCAGCCGTCCGCCGATCGCGGTGCGGGACGCCGGGTCGATCGACGGGAGTCGTCCGAGGAACTGGCGTACGGCGAGCGCGAGCCCGGTCGGCAGCGAGGCCAGGTCGGCGTTGCGGGCCCAGTGGGCGAGGTGCGGCGGCATCGGCGCCGGCGGGGCGAGGCGCAGCTTGACCCGCTCGCGCACGACGTACGTGCCCGCGGCGTAGTCGCCCAGCCGCTTGCCGCGCGGGCTGAGCAGGGCGGAGAAGAAGGCCGGGCTGCCGAAGAACATGTAGATCTCGACGACGCCGACCAGCGCCCGGACGAACGCGTGGTGGAACGAGATCGGCCCGGCGTCGTCGCGGACCGCGCGGAGGCCGAACGCCAGCTTGCCGACCGACCGGCCGCGGCTGAGCGTCTCCACCGTGGTCGGGAAGACGACGAACGCGACGATCACCGAGGCCAGCATCGCGACCTGGACGAGCGCGTCGTCGGTCCGGATCGCGGCGATCGCGAGTCCGAGCACCAGCGCCACCAGGAGCGTGAGGGTGATCGTCACGTCGAGCAGCCCCGAGCCGATCCGCGAGCCGAGGCTGGCCGGGGGCAGGTCGAGCGCGACCGCCTCGCCGGTGACGAGGTCGTCGGTCGTGAGGGTCGCGAGCTCCGTGGTCGCCACGGCGTCAGTCTAGGAGCGCGCGGAGGATGGTCTCCCAGCCCGTGAGCAGGACGGAGAGATGGCGGTCGCGGTCGTCCGGCCAGGTGTGCACCGGGCAGCGGACGTCGGCCGGCGTGGCGTCCCAGGGGCGGAACGTCAGCGCCGCGTCGCGCAGGTAGCCGTCGTGGTCGACGAGTGCCTCGCGCACCGAGGCGGCGACCTCCTGCGGTGTCCGGGACGCACGGAGGAGCGCCGCGTCCGCGGGCGGCAGGTCGCCGAGGAACCGGCTCGCGAGCGCCTCGTCGTCCGGGTCGTCGGGGCTCATCCGGGCCACCCACCCCCGGAAGTCCGGCCGGTACCGCTCGACCGCCTCGTCGACCGTGCCGGCGTCCTCCCGGGTGCCGCCCGGCCCGGCGACCAGCGCCAGGGACCGCACGCGACCGGGGTGCCGGACGGCGCAGACCAGCGCGTACGCCGTACCGACGGACATGCCGAGGGCCCCGAAGGTGCCGACGCCGAGGGCGTCGGCGGCGGCCACCGCGTCGTCGGCCACCGAGGACTGCGTGGACGCGTGCCGGTCGGAGCGGCCGTAGCCCGGGCGGTTGACCGCCACGAGGCGGACGCCGAGCGCTTCCGCCGCAGCGGCGCCGGTCATCGCGGCGTGGCGGGTGTCCGGACAGCCGTGGAAGAACAGCACGGCCGGGCCGTCGAGCCCGTTGTCCCAGTACTCCGCGGCCCGCCCGTCCGGCAGCGTGACGACCCCGTCCATGCGGGGAGCCTAGGCTCGGCGCATGGACCTGGACGCGTACGTCGCCGCGCACGCGTCCGAGTGGCACCGCCTGGAGGCGTTGACCCGGAAGCGCCGCCTCTCGGGCGCCGAGGCCGACGAGCTCGTCGAGCGGTACCAGCAGGTCGCCACCCACCTCTCGGTGGTGCGGACGTCAGCGCCCGACCCGTCGCTGGTCGCCCACCTGTCCTCGCTGCTGTCCCGGGCGCGCAACCGGGCGGCCGGGACCCGGACGAGCACGTGGGCCGGGGTGCGCGCCTTCTTCGTGGAGCGGTTCCCGGCCGCGCTGTACCGGCTGCGCTGGTGGTGGCTCGGCACGATCGCGGGCAGCGTCGCGGTCACCGCGGTGATGATGCTCTGGCTGCTGCACCACCCGAACGTCGAGCAGAGCCTGCTGTCGCCCGACGAGGTCGACCAGCTGGTCAACCATGACTTCGAGGACTACTACAGCGAGTACGCCGCCAGCCACTTCGCCGCCCAGGTCTGGGTCAACAACGCCTGGGTGGCCGCCCTGTGCCTCGCGCTCGGCGTGCTCGGGCTGCCGGTGGTCTACCTGGTGTTCAACAACATCGCGAACCTCGCGATCATCGGCTCGATCATGATCCGCCACGGCCACGCCGGGCACTTCTGGGGGCTGATCCTCCCGCACGGCATGCTCGAGCTGACCGCGGTCTTCGTCGCCGGCGGCGTCGGCCTGCGGCTCTTCTGGTCGTGGGTCGAGCCGGGCGGACTGACCCGCACCCAGTCACTGGCCCGGGAGGGCCGGACGGCCGGGACCGTCGCCCTCGGCCTGGTCGCCGTGCTGCTCGTCAGCGGCTGCATCGAGGCGTTCGTGACGCCGTCCGGCCTGCCCACCTGGGCCCGCATCGCCATCGGCCTGCTCGCCGAGGCGGTGTTCCTGGCGTACGTGTTCGTCCTCGGCCGCCAGGCGTTCCACCGGGGCCAGACCGGCGACCTGGACGCGTCGTTGCTGGAGGACCGGGTGGCGACGCAGGCCTGAGGGTTTCGGCTGCTGGCAGCCGAAACCCTCACGACACGCCGGTGCCGGGCGGCGTGTCGCGCGGGTTTCGGCTGCTGACCGCCGAAACCCGCACCCTCACAGCAGCCCCCGAGCCTTCAGCGCGAGGTAGTGGTCGGCGAGCGCGGGCGGCAGCTGCTCGGCGTCGGCGTCGATCACGTCGACGCCCAGGGCGCGCAGCAGGTCGGCGGTCGCGCGCCGGCGGCCGATGGCCTGCTCGGACGCCGCGGCGTCGTACACGGCGTCGAGCGTCGCGTGCCCGGCGGCGAGCTCCTCCAGTGCGGGGTCGCGCACCGACGCGAGCACCACCCGGTGGTGGCGGGTCAGGGTCGGCAGCACGGGCAGCAGGCCCTCCTCGACCGCGGCCGGCTCCAGCGGGGTGAGCAGTACGACGAGCGCGCGCTGCCGCCCGAGCCCGGTGACCGCGCCGGCGAGCTGGTCCCAGTCGGCCTCGGCGATCACCGGCTCGAGGTCGGCCATCACCTCCTGTAGGTTGGCCGCCACGTCCCGCGCGCCGGCCGACCTCAGGCGGGCGCGCACCCGCCGGTCCCCGGCCAGGAAGTCGATCCGGTCGCCCGCTCGCGCCGCGAGCGCGGCCAGCAGCAGCGCCGCGTCCATCGCGGAGTCGAGGCGCGGCACGTCCCCGACCCGGCCCGCCGACGTCCGCGACGTGTCCAGCACCAGCACGACCCGCCGGTCGCGCTCGGGCTGCCAGGTGCGCACCACGACGTTCCGGTTGCGCGCGCTCGCCCGCCAGTCGATGGAGCGGACGTCGTCGCCGCGGACGTACTCGCGCAGCGAGTCGAACTCGGTGCCCTGGCCCCGCACCCGGATCGCGGCGCGGCCGTCCAGCTCGCGCAGCCGGGCCAGTCGGCTGGGCAGGTGCTTGCGCGACTCGAACGGCGGGAGCGAGCGGACCGAGCCGGCGAGCTCCCGGGTGCGCTGGCGGTACGCCAGCCCCATCGGCCCGCGCAGCCGGACCGTGACGCCGACGGCTCGCAGGTCGCCGCGGCGGGTCGGCAGCAGGGGCGTGCGCAGCACGACCCGGTCGCCGGGCGAGAGCGCGAGCCGGTGGCGGTTGTCCGACGCGCCGGCCGACGGCTGCCAGGCGTCGCGCAGCAGCCCGCGCACCCGGCGGCGGGACTCGTTGACGACCAGCAGCCGGGTCTCGCAGGGGTGACCGAGCCGGACCGTGCCCACGGCCGGCCGGGTCATCGACAGCACGGTCGGCGACGGCGCCAGCAGCAGGTCGACGCCGACGAGGAGGGCGACGGCCAGCACCCACAGCCACACCGTGCCCTGCGACGGGCGCAGCACGACCGCCACCACTCCGAGGAGCAGCAGCAGCGGGACCCGGCCGGAGATCGCCATCAGCCCACCGTCACCGCGGGACCGGGACCGAGCCCAGGGCCGAGGCCAGGACCTGGGCGACGTCGACGCCCTCGAGCTCGGCCTCGGGGCGCAGGCCGAGGCGGTGCACCAGGGTCGCGTGGGCGAGGGCCTTGACGTCGTCCGGCGTCACGAAGTCGCGGCCGGTCAGCCAGGCCCAGGCGCGCGCCGACCGCAGCAGTGCGGTCGCGCCCCGGGGGCTGACGCCGAGGCTGAGGGACGGCGACTCCCGGGTGGCCCGCGCGATGTCGACGATGTAGCCGGACACCTCGGGCGAGACCTGGACCTGTCCGACCGCGCGCCGCCCGGCGGCGATGTCGTCCGCCCCGGCGACCGCGGTCACCCCCGCCGCCGCGACGTCGCGGGGGTCGAAGCCGGCGGCGTGCCGGTGCAGGATCTCCAGCTCGGCCTGGCGGTCCGGGATGGGGAGCACCACCTTGAGGAGGAACCGGTCCAGCTGCGCCTCGGGCAGCGGGTAGGTGCCCTCGTACTCGACCGGGTTCTGCGTGGCGGCCACGAGGAACGGCCGCGGCAGCGGTCGGGAGACGCCGTCGACCGAGACCTGTCCCTCCTCCATGGCCTCGAGCAGCGCCGACTGGGTCTTCGGCGGCGTCCGGTTGATCTCGTCGGCCAGCAGCAGGTTCGTGAACAGCGGCCCCTCGCGGAAGCTGAGCTCGCCGCGGTTGCTGTCGATCACCATCGACCCGGTGATGTCGCCGGGCATCAGGTCGGGCGTGAACTGCACCCGCCGGGTGTCCACCGACAGCGCGCCGGCGAGCGTGCGCACCAGCAGCGTCTTCGCGACCCCGGGCACGCCCTCCATCAGCACGTGCCCGCCGCACAGCAGCGCGACGAGCAGCCCGGACACCGCGGCGTCCTGGCCGACGACGGCCTTGGCGACCTCGGCGCGTACGGCGGCGAGCCGCTCGCGGGCGTCACCGGGATGGGTCTCGGTCATGGTCGGCGTACCTCTCTGTCGAGCTCGGCCAGCTCGCTGGCCAGGGTGATCAGGTCGTGGTCGGTGGCCGGCGTCGGCGCGTCCGGCCCGAGCAGCCGGCCGACGTCCTCGGCCGACCGCCCGGTGTGCCGCGCGAGCTCGCGCACCACCGTGGCGGGGTCCGGGTGGGTGCCGAGGCGGAGCCGGACCGCGGCGCGTTCGCGGGCCGCCGAGCGGAGGGCCGTCGCGGCGTGGGCCCGGTCCCCGGCCCTGCGGTACAGCCGGCCGCGGCTGCGGGTCGTCTCGATCGCCTTGACCACCACCGGCAGGGGCTCGGTCGCCAACGGTCCGAGCCGCCGCGACCGCCACAGCATCAGCGCGACCACGCTGACCAGCCCGAGCCAGAGTGCGGGCCGCAGCCACCGGGGGAGCAGGGTCGCGAGGCTCACGCCGTCGTCGGCGACCAGGTCCTCGAGGCTGGGGACGTACCAGACCAGGCGCGGCTGCTGGCCCAGCAGCCGCAGCGCGACGGCGGCGTCGTCGGCGCGCAGCACCTGGTCGTTCGAGAGCAGGTCGCCGGCACCCAGCAGGACCAGGCCGGGGCGCGGCCGGGCGACCAGGCCGCCGAAGCAGCTGTCCTCGACCGGGTACTCCACGCCGTGGTCGACCAGCACGCTGAGCCCGTCGTACGCCGGGTCCGCGCAGTCGGCGGGTCGCGCCTCGTCCAGCGCGACGGAGGCGGGCGGCGCCGCGACGCCCAGCGCGCGGGTCGTGCCTGGGCCCGGCTCGACCAGGACCAGCGTCGCGTCGGCCGTGTGCGTCCGCAGCCGCCGGATCGTGCTGCGGCCGAGCAGGTCGGTCGACGTGACGACGACCGTCGTGCCGGCGTCGACCCGCGTCGCGTCCAGAGCGTCGGCGCCGCGGACGACGGTGACGCCCACTCCCCGGTCCGCCAGCACCCGGGCGACCGCCTGCGCTCCCGCCGCGTCGGGGTTGTCCGGGTCGAGCCGGGCGCCGCTGGTCGAGCGGCCGCTGGCGACGGCCGCGACGGCGACCGCCACGACCAGCCCGGCGAGCACCACGAGCATCGCCCGGTGCCGGCGCAGCCAGGTCACGAGCGCCCCGCGAGCGCGTCGTCGAGGGCGAGGATCTCGGCCGCCTGGGCGGAGGTGGCCGGCCGGTCGCCGTACCGGACCTCGTCGAAGAGGAGCGCGGTGCGGTCCACCCGCCCGCGTGCCTCGGGATGGGCGGCGCCGACCGCGGTGGCCACCTCGTGCGCGGTCGCACCCGGCAGGTCGTCGAGCCACCCGCGCTCGACCTGGCGGACGGCGAGCGCGCGGAACCCCTCCACCACGGCCTCCGCGTGCCGCCCCTCGGCGAGCGCCCGCTCGGCCCGGCGGCGCAGCTCGGCCGCCGTGAGCACCTCGTGGGAGGCCACCACGGCACGGGTGCGGTCGGCGTGGGCGGTGCGGCGGGCGCGGGAGAGCAGCCAGGCCAGCGCGAGCGCCAGGAGCAGGAACGCCACCATGGCGAGGAAGGTCGAGAGCGGGGGAGCGTTCGAGGCGGCCTCGACGGTGCCGTTCACGAAGCGGTCGATCCAGTCCAGGACCTGGTCGAGCAGGTTGTGCCGGTGGTACTCGGGACGGACGAGCTCGCGCTCGAGGAGGTGCCGGGCCTCGTCGGGGGACGGGTCGAGCGGCGGCTCGAGGATCACGTGATCCCGGCCCGGGCGAGCAGCTCGACGTCGTACGCCTCCTTGCGCATCCGCTGGTCGAGGTACTGCAGCGACGTGACGGCAGCGCTGAACGGCGTGACGAACGCCGTCTGCACCACGCTGCCCAGCGCGGCGAGCACCACGGTGACCAGGGCGAAGTACTGGCTGTCCGACATCGCGATCGGCACCACCTGCGCGGCGATCGTGAACGGCAGCGCCAGCATGCTCCCGGCGATGCCGGTGACGATCACCGTGAGGAGCCCGATGCCGAGGGTGCGCCAGAACTGCCGGCGGGTGAGCCGGAAGGCGCGCCCGATCGCCGCGATCACGCCGATCCGCTCGATCATGAGCGCCGGCACCGGCAGGTAGTAGACGCGGATCCACCACCAGACCAGGAACGCCACGAACGCCGGCACGCTCACGATCCCGAAGACGACGAGCACCCAGGTCGGGGCGGTGAGGGCGAGCGCCACCCAGACGGCGGCGTACGCCGCGGCGATGGCGACCAGCATCAGCCCGAGCAGCAGGGTCAGCCCGATCAGCCGCCATCGCGAGCCTCGGGTCGCGGCCCACGCCTCGCCGAGGGAGAGCCGGCGCCCGATCGCGGCCGCGGACACGACGTGCGCGACCATCCCGGTCACCAGGAGGAGCCCGATCGACTGGAGCAGGGCGCCGAGCAGCAGCGAGCCGGTGGTGCCCGCGATCGCGATCGCCTCCCCGGTCGACACGTCGCTCGAGCCGTCCGAGGTGAGGTCGACCGCGAACGTCAGCACCGTGGTCAGCAGCACCGGCAGCGCCATCGAGATGGCCGCGACGAGCACGCTGGACCCGACGGTCGCCTTCGGGTTGAACCGGATGATGCGGAACGCCGCGTCGTACATGTCACCGAGGGTCAGCGGCCGCAGCGGGATCGCGCCCGGCTTGTGCGCGGCGCCGAGCATCCCGGGAGGTACGCCCGGCGGGGCGGCCGCCGGGGGAGGGGCCCACGCCCGGCGGGGCGGCCCCGGGGGAGGCATCCAGCCGGGCGGCGGTGGCCCGCCGAACGGCGCACCGCTCGGCGGTGGGTAGTCGTGGTCCCCCGGCACGGGCACCACGCTAACGGCTAGCGGTGCGCCAACTCGCTCGGGAGCACGCACTCGGCGTCGAGCCCCAGCACGTGGTTGAGGCGCCCGAAGGCCAGCCACGAGCCCAGGCACATCGACAGCTCGACGATCTCCCGGTCGGTGTACTGCGCCTTCATCCGGGTCCAGAAGCCGGCGTCGAGCCCGTGGTGGTCGAGCGCGTACCGCTCGGCGTACTCGGCGGCGAGCCGGGCGCGCTCGTCCAGGTCCCGGGTGGTCCGCCACTGCTCGACGGCCTCGGCGAAGGTGTCCTCGACCCGCACGCCGCCCCGCTCGGTGCGCCAGTCCTGGCAGAAGAGGCAGCCGTTGATCTGGGCGACGCGCAGGCGCGCGGCCTCGAACTCCCGCAGCCCGAGCGTCGAGTGCTCGTAGACGCTCATCGAGAAGCGCGAGGCCGCCACCCCGATGTGCGGGACCATGTCACCCCAGACGTGCCGAATGGGGTCCACACCGTCGGGCAGGTCGATGATCATGCGGCACGATAGCCCGGTCCTGGAACGCGTTCTATCGTCCATCCGGGTGATCGGCAGGCTCACCCGACGGTCCCCGACCGCCTCGGCTGAGCGCTCTCTCCTCGCAGGCTCGGAGTGAGCGGCCGGTGAATTTGGCGTGGGGTGGGATGTCTGCCAAGATAGTCCGGTTGCTTCGGCGGGTTGCCGGGGTGCGCCACATCTTGACTACTGAATCGCGTCTCCTGATGGATTCCATCAGCATGGCTCAGTGGTCCGGCGTGCGGCCGCACCGAACCTGGAGACCCGATTCGTCCGGCAGTGCGAACCACTGAACCGGGCGCCACCCACACCAACGAGATCCCCAGCGGCTCGTGTTGTGCCAACTAGGACGACACGCCCGACCGCGGGGGTCGGCGAGGAGGGGGTGGCGGAGTGACGGGGACCGACTCAAGCCGGAGGACGTCCCGGACACAACGCACGCGGTACTGAACGAGTGAGGACGAGAGAGACCTATGGCGGGACAGAAGATCCGCATCAGGCTCAAGGCCTATGACCACGAGGTGATCGACACCTCGGCGCGCAAGATCGTGGACACGGTGACCCGCACGGGCGCCAAGGTCGCCGGCCCCGTGCCGCTGCCGACCGAGAAGAACGTGTACTGCGTGATCCGCTCGCCCCACAAGTACAAGGACTCGCGCGAGCACTTCGAGATGCGCACGCACAAGCGCCTGATCGACATCATCGACCCCACGCCGAAGACCGTCGACTCGCTGATGCGCCTCGACCTGCCTGCCGGCGTCGACATCGAGATCAAGCTCTGAGGTTCTGGACATGAGCACTTTCGAACGCAACGTGAAGGGCCTGCTGGGCGAGAAGCTCGGCATGACCCAGGTCTGGGACGAGAACAACCGCGTCGTCCCGGTGACCGTCATCGCCGCGACCACCAACGTCGTGACCCAGGTCCGGACCCCCGAGACCGACGGCTACAACGCCATCCAGGTCGGCTTCGGCGAGATCGACGGCCGCAAGGTCACCAAGCCCAAGGCCGGCCACTTCGGCAAGGCCGGGGTCACCCCCCGCCGCCACGTGGTCGAGATCCGCACCGCCCTCGCGCCGGAGTTCACCGTCGGCCAGGAGCTGAACGTCGACACCTTCGCCGCGGGCGAGGAGATCGACGTCACCGGCACCAGCAAGGGCAAGGGCTTCGCCGGCACCATGAAGCGGCACGGCTTCGCCGGCGTGTCCGCCTCGCACGGTGCCCACCGCAACCACCGCAAGCCGGGTTCGATCGGCGCGTGCGCCACCCCGGGTCGCGTGTTCAAGGGCGTCCGCATGGCCGGCCGGATGGGTAGCGACACCGTCACCACCCAGAACGTCACCGTGCACGCCGTCGACACCGAGAAGGGCCTGATCCTGCTCAAGGGCGCCGTCCCCGGCCCCAAGGGTGGTCTCGTGGTCCTCCGCTCGGCCGCCAAGAAGACGCAGGAGGTCTGAGCATGGCGACCACCGAGAAGGCCCCCGCGAAGAAGACCGCCGCGAAGAAGACCGCCGCCCCGAAGAAGGCCAAGGTCGACCTGCCCGCGGAGATCTTCGACGTCGAGGTCAACGTCCCCCTGATCCACCAGGTCGTCGTGGCCCAGCAGGCCGCTGCACGCCAGGGCACGCACGCCACCAAGACCCGCGGCGAGGTCCGCGGTGGTGGCAAGAAGCCCTACAAGCAGAAGGGCACCGGCCGCGCCCGCCAGGGCTCGACACGCGCCCCGCAGTTCGCCGGCGGTGGCACCGTCCACGGCCCGCAGCCGCGCAAGTACGACCAGCGCACCCCCAAGAAGATGAAGGCCGCCGCCCTCCGCGGTGCCCTCTCCGACCGGGCGCGCAACGACCGCATCCACGTCGTGGAGTCGCTGATCAGCGCCGACGCGCCGTCGACCAGGACCGCCCTCCAGGCGCTGGCGTCGGTGTCGGACCGCAGCAACTTCCTCGTGGTGCTCGAGCGCACCGACACCGTCACCTGGCTGTCGCTGCGCAACGCCCCCGAGGTGCACATCGTGGCGGTCGACCAGCTGAACACCTACGACGTGCTGGCCTCCGACGACGTCGTCTTCACGAAGGCAGCGTTCGACGCCTTCGTGGGCGGCCCGGCCCAGGCCACTGAGGAGGCGGCGAAGTGAGCACCCTGCACAAGGACCACCGCGACATCCTGCTCGCGCCGGTCGTGTCCGAGAAGAGCTACGGCCTGCTCGACGCGAACAAGTACACCTTCCTGGTGCACCCCGACGCGAACAAGACCGAGATCAAGATCGCGGTCGAGAAGGTGTTCAACGTCAAGGTGACGTCGGTCAACACGATCAACCGCCCGGGCAAGACCCGTCGTACCCGCAACGGCCTCGGCAAGCGCAAGGACACCAAGCGCGCCATCGTGAGCCTGGCGGAGGGCGACCGGATCGACATCTTCGGAGGCCCGGTCTCCTGACCGGCGCGGACTAGAGGACTGAAGAGACATGGCTATCCGCAAGTACAAGCCGACTACCCCGGGCCGTCGCGGCTCGTCGGTCGCCGACTTCGTCGAGATCACCCGGACCACTCCGGAGAAGTCGCTGACGCGCCCGCTGCCCAAGAAGGGCGGCCGCAACAACCAGGGCCGGATCACCACCCGGCACCAGGGCGGCGGTCACAAGCGTGCGTACCGCATCATCGACTTCCGCCGGTACGACAAGGACGGCGTGCCGGCCAAGGTCGCGCACATCGAGTACGACCCGAACCGCACCGCGCGCATCGCGCTGCTGCACTACGCCGACGGCGAGAAGCGTTACATCATCGCGCCGAAGGACCTGTCGCAGGGCACGCGCGTGGAGTCGGGTCCGAACGCCGACATCAAGCCGGGCAACAACCTGCCGCTGCGCAACATCCCCGTCGGTACGACCATCCACTGCGTGGAGCTGCGGCCGGGCGGCGGTGCGAAGATCGCCCGCTCCGCCGGCAACAGCGCCCAGCTGGTCGCCCGTGAGGGCAGCCGCGCCACGCTGCGCATGCCGTCCGGCGAGATGCGCTTCGTCGACGTGCGCTGCCGCGCGACGGTCGGCGAGGTCGGCAACGCCGAGCAGTCGAACATCAACTGGGGCAAGGCCGGCCGCATGCGGTGGAAGGGCAAGCGCCCGACCGTCCGTGGTGTGGTCATGAACCCGGTCGACCACCCGCACGGTGGTGGTGAGGGCAAGACCTCCGGTGGTCGCCACCCGGTCTCCCCCTGGGGCAAGCCCGAGGGCCGTACGCGCAAGCGCAAGGCCTCCGACTCCCAGATCATCCGCCGTCGCAAGTCTGGCAAGGGTAGGAAGTAACCAAAGATGCCTCGCAGCCTGAAGAAGGGCCCCTTCGTCGACGACCACCTCCAGAAGAAGGTGGACGCCGAGAACGAGAAGGGCACCCACAACGTCATCAAGACCTGGTCGCGCCGGTCGATGATCGTGCCGGACATGATCGGTCACACGATCGCCGTGCACGACGGTCGCAAGCACGTCCCGGTCTTCGTGACCGACGCGATGGTCGGCCACAAGCTCGGGGAGTTCGCTCCCACCCGCACCTACCGCGGGCACGTCAAGGAAGACCGGAAGGGGCGCCGTCGATGAGCACCACCGACCGCCAGCGCGTGAGCGCGCGCCGCGAGTCGCTGCTCGGCGACCAGCCGGGCGCGTTCGCGACCGCCCGCTACTCGCGGATCACCCCGATGAAGGCCCGCCGTGTCGTCGACATGGTCCGCGGCCTGCCCGTCGACGAGGCCCTGGCGCTGCTGCAGTTCGCGCCGCAGGCCGCCTCGGAGACCGTCTACAAGGTGCTCGAGAGCGCGATCGCCAACGCCGAGACCACCGAGGGTCTCGACCGCGGTGACCTCATCGTCTCCGTCGCCCAGGTGGACGAGGGCCCGACGATGAAGCGGTGGCGCCCGCGGGCCCAGGGCCGCGCGACCCGCATCAACAAGCGCACCAGCCACATCACCCTCGCCGTCCAGCCGGCCGAGGTCCTGGTGGCCAAGAAGGGTGGAAAGAAGTAATGGGTCAGAAGATCAACCCGAACGGCTTCCGCCTCGGCATCTCGACCGACCACAAGAGCCGTTGGTACGCCGACAAGCTCTACAAGTCGTACGTCGGCGAGGACGTCGCGATCCGCAAGCTGCTCTCCAAGGGCATGGAGCGGGCCGGCATCGCCAAGGTGGAGATCGAGCGGACCCGTGACCGCGTCCGGGTGGACATCCACACCGCGCGTCCGGGCATCGTCATCGGTCGCCGTGGCGCCGAGGCCGACCGCATCCGCGGCGAGCTCGAGAAGCTCACCGGCAAGCAGGTCCAACTGAACATCCTCGAGGTCAAGAACCCCGAGATCGACGCGCAGCTGGTCGCCCAGGGCGTGGCCGAGCAGCTGTCGGGGCGCGTGCAGTTCCGTCGCGCGATGCGCAAGGCGATGCAGACCTCGATGCGCTCCGGTGCCAAGGGCATCCGGATCCAGTGCTCCGGCCGCCTCAACGGCGCCGAGATGTCGCGCACCGAGTTCTACCGCGAGGGCCGCGTGCCGCTGCACACCCTCCGCGCCGACATCGACTACGGCTTCTACGAGGCCCGCACGACCTTCGGCCGCATCGGCGTGAAGGTCTGGATCTACAAGGGCGAGGTCGCCGGCACCCGTGCCGAGCGTCAGGCCCAGGCTGCCGCCCGTGCCGGTGTTCCCGGTCGCGGTGGTCGCCCGCAGCGTGGTGGCGACCGCCCGAGCCGTGGCTCGCGCGGTGACCGCCCGTCGCGTGCCGACCGTGGTGCCGAGGCCCCCGCCACCGAGGCCCCCGCCGAGGCGAGCGCCCCGGCTCCCACCTCGAACGACGCAGCGCCGAAGGAGGGCTGACCGCCATGTTGATGCCCCGTCGTGTCAAGCACCGCAAGCAGCACCACCCCAAGCGGACCGGTGCGGCCAAGGGCGGCACCCGTCTCGCCTTCGGCGACTTCGGGATCCAGGCGATCGAGGGTCACTACGTGACCAACCGCCAGATCGAGTCGGCCCGTATCGCGATGACCCGCCACATCAAGCGTGGCGGCAAGGTCTGGATCAACATCTACCCGGACCGCCCGCTGACCAAGAAGCCGGCTGAGACCCGCATGGGTTCCGGTAAGGGCTCGCCCGAGTGGTGGGTCGCCAACGTCAAGCCCGGCCGTGTCATGTTCGAGCTCTCCGGTGTCACGGAGGACGTCGCCCGCGAGGCGATGCGCCGCGCGATGCACAAGCTCCCCATGAAGTGCCGCTTCGTCTCCCGTGAGGCAGGTGAATTCTGATGGCCATCAAGGCGCACGAGCTCGACGAGCTGAACGCCGTCGACCTGGAGGCCCGCCTCCGCGAGGCCAAGGAGGAGCTCTTCAACCTCCGCTTCCAGGCGGCCACCGGCCAGCTGGAGAGCCACGGCCGTCTCCACACGGTCAAGAAGGACATCGCCCGGATCTACACCGTGGTGCGTGAGCGGGAGCTCGGCATCCGGACCGTTCCGGGTCAGGACAGCAACGAGGATGGTGCCGCATGAGCGAGCAGGCTCAGGCGAATGCAGGTGAGCGGAACTCCCGCAAGGTCCGCGAGGGCCTGGTCGTCAGCGACAAGATGGACAAGACCGTGGTCGTGTCCGTCGAGGACCGCGTGAAGCACGCGCTGTACGGCAAGGTCATGCGGCGCACCAGCAAGCTCAAGGCGCACGACGAGCAGAACGAGTGCGGCATCGGCGACCGCGTCCTCCTCATGGAGACCCGGCCGCTGTCGGCGACCAAGCGCTGGCGCGTCGTCCAGATCCTCGAGAAGGCCAAGTAAGCACCCTCCTTCGGGACGGGAAACCCATTCAGTTCGGCCAGGCTCCCCGCTCGTGAAGCGGTGAGAACCAGCTCGACAACCAGGAGAAACTGATGATCCAGCAGGAGTCGCGACTCAAGGTCGCCGACAACACCGGTGCGAAGGAGATCCTCTGCATCCGTGTTCTCGGTGGCTCGGGTCGGCGCTACGCCGGTATCGGCGACGTCATCGTCGCCACCGTGAAGGATGCGATCCCCGGTGGCAACGTCAAGAAGGGTGACGTCGTCAAGGCCGTGGTCGTGCGCACCGTCAAGGAGCGTCGCCGTCCCGACGGTTCGTACATCCGCTTCGACGAGAACGCCGCCGTCATCCTCAAGAACGACGGCGAGCCGCGAGGCACCCGCATCTTCGGCCCGGTGGGTCGTGAGCTGCGCGAGAAGAAGTTCATGAAGATCATCTCGCTCGCTCCGGAGGTGCTCTGACCATGGGGAAGAAGTCCGTGAACATCAAGAAGGGCGACACCGTCAAGGTGATCGCCGGCAAGGACAAGGGCGCCGAGGGCAAGGTCATCCAGGTGCTCCGTGAGGAGCAGCGGGTGATCGTCGAGGGTGTCAACCGCATCAAGCGGCACACCAAGGTCGTCAACCAGGGCGGCCGCGCCGGCACCACCGGCGGGATCATCACCGCCGAGGCCCCGATCCACGTCTCCAACGTGATGCTCGTCGACGGCGACGGGGTGACCCGGGTCGGCTTCCGGCGCGACAAGGTCACCAAGCGCCGTCCCGACGGCTCGACGTACGAGGCGGAGCGCTCCGTGCGCATCTCCCGCAAGACCGGCAAGGAAATCTGATGAGCGAGACCCAGACCACCGCTTCCGCTGCGGTCACCCCGCGTCTCAAGACCCGCTACCGCGAGGAGATCCTCCCCGCGCTGCGGTCGGAGTTCGACATCCAGAACGTCATGCAGGTGCCCGGCCTGACCAAGATCGTGGTCAACATGGGCGTCGGCGAGGCGGCACGTGACTCCAAGCTGATCGAGGGCGCGGTCAAGGACCTCACCGCGATCACCGGCCAGAAGCCGCTGGTGACCAAGGCCCGCAAGTCGATCGCGCAGTTCAAGCTGCGCGAGGGCATGCCGATCGGTGCGCACACCACGCTGCGCGGCGACCGGATGTGGGAGTTCCTGGACCGGCTGCTGTCGCTCGCGCTCCCGCGCATCCGTGACTTCCGCGGCCTGAACCCCAACCAGTTCGACGGCCGGGGCAACTACACCTTCGGTCTCACCGAGCAGGTCATGTTCCACGAGATCGACCAGGACCGGATCGACCGCTCGCGGGGCATGGACATCACGATCGTCACCACCGCCACCAACGACGAGCAGGGTCGCGCGCTGCTGAAGCAGCTCGGCTTCCCGTTCAAGGAGAACTGACATGGCGAAGACCGCCCTGAAGGTGAAGGCTGCCCGCAAGCCGAAGTTCGCGGTGCGGGGCTACACCCGCTGCCAGCGCTGCGGCCGGCCGAAGGCCGTCTACCGCAAGTTCGGCCTGTGCCGCATCTGCCTGCGGGAGATGGCGCACCGCGGCGAGCTGCCCGGCGTCACCAAGTCCTCCTGGTAAGGCCATCGGGGCATCGCCCCGCGACCTTGTGGGGGCTCCGCCCCCACGCCCCCGTCGGTGGTTGCGGCGGGAAAGACGACAACTCGAAACGTTGAAGGTCGGCCTGCTTGGTGCGGGGCGAAACCACGACGAGAAAGAACCCATCATGACGATGACTGACCCGATCGCAGACATGCTCACCCGTC
>DASTXB010000097.1:0-30134 GCA_035765695.1 Nocardioides sp. | reverse complement strand
CCGGTTCTGGAAGAAGTATGCGACGTTCACCGGTCGCGCCAGTCGCAGTGAGTACTGGTGGTGGGCGCTGTGCAACGCGATCGTGTACCTTGCCGCCATCGCGATCGGCGTCGGCGGCGGCATCGCCACCGGCATAGCGGATGCCTACGGGAACGTTGCGCCCGGCCGCCGCCGCCCCCGGCTCACTTGAGCAGCCGGGAGAGCCGCCGGTCGGCCAGCACCTTGCCGCCGGTCTGGCAGGTCGGGCAGTACTGGAGGCTGGAGTCGGCGAACGACACCTCGCGCACCGTGTCGCCGCACACGGGGCACGGCTGGCCGGTGCGCCCGTGGACGGCGAGGTTCGACTTCTTCTCGCCCTTGAGCTCGCTCGCGGCGAGCCCGCGGGACCGGTCGACCGCGTCGCCGAGGGTCGTGCGCAGGGCGTCGTACAGGATGTGGAGCTCGTCGTCGGTGAGGTGGCCCGCCGGCTTGAAGGGCGACATCCGCGCGGCGTGCAGGATCTCGTCGGAGTAGGCGTTGCCGATGCCGGCGATCGTGCCCTGGTGGCGCAGCACGCCCTTGAGCTGCTTGCCGCCCTCGCGCTCGAGGATCTCGCGGAACCGCTCGACGGTGAACTCGTCGGTGAGCGGGTCCGGCCCGAGGCTCGCGACCCCGGGCACGTCGCGCGGGTCGCGGACGACGTACGCCGCCAGGCTCTTGCGGGTGCCGGCCTCGGTCACGTCCAGGCCCGACTGGTCGTCGAGGACCACCCGGAGCGCGAGCGTGGACTTCGGGCTGGGCTTCGGCGGGATCGTCGGCACCTCCTCGCGCCACCGCACCCAGCCCGCGCGTGCCAGGTGCAGGACGAGGTGGACGCCGGACGCCTCGATGTCGAGGAACTTGCCGTGCCGGCTCACGTCGTCGACGAGCGTGCCCTCCATCGCCGACAGCGGCGGGTCGAAGGTCTTGAGCGCGCTGAACTGCGCCACGTGGATCTTCGCGATCGCGTGCCCGTCCAGCCGGCCCCGGAGGTCGAGGGCCAGCGCTTCCACCTCGGGCAGCTCGGGCACGTCGGTGAGTCTAGGCGGGCGGGGCGGCGCGTCCAGTGCCTCCGGAACCGGTGACAGGCCCGCGGGACCGGGCGCATGATGGGGGCGTGCCCGCCGTCCGCCCGCTCCCGCAGCAGGGGTCGATCTTCCTCGACGCCCGCGGAGACGACCGCGCGCTGCGGGTCTCCTGGCACGAGGAGTCCGGGCTGGTCGTGCTGTCGCTGTGGCGCGCCAACGTCTGCGCGGGCTCGTTCCGGCTGTCGATCGACGAGGTCCCCGGGCTGATCGAGGTGCTCCGCGCCGGGCTGGTCCGCTCCTACGAGTCGGCTCGCGACCGGTTGAGCAGCGTCGAGAGCGCCTGACGCCCGCTGGACCGTACGGCGCGTTGTCTACGGAATCCGCTAGACAGCCGGATACCGTGCTGACGTGGACCCGATCCGGAACCCGTACGCCCCGGGGGCAGGGCAGCGGCCGCCGGAGCTGGCCGGCCGCGACCGCGAGCTGGAGCAGTTCGAGGTGACGCTCGAGCGGGTGGCGGCCGGCCGTCCCGAGCGCAGCATGGTGCTCTCCGGCCTGCGGGGTGTCGGCAAGACCGTCCTCCTCAACGCCCTCCGCGGCCAGGCGGTACGACGCGCCTGGGGCACCGGCAAGATCGAGGCCCGGCCCGACCAGAGCATCCGGATCCCCGTCGCGCAGGCCGTCCACGCGGCGGTCCGCGAGGTGGCCCACCGGCACCGCGACCCCGACCGGGTCGACGCGGTCGCCGGCGTGCTCAAGAGCTTCGCGATGAAGACCGCGCTCGACGACCGCAAGGGGATGCGGTGGACGCCGCCGGTCGACGTCCCCGCGAGCCGCGGCCGCGCCGACTCCGGCGACCTCGAGCTCGACCTGGTCGAGATGTTCACCGACGTCGCGGCCCTCGCGCAGGACCTCAGCGTCGGCATCGCGCTGTTCGTCGACGAGATGCAGGACATTCCGCTGCCCGAGCTCGCCGCGCTCTGCGGCGCCTGCCACGAGATCAGCCAGCAGGGCGCGCCGCTGATCGTCGTCGGCGCCGGCCTGCCGCACCTCCCGGTCGCGCTCGCCGCGTCGAAGTCGTACGCCGAGCGCCTGTTCCGCTACGTCTCGGTCGACCGGCTGCCGCGCGAGATGGCGGACCGCGCCTGGACGGTGCCGGCCGGCACCGAGGGCGTGGCGTTCGAGCAGGAGGCCCTGGACGAGCTGTACCGGCTCACCGACGGCTACCCCTACTTCGTGCAGGCGTACGGCAAGGTCACGTGGGACGCCGCGGTCGCGAGCCCGATCACGGTGGCCGACGTGCACGAGGCGGCTCCCGAGGCCGAGGGCGAGCTCGCGGTCGGCTTCTTCGGCGCCCGCTACGACCGCGCCACCCCGGCCGAGCGCGACTACATGACCGCGATGGCCGACCTCGGCGCCGAGCACGGCGACGGCGCGATCGCGACCTCCGACGTGGCCCGCCACCTCGCGCGCAAACCGCAGTCGCTGTCGCCGGCCCGTGACGGGCTGATCAAGAAGGGCCTGGTCTACTCCGGCGAGCGGGGGAGCGTGGCGTTCACCGTCCCGCACTTCGGCCAGTTCCTGCGCTCCCGCTGAGCTCCACACCCGGCCTGTCATCATCGAGTCGTGGACCTCGTCCTGATCGCACCGCACGTCACCGTCGATCCCCGTCCGCGGTGAACCGGCCGGAGGTCGTCGCCCACCGGGGCGCGAGCCACGACAACGCCGAGCACACCCTCGGCGCGTACGTCGCCGCGCTCGACGACGGCGCCGACGGGCTCGAGTGCGACGTCCGGCTGACCGCCGACGGCCACCTCGTCTGCGTGCACGACCGCGACCTGCGGCGCATCGCCGCCAGCAAGGGCATCGTCTCCACGATGGAGCTCGCCGAGCTCGACCAGCTCGACTTCGCGGCCTGGAAGAACCCCTGGGCCGACCTCGACGACGAGGCGCCCGAGCGCGACGACCGGCTGGACCGCGTGCTCACGCTGCGCACCCTGCTGGAGACCGTCGCCGACTACGACCGCCGGGTCGAGGTGGCGATCGAGACCAAGCACCCCACGCGGTACGGCGGGCTCGTCGAGCGCCGCCTCGTCGAGCTGCTGCACCACTTCGGCTGGGACCGGGCCGGGTCGCCCGCCCGGGTGATGAGCTTCAGCTGGACCGCGCTGCAGCGGGTCGAGAAGCTCGCCCCCGACGTCCCGCTCGTGCAGCTGGTGGAGAAGGCGCACCACTGGCCGATGCTCAGCCGGGTGATCGGGCCCGACTGGCTGGTGGGCCCGGGGATCGAGGAGCTCACCGACCACCCCAAGCTCGGGCCGCGGATCACCAGGGCCGGCCACGACATGCACGTCTGGACGGTGAACTCCCCGGCCCAGCTCGACCTGTGCCTGCGCCTCGGCGTGAAGGCCGTCATCACCGACCGGCCGGCATACCTCCTGGACCTGCTCGACCAGCGCGGCCGATAGGTTCACGGGCATGGCGAAGAAGTCCCGCACCAAGGCCCGCACCCAGTCCCGCCCCCAGTCCTCGCAGCAGCCCGCCGAGGGCGAGGTCGGTCCGCGCCAGCCCTGCCCCTGCGGCTCGGGCAAGCGCTACAAGGCCTGCCACGGCGCCGCCGGCGGCGCCCCCGCGCCGTTCGTCAGCCGCCCCTTCGAGGGGCTGCCGTCGGAGTGCGACATCGTCGCCATGCGCGAGCTCGTGCCGGCCGCCACCGCGCCGCTGACGCTGACCGACCACCCCGACCGCACCGTCCAGCTGTGCTCGCTGCTCCCGATGGCCGCGCCCGCGATGGTCCGCGACAGCGGCGAGATCTGGCTCGGCCTCCAGGTCCAGCACAACTTCGGCGACGTCTCCCGCGACCTCGGCGCCGTGCTGCTCAAGGCGCTGGAGTCCGACGCCGGCATCGTCGGCCTCACCGACCCGCCGGGCGAGGGCCCCCGGCTGCAGGACCTCGTCACCGGCGAGGCGTTGACGGTCACCGTCCACGACGGCTTCGACTTCTGGATCGCCGACGTCGACGAGGCCGACCGGGCCGCCATGGCGGCCGCGCTGGAGCAGGCGAACACCGCCGCGTCGCCGACCGCCCGGCTGACCACCGTCGAGGCGGCGTACTGGACCAACGTCGGCCCCAAGGAGCACCTGCGCTGGGTGATGCCGGAGCCCGAGGGCCCGCTGCTCGACGCGCTGGCGCGGCTGCACGCCTCCGGCAAGGACGTGCTCGTGGAGGGGTCGCGGTTCGTCGGCATGTTCCGGGCGCACGGCCTCCTCGCGCCGGTCTGGGACCTGCCGGTGGGCACCGGTCCCGAGCCGCTGGAGGACCCGGCGGAGCGGTTCGCGGCCGACCTCGCCGCGGCGCTCGCCGACACCTCCGACCTCACCTCCGAGCAGCGCGCGGCGCGGTCGGGCCTGGCCAACCGCCAGGTCACCCTGCGCTGAGCCGCGCCGGCCTCGCGAGATTTTGCCTATTTGTCGAGGATCACGCCGACTCGCCGTCCGGCAGGAGTTGTGCACGGCCCGGCGGGCCACGTAGATTTTCAACGCTCGGTCGTTGTCGTGTCCCCCGTCGGCAACGGCCGAGTGCCTATTTCCCGGCGGGTGCGCGCCGCAGCACGTACGGCTGCAGGCGGGCGTAGCCCTTCACCGGCGTGCGCCGCAGCTCGCGGAACGAGTACGCCGTCTCCGCGGCCAGCTCGTCGTGGCAGCCGCGGTCGACGAGGACGGTGCCGGGCCGCGCGACACCGGTCAGCCGGGACGCGATGTTCACCGTCGGGCCGAACACGTCGCCGAGCCGGCTGACGACGTCGCCGTACGCCAGCCCGACGCGGACCTCGGGGAACGGCTCCCCACGCTCGGTCAGCTGCAGTGCCACCTCGCCGGCCGCGGCGGCGGTGTCGGCCACGAACAGCACCTCGTCGCCGATCGTCTTGATGGTCCGGCCGCCGTGGTCGACGACGAGCCCCGTGGCCTCGGACTCGAAGTGCTCCAGCCAGGCGACCAGCTCGCGCTCCTCGAGCCGCTTGCTGCGCGAGGTGTAGCCGACGATGTCGACGAAGCCGACCGCCATCGGGATGGCCGTCCCGCTCCCGTCGAGCGCCGCGACCCGCGCCGCGGCGCTGGCCAGGTGGCGGCGCCACGCGTACGACTGGAGCGCCTCCACCCGCGGCAGCGCCTCCAGGGCCACCTCGTCGGACGGGTCGATGCTGGCGAGCAGCGACGCCTGCCACTCGGCCAGCCGCGCGAAGCTGCGGCCCCAGGTGCGCACCAGCGCCGCCTGCGAGTCGGGACCGAGGACGCCGATCTCCATCAGCTCGTGCGCCTGCCGCAGCGCGTCGACGTCGGCGTCGGTGAACGCGACGTCCTCGTCGGTGGTCCGTGGGAAGCCCAGCAGCCGCCACAGCTCCTGGGCGAGGTCGAGGGGTACGCCGGCCCGCTCGGCCACCTCGACCCGGTTGAGCGTCGGCTCCCCGCCGAGCAGCAGCGGCTCCAGGTCCACCGCGGTGCCCTGCCCGTGCCCTACCGGGCGCCGAAGCGCTCGATCGCGACCGCCTCCAGCGCGGCGTTGAACGACGGCATCTCCTCGCACAGCGCGCGGACGGCCTCGGCGGTGAAGTGGATCAGGTCCAGCGGCGTGAGCGCGACGATCGAGGCGGTGCGCAGCGAGTGGTTGACGATCGCGGCCTCCCCGACGATGTCGCCCGTGCCGAGCTGCGCGATCTCCTCGCCGTGCTGGCGCACCGAGACCGTGCCGTCCAGGATCAGGTACGCCTTGTCCGCCGGCGTCCGCTCCCAGATCGGGGACCAGCCCTGCGGGACGCGCAGCCGGGTGCCGGCCGCGCTGATCCGGGCGATCTCCTCCGGAGTGAACGCGTCGTAGAACGAGTCAGCCACTGCTCCGCCTCTCTGCCTCACCCTCCCGCGGGCGATCATGCCCGAGCCCGGTACCCCGGTAAACCGCTCGCACAACCCCGGGGCGGCGGCGCGCGTCACAGCGGCGTGCCCCGACTCGCCGCGTTGCTCGCCGCCCTCGCCGT
This sequence comes from Nocardioides sp., assembly GCA_035765695.1. Lineage (GTDB taxonomy): Bacteria > Actinomycetota > Actinomycetes > Propionibacteriales > Nocardioidaceae > Nocardioides. The sequence continues at coordinate 24,055 of DASTXB010000097.1, read as the reverse complement.
CGTGGTCCTCCTCGGGACCGGCTGCGACGACGGCCCGGCCCCGGCCCGCGCCGCCGCGGCCACGACCGTGCCGTGGTGGCACGGCGGGCTGCTGCACGTCGGCGGGACGACGCTCGCGACCGAGCTCCAGCAGATCCGGTACGCCGGTGGGACGACGCTCGTGGGGGCGGCCGACGCCGAGGCCTCGCGCTGGTCGCTGGTCCGCGATGGCCGCCTGGTGCCGCTCGTGAGCGCCCGGTCGCTGGTGGACCCGGCGCTGAGCGACGACGGCCGCCGCGTGGTGTGGGTGCAGGAGACCGGCAGCCGCGAGCTGCGGCCCGCCCACTTCCGGATCGGCTTCCGGGTCGTGTCGTACGACGTCGGCGCGGGCCGCCCGGCCGGGACCTGGGCCACGCACGCCCGCGTCATCTGCTGCGACGCGACCGGCTACCTCGTCGTCGAGGACGTCGCCGGCGACGGCAGCGTCGAGCTCGGCCGCGTCGGGCACGGCCGGATGCGGTGGGTGCCGGGCTCCGACCCGGTGCCGCTCGCCGGCCGGGGGAGCTGGCCGGGCGGGCGCGACGGCGTCCGGTCGCCGGACGGCGCGTCGGTCGCGCTGCTCGCGACCGAGGACGGCAGCCGCCCGCCGAAGCAGCCGCGGACGGTGCCCTGGGTGCGCGGCCACGGCCGGCCGGTGCGTCTCGACGCGCCGGCGGGCGCCCGGATCGTGGCCTGGGAGGACGACGACCACGTGGTGCTGGCGACCGGGCACCTGGTGCGGTTCCTGCGCTGCGCGGCGGCGACCGGTGCGTGCGAGCAGACCGCCGACCGCCCGGGTGGTCGCGTGCGGCTGCCGTCCGCGCGTTAGCGTTCGGCGCGTGTCCAGCCTCCTCATCCGCAGCGCCCGCCTGGTCCCGATCCGCGACGGGGACGTCGTCCCCGACGAGCCCGTGGACGTCCTGGTCGAGCGGGGCCGGGTCACCGCGGTCGCGCCGAGCCTGCTGCGCCCGCCCGGCGTCGCCGAGGTCCGCGCCGCCGGCCGCTGGCTGATCCCGGGGCTCTGGGACCAGCACACCCACCTCGCCCAGTGGACGCTGGTGTCCGCGCGCCTGGACCTGGCCGGGGCCCGGACGCCCGAGGACGTCACCCGCGCGGTCGCCGAGCGGATCGCGGCGTACCCCGACCTCCCCGTCGTCGGCTGGGGGCACCGCTCGGGCGAGTGGGACCGGGAGGTCACCGTGACCGAGCTCGACGCGGTCTCCGGGGACACGGCCGTGGTGCTCATCAGCGGCGACGGCCACCACGCGTGGCTCAACACCACGGCGCTGATGCACTTCGCGATGCCCGTGCGCGACTCGGTGGTCCGCGAGACGGAGTGGTTCGCGGCGTACCCGCGGCTGGTCACCCTGGTCGGCACCGACGGCACCTCGCCGGAGGCGTACCGCCGGATGCTCGACGCCGCCGCCGCGCAGGGCATCACCGGCATGGTCGACTTCGAGTTCGGCGCGAGCCGCGAGGAGTGGGCCGAGCGGTGGACCCAGGGCTGCGACGTGCTGCGGATCCGGTGGGCGACGTACGCCGACACCCTCGACGACGTGATCGCGGCGGGCCTGCGCACCGGCGACCCGCTGGCCTGGGACCCGCGGCTGACGATGGGTCCGCTGAAGATCATCAGCGACGGCTCGCTGAACACCCGCACCGCCTGGTGCTGCGAGCCGTACGGCGACGCGCACCGGCTGGAGTACCCCGCGGGGCAGCCCAACCTCGACGGCGCCGAGCTGCGCGAGCTGTTCGGACGCGCGCATGCCGGCGGGCTCGAGGTCGCCTGCCACGCGATCGGCGACGCGGCGGTGGAGGAGGCGCTCGCGGCCTTCGCGGAGACCGGTGCCCGGGGCTCGGTCGAGCACGTGCAGATGGCGCGACGGGAGGACGTGCGCCGGATGGCCGAGCTCGGCATCCGCGCGAGCGTGCAGCCCGCCCACCTGCTCGACGACCGCGACCTCACCGAGCGGGTGTGGGGCGCGCGGTCCGAGCGGTGCTTCGCGTTCCGCTGGATGCTGGACGACGGCGCGGAGCTCGCGCTCGGCTCGGACGCCCCGGTCTCGCCGCTCGACCCGTGGCTGGCGATGGCGGCTGCCGTGCACCGCAGCGCGGACGAGCGCGGGCCGTGGCACGGCGAGCAGGCGCTGACCGTGCGCGAGGCGCTGGCGGCGTCGGTCGACGGGCAGCCGACGGTGCAGGCCGGCTCGCGGGGCGACCTGGTGCTGCTGGACCGCGACCCGCTCGCGCTCGGGGGCGAGGCGGGTGACCCCGGTGACCCCCGCGACACCGCCGCGGCAGCCGCGGCGCTGCGGGGGATGGCCTCGGCGTTCACGGTCGTGGCCGGGGTGCCGGTCCACGACGCGCTCTAGCGGATCTCGTCCAGCACCAGCTGGGCGACGTGCTCCTGCTCGACCGCGAGCGGGTGGTACGCCAGGGCCCGGCCGACGCTGGTCACCCGGCCGTTGATCCACGGGTCGTCGGCGCAGATGTCGTGGCCGGCGGTCGCGTCCCACACGTCGACGTAGTCCGCGTCCGCGTCCGCGGCGCCCTGCTCGACCGCCTCGGTGAGGCCCTCGTTGACCCGGCGCGCGAAGGCGTAGTCGCCGGTGGCGATCGGGAGGTCGTCGCAGGTGCCGGACTCCGGGATGATCTGCGGGTACCCGACGACCACCACCCGCGCGTGCGGGGACCGGGTCCGGACGCCGTCGACCACGGCGGCGAGGTGGCCGCGGATGTCGTCGAGGATGCGGTCCAGGTCGTCCCGCTTCTCCGCCGCCCGGGTGCACGGCTGACCGGCGGGTGCGCGCTGCGCCAGCCGGACGCACGACCCGAGCACGCCGGCGAAGAGGTTCTCGTCGTTGCCGCCCAACCCGATCGTCACCAGGTCGGTGGTGCGCTGGAGGGCGTCGAACTGCGGCGGCACCGAGCTGCCGCGGCCGGCCTGGGGATGGATCGTGTTCGCCGTGCTGGCCCCGCTGCAGCTCACGTCGGTGAGGGTGGTGCCCGGCATCGCCCTCGCCACCAGCGCGGGGTAGTTCACCCCGGAGCGCAGGCAGATCGTCGACGTGTCGACCGGCGGCACGAGCGGCGCGGCCGTGTAGGAGTCGCCGAGGGCGACGTACTGGTCGTACTCCGTGGGCGCAGCGGCGGGCGACCCGGTGGTCCGGGCCGGGGCCGCCTCCGGCTGGTCGGAGCCCGAGCAGCCGGCCGGCGCGGCCAGGGCCAGCAGCAGGGGGAGCACGAGCAGTCGGCGCATGCCCCGACCGTACGTGCGTGGTGCAGGACACCGGCCCCGTGGGTACGGGGGGGCCATGTCCGCCACCTCGACGATCCCGCGCGCGCCGGCCGACGACTCGTCCCTGCTCACGGTCGTCGTCGCCCTCGTCGCCAACAGCCTGCTCGCGCTCGCGAAGTCCGCGGCGGCGCTCCTCACCGGCTCGGCCTCCATGGTGGCCGAGGCCGCGCACTCGTGGGCGGACACGGGCAACGAGGTGTTCCTCCTCATCGCCGAGCGGAAGGGCAAGAAGCCCCGCGACGCCGAGCACCCGCGCGGGTACGGCCGGGCGACGTACTTCTGGTCGCTGGTCGCGGCCTTCGGCCTCTTCTCCGCCGGCGCCGTCGTCTCGGTCTGGCACGGGCTCACCGAGCTCACCGCCGAGCCGGAGGAGAGCAGCTACCTGGTCAACTACGTCGTGCTCGGGATCGCGTTCGTCCTCGAGGGCATCTCGTTCCTCCAGGCGACCCGGCAGGTGCACGGCGCCGCGCGCCGGTTCGGCCTGCACCCGCTGCGGTTCGTCGCGCGCACCTCGAACTCCACGCTGCGGGCGGTGTTCTTCGAGGACTTCGCCGCCCTGCTCGGCATCCTGCTGGCCGGCGGCGGCATCGCCCTGCACCAGCTGACCGGCGACAAGGTGTGGGACGCGGTCGGCTCGATCGCGGTCGGCGTGCTGCTCGCGTTCGTCGCGGTCTTCCTGATGCGCCGCAACATGGACTACCTGGTGGGCGAGGGGCTGCCGCCCGAGATGCGCTCCCGGGTGATCGAGCAGCTGCTCAAGCACCCCGCGATCGACCGGATCACGTACCTCCACGTCGAGTACGTCGGCCCGCAGCGGCTGTTCGTCGTCGCCGCGGTCGACCTCACCGGCGACGACGCCGAGCCGCACCTCGCCGTACGCCTGCACGCCGTCGAGGCCGACATCGAGGAGGACCCGATCATCGAGGACGCGATCCTCACCCTGTCGCTCCCCGACGACCCCGCCCTGGAGCCCTGACCGTTCAACGGGACTGGTCGGGGCCTAGCCTCCCCGGGATGACCGAGGACTTCCGCACCGACCGCGTCGGCACCGCCCTGGCCGGCACCAACCCCACCGTGCTGCGCAGGATGCGCGCGGGGTTCGCGGTGATCGGGGACGTCCAGCACCTGCCCGGCTACTGCGTGCTGATCACCGACGACCCGGCGGCGGACCAGCTCACCGACCTCACCCCCGGGCGGCAGCTGGTCTTCCTCGAGGACATGGCGATCCTCGGGCGCGCGGTCGCGGCGGTCTGTGCCCGGCGCGACCCGGAGTTCCGCCGCATCAACCTGGAGATCCAGGGCAATACTGACGCCTTCCTCCACGCCCACGTCACGCCGCGGTACGCGTGGGAGCCGTCCGAGGTCGTCGGCTGGCCCGCCGCGCTGCACCACTGGACGAAGCGGGTGGGCGCCGACCACGCGCTCGGCCCGCAGCACGACGACTTGCGCGCCGAGCTGGTGGCCGAGCTGGGCTCGGAGCTGCAACGAGCGTTCGGCCCAGCGCCGGCCTAGGCTCCGCGGCCGGTCTTCTCCTGCAGCCGCTCGATGTGCTCGGACGCCTCCGCCTTGCCGAGGTCCGGGCTGAGCTGCTCACCGGCCTCGCGGGCATGCCTGCACCGCCGCGCCGCACGTCCCGCCACCCCGAGCCCGGCGCCGGGCTCGTCGGCGGTGATCCCGGGGCGCGCCGGGATCAGCTCGAGCGCCTTCAGGGCTCGCGCGGTCGGGGAAGCAGATCGTCCGCGAATGCGCCTAGGGTCCCGCACATGACGACGATCCACATCGGACAGGAGCCCCCGCTCGCCGGCGACGAGGTCGCCGGGCTGCTCGGCTCGCTCGACCGCATGCGCGGCTACCTGCTGTGGAAGTGCAGCGGGCTCGATGCCGCCGGCATCCGGCAGACCCTCGGTCCCTCGACCCTCACCCTCGGCGGCCTGCTCAAGCACCTGGCGGTCGTCGAGGCGACCACGTTGGCGTGGAAGCTGCACGGTCGGCGTCCGTTCGAGCCGTTCGGCAACGCCGACTGGGACGACCCGGACTGGCACGTCCGGGTCGAGGACGACGACACCCCGGAGTCGCTCGAGCGGCTCTTCGTCGAGTCGGTCGCGCAGGGGCAGGCCCTGGTGCGGGAGGCGATCGACGCGGGCGGCCTCGACTTCACCGCCGACGTCCACGACGACGAGGGCAACCACCCCAACCTGCGCCGGATCCTGTACGACCTCATCGAGGAGTACGGCCGCCACGTCGGCCACGCCGACCTGATCCGGGAGGCCGTCGACGGGCTGGTCGGCGAGGACCCGGCCCCGGGCACGTTCCCCGGCACTTACAACGTATAGCGGGGAGGGGGTCTTGCGGCAAGACCCCCTCCCGGCTCCACCATGTCCGGTCGTGACCGCCTTCGCCCTCGCCGACCACGCCAAGTCCGACCCGTCCCTGACCGCCGCCGACGACCGGCACTTCGCGGCCATCGCCACGAGCCTCGACCACGCGGTCGCCGACCTGGGCGGACGCCTCGACGAGGTCCGGCGCGCACCAGGTGGCCGGTGGCAGCAGGCGCTCGAGCGCGACCAGGAGGTGCACCGGCTGACCGCCCGGCTGCGCACGCTGCGGCGGTTCGGCCTGGACCTCTGCCTGGGCCGGATGGTGCCCGCCGACGGCTCCGACCCCGTGTACGTCGGGCGCCTCGGGCTCACCGATCCCAGCGGCCACCGCCTGCTGGTGGACTGGCGGACGCCCGCCGCGGAGCCCTTCTTCGCCGCCACCCACGCCCAGCCGCTGGGCCTGGCCAGTCGGCGCCGGTACCGCTGGGCCGGTGGCCGGGTGACCGACTACTGGGACGAGGTGTTCAACGCCGACGCGGTCGACGGGCACCTGGCGCTCGACGAGGACTCGGCCTTCATCGCCAGCCTCGGCACCAGCCGGTCATCGCGGATGCGCGACGTCCTCGGCACCATCCAGGCCGACCAGGACGCGATCATCCGCGCGTCGTCACGCGGCGCGCTGGTCGTCGACGGCGGACCGGGCACCGGCAAGACCGTCGTCGCGCTGCACCGCGCGGCGTACCTGCTGTACGCCGACCCGCGCCTGTCCGGCGGCCGCGGAGGGGTGCTGTTCGTCGGGCCGCACCGGCCCTACCTCGCCTACGTCGCGGACGTGCTCCCGAGCCTCGGCGAGGAGGGGGTGCAGACCTGCACCCTGCGCGACCTGCTGCCCGAGGGTGCGGCCGCGGTCGAGGAGGCCGACCCCGAGGTCGCCCGCCTCAAGGCCACGGCCGCGATGGTGACGGCGGTCGAGCCCGCGGTCCGGCTGTACGAGGAGCCGCCGACCGCGGGCCTGGAGGTCGAGACGCCGTGGGTCGACCTCTGGCTGGGCGCCGACGACTGGGCCGAGGCGTTCGCGGCGGCCGACCCGGGCACGCCGCACAACGCGGCGCGCGACGACGTCTGGGACGCGCTGGTCGCGATCCTGGTGGACAAGGCCGGCGACGACGTCCCGGCCGAGCAGCTGGCGCGGTCGCTGACCCGCAACGAGGCCCTGCTCGACGCGTTCGGCGGGGCCTGGCCGCGCATCGACGCCGCCGACCTGGTCGGGGACCTGTGGTCGGTGCCGGCGTACCTGCGCCGCTGCGCGCCGTGGCTGACCCCCGAGGAGGTACGCCGGCTGCAGCGCGACGAGCCGCAGGCGTGGACGGTGTCGGACCTGCCGATCCTCGACGCGGCCCGGCAGCGGCTCGGTGACCCCGAGACCTCGCGGCGGCGGCGCCGGCAGGAGGCGGCGCTGGCGGCGCAGCGGCAGGAGATGGAGATGGTCGTCGACCACCTGGTCGCGACCGACGACTCCGAGATGATGGTGATGTCGATGCTGCGCGGGGCGGACCTGGGCGCCGTGCTCGCCGACGAGTCCGCGGTCCCGGCCGCCGACCCCGACCTGCTGGCCGGTCCGTTCGCGCACGTCGTGATCGACGAGGCCCAGGAGCTGACCGACGCCGAGTGGCAGATGCTGCTGCTGCGCTGCCCGTCGCGCAGCATCACGATCGTCGGCGACCGCGCCCAGGCCCGGCGTCGCTTCGCCGAGTCGTGGGGCGAGCGTCTCCGGCGGGTCGGCGTCGGCGAGGTCCGCGAGGCGGCGCTGACGATCAACTACCGCACGCCGGAGGAGGTGATGGCCGAGGCCGCGCCGGTCATCCGAGCCGCGCTGCCGGACGCGAACGTGCCGACGTCGATCCGCAGCAGCGGCGTCCCCGTCGTCCACGGCACGTACGACGACCTGGACCGGGTCCTCGCGCAGCACGCCGAGGGGACCGCCTGCGTGATCGGCGACCCGTCGCGGCCGGACACGCCGCGGGTGCGGTCGCTGGCGCCCGAGCTGGTCAAGGGCCTGGAGTTCGACCTGGTCGTCCTCGTCGACCCGGAGTCGTGGAGCGCGGTCGACCGGTACGTGGCCATGACCCGCGCCACCCGACAGCTGGTGCTGCTCGGGCGGCGCGGGTCGGCTCCTCCGCGATCCTGACGTCGGTCAGAGGTCGACCGGCAGCAGCACGCGGTCGATCGCGTGGGCGATCTGCGGGTTGCCCTTGTTGATGTCGACCCTGATGACCCGCGGGTCGCGCTGGTCGGGGTCGGCGTCGACGAGGCTGACCTTCTTGCCCATGACCCGGACCTTGATCTTGCCGCCCTGGGCGGTGGTGAGCCTCGTGCCGTCGGCCTTGACGACCTTGGCGGCGGTCAGCGTCTTGCCGGGAACGACGTGGTAGAGCAGCACGGCCTCGACGGTGTCGATCCCGGCTGCGCCCGCGATGGCGGTGAAGGTGGCCTTCTCGGTCTTCGGCCAGCTGTGGGTGAGCTTGTGCGCCAGCTTGCGGAAGGCGCGGTCGGTCGGCGCGAACGCCGTGAGCTTCACCTTGCCGTCGGCCAGGACACCGACCGGGCTCTGGGGCTTCGCGTCCAGGACGGCGCCCACCGCGGCGTCGAGGATGTCGAAGTCGGACCAGTTCCTGTCGAACGTGTGGCCGTCGGCGGCCAGCACCTGCGCGATGCTGGTCGGCTTGCCCTTGGCCGGGGCCGCGGCATGGGCCGGGCTGGTCGCGACGAGCGAGCCGGCGGCGAGCGCCGCCGTGGCGAGGCCGGCGGCGGTGGTACGTACGGTGCGGTGCGTGGACATGGGTTCCCTCCCTGTCTGACCCGCGCGGGGGTTGCGCGGGCCATCTGTACGGACGCGAGAGGTTCGGACCGGTCGGCGGGGCCGGATTGGTCAGAATTGATGAAAACGGTGAAGTTTCAACCGAGGGCGACGGTGAGCGCGAGGACGGTGTCGGGGTCGTCGAGACGGTCGCCGTACCGCTCCCGCAGCTGGCCCATCCGGTAGCGGACGGTCTGCGGGTGCACGAACAACGCGGCGGCGACGTCGTCGCGCCGGCCCTGGTGCAGCAGCCAGCAGCGCAGGGTGTCGGTCAGCTTCTCGGCCGTGCCGGGTCGCAGCCCCTCCAGTGGTGCGAGGAGCTGCGCCCGCAGGTCGGCGCGCGCCACCGGGTCGGCGTCGAGCACCAGCTCCACGAGGTGCGCCTCGGTGTCGACCTCGAGCCCGGCCGCGCGGGCGCGCAGCGCCCGGTCGTACGACGCGCGCACCTCCAGCCAGGGCCGCGGCGGACCCGCCAGCGACCCACGCCCGTCCAGGGCGTGCAGCAGCGCGGCCCGCCGGTGGCCGTGCGCGTCGGGCACCAGCAGCAGCGCGCCGTCCTCGAGCCCGGGCGGGTCGACCGCCCGGAGCGTGGCCGGCGACAGGGACGGCAGCACGGGACGGACCTGCGACTCCGGAACGAGGACGGCGGTCAGGGTCTGCGGGGGATCCCAGCCGGCGCGCTCGGCCGCGGCCAGCGCGGCGTCGGCGGGGGCGCCGGTCAGGAGGTGGTGGGCGATCCGGTCCAGCAACCGCTGGCGCACCCGGCCGCTGGTGGCCAGCTCGTCGGCATGGCCCGACGCGCTGGCCGCGGACAGCTCGTCGATGTAGGCGAACACCAGCTCGGCGAACCCGACCAGCGCGCCCGCGTCGACTCCGGCCCCGACGGCGGTCGTCGACATGTCGCGCCACGCGACCCGGGCGCCGATCCGGTACGCCGCCAGCAGGGCCTCGGTCGACCGGCCGCTGCGGGCCTCGCCGCGGCCGAGCTGGTACGCACCCTCGACCGCCGGCGCGGTCGGCGTACCGGGGTCGGCGCCGCGGCGCCCGCTGGCCAGCGCCAGGAAGCCGCCGAGCGCGAGCTGGACGGCGTTGCGGATGTTCTCGCCCATCGGGCCGGACAGCGCGTCTCGGTAGCTGGGGACCTCGGCGATGATGGCGGTGACGACGTCGTCGGCGACCTTCGGCAGCTGGTCGCGCATCTCGGCGAACGCCTCGGTCGGCAGGCGCACCCCGTGACCGGCGGTACGACGGGCGGTGCGGCGGACCATCGGGCGCTCCTTTGTGCGCAATGAACAAATGTGATGCAGATCTTCACGTCTGCTGGTCATGGTATTACGCCGCAGGCGCAGCACACTGGACATATGAGCATCGCCGTTCCGCCGCACCACGCGCGGGGCACCCGCGGGTTCAACCTGCGACAGAGCCTGCGCCGGGTGGCCGAGGCCGCCGTGACCCCCCTCGAGCTCGGCGACGTCCTCGACGTCTTCCACCCGCTGCGCCGCGGCCGCGAGGGCCTCCAGGGCCGGATCGTCGCGGTGACACCTGAGACGGCCGAGTCTGCGACGATCCTGGTCAAGCCGGGCCGGGACTGGGCCGGCCACGTGCCGGGGCAGTACGTCCGGATCGGTGTCGACGTCGACGGGGTCCGCCTGTGGCGCACCTACTCGCTCACCCACGGCCCCCGCGAGGACCGCTGCATCAGCATCACCGTCAAGGCGATCCCCGGCGGCGTCGTGAGCAACCACCTCGTGCACGCGGTGCGGGTCGGCGCGATGGTCCAGCTCGAGCAGGCGGAGGGCGAGTTCGTCCTGCCCCAGCCGATGCCGGACAAGCTGCTCCTGGTCACCGGAGGATCCGGCATCACCCCGGTGATCGGCATGCTGCGCAACCTCTTCTCGCGGCGGCAGGCGCCGGACGTCGACATCGTCCTGGTGCACGTCAACCAGTGCGCCGACACCGCGATGTTCCGCGACGAGCTCCGCGCCCACGCCGCGGCCGGCCGGATCCGGCTGATCGAGCGGTACGACGACGTGCACGGCATCCTCGACGTCTCCGACCTGCCGACGCTGGTCCCCGATCTCGACGAACGGCTCGCCTACGGCTGCGGCCCGGCCGGCCTGCTCGACGCGCTCGAGGCCCACCACGCCGCGCGCGGGCTGGCCCTCACCACCGAGCGGTTCCGTGCCGTGCTGGTCGAGCCCGGCGACGGGGGGACCGTGACGTTCGCCGATGGCCGCGAGATCGAGGCCGACGGTGCCACTCCGATCCTGGACGCGGCCGAGACGGCCGGCGTCCTCATGCCCAGCGGCTGCCGGATGGGCATCTGCATGGGCTGCGTCATCCCGCTGAAGCAGGGCGCCGTGCGCGACCTGCGCAACGGCGCGGTCACGGTCGCCGTCCCCGGCGAGACCGACCCCGCCGGCGTACCGATCCAGACCTGCATCAGCGCCGCCGCTGGTGCCTGCCACGTCGACGAAGGAGCACGCTCCCGATGACCGCCATCACGAAGAAGCCCGAGAACCCCACCGCCCACCTCACCCCCGAGGACGTCGAGCAGATCGGCATCGAGCTCGACGCGATCCGGCAGGACGTCCTCGACGACCGCGGCGCGCGCGACGCGGCGTACATCCACCGGGTCGTCGACGTGCAGCGGCGGCTGGAGCTCGCGAGCCGCGCGGTGCTGCTGTTCTCCTCGCTGCCGCCGGCGTGGGTCGTGGGCACCATCGGGCTGTCGGTCGCCAAGATCCTCGAGAACATGGAGATCGGTCACAACGTCATGCACGGCCAGTGGGACTGGATGCGTGACCCGAAGATCCACTCGACCACGTGGGAGTGGGACAACGCGTCGACCGCGGACGGCTGGAAGCACGCGCACAACGAGATCCACCACACGTACACGAACATCGTCGGCAAGGACAACGACCTCGGCTACGGCATCATGCGCGTCGACGAGGACCAGCGCTGGCACCCCATGCACCTGGGTCAGCCGCTGTGGAACTTCGTCAACGCGTGCTTCTTCGAGTACGGCATCGCGGCGTACGACCTCGAGCTCGGCCGCAACCTGCGGGTCCCGAAGGAGAAGCGGTCCGCGGAGTTCACGACGAACCTGAAGAGGACGCTGCGCAAGATCCGCCGCCAGGCCACCAAGGACTACGTCGTCCACCCGGCGCTGTCGATCCCGACCGGGTCGTTCCTGTCGACGCTGGCCGCGAACTTCACCGCGAACCTGGTGCGCAACGTGTGGTCGCACTCGGTGATCATGTGCGGCCACTTCCCCGAGGGCGTGGAGACCTTCGAGAAGCGGGCGATCCCGGAGAACGAGACCCGCGGCGAGTGGTACCTGCGCCAGATGCTCGGCTCGGCGAACATCTCCGGCTCGAAGACGATGCACGTGATGACCGGCAACCTCTCGCACCAGATCGAGCACCACCTGTTCCCGGACCTGCCGAGCAACCGGTACGCCGAGGTCGCGCCGCGCGTGCAGGCGCTGTTCGAGAAGTACGACCTGAACTACCACTCGGCGCCGCTGCCGCAGCAGGTCTACTCGGCCTGGCACAAGGTGGTGCGGCTGTCGTTCCCGAACGGCTGGCTCGCCACGACGACGGTGAAGAACCTGCCGGCCCAGGCCAAGCTGCTCTGGGCGATGTCGGCCAAGGGCCCCAAGGTCCGCCGCGCCGCCGCCGCCCGGCTGCAGCAGCAGGCGCGCAAGCAGGCTGCTGCCTGACCCGACGGAGGCTGCGGGTTTCGGCTGCTGGCAGCCGAAACCCGCACGACACGCCGGACGCCATCGGCGTGTCGCGCGGGTCTTGGCTGCTGACAGCCGAAACCCGCGCGCGGCTCACTCGTCCCCGGTCAGGTTGAACGACCGCAGCCGCTGACCGGTCAGCCAGCCGCTGCCGACGATGACGACGGCGCCGGCGATCAGCGCGTAGGTCAGCGGCAGGTTCTCGACCAGGGACAGCCCGGCGACCCGGTCGGCCACCTCGGCCGACCAGCGGGTGACGCTCAGCCACCGCACGCCGTCGAGCAGCCCGCCGAGCAGGCCCTCCCAGACGAGCAGGTAGACCAGCCCGACCACGACGGCGTGGCGGGTCATCACGGAGAGCAGCGCGAAGAGCGCGCAGTACGCCGTACCGCCGAGCAGCGAGCCCAGCGCGAAGCCGACGGCGACCGACGGGTCGTCGGTGCGCAGCACGAGGCCCGCGAGCAGCATCGGGAGCGTCGCGAACGCCACCACGCACCCGAGGGCGACGACGAGCTTGCTGAGGACGATCGTCGAGCGGGGGATCGGCTTCGCGAGCAGGTACGAGATCGAGCCGTCGTCGATCTCCGGAGCGAGCACGCCGGAGGTCGCGAGCAGCGCCACCAGCGGCACCACCACGACCAGCCCGAGCCCGTAGAGCGTGTGCCGCGAGCCCTGGTCGCTCTGCCCCACCAGCGCCCGGGCGAGCACCGAGAGCCCGAGCAGGACGACCGGCAGCGCGAACAGCAGCGCCCCGCGCCAGCGCCCGAAGATGCTGCGCGCGCCGAGCCGCACGATGGTCCGCGAGATCGCCGGGGTGCTCATGACGACACCAGGTACGAGAAGACGCTCTCGAGCGACTCGTCGGTTGGGGTCACCTCGAGCAGGCGTACGCCGTGCTCGCGCGCCAGCCGGGGCAGCACCTGGCTGAACCGGCCGAAGTCGGACGCCTCGAGCTCGATGCCGCCCTCGGCGCGCAGCCGGGCGCCGCGGACCGACGGGTCGGCCAGCAGCACGGACGCCAGCAGCCGATCGTCGGCGGTGCGCAGCACGAAGCGGTTCGGCCGGTCGGTCATCAGCCGCCGGATCGCGCCGAAGTCGCCGGAGGCCGCGTGCCTCCCGGCGACCACGACCTCGATCTGGCGCGCGACCTGCTCGACCTCCTCCAGGATGTGCGAGCTGAACAGCACGGTCCGACCCTCGGCGCCCATGGTCCGGATCAGCTCCATCAGGTGGATCCGCTGCCGCGGGTCCATGCCGTTGAACGGCTCGTCGAGCAGCAGCACCGGCGGGTCGTGGACCAGCGCCGAGGCCATCTTGATCCGCTGCCGCATGCCCTTGGAGTACGTCGAGATCTCGCGGTCCTGCGCGTCGCTCATCTCGATCAGCGCGATCGCGCGCTGGGCCGCGGCGCCCGGGTCGGCGAGCCCCTGGAGCTCGGCGTTCGCGACCACGAACTCCCGCCCGGTGAGGTACTCGAACAGCGCCTCGCGCTCGGGCACCAGCCCGACCTGGCGGTAGACCCGCTCGTTGCGCCACAGCGGCGCGCCGTCCAGCGTCACCGAGCCGGCGGACGGCGCGAGGAACCCCGACATGAGCGCGATCAGCGTGGACTTGCCCGCGCCGTTCGGGCCGAGCAGGCCGGTGACGCCGGGCCCGATCGTCATGGTGACGTCGTTGACCGCGACGACGTTGCGGAACCACCGCGAGACGTGGTCGATCCGGATCTCGCTCACGGGCTGACCCTCCGGTAGCGGGCCAGCAGCGCCGCGACCGACCCGAGCACGGTCAGCACCGTCGCGCCGACGTACAGCAGGCCCATCGCGGTGCCCTCCGGCGGCGTCGCCGTCGCCTCCGGGACGTCGAACAGGAAGACCTGGACGCCGTTGACGAGCGTGTACGGCGAGAAGATCCCGGCCACCTGCCCGACCCCGTCGTGCCCGGCCTCCAGCGAGATGCCCTGGATCGCGGAGACCACCGTGTAGCTGACGAGCAGCACCACGATCACCGCGGCGACGGCGAGCCCCCGCCGGATCGTGAGCGCGGAGACCACCGCCGCCAGCCCGGCCAGGCACGCCGCGAGCAGCGCCGCGCCGGCCACCGCCTCCAGGAAGCGCACGGTCTCGCGGCCCACGGGCAGGTCGGCGAGCAGCCCGCCGACGTACATCAGCAGCAGCGGCGCGGCGACCAGCACGAACGTCGCGACCGTCAGCGACGCGAACCGCACCAGCACGTACGCCGAGCGCCGCATCGGCCGCGCCAGGTAGAGCGTGATCGTGCGGAACCGCAGGTCCCGGGAGACCAGCGCCGGCGCCTGGGCCGCGACGAAGACCGAGACCAGCAGCTGGGTGGTGAGCGGGTACGTCGAGTACGGGACGATCTGCTCGTCGAGGTCGAGCAGGTCCTTGGCCTGCACCAGGACGCCGACCAGGATCAGCGCGGGCAGCAGCATCAGGCCGAGCAGGATCATCGGCAGCACCTTCGAGCGTGCCGAGCGGCCCAGGCCGTAGGTGTTGCGCAGGCCGGTCCGGAAGAACGACCAGGAGACCGCCCGCTCACCCAGCCGCGGCCCGCCGTACGGCCGGTAGCCGAGGTCGTGGATGACGCCGCTGGGGGTCTCAGACGGGCTGGACGCCACCGGCCACCCCCTCCCGGAACACGTCCTCGATCCGGTGGTGCCGGTCCTGCATCCGCACCAGCCCGAGGCCGAGGTCGACGGTGAGGTCGCGGACGACGTCGCGCGTGGTCTCGTCGCGCACCTCGACCTCGATCAGCGCGCCGCCCGCCGGGCGGGCCGTGAGGCCGGCGTCCACCAGCGCCTGGCCGAGCAGCTTGTCGGCGTCCGGGCGGCCCTGCACCTCGACCAGCAGGCTGCCGGTCGCGTGCAGGAAGTCGGTGGTCGCCGAGGAGCGCAGCAGCCGGCCGGAGTCGAGGATCACCACGTGGTCGCTGACCCGCTCGAGCTCGCCGAGCAGGTGGGAGGTGACGAGGACGGCGATGCCGAACTCCTGCCCGATCCGCCGCACCAGCCCGAGCATGTCGTCGCGCGCGGCCGGGTCCAGGCCGTTGGTCGGCTCGTCGAGCAGCACCAGCCGCGGGTCGTGCACGAGCGCCTGGGCGAGCTTGACCCGCTGCTTCATGCCGGTGGAGTAGCCACCGATCGGCCGGTACCGCTCCTCGGCCAGGCCCACGTGCCGCAGCACGTCCGAGGTGCGCTCGCGCGCGGCGGCGTACGGCAGCCCGGACATCTGGCCCAGGTGCACGACCAGGTCGCTGGCCGAGACGTCGGCGGGCAGGCAGTCGTGCTCGGGCATGTAGCCGACCAGCGCCCGGATCAGGCCGCCCTCGGACGCGACGTCGTGGCCGAGCACGGTCGCGCCGCCGCTGGTCGCCGGCACCAGGCCGAGCAGGATCTTGATCAGCGTCGACTTGCCCGCGCCGTTCGCGCCGACCAGCCCGGTGACGCCGTCGCCGATCGTGACGTCGAGGTGGTCGAGCGCCGTCACCCGCGGGTAGGTCTTGGTGAGACCGGTGGTCTCGATGACGGCCACGGGATCAACCTAGCCGCCGGCCGTGCGGGGCCGTGCGGCAATCTGGTCCCATGCGATTCACCGAGCACGAGCTGACGGTCGCGCTGACCGGCGTGGCCAAGAACGTCCTCGCCGTGCAGGACAAGGACGTCCGCAAGGGCCGGCGCACCGAGGACGAGCTGTGGGAGTCGCTCGACCGCTACCAGCGCTTCGTGGTGCTCGACGGGCTCGGCGACCAGCTGCTGCCGACCCTCGTCGCCCTGCCGGACGTCGAGGTCGCCGCGGGCGAGCGGCCGACGTACACCGACGAGCAGGTCACCGCCGCCGTCGAGGAGCGGCTCGGCGACGAGAAGGGGCTGCGTCGCAAGGCGCTCGTCACGGCCCGGGTGGCGCTGGTCAAGCTCGCGCTCGAGTGCCTCCCGCCGAGGCAGGACCCGGACGCGCTCATCGTGCCGGACCACCTCTGAGCCTCACCGCAGCACGTCGACGACCACCCTTCTGGGGTGGGTGACGGTGAACACCCGGAACGGTCGTTCGGCGGACATCCCCAGGTAGAGCTCCACGGCGCCGTCGCGCACGGGGCCGTGGACGACCTCGCGCACCGGCCCCGCCTTCCGGTGCGGGCCGAACCGTTGCGGTCCGTGGTAGCGCCGGGCGCCGGGCGCGGTGGGCGGTACGACGCCGGTGACCCGCACCCGGAGCGTGGTGCTGCCGGCGAGTGCGAAGTGCGCCCCGGTGCCCGGCAGTGCGGGCCGGTCGACGTACGCCGCCCGCCAGCCCGGGTCGCCGGGGCCGCGGAGGGTGAGGACCAAGCGCTCGAACGTGCGGTGGAACCCCATGCGCAGGTTGGTCGGGCTCAGGCGGGCATCGGCGCTGCCGATCGCGTCGTCGGGGCCGCGGCCGCGGGGGAACGCCGCCTCGTGCAACGGCGGGACGCCGTTGAGCGGTCCGCGGAACCGCGGTGGTGCCGGTCGGCGCACGTCCACGACGACGCGCGCGGGATGCTCCAGTGCGAACACCCGGAACGGACGCCGGGCGTCGACCCCGATGAGGATCCGCTGGGCGCGCCGGTGGCGTGCGCCCCGGCGCACCTCCGTGACGACGTGGCCGGTCTGCGGCGCCAGGTGCGTCGAGCCCACCCACGTCGTCGGGGCCGCGGCCGCCCCTCGCCCGAGGCCGAGCACGTCGACCTGGAGCGTCGCCGTCCCCGTGAGGTCCTGCCGTGGCCCGGCGTACCGGGCACGCCACCCGGGCGCACCCTCCCCGCGCAGGTGCACCACGACCCGGTCGTAGCGACGGTGCACGCCGAAGCGCAGGCCCGTCGGGGCGAGGTCGGCGGTGCCGGAGGCGCCCTGGCGCGACCGACCGAAGGCGCTGGTGAACGCCGTGTGGCTCGTGGGACCGGCCCCGGGGAGCGGACCCTCGAACGGTCCCGTGGGTGCCGGCGCCGCGGTCGCGTCGGGCGACGCGGTGTCGCATCCGGCGAGCGCGGCGGCGCCGACGAGGACGACGAGCACCAGGGACGCGACGGCGACGCCGCGCTCTCGCCGTCGCTGCTCGTCCCGCATCCGTCGTCCTGTTTGG
Source organism: Nocardioides sp. (assembly GCA_035765695.1). Taxonomy (GTDB): domain Bacteria; phylum Actinomycetota; class Actinomycetes; order Propionibacteriales; family Nocardioidaceae; genus Nocardioides. Next base: position 6,708 of record DASTXB010000097.1, on the reverse strand, counting down.
GCCATGCCTGTCCAGTGACCGGTCGACGGTCGTCCGATGACAGTCTTGACCGGATCGTTATGCGACGCTCCCGCGGGTCGGGTTGGGCAACATGACCGAGTGGTTCGACGACGGCGTGTGCGCCTACGCCGCCACGTACATCGCCGACGTCTTCTTCCGGAGGCCGGCACGATCGCGACGCTCGACCATCGTGCTGGTGTGCGAGCTGCTCCTCAGCGACGCCGGTACGCCGGCTTCGCGATCGCCTACAACGTCGCGACGGCAGCGTTCGGCGGCGGTCGCGCTGGCCTTCGTGCCCGAGACGGCGCGGGCCTCGATCCGCGGCACCGGTGTCCCCGGCGTCGACACCCGCCCGGCCCCCGTCTGAGCTGCTCAGAGCGCCGCGTCGACGACCGCCTTCGCCTCCTCCTGCACCCGGGCGAGGTGCTGGGGGCCGCGGAACGACTCGGCGTAGATCTTGTAGACGTCCTCGGTGCCCGACGGTCGGGCGGCGAACCACGCGGACTCGGTGACCACCTTGAGTCCGCCGATCTTCGCGCCGTTGCCCGGGGCCTCGGTCAGCTTGGCGGTGATCTCCTCGCCGGCCAGCGTCGTGGCGGTGACGTCGTCGGGCGACAGCGCGGCCAGCTTCGCCTTCTGCTCCCGGCTCGCCGGGGCGTCGATGCGGGCGTACGCCGGCTCGCCGTGCTGCTCGACGAGCGAGGCGTAGTGCGCGGACGGGGACCTGCCCGTCGCGGCCAGGATCTCCGAGGCGAGGAGCGCGAGGATGATGCCGTCCTTGTCGGTGGTCCACGCCGACCCGTCGCGGCGCAGGAACGACGCGCCCGCGGACTCCTCGCCGCCGAAGCCGAACGACCCGTCGATCAGTCCGGGCACGAACCACTTGAACCCGACCGGCACCTCGACCATCTCGCGCCCGATGGACTTCGCCACCAGGTCGATCATCGACGAGGACACCAGCGTCTTGCCGATCCGTGCCGCCGCCGGCCAGTCCGGCCGCGCGCCGCCGAAGAGGTAGCCGATCGCCACCGCGAGGTAGTGGTTGGGGTTCATCACGCCGGCGTCCGGCGTGACGATGCCGTGCCGGTCGGAGTCCGCGTCGTTGCCGGTGGCGATGTCGTACCGATCCCGCTGCGCGATCAGCGAGGCCATCGCGTGCGGCGAGGAGCAGTCCATCCGGATCTTGCCGTCCCAGTCCAGCGTCATGAACCGCCAGGTCGGGTCGACGAGCGGGTTCACGACGGTCAGGTCGAGCCGGTGCCGCTCGGCGATCTCGCCCCAGTACGCCACCGACGCGCCGCCCAGCGGGTCCGCCCCGATCCGCACGCCGGCCGCGCGGATCCGGTCGACGTCCACGACGTTCGGCAGGTCGTCGACGTACGTCCCGAGGAAGTCGTACGCCGAGGCCGCGGACCGGGCCCGCGCGAACGGCACCCGCTGCACGCCCGCCAGACCGCCCCGGATCAGCTCGTTCGCGCGGGCGGCGATCGCCGAGGTCGCGTCGCTGTCGGCCGGGCCCCCGTGCGGCGGGTTGTACTTGAAGCCGCCGTCGCTCGGCGGGTTGTGCGACGGCGTGACGACGATGCCGTCGGCCAGCCCGGACCCGGTGGTGCGGCCGCCGTTCGCCCGGATGATCGCGTGCGACACCGCCGGGGTCGGCGTGTACCCGTCGCGGTCGTCGACCAGCACGGTCACGTCGTTGGCCACCAGCACCTCGAGCGCGGTCGCCCACGCCGGCTCCGACAGCCCGTGCGTGTCACGGCCGAGGAACAGCGGGCCGTCGTACCCCTGCGAACGGCGGTGGTCGACGATCGCCTGCGTGGTCGCCAGGATGTGGGTCTCGTTGAACGCCGTCCGCAGCGACGACCCGCGGTGCCCGCTGGTCCCGAACGCGACCTGCTGATCGACATCCTCGGGGTCCGGGACGCCGGTGTAGTACGCCGTCACCAGGTGCGCGATGTCGACGAGGTCCGAGGGCTCGGCGGGCTGTCCCGCGCGCGGGTCGCTCATGCCCACATCATGCCGGTTCGTGCGACGCGACCGTCGCGGCCCCGGGGGAGGCGTACTGTGGTCGGTGCGGGGCCTTCTCGCGATGTTCGTGACGACGGGACCCCATGTCTGCCTCCGGGACCACCACCGCACCGACCCCGACCGTCCAGCCGGGCCGTCCGGCGCTCTCCGCCGTCATCCGCCGGGTCGGGCTCAGCCTCCTGGTGGCCTGTGCCGTTCCGGCGGCGCTCTTCTACGCGTGCCTGCGCCTCGAGGGCGTCTGGACGGCGATCGTCGTGGCCCTCGTCTGGTCGTACGGCGCGATCGGGTGGCGGGCGCTCACGGGGCGCCGGGCCTCGGGGCTGCTGATCCTCACGGCGCTGGTGATGACCGGTCGCACCCTCGTGGCGCTGCTCACCGAGAGCACCTACCTGTACTTCCTCCAGCCGATCATCAGCGACGGCCTCATCGGGGTGGCCTTCATCGCCACGCTGGCGACCGCGCGGCCGATGGTCGCCCGCCTGGCTGGGGACTTCTACCCGATGGACGACGCCCTCCACCTGCGGCCACGGATCCGGCGGCTGTTCCGGCACCTCACCCTCATGTGGGCCCTGCTGTGCATCGGCAAGGCCACGGCGACCCTGTGGCTCCTCCAGTCCCAGCCGCTCGAGACGTTCGTGCTCGTCAAGGGTGTCGCCGTGCTGCTCCTCAACGCGCTGGCCGTGGCGGCGACGATCGGCGCTGCCACGCTGGTCGCGCGCCGCGAGGGCCTGCTCCACGTCCGCGTCCTGGAACCGGTGCCCGTCGCCGCCTGATCGTCGGCAGGCTCGCCGCGCCTCACCGCCCAGCGGCGCCGCGCGACCTACGATCTCCGCGAGATGAGGTTCGCGCGCACGGCCGCCCTGGTGGGCGTGGCCCTCCTGTGGTGGGCGTTCGGGCCGATGGTGCTGTTGCTGGCCGCCGGCTCGCTGTACTTCCGCCGGGTCCGCGGATGGCTCCGGCCGACCCGCCGTGTCCTCCTCGGCTGGGCGGTCGGGGTGGCCGTGGTCGCCGGGCTCGCCTACGTCGTCCCGGACGGCTGGCTCCGCATCGCCCCGGGTGCGGGCGTGCTGGTGACGCCGTCGTACGTCGGGCGCCCCGCGATCGTGGCCGCCGACGAGGTCACCGCGCCGCTCGGCGAGTCGCCCCGGGTGACCACGAAGTCCTACGGCACCACCGACTGCCATGAGGTCGGCTTCGACAGCCACGGCCGGCTGGTCACCACCTGCGAGGGCACGCTGCGGCTGATCGACCCCGACAGCCTGCGGCAGCTGGCCACCAAGGAGCTGCCGGCGAACTGCCCGCTGGTGTTCAGCGTGGTCCGCGACCGGGCGCTGGTCGCCGTCGACGACCAGGTCGTCGCGGTCGCCACGGCCGACGCGGAGGACGAGCCCGACCTGACCACCGCGGCCACCGTCGACCTTCCCGGCGACCTCGGCTGCCTGACGGGTCTCGAGGCCGACGGCCACGGGCGCACCTGGTTCTCCACCGCGGACGGCGTGGTCGGCCTGGTCGACGGCACCCGGGTCCGCACGCTCGACCTCGACGACACCGTCGACCGCCCGCTCGCGGTCGCCGACGACGCGGTCTACGTCCCCGGCTCGGGTGCCCTGCACAAGGTCATCGCCGCGAAGGGCCGCCCGGTGCTGGCCTGGTCGTCGGCGTACGACGGCGGCGAGCGCGGGAGCGCCCCCGTCGTCCTCCCCTCGGGGCTGGTGGCCGTCGCCGACGACCGCGACCCGCGGCTGCAGGTCGTCCTGCACCGCGGCGACACCGGTGACGTGGCCTGCCGGGTCGAGCTCTTCGACGACGACGAGAGCGCGACCGACGGCGGCATGGTCGCCGCCGGCGACGGCGTGCTCGTCCTCAACCAGCACGGGTACGGCGGCACCCTCTCGACCGCCCTCGGCCGCACGACCACCGGGGGGATCGCCCGCGTCGACCAGCGCTGCGACGTCAGCTGGGAGTCGGACCTGGACGCGCCCAGCGGCGCGCCCGCCGTCTCGACCGAGGCCGGGCTCGCCTACGTCTACACGAAGCGGCACAGCTGGCTCGGCGCCAACGCGTGGTACCTCACCGCCGTCGACCTCGACACCGGCCGCGCGGTCTGGGCCCGGCGTACCGGTCTCGGGGTGCTGCGCGACAACCACGGCGGGATCGTGACCCTCGGCCCGGACGGATCGGTCTACGTCCCCGTCCTCGGCGGCTTCGTGCGGGTCCGCGACCGGTCGTGAGCCGAGGGCTCACGGGTAGCGGACGCCCGTGACCTCCTCGCTCAGCAGCCAGAGGCGGCGTTGCGCGGTCTCGTCGTACGACTGCTTCGTGGAGGTGGTGACCTTCGGGTGGCCGCCCCACTCGAACGGCCCGTCCGGTCCGACGTACGTCGAGCCGGGGAGGTCGGCGGTGGCGGCCATGAGCGTCGGCCACGCCCCCTCGCCGGCGGAGTTGGGCGACACCGCCTTGATCGCGGCGTCCAGGATCGAGGCGCGGCCGCCCGACGCCCGGCCGTACTGGCCGTTCGCCGCGAGGTGCGTCGCCGCGAAGCCGGGGTGCGCGGCGAGCGCCTTGACCGGCAGCGCGGCGCGGCGCAGCCGGCGGTCGAGCTCGTAGGTGAAGAGCAGGTTCGCGAGCTTCGTCCGCCCGTACACGGGCCAGCGCAGGTAGCGCCCGTGCTGCACCCGCGGGTCGTCGAGCGGCGCCGTGCGCGCGACCCGGTGCATCTGCGACGACACCGTGACCACGCGGCCGTCCTCGCTCGCGACCAGCTGCGGGAGCAGCAGCCCGGTGAGCAGGAACGGCCCGAAGTGGTTGGTCGCCATCTGGAGCTCGAGGCCGTCGCCGGTGCGGGAGTACGGCGGGGCCATGACGCCGGCGTTGTTGACCAGCACGTGGATCGGCCCGAGCCCCGCGGCCTCGGCCGCCGCGCGGCGTACCGACGCGAGGTCCGCGAGGTCGACCACGAGCTCCTCGAGCGCGGCGTCCGGCACCTCGGCGCGGATCGCGGCCCGCGTCTCGGCGACCCGCTCGGGGCGGCGCCCCGCGAGCACCACCCGGGCGCCCCGGCGGGCGAGCTCGAGCGCGGTGAACTGGCCCAGCCCGCCGACCGTCGGCCCGGTGACCAGGACGGTCCGGCCGGCCTGGTCCGGGATGTCGGCCGGCTCCCAGCGGTCGGCCGCGGGCCTCACGGCGTGGTGGCCAGGGCGTCGAGGAGGCGCTGGCCGAGGGCGCGGTCGCCGTCGACCTGCACGGTGCCCGGCTCCGGCTCGCATCGGCCGCCGGCGAGCCGGATGAACGCCTCGCGGTCCATCCGCAGGCACACCGTCGGCGCGTCGGGCACGTCGGGCAGCCGCTCGCCCCGGCCCGCGTCGTTGACCGCGAAGGCGAACGGGGCGCTGCCCTCCATCTCGAGCACCGCGATCGTGCCGGCAGGCTCGCCCAGGCGCTTCGCCAGCACGTAGCCGAGGCTCTCGGCGAGGTACTCCGCGGTGTGCCGCGCGGCCTCGCTGTCCATCCCGCCCGGGCGGTCGACGGCCCGGCGGATGTCCTGCTCGTGCATCCAGACGTCGAGCGGCCGGTTGCGCAGCAGCGTGCGCCAGTCCCACGGCACGCCGCCGAAGATCGGCTCCGGCTTGGCGGACCCGTCGGTCGGCGGGTCGGCGAGCAGCCGGGTGTGCCGGGCGGTGGCGGCGGCGCGGATCTCGTTGATGATCGAGTCGGGGCTGGCGTCGCGGCGGTTCACGACCCCGATCTCGGTGTAGAGCCCCATCAGGCCGGCGACGTGCTCGGGGTCGCCGACGTCGGCGGTCTCCTCGGGGTTGCCGGCGAGGATGCTCTCGAGGTGCGCGATGTGCGAGGCGACCGCCTTGACGTCCCAGCCGGGGAGGTCGGTCGGCGCCGCCCAGTCGGCCTCGTCGAGCTCCTCGAGGAGGTCGGTGAAGTCGTTGACCGCCTGCCACCAGACGTCGATGTACCCGCTGAGCAGCTCCTGGTCGGTCATGCTCCGACCCTAGTTGCGGCCGTCAGCCGAGGGCGAGGGAGGTCGCGATCGCGAGCATGGTCAGGCCGATGAGCACGTCGAGCACCTGCCACGCCCGCGGCCGGGCGAGCAGCCGGCCGGCCGCGCGGGCGCCGTACCCCAGCCCGGTGAACCACAGCGCGCTGCCGAGGCAGGCGCCGACGGCGAACCACCAGCGCCCGGCGCCGCCCTGGTGGTTGGCGATCGTGCCGAGCAGCAGCACCGTGTCGAGGTACACGTGCGGGTTCAGCCAGGTCAGCGCGAGGGCCCGGACGGCGACCGCCCGTCGGCTCGGCGCGGTGCGGCCCTCGGCGGCGTGCAGCGACTCGGCCCTGCGGGCGCGCAGGAGCGAGCTCACGCCGTACCAGGTCAGGAACGCGACGCCGAGCCAGCGCACGACGTCGAGCGCGATCGGCGCGTGCTCGACGATGCTGCCGATGCCGGCCACGCCCGCGACGATCAGCACCACGTCGGAGAGCGTGCAGATCGCCACGACCAGCCCCACGTGCTCGCGCAGCAGCCCCTGGCGCAGGACGAACGCGTTCTGGGCGCCGATCGCGACGATCAGCGACAGGCCGGTGAGCAGCCCGGCGGCCACGGAGTCGAGCACCCGGGCAACGCTAGGGCCACCGGCCACCCCCGCCCCACATGCCGAGTCGGGGCGG
>DASTXB010000096.1:0-28182 GCA_035765695.1 Nocardioides sp. | reverse complement strand
CAGCTTCACCTCGGGGCGTACGGCGAGCGTCGCGGCCAGGTGGTCGTCGGGCTCCTCCGCGGCCAGCGTGACCAGGTCGGGGTCGAACCCCGCCTCGGCCAGCACCTCCCGGCAGACCTGCACCGTGATCGCCAGCGGCAGCACCGCGGCGGGGTGGGGCTTCACCACCACCGGGTTGCCGGTCACCAGCGAGGCGAACAGGCCCGGCCAGGAGTTCCACGTCGGGAACGTGTTGCACCCGATGACCAGCGCGACACCGCGCGGCACGACCGTGAACGTCTTCTCCATCCGCAGCGGCTCGCCGCGGCCGGGCTTCTCCCAGATCGCGGTGGCGGGCGTCCGGGTCATCTCGGTCCACGCGTAGGCGATCGCCTCGAGGGCGCGGTCCAGGGCGTGCGCGCCGCCCGCCTGGAACGCCATCACGAACGCCTGCCCGCTGGTGTGCTGCACCGCGTTGGCCAGCTCGAAGACGCGCGCGTGCAGCCGGTCGAGGATCTCCAGGCACACGCCCGTGCGCCCCTCGGGCCCGGCGTCGCGCCACTGCTTCATGCCGGCGCGCGCCGCCGCCAGGAGCTCGTCGACGTCGCCGGCCCGCGGGTAGGAGACACCGAGGTCGAAGCCGAACGGCGAGCGCTCGGTCGCGACGGTCCCGGACGCCCCGGGGGTCTCCAGCGGGAAGGCGCCGTCGAGCCACGCCTCGAACGCCGCCTTGCCGGTGGCTGCCGCGTCCTCGCCGTACACGCGGGGCGACGGCGACTCGTCGAAGGCCGAGAACCAGGTGCGGGTCGCGCAGGCCGCGACGGCGTCGTCGAGGCGCTGGCGGTGACGGTCGAGCAGGGCGTCGGTCATGGCGGATCTCCCTTTGTGACAGTGACGAGACACTCTTGCACAGAACTGTCACAACTCGGCAGCCCGACTACCCTCCTGCACCATGAGGGTGCGTTGGATCGGGCTGACGCTCGCGCTCGTGCTGCTCGGCGCCGTCACCGGGTACGGCGTCGGGGTGCTGCGCCAGGAGCAGCCCACGACGTTCGCGGCCGCCGCGCCCGTCCCGGCCAGCTCGCCGTCCGTCCCGGTGGTGCCGGCGCCCACCTACGCCCCCGACATCGACTACCCGGCGCTGCGGACGGACCTGTCCTACAAGCCGCACCAGCTCGGCGAGCCGACGTACCGCTGGCGGTACGACGTGCCGCGGGGCTGGACGCCCGAGGACGTCTCGCCGCTGTTCGAGGTCCGCTGGCGGCCACCGGACGAGCCGACGATCGGCGGCTACAGCTTGCGGGTCAAGCTCGTGAACGAGCACCGCACCACCGCCGAGATGGTCGCGGCCAAGCTGCGCGCCGTGCGGTCGATCTACGAGGACGTCAAGGTGCTGGCCCGCACCGACGACATGCTGTCCTTCCGCTACCGGGACCCGGGGCAGAACACCCAGCGCTTCAACACGTTCACCTGGTTCACCGCCCCCGGCGGGACGCTGGCGGAGTTCGAGATGAGCGTGGTCGGCCGCGAGGCCGACCTGCCCGGTCTCGACAGCCTCCGCGACGAGGTCGCCGCCAGCGTCGAGAAGCTCTCCTAGAAGCCGCGGGCCTGGACGTCGTCGAGCACGGTGTTCGCGGTCGCCCGGCTGGCGCTGCGGATCTGCACCCACAGCAGGCGGTTGGACGCCAGGCGGACCACCCGCTCCACGGTGATGCCGCCCGGACAGCCGGTGTAGAGCACCGTTCTCGACGGGTGCCCGTCGAAGGTGCCGTCGTAGGGCTCCTGGGCGGTGTCGCACTCGGGGTGCTGCGGCATCGTCTCCGGCAGCTCGCTGCCGGGCAGGATGCCGAGGAACACGCCCTGGGCGACCGACGCCACGTCGGTCCAGTCCGCTGCCGTCCCGACCGAGAGCGCCGGGAACTCGCCGGTGTCCCGCGGCGCCTGCCAGCCGCTGGGCGCGACCGCCCGCTCCCAGTCGCCGGGCACCGTGACGTAGAGCGTGCCCGTGTCGTCGCCGACGGTCGCCTCGCCCTCACCGCGCTGCTCGTACCAGTAGCCCGCGCCCACCCCGACCGCGAGCGCGAGGACGCTGGCCAGCGCGCCGGCCAGCCAGCGGCCCCGGCGCCGGCGCGGTGCGACCGGCGGCGGCAGCGGGTCGTGCGACGGCCGCTGCGAGGGCCGGGCGCCGGGCTGGGTCAGGTGGGGGTCGACCGGGAGCCAGGACGCCGACCGGTCCCCGGTGGCGACCGGCCCGAGCGCCGCCTCGAGGGCGCCGACGAACGCCGCGACGTCCGGCCAGCGCTCCTCGCGGTCGCGGGCGAGCCCCCGGCGCACGACGGCCTCGACGTCCGGCGGGAACGGCCGGTCCGGGGTGGAGAGCGGCGGCGGGGCCACGGGCGACGCGGCCGCCGACAGCGTCGCGTGTGCGTACGGCGCGCGCCCGCTGAGCATCAGGTAGGTCAGGGCCGCCAAGGAGTACTGGTCCGCGCGGGGGTCCAGCGGCTCGCCCTGCGCCTGCTCGGGGGCGACGAAGGTCGGCGTCCCCGCGATCATCGTCAGCCGCGACGACACGTCGAGGGCCTTGCCGAGGCCGAGGTCGGCGACCATCGCGCGGACCGCGGCCTCGCCCTCGGCACCCGAGGCCGTCGACGGGTCGACGGTGCGGAACAGCACGTTCGCAGGCTTCACGTCGCGGTGCAGCACGCCGCGCTCGTGGAGCGCCTGGAGACCGGCGCCCACCTGACGCACCACCTCCAGTGCCTGGGCGGGCGTGAGCCCCTCGACCTCGAGGCGGTCGGCGAGCGTGCCCTGGTCTGCGTACGACATCACGAGGTACGGCCGGCCGTCCTCGAGCTCGCCGGCGTCGTACACGCTCACGACGTACGGCGACTCCACCTTGCGCAGGAAGCGGCCCTCCTCGACGAACCGCTGCCGCACGACCGAGTCCTCGGTCCAGTTGTCGGCGAGCACCTTGACCGCCACCGGCGAGTCGAGCTGCTCGTCGTAGGCCAGCCAGACCGTCGCGAACCCGCCGGACCCGATGCGTCGGCGCACGGCGTAGCGACCGAGACGGGAGGGCATGGACACCGGGCCATTATCAGGGTCCCGGGGTCCGACCCCGAGACACGTCAGGGTCGGTCCAGGGGTGTGGCGCCGCCTCTCCCCGATGTGGGGACCCCGTCCGGACCGCGAGGCTCGACGTCATGATCAAGGTCGATTCCCTCACCAAGAAGTACGCCGGCTTCACCGCCGTCGACGATGTCAGCTTCACGGCCCGGCCCGGCCGGGTCACCGGCTTCCTCGGCCCGAACGGAGCCGGGAAGTCCACCACCATGCGGATCATGGTCGGCCTCACGCCGGCCACCTCGGGCACCGCCGAGGTCAGCGGCCGGCGGTTCGCCGACCTGCCGAACCCCGGCCTCGAGGTCGGCGTCCTGCTCGACGCCTCCGCCCAGCACGCCGGACGCACCGGCCGCGAGATCCTGACCGTCGCCCAGCGCACGATGGGCCTGCCCGCCGGGCGTGTCGACGAGATGCTCGACCGGGTCAGCCTGACGCCGGCCGAGGCCGGCCGCCGGGTGCGCAACTACTCGCTGGGCATGCGCCAGCGGCTCGGCATCGCGACCGCGCTGCTCGGCGACCCCGACGTCCTCATCCTCGACGAGCCGGCCAACGGCCTGGACCCGGCGGGCATCCGCTGGATGCGCGACCTGCTGCGCGGGTACGCCGACCAGGGCGGGACCGTGCTCCTCAGCAGCCACCTGCTGCACGAGATCGAGGTCATCGCCGACGACCTGGTCGTCATCGGACAGGGCCGGATCGTCGCGCAGGGCACCAAGGCCGAGCTGCTCGCCGCCGCGGGCACGCTGGTCCGCACCCGCGACATCCCGGCTCTGGCGCGGGCCCTCGTCGACACCGACCTGGAGTTCACCACCACCAGCGACGCGCTGCGCGTCGAGGCCGACCCCGACGTCGTCGGACGGGTCGCCCTCACGGCCGGCGTCGCCCTCACCGAGCTGCGCGCCGCCGACGGCGCCGGCCTCGAGGAGATGTTCCTCGAGCTCACCGCAGAGACCCAGCGAGAAGGAGTTGCGGCATGACCGCCACCACCGTCGACGGAGCAGTCGACACCGAGGTCGCGCGTACGGCGCGGCCCGCCCCCGCGCCGATCCCGATGTCGCGGATCGTGTCCGTCGAGCTGCGCAAGTCGTTCGACACCCGGTCCGGGTTCTGGTTGCTCGCCAGCGTCGGCATCCTCGCCGTGATCGCGACGGTCGCGACCATCCTGTTCGCGCCCGCGAGCGAGCTCGACTACGAGGCCTTCGCCTCAGCCATCGGGATCCCGATGGCGGTCATCCTGCCGGTCATCGCCGTGCTGTCGGTGACCAGCGAGTGGAGCCAGCGCACGGGTCTGACGTCATTCACGCTGGTGCCGCACCGCGGCCGCGTGGTCCGCGCGAAGCTCGCGGTCACGCTCGGGATCGGCGTCGTGTCGATGCTGCTCGCCGCCGCCATCGGGGCGATCGGCAACGTCGTCGGGACCGCGATCCGCGGCACCGACACGATCTGGAACGTCAGTGCCACCGAGCTCACCTACATCGTGATCGCCAACGTGCTCGGCATGCTGGTCGGCTTCATGCTCGGCGTGCTGTTCCGCAACTCCGCCGGCGCGATCGTGGGCTACTTCGTCTACGGCTTCGTGCTCCCGCCGCTGTCGATGCTGCTGGCCGCCAACCAGGAGTGGTTCGAGAAGGCGCAACCGTGGGTCGACTTCAACTTCGCCCAGGGCAACCTGTTCAACGGCTCGATGACCGGCGACCAGTGGGCCCAGCTCGGGGTGACCGGCCTGTTCTGGCTGGCGATCCCGCTGGCGGTCGGCCTGTGGCAGGTCTTCCGCTCCGAGGTGAAGTAGCGCCCCTGTCACGATCGCTCACCCTTCCCCGTCGGCCGTCTAGGGTTCTGTCGACGGGGAAGGGTGATGTCCGTGACGACCGAGGCACTGACGCCGGACGAGATCGACGATCTCGCCCGGCGCGCCCAGCAGGGCGACCAGGACGCGCTGGAGGCGCTGCTCGCGGCGGTCCGGCCGCGCGCGCTGAACGTGTGCCGCGGCGTGCTGCCGCACCTCCCCGACGCGGAGGACGCCTGCCAGGAGGCGCTGATCAACATCGCCAACAAGATCGGCTCCTGGGGCGGGCGCGGCCACTTCACCACCTGGATGCACGTGGTGGCGGTCAACAGCGCGCGCACGACGTACCGCCGGATGAAGAACCAGGCGATCGCCGCCGACCCGCAGGAGGTCGGGCCGCTCGACCGTCCGGATCCGCGCACCACCAGCGTCATCGCCGGCACCCGCCTCGACCTGCTCGAGGCGATGGAGACCATCGAGAAGGACCACCCGCAGTTCGTCGAGCCGCTGCTGCTGCGCGACGTCTACGGCCTCTCCTACGAGGAGATCGCGCAGCAGGTCGGGGCGCCGCTGGGCACGATCAAGGCGCAGATCCACCACGGCCGCAAGCTGGCCCGACCGCTGCTCCGGGGCGACGGGTGAGGTACGCCGCGGCCGCCGTCGCGGCCGCCCTGCTGCTCACCGGCTGCACGTCGGACGCGGACCGGCCGGACGGGTCGCCGTCACCGGCGCCCGCCGCCTCCCCGGCCGGCGACGCGGAGGACGGGTTCAGCACGCCGGTCGAGGACCGGGTGTACCCCGACGTCGGCGACCCCGGCGTCGACGCCCTGCACTACGCGCTCGACCTCACGTGGGACCCCGACGCCAGGACCCTCGACGCCGTGGAGAAGCTCGACCTCCGGGCGACCACCGACGCCGACAGCCTCCGGCTCGACCTCGCGCCGCCCCTGCGCCCGAGCGGTGTCACCGTCGACGGCGCGGACGCGACGTACGAGCACGACGGCAAGGACCTCGTCGTCGACCACCCCGTCGAGGCGGACGGTGAGTACGCGCTGGTGATCCGCTACTCCGGCGAGCCCGAGCCGGTGCCCGCCCCGGTGCAGCGCAGCGACTTCTCCGCCACCGGCTGGACGGTCACCGACGACGGCGGCGTGTGGACCATGCAGGAGCCGTACGGCGCGTACAGCTGGTACGCCGTCAACGACCAGCCCTCCGACAAGGCGTTGTACGACGTCACGATCTCGGTCCCCGCGCCGATGGTCGGCGTCTCGAACGGCGAGCTGCTGTCCCGGCGCGACGCCGGGGGCCGGACGACCACCCACTGGCTGCTCGACGAGCCGGCCTCGTCGTACCTCGTGACGGTCGCGATCGGCGACTTCACGATGACGGAGGACCGCTCGTCCTCCGGGGTCCCGATCACCTACTGGACGCCCGCCGACAAGCCGCAGCTGATCCGCCGGATGCGCAGGGCGCCCGCCGAGCTGGACTGGCTCGAGGACCGGCTGGGTCCGTACCCCTTCGACACCCTGGGCTTCCTCGTCGTGGACTCGAGGAGCGGCATGGAGACCCAGACGATGATCACGCTCGGCGACACGCGCTACGCGACGTCGCCCGAGGTGCTCGTGCACGAGATGGCCCACCACTGGTACGGCGACGAGGTCACGCCCGTCGACTGGCGCGACGTCTGGATGAGCGAGGGCATGGCGACGTACCTCCAGGGCGTGTGGCAGAGCGAGGACGAGGGGACGCCGCTCGAGGAGCGGATGGACTACTGGGCCACGCTCGACAGCCAGCTGCGGCAGGACGCCGGGCCGCCGGCGTTCTACCACCCGGACTCCTTCGGCGCCGGGAACGTCTACTACATCCCGGCGGTGATGTGGGACGAGCTGCGGAAGAAGCTCGGGGACGAGGTGTTCTGGGAGCTGGTCCGCGCCTGGCCGACCGTCCACGAGGACGGCAACGCCGACTACGAGGACATCACCACGTGGTGGTCGGACCAGAGCGGCGAGGACCTCACCGACTTCTTCAACGCCTGGCTGCTCGGTCCGGAGACACCGCGGCGCTGACCGGACCGCCCGGCCCGGAGGGGGTCCCACTAGAGTCGGACTCGTCCGTCCGTCCGTCCTCCACTCCACTCTCGGGACTCCCATGCAGCAGCACAGCCGGGCAGGACGCCGTGGCTGTTGACGCGCCGACCGCCTCGGTCACGGCTGCGGGACCTCCCGGACCGAGGACGGCCCTGCCGATCGACCGGCAGCGGCGACGGTTCCTGGTGGTGCTTCCGGTCGCGCTGCTGGCGTGCATCGCCTTCGCGGTCCTGCTCCAGCCGGAGCGTGTCCCGCTCGAGCTCCGCCAGTCGGGGAGCGCGGCCGGCCTCGTGCTCAGTGGCGCCTTCCTCGCCGTCAGCTCCTGGCTGCGCGCCCGCCAGACCGTCGGCCGCCGGCGCCGCTCGTGGCTGCTCATCACCGCCGGCGCGCTCATCGCGATCGCGGGCAACGTGTGGGCGACCGCGATCGGGTCCGACCCGGTGGAGTCCCCCAGCGCGTTCAGCAACCTCACGATCACCGTCGCCCTCGTCCTGTGCATCGCCGCCGTGCTGGGGTTCCCCAGCGTCCGCCGCCGGGGCATCGACCTGGTCGTGATGACGCTGGACGGCCTGGTCATCGGCGGGTCCGTCCTCATCATCGCGAACACGCTCGTGTACTCCGAGCTGCTCGACCGGACGGGCGGCGCGTTCGACTCCCAGCTCGCGATCCTGCTGATCCCGGTCCTCGACGTGGTGCTCGTGGTCGTCGGCCTCCTGCTGGTGCTGCGCACCCGGGGACCGGACCGGCGCGCGCTCGCCCTCCTGGCGCTCGGCTTCCTGTCGTACGCCGCCGCCGACCTGCCGTTCGCGGTGGCGGTCGCCCAACGCGACTTCGCCTTCGGCACCACCCTCGACCTGGGCTGGATCGGCGGGTACGTGCTGCTCGCGCTGGCCGCCTGGTACCCCAGCGTCGCGACCGACACCCCCGACGACACCCAGGCCTCCACCGAGGTGCGGGACGCGCTCCTGGTCTACGCCGTCCTCATCATCGCGGCCGTCGTCCAGGTCGGGCTCGGCTCGGGCCGCCTCGGGCTGCCGACCGCGCTGGTGTGGCTGGTCCTCGCCCTGGCGGCCAGCGCCCGGCAGCTGCTGCTGATCCTGGACAACAGCGCGCTGCGACGCGACCTCGAGGACCGGGTGCGCGAGCAGACGGCCGACCTGGAGCGGATGGCCCGGCAGACCGAGGTGCTGCTGACCTCCGTCGGTGACGGCATCTACGGTGTCGACACCCGGGGCCGCATCACGTTCGTGAACCCGTCGGGCGCCTCGGCGCTGCGCTACACCCCCATCGAGCTGCTCGGCCGCGACGCCCACGACTTCCTGCACGCCCCCGACGAGCAGGGGGCGCCGTACTCCTACGACGGCTGTTACATCGCCGAGGCGATCCGGACCGGCTCCGTGACCGCCGCCGAGGAGGACGTCTACATCCGCTCCGACGGCACGACGTTCGACGTCGAGATCACCGCGAGCCCGCTCGTGGACGAGGACGTCCCGCGCGGCGCGGTCGTCGTCTTCCGTGACATCACGCAGCGGCGGGAGGTCGACCGGATGAAGAACGAGTTCATCTCGGTGGTGAGCCACGAGCTGCGGACGCCCCTGACCTCGATCCGCGGCTCGCTCGACCTCCTCAGCAGCGGGGTGCTGGGCGAGCTGTCGCCGCAGGCGCAGTCGATGACCTCGATCGCAGTGGAGAGCAGCGAGCGGCTGACCCGCCTCATCAACGACATGCTGGACCTCGAGCGCATCGAGTCGGGGGCCAGCTCCCTGGACACCGTCCCGGTCGACGCCCGGGACCTGCTCGAGCGGTCGGCGACCGAGATGGCCGGCCTCGCCTCGTCGACGAGGGTGCGGATCGAGGTCGGCGACAGCGCCGGCCGGGTCGTGGCCGACCGCGACCGGATCGTGCAGACGCTGACCAACCTGCTGAGCAACGCGATCAAGTTCTCCGAGCCGGGGCAGACCGTCGTCCTCGAGGCGCAGCCGCAGGACGGTCAGGTCGTCTTCGGGGTGCGCGACGAGGGCCGCGGCATCCCCGCCGAGAAGCTGGACGTGATCTTCAAGCGCTTCGAGCAGGTCGACTCCTCCGACGCGCGACAGAAGGGCGGCACCGGGCTCGGCCTCGCGATCAGCCGGGGCATCGTCGAGCGGCACGGCGGCCGGATCTGGGCCGAGAGCGAGCTCGGCTCCGGCACCACCGTGCTCTTCACGCTGCCCTCGGCGCGGGCGGCCAGGCCCAGCCACGGACGGTCCACCGTCTCGCCCGAGCCTCCCACCCCCGAGGAAGGAACCCCGTGAGCTCACCCCGTCCCCAGGACGCCGGCCCGCCCGACGTCAAGCTCGACATCGCCGTCCGCACCGCCGTCGGCACCGGGCGCACGCTGCTGTCGGCGTTCGACCATGCCCTCCTCGAGGCGGGCGTCGGCAACTTCAACCTGATCCCGCTCTCCTCGGTGATCCCACCGGGCAGCACCGTGACCCGCGGCGGCGAGCCGGTCGCCGGCGGGCACGGGGACCGGCTGTACTGCGTGCAGGCGGTCGCGTACGCCGACCACCCCGGCGAGGTCGTCTCGGCGGGCCTCGGCTGGGCCATCCACCCGACCATCGGCGGCCTCTTCGTGGAGCACCACGGCGGCACCCCCGCCTCGGTCGAGGAGCAGGTCCGGCTCAGCCTCGGCGACCTCGCCGAGCGCCGCGGGGTCGACTTCGGGCCCGTCAGCACGGCGATCATCTCGGCGCACTGCACCGACCAGCCCGTGTGCGCGCTCGCGATCGCGTCGTACACCACCGTGGACTGGGGGACCCCGTGACCACCGTCGGCGTGCAGCAGGTCCGGGTCACCGTCGAGCAGGACATCGGGTCGGAGATGGCCGCCTCCTTCTACGACCTCTACGCCGAGTCGTTCCGCGAGCTCCAGGCGCACGCCGTGGCGCGTCAGCTCCTGCACCGCGAGGAGTTCCTCGAGGAGATGCACGATCCCCGCGTGCACAAGTACGTCGCCTGGAGCGACGCCGGCGAGCCGATCGGCCTGTCGACGCTGACCAACCACCTCGAGACGGTCCCGTGGATCAGCCCGGAGTACTTCCGGCACCACTACCCCGACGCCTTCGCCCGCGGGGCGGTCTACTACATCGGGTTCACGCTGGTGCGGCCCGCGCACCGCCAGACCCGTGTCTTCCAGGCGATGGTGCACCGCATGGGCGAGGTGCTCGAGCCCGCCCGCGCCGTGGTCGGCTGGGACATCTGCGCGTCCAACGACGACAACTTCTCGTTCGGCGAGCACGCGGCCCGGGCGCTGGGCCAGACGGGCGACGTGACGGTCCGGCCGATCGACCGCCAGACGTACTACGTGGGCACCTTCCACGATGCCGGGGAGCCCCGGTGAGGGTCCCGACCGTGCTGGTGGTCGACGACGACGACTCCATCCGCGAGATCACGCAGCTGGCGCTCGAGGTCGTCTCGAAGTGGACCGTGATCGCCGCCGACGGCGGCCAGCGGGCCATCGAGCTGGCGCGCGAGCACCGCCCGGACGCCGTGCTGCTGGACCTGATGATGCCGGTGGTCGACGGCCGGGCGACGTTCCAGGCGCTGCGCGCCGACGAGCGCACCGCGGACATCCCCGTGATCCTGCTGACCGCCAAGCTCCAGGTCGGCGAGGTCCAGGCCTGGGACGACATGGACGTGGCCGGGGTGATCTCGAAGCCGTTCAGCCCGATGAGCCTCGGCTCCGAGGTCGCGGCGATGCTCGGCTGGGACGACGTCACCGCCTGAGCCGCGCTTCTGCCGTCAGCGGAAGCCCTTGCCCCCGGCGCCGCCGACCCGCCACGGTGGCGACTGTGAGGATCCTGGTGCTGGGTGGTTCGGTGTTCCTGTCCAAGGCGGTCGCGACGGACGCGCTGGCGCGCGGCCACGAGGTCACGTGCGCGACCCGCGGCGCGTCCGGGCCGGTGCCGGAGGGGGCGACGTTCGTCGCCTGGGACCGGCACGACCCCGTGCCGGGCGAGCTGGCGAGCGCGACGTACGACGCCGTGGTCGACGTCGCGCGCATCCCGTCGTGGGTCCGCGCCGGCGTCGCGGCCTTCCCGGACGCGCACTGGGTGTTCGTCTCGACCGTCAACGTGTACGCCGACGACTCGACCCCGGGCGGGACGCCGGCGACGCTGCCGCTGCGCGAGCCGCAGCCCGCGGACGTCGACCTGAAGGTCGACCCCGAGGCGTACGGCCCGATGAAGGTCGCCTGCGAGCAGGTCGTCCGCGACGGTGCCGCGTCGTGGACGGTGATCCGGCCGGGGCTGATCGTCGGCCCCGACGACCCGACCGGCCGCTTCACGTACTGGCCGGCCAGGCTGGCCGGCGGCGGCGAGGCGTTGGCGGGCGGCGACCCCGGGGACGCGATGCAGGTGATCGACGTGCGCGACCTGGCGGCGTGGATCGTGACCTGCGCGGAGCACCGAACCCCCGGCGACCACGACGGTGTCGGCGAGGTGCTGCCGATCCGCGACCTCCTCGCGCAGGTCGCGGTCGGGGTGAACAGCGACGCGGCCCTGACGTGGGTGCCGCAGGAGTTCCTCGCCGAGCAGGGCGTCGAGCCCTGGATGGGGCCCGAGGCGCTGCCGCTCTGGCTGCCCCGGCCCGAGTACGACGGCCTCGGCAGCCACGACCCGGCGCCGTCGTACGCCGCCGGGCTCGTGCTGCGTCCGGTCGCCGACACCGCACGCGACACGCTCGCCTGGCTGCGGGCGACCCCGAACGCCCCGGTGAGCGGAATGTCACGCGAGAAGGAGGCCGCGGTCCTCTCCGCGTGGCACGCCCGGGTGCACTAGCCTGCGCGGATGACGCGCCTCTCCGCCGCCGAGCTCATCGACCTGGTCCTCGACGAGGGGTCCTGGACGTCGTGGGACACGCCGCCGGCGTACGGCGAGATCAGCGAGGGGTACGCCGCCGAGCTCGCCGCCGCGCGCGAGAAGAGCGGGGTCGACGAGTCGGTGCTGACCGGCGAGGGCCTGATGAAGGGCCGCCGGGTCGCGGTGGTGATGGGCGAGTTCCGCTTCCTCGCCGGGTCGATCGGCCGCGCTTCCGCGGACCGGCTGGTGGCGGCGATCGAGCGCGCGACCCGCGAGGGCCTGCCGCTGCTCGCCGGCCCCGTCAGCGGCGGCACCCGCATGCAGGAGGGCACGCCGGCGTTCGTGCAGATGGTCCGCATCACCGAGGCGGTCGCGGCGCACAAGGCGGCGGGGCTGCCGTACCTGGTCTACCTGCGCCACCCGACGACCGGCGGGGTGATGGCGTCGTGGGGCTCGCTCGGCCACGTGACGGTCGCGGAGCCGGGCGCGCTGATCGGCTTCCTCGGCCCGCGCGTCTACGAGGCGCTCTACGGCAAGCCGTTCCCGGACGGCGTGCAGACCGCCGAGAACCTCTACGCCCACGGCATCCTCGACGCGGTGATGCCGCCCGAGGAGATCGCCGGCATCCTCGACCGGGCGCTGACGATCCTGCTCGCGCCGCGGCACGGCATCAAGCCGGTGCCGGCGCCGGTCCCCCTCACGTCGCTGCCGGACGTCGAGACCTGGGACGCCGTCACCCGCTCGCGGCGGCCGGACCGCCCCGGCGTACGCCGGCTGCTGAAGTACGCCGCCAGCGACGTGGTGCCGCTCAACGGCACCGGCCAGGGCGAGCACGACCCGGGCCTGCTGCTCGCGCTGGTGCGCTTCGGTGAGGCGCCGTGCGTCTTCCTCGGGCAGGACCGCCGCGGTCAGACCGCCGAGCACCCGATGGGTCCCGAGGCGCTGCGCGAGGCCCAGCGCGGGATGCGCCTGGCCTCCGAGCTCGGGCTCCCGCTGGTCACCGTGATCGACACCCAGGGCGCCGCCCTCTCCCCCGAGGCCGAGAACGGCGGCCTGGCCGGCGAGATCGCCCGCTGTCTCAGCGAGCTCGTCACCGTCCGCGCCCCCACGCTCTGCCTGATGCTCGGCGAGGGGAACGGCGGCGGCGCGCTGGCGTTCCTCCCCGCCGACCGGGTGATCGCCGCCCAGCACGCCTGGCTCTCGCCACTGCCCCCCGAGGGCGCGAGCGCGATCGTGCACCGCGACCTCGACCACGCGCCCGAGATGGCGCGGGCGCAGAAGGTGCGCGCGCTCGACCTGCGCGACCGCGGCATCGTGGACCGGATCGTCGCCGAGCTGCCCGACGCCGCCGACGAGCCCGAGGCGTTCTGCCAGCGGGTCGGCGCCGTCCTCGAGCACGAGCTCGCCGCGCTGCTGGACTCCGGGCCCGGGACGCCGGCCGAGCGGGCGCGCCGCTACCTGTGACGCCGGGAGGCCCGGACACTAGAACGCGTTACAGTTCTCTTCCATGAGGACGTACGTCGTGAGCGGGGCTGCGTCGGGGATCGGAGCCGCCACCGCGCGGCTGCTGGGCGGCGACGGCCACCGGGTGATCACCGTCGACCTGCACGACGCCGACGTCGAGGCGGACCTCGGCACGCCGGAGGGCCGGGAGCGGGCGGTCGCGGGCGTCCGCGAGCTGACCGACGTCGTGCACGGGCTGGTCCCCGCCGCGGGCCTGGCCGGGCGCACCGGCGTGCCCGGCGACCTGCTGGTCTCGGTCAACTTCTTCGGCGCCGTGGCGCTGGTCCGCGGCCTGCACGACGAGCTGGCGGCGGCGGGGCGGGACGGCGGGGCGGGCGTGGTGCTCCTGGCCTCCAACTCGATCACCGGCATGCCCGGCTGGAACGCCCCGGTCGCCCAGGCCTGCCTGCGCGACGACGAGCAGCTCGCGAGGAGCGAGGCCGCGCAGGTCGACTCGGTGATGGTCTACCCGTCCACCAAGGCGGCGCTGGCGTGGTGGGCACGGCGCGAGGGCGTGAGGCCGGAGTGGGCGGGCTCGGGCATCCGGCTCAACTCGGTCGCGCCCGGGGCCACGGAGACGCCGATGGTCGAGCAGATGCGGGCCGACCCGCTGCTCGGGCCGGCGATCGACGCGTACCCGAACGCCATCGGCCGCCTGGGCCGTCCCGAGGAGGTCGCCGCGGCCATCGGGTTCCTCCTCTCCGACGCCGCGGCCAACATCGTCGGCGCCGTCCTGTTCATCGACGGCGGCACCGACGCGATGCTGCACCCGATCTCCCCGCCCGGCTGGGAGGTCGGGGCCATCGAGGCCTGACCTACCCCACGCACGACTGCGCGGCCCGCGTGAGCGAGTCCTTGATGTGCGGCGCGTCGGCGAGGTCGGGGTCCAGGAACCGCCCGTCCTCGTCGAAGAACCCCGCGTCGACCAGCGTGGCGAAGCCCAGGTCGTCGACGACGTACGCGGCCACGCAGGTCGCCTGCACGTCGTTCATCGCGCTGGTCAGCGAGTCCGCGAGCTCGCTCGTCGCGCGCTCCTCCACGGCCACCTGCGGGGCCGGTGGCGGCGCGTCGCCATCGCGGGTGAGCGCCCACACCGCACCGGCGACGGCGACCAGGGCGACGGCCGCCACCGCGGGACCGACCAGCCACCAGCGCCGGCGCCGGACCGGTCCGTCCGGCAGTGCCGCCGCCCGGGCGAGGTCGTCGCGGAACGCCGCGGCCGACGGGTAGCGATCGGCCGGGTCCGCCGCCAGGGCCCGGGCCAGCACGCGGTTCACCACGAGGGTGCGGTGGTCCGTCCCGGGCAGCTGCGGCACCGGGCCACCCGGCCGCGGCGGCCTGCCGTCCAGCGTCGCCCAGAGCAGACAGCCGAGGGCGTAGACGTCCGAGGCGACGCCCTCCGGCGACATGTACGCCGGGGTCCCGGAGTCGTCCGCCGGCCCCCCGACCGGGCCGGCGATCCCGAAGTCGCAGAGGTACGCCCGGATCCGCGGCCCGCGGCGCAGCAGCACGTTCGCGGGCTTGATGTCGCGGTGCTCCAGGCCCGCCGCGTGCGCGTCGGCGAGCCCGGACGCCACCTGCCCGACCAGGTCCAGCGCCACCGGGACCGGCGGCGCGCCGTACTCGCGCAGCAGCCGGCCGAGGTCACCGTCGGGGACGAGCTGGGTGGCGATCCAGAGCCGGCCGTCGTCCTCGCCGTGGGCGTAGACCGGCACGACGTGCTCGGAGGTCAGCGCCGCCTGGGCGCGCGCCTCGCGGGTGAAGCGGGCGCGGAACGCCGGGTCGTCGGCGAGCTGCGGCGAGAGGACCTTGAGCGCGACCGGACGCGCCAGGCCGGCGTCCCACGCCTCGTGCACGACGCCCATGCCGCCGCTGCCGAGACGGCGGACCAGGCGGTACGGCCCGAGAGACTCCACGGTCGGGTCCTACCCGCGTTGCCTAGGGTGCAGACATGTCCCCACAGAGCGTGGCCCTCGCCCTGGGCTCCGGTGGCGCCCGCGGGTACGCCCACATCGGCGCGATCGAGGAGATCCGCGCCCGCGGGCACGAGATCGTCGCGGTCGCCGGGAGCTCGATGGGGGCGCTGGTGGGCGGGCTGGCGGCCGCCGACCGGATGACGGAGTACGCCGAGTGGGCGCGGTCCCTGACCCAGCGCGACGTGCTCCGCCTCCTCGACCCGAAGTGGTCGACGCCGGGCGTGATCCGGGCGCAGCGGATCTTCGACCAGGTCGGGCAGCTGGTCGGCGACCGGGCCATCGAGGACCTGCCGATCCCGTTCACCGCGGTCGCCACCGACCTGCACGCCCGGCGCGAGGTGTGGTTCCAGCGCGGCCCGCTGATCTCCGCGGTCCGGGCGTCGATCGCGATCCCCGGGGTGATCACGCCGGTCGAGATGAACGGCCGCCTGCTCGCCGACGGCGGCCTGATGAACCCCGTGCCGATCGAGCCCACCGCCGCGGCCGCCGCCGACCTCACGATCGCGATCTCGCTGTCCGGTGCGCGCCTGCCGCAGGAGCCGTCCGCCCCGGCCCGCGAGCCGGCCGAGCCGTCCTGGCGCGAGGAGCTGGTCGGCCGGGTCCGCCGTACCGTCGGCCGGACCGTCGAGCCCGCGGAGCCGAGCCTGCTCGACGAGCTGCGCATCTCCGACGTCGTGGGGATGTCGATGGACGCGATGCAGGGGCTGATCAGCCGCTACCGGATGGCCGGCCTGCCGCCGGACGTGCTGGTGACGGTGCCGGTCAGCGCCGCCCGGTCGCTGGAGTTCCACCGCGCGGCCGAGATGATCGAGCTCGGCCGGCGGCTCACGGCCGAGGCGCTCGACGCTGCCGGCCACTGAGCCGCGCCGGTCACCAGCGGTTGCGCGCCTCCTCGGCCCACCCGACCAGGCCGTCGAGGTCGACCCGCTCGCCGTCGTCCGTGGCCGCCCAGCCGGAGAAGTGGCCGAAGCACTGGTGGGTCTCGTTCGCGACCACCCCGAGGTTGGTCCGCGCCACCCGCTCGTGGAACGGCGCGAACCGCGCGTCGACCCGGGGTCCGTGGATCCGCCACGGCCGCAGCCAGTCGGCCCGGTCGTACTCCCACACCAGCTCGTCGCCGATCTTGTGCAGCACCCCGTCGACGAACAGGCCGTTCTCGGTCGTGCCCGTCCCGTCGGTCCACTTCCCCCCGAGCGTGAGTCCACGACCCGGCGCCGAGCCGGCGGCCCAGTTCCAGGTGATCGCGTACGGCCACTTCCCGCGGCCGTGGTCGAGCACGCCGAACCCGGTCACGTCGTACGGCGTCCCGTCGAGCGTGAGGACCCCGGCCACCGGGCGGCCGACGTCCTTGACCGTGTACTGGAATCGCCGGCTGCTCCACGGCACCAGGACCCCGAGGCACTCCGCGCCGGGCCCGACCTCGAGGTCCACGTCGACGCCGGGGGCGGTCGCACGCAGCCGGGACGCGTCCAGCTCGATCCGCAGGCTCCTGGTGGCCACCCGCGCGAGCCCGCCGACCGCTGCCGGGAGGGTCACCCCGCGCGCGAGCGGCGGCACCGCCTCGTGCTCCCACGTCCCCCCGGTCTCGCGGTCGAGCACCCACACCGCGCAGAGCCCGGCGTAGTCCAGCGACGAGACCGTCAGGCCGAGGCAGAAGCGGTCGGTGACGACGCCCCAGTACTCCCACCGCTTGGTCCGTCCCCAGCCCCGCAGGTTCGCCCGGTGCAGCGGTCGGCGGGTGTAGCCGACCGCGTCCGGGTTCAGCCGCCGGTCCGGACCACACACCGATATGGGCGACGTGATCTCGCGTTCTGCCATCGCCGTGGTCTACCAGAAACTACGGTTCCGCCGTGGCGCATCGTGACCTCTCCGACCTCGAGCTGCGCGCGCTCGCGTTCGTCGACGAACGCGAGCTCGTGCGCGACCTGGTCGACCTCATCGCCGTCCCGTCCGTGAGCGGCTCGGACGCCGAGTGCGACGTGCAGCACCGGCTCGCCAAGCAGGTCCGCGAGCTCGACCTGGACGTCGACCTCTGGCAGCTGGACCTGGACCGGCTCACCACGGATCCGGCGTTCCCGGGCTGGGAGGCCGAGCGCACCGAGGCCTGGGGCCTGGTCGCCAGCAGCGGGCCGGGCGAGCCCGAGCTCGTGCTGCAGGGCCACGTCGACGTCGTCCCGAGCGGCGACCTCGGCGCCTGGCGCTCCGACCCGTTCACCGCCACCGTCTCCGGCGGGCAGGTGCACGGCCGCGGCACGTGCGACATGAAGGCCGGCGTCGTCGCGAACCTCGCCGCCGTCCGGGCGATCCGGGCGGCCGGCATCACCCTCGAGAAGCCGTACGCCGTCCAGCTCGTCGTCGGCGAGGAGGACGGCGGGCTCGGCGCGTTCGCCACGCTCGACCGCGGCCATCGCGGCAAGGCGTGCATCATCACCGAGCCGACCAGCGGCACGATCACCACCGCGAACGCCGGCGCGCTCACCTTCGAGCTGCGCGTCCCGGGCGTCGCCACCCACGCGAGCACGCGGTACGCCGGCGTCAGCGCACTGGAGAAGTTCCTGCCGCTGCACGCGGCGCTGGTCGCGCTCGAGGCGCGGCGCAACGAGGACCCGCACCCGCTGATGGCGGAGTACCCGCTGCCGTACCCGCTCTCGATCGGCAAGGTCTCCTGCGGCGACTGGGCGAGCACCGTGCCCGACCTGCTGGTCGCCGAGGGCCGGATCGGCGTCGCCCTCGGCGAGGACCCCGACGTGGCCCGCGCCCAGCTCGAGGAGGCGGTCGCCGAGGCCGCGGCCGCCGACCCGTGGCTGCGCCACCACCCGCCGGTCGTCGCCTGGACCGGCGGCCAGTTCGGCAGCGGTGCGTACGCCGAGGCCGACCGTGCGCTGCACGACCTGGTCGCGACGGCCCACGCCGACGTCATCGAGGGACCGCGGCCACGCGAGCGCGGCGCGCCGTACGGCAGCGACCTGCGGCTGTACGCCGCCGCGGGCGTGCCGACGCTGCACTACGGACCCGGCGACGTGCGGCTCGCGCACGGGCCCGAGGAGTCGGTGCCCGTGCGCGAGCTCGTGGCCGTCACGGAGAGCCTGGTGCTGGCTCTCGTGCGCGCCTGCCGCTGACTCGCCCTAGTAGAGCAGCGCCGACGCGGGGTCCTCGAGGATGCCGGCGACGTCGGCGAGGAAGCGTGAGCCCTTCTCGCCGTCGATGTGCCGGTGGTCGAAGGACAGCGCCAGCGTGGTGAGGTCGCGCGCCACGATCTCACCGGTGTCCTGGTCGACCCAGGGCTGCTTGCGGATCGCGCCGAAGCAGAGGATCGCGGACTCGTCGGGGTTGATGATCGGCGTGCCGGCGTCGACACCGAAGACGCCGACGTTGGTGATCGTGAACGTGCCGCCGCTCATCTCGGCCGGCTGCGTCTTGCCGTCGCGCGCGGTCGCGGTCAGCGCGTTCAGCGCGTCGGCGAGCTCGAGCAGCGAGAGGTCCTGCGCGTCCTTGACGTTCGGCACGACCAGCCCGCGCGGGGTGGCCGCGGCGATGCCGAGGTTCACGTAGCCCTTGTAGACGACCTCCTGCGCGGCGTCGTCCCACCACGAGTTGATCTCGGGCGTCCGGCGCATGGCGAGGATGCACGCGCGCGCCAGCACCAGCAGCGGGCTGACCTTGACGTCGCGGAACTCGCGCCGCGCCTTGAGCCGGCCGACGAACTCCATCGTGCGGGTGACGTCGACGGTGATCCACTCGGTCACGTGCGGGCTGGTGAAGGCCGACTGGCTCATCGCCTGGGCCATCATCTTGCGCACGCCCTTGATCGGCTCGCGCCGCTCGCGCTCGGTGGTCGGGCCCGTCGAGACCCCGGGGGCCGGAGCGCCTGCGGTGACGCCGCCGGCCGCAGCCTGCACGTCGTCCCGCGACACGGTGCCGTTCGGACCGGTCGGGGTGAGGGTGCGCAGGTCGACACCGAGGTCCTTGGCCAGCTTGCGCACCGGCGGCTTCGCCAGCACCTGCACCGACGCCGCGGCAGCGGGAGCGGCCGGGGTCGACGGCACCGGCGTCTCGTCGGCCTCGACCATCGGCGATGCGCCGGCCTCGAAGGCCGCCTGCGCCTGCATGTGCGCGGCCGCGGCACCGGAGGCCACCTTGCGGGCCCGGCGGACCGGGCCGCGGTCGGCCTTGTTGCGGCCGACGAGCGACTCGCCCTCGCCGCCGCCGGAGGCGGCCGGGTTGGACAGGTCGATCTCGACCGGCGCCTCGGGGGTGGAGGCGGCGGGCTCGCCGATCGCGATGATCGGCGTGCCGACGGGGATCGTCTCCCCGACCTCGACCAGGATCGCGCTGACCTCGCCGGCGTACGGCGAGGGCAGCTCGACGATCGACTTCGCGGTCTCGATCTCGACGACGATCTGGTTGATCTCGACGACGTCGCCGACCTGGACGTGCCAGGCGACGATCTCCGCCTCCGTCAGGCCTTCTCCGACGTCGGGCAGCTTGTACTCGGGCATGTGTTCAGAACTCCAGGCTCAGAAGTCGAGAGAGCGGTCGACGGCGTCGAGGATCCGGTCCAGGTCGGGGAGGTAGTCCTCCTCGATCCGCGACGGCGGGTACGGCGTGTCGAACGCGCCGACCCGCAGCACCGGGGCCTCGAGCGAGTAGAAGCACTGCTCGGTGATCCGGGCGGCGACCTCCGCGCCCATGCCGAGGTTGACGTGCGCCTCGTGCGCGACGACCGCGCGGCCGGTGCGGCGTACCGAGTCGTAGACCGGCGCCATGTCCAGCGGCGAGAGCGTGCGCAGGTCGATGACCTCGAGCGACTTGCCCTCGGTGGCGGCGGCCTCGGCCGCGGCCATCGCCGACTTCACCATCGGGCCGTAGGCGAGGACCGTGGCGTCGGTGCCGCTGCGCACCACCCGCGAGCTGAACAGCGGGTCCGGCGTCGCGGTGTCGTCGAGGTCGGCCTTGTCGGCGTGGTACTGCCGCTTCGGCTCCAGGAAGATGACCGGGTCGTCGCACGCGATGGCCTGCTGGATCATCCAGTAGCCGTCGACGGGGTTCGAGCAGGCGACCACCTTGAGCCCCGGCGTGTGCGCGAACTGCGCCTCCGGGCTCTCGCTGTGGTGCTCGACCGCGCCGATGCCGCCGCCGAACGGGATCCGGATGACCATCGGCATCTTGAGCTTGCCCTGGCTGCGGAACTGGATCTTGGCGACCTGGCAGACGATCTGGTCGTACGCCGGGTAGACGAAGCCGTCGAACTGGATCTCGACGACCGGGCGGTAGCCGCGCAACGCGAGGCCGACCGCCGTGCCGACGATGCCGGACTCGGCCAGCGGCGAGTCGATGACGCGGTCCTCGCCGAAGTCCTTCTGCAGGCCGTCGGTGATCCGGAAGACGCCGCCGAGCTT
The DNA here is from genome assembly GCA_035765695.1 of Nocardioides sp. GTDB lineage: Bacteria > Actinomycetota > Actinomycetes > Propionibacteriales > Nocardioidaceae > Nocardioides. The sequence continues at coordinate 7,489 of DASTXB010000096.1, read as the reverse complement.
GCCGACGTCCTCGCCCATGAGCAGGACCTTGGGGTCGTCCTCCATCGCCTTGCGCAGGCCCATGTTGAGGCCCTTGGCGAGCGTGATCTTCTGCGTGCTCATCAGTGGGCCCCCTCGAAGCTCTCCAGGTACGCCGCGAAGCCGTCGCGCTGGGCGACGAGCTCGTCGGTGATCTCGCTGTAGACGTGGTCGAAGATGCTCAGCGGCTGCGGGTCGGGCAGCGCCTTGCACCCCTCGCGGAGCCGGTGGCCGAGGTCGTCGGCCTCCTGCTGGAGCGTGGAGAAGAACGAGTCGTCGGCGACGCCGTTGCGCCGCAGGTACGCCTCGACCCGCGCGATCGGGTCCTTGAGCTTCCAGCGCTCGAGGTCGTCCGACAGCCGGTAGCGGGTCGGGTCGTCGGTCGTGGTGTGCGCGCCCATCCGGTAGGTGTACGCCTCGACGAGCGTCGGGCCCTGGCCCTCGCGGGCCCGGTTGAGGGCGGCCTGGGTGACGGCGTACGTCGCGAGCACGTCGTTGCCGTCCACCCGGACGCCGGGGAAGCCGAAGCCGAGGGCCCGCTGGTAGAGCGGGATCCGGGTCTGGCGCTCGATCGGCTCGGAGATCGCCCACTGGTTGTTCTGGCAGAAGAACACGACCGGGGCGTTGTACGACGCGGCGAAGATGAACGACTCGTTCACGTCGCCCTGCGAGGAGGCGCCGTCACCGAAGTGCGCGATGACCGCGGCGTCGCGGTCGGGGTCGCCGGTGCCGACGACGCCGTCGCGCTGCATGCCCATCGCGTAGCCGGTCGCGTGCAGCGTCTGCGCGCCGATCACGATCGTGTACAGGCCGAAGTTGTTGTCCGCCGGGTTCCAGGAGCCCTGGTCCACGCCACGGAAGAGCCCGAGCAGGTCGAGCGGGTCGACGCCCTTGCACCAGGCGACGCCGTGCTCGCGGTAGGTCGGGAAGACGAAGTCCTGCGGGCGCAGCGCGCGGCCGGCGCCGATCTGCGCGGCCTCCTGGCCGAGCAGCTGGGCCCAGATGCCGAGCTCGCCATGGCGCTGGAGGGCGGTGGCCTCGGTGTCGATGCGACGGGTCAGGACCATGTCGCGGTAGAAGCCGAGGATCGCGTCGTCGCCGAGGTCGAAGGAGAACTCGGGGTGCTCCACCCGCTCGCCCTCGGGGGTCAGGAGCTGGACGAGCTCGGGCCCGCCGTCCTGCTGGGAGGGCCCGAACACCTCGACGAGGTCCGGGCCGAAACCGGGTGTCTCACCCGATGACTGCGTGGTCACGTGCGCTCCTTCGATGTCGTCGGCGATGCGGGGTCTCCGCGTGCCGAAGGCTGTCGCTCCGGACGCGGGACGCGGGGGTGGTGCGCCCTGTGACCCGGAACACAATCGTGCACCGCCAACCTACCTGCGTCGTCGTCGTCGCCGCCAATCGCGTGGCGCCGCGGTCGTCGGCGCCACCGAGTCCCGATTCGGCGTGTTTCCCCACCCGGCGGGGACGGACAGGCGATCCTGTGCGCTCACGGTTCGGGTGCGAGGGTCTGGCGGGGCGCGATGGGGTGGGGGATGCGGGCAGCGCTGGCTGCCCTCGTGGTGGTGCTGACGGTCTCGACGACGGGAGGGGCGGACGCCTCGCTGGCGCCGGTGCAGCGGGCGACGCCGCTGATCCACCACGACCGGTTCGCCGATCCGTCGGTCGCGTCGTTCTCGCGCGGGTACGTCGCGATCGCGACCGGCTACCTCGCGCCCCGGGCGGTCTCCCGGTCGCCCCGCGGACCCTGGCACCCGGTGCGCCGGGCGCTCGTCGACCTCCCCCGCTGGGTGAGGTCGGACCAGATCTGGGCGCCCGACCTCGTGCAGGCGAAGGACGGCTGGCTCCTGTACTACTCGGCGGTCGCGCACGGCCGCCGGCGCTGCATCGGCGTGGCGGCGGCCCGGCACGTCCTCGACACCTTCCACCCGATCGGCAAGCACCCGCTGGTCTGCCCGCCGCAGGGCGCGATCGACCCGTCCGGCTTCCGCCGCAGCAAGGGCGGGCGCTACCTGCTGTTCAAGACCCAGGGCAACCCGACCTCGATCCGGGCGATCCGGCTGACCCGGGACGGCCGGCACCGCGGCCAGGGCGCGCACGCCCGGGTGCTGCTCCGCAGCCGGCACACGATCGAGAACCCGGTCCTGGTCCGGCACCGCAAGCACCTGGTGCTGTTCACGTCCGAGGGCTGGTTCGGCAGCTGCGACTACCGCACGACCTGGCGCCGGTCGCGGCACCTGTTCGGCTGGCGGCACGTCCGCCCGCACCTGCTGCTGCGCCGCCACAACACCCGCATCTGCGGGCCCGGCGGCGCCGACGTGCTGACCGCGGGCCGCAAGCAGCCGATCGTGTACTTCCACGGCTGGACCTGCGGCCACGGCCGGCGGCCCTGTCCGCACCGGTTCGAGCTCGGGCGGGCGCGGCGGCCGTGGGCGCGCCGGGTGATGTACGCCGCGCACCTGCACTGGCGGGCAGGCGCGCCGCGCGTGCACGGGTTCATCCACCGCTGAGCCGGCCCCGGCGCCTACCCTCGGCCCCGTGGACCTGGAGTTCAGCGGCGAGGTCTGGTCGTGGCGCGGCCCCGCGCCGTACCACTTCGTGTGGGTGCCCGAGGACGAGGCCGAGCAGCTCCGGGAGACCGCGGCGGCGGTGACCTACGGCTGGGGGATGATCCCCGTGACGGTGACCGTCGGCGACACCGCGTGGACGACGTCGCTGTGGCCCAAGGACGGCAGCTACGTCGTCCCGCTCAAGGACCGGGTGCGCCGGGCCGAGGGCATCGAGCTCGGGATGGTCGTCGACCTGCGGCTGCGGGTGGAGGTCTGACCGGACTCCCCGGCGAGTGCAGCCCGCAACAGCGCCTACAGTCCGTCCCGCCCGTGCGGCGTCAGCCAGCCCGAGCCGTCCGGGCCCTTCGGGACGATCCCGGTGGGATTGATCTGCTCGTGCACCACGTAGTAGTGCCGCTTGATCTGGAAGAAGTCGATGGTGTCGCCGAAGCCGGGGGTCTGGAACAGGTCGCGCGCGTAGCCCCACAGCGCCGGCATCTCGGTCAGCTTGTTGCGGTTGCACTTGAAGTGGCCGTGGTAGACGGCATCGAAGCGCGCCAGCGTGGTGAAGAGCCGGACGTCGGCCTCGGTGACCTGCGGACCCATCAGGTAGCGCCGGTCGGCGAGCCGGTCCTCGAGCCAGTCGAGCGCGGCGAACAGCCGGTCGTACGCCGCCTCGTAGGCCTCCTGCGAGGTCGCGAAACCGCAGCGGTACACGCCGTTGTTGACCTCGGTGTAGATCCGCTCCATGACCTCGTCCATCTCCTCACGGAGGTCGTCGGGCCACAGGTCGGGGGCGTCGGGTCGGTGGAAGTCGCGCCACTCGAAGAACAGGTCGTGGGTGAGCCACGGGAAGTCGTTGGTGACCACGCCGCCGGACTCGATGTCGACCATGGCCGGCACCGTGATGCCGCGCGAGTAGTCCGGGATGCGCTTGAGGTACGCCTCCTGGAGCCGCTCGTAGCCGAGCACCGGGTCGCGGCCGTCGGGGTCGAGGTCGAACGTCCAGCTTCGCTCGTCGTGAGTCGGCCCGCACAGCCCCATCGAGATCACATCCTCGAGGCCGAGCAGGCTCCGCACGATGATCGAGCGGTTCGCCCACGGGCACGCCTTCGCGGCCACCAGCCGGTAACGCCCCGGCTCGACCGGCCAGAGCTCGCCCTCGACCGGACCGTGGTCCGGCTTGCGCGCGTCCGTGGTGATCCGGTCCGGGATGTACGTCGAGTCGCGCCTGAACTCCCCCGAGTCGCTCATGGCCTCACTGTAGGCAGGAGGCCCTGACGGTGCTTCGCGCGCAGCACCCGCAGCGCGGCGGCGTCCACCTTCGCGCGGAACCTCGCGCTGCTGCGCGCGCGGTCGAGCACCGCGTCGTACATCGCCGGGAGCGGGTCGGGGTCGACGACCAGCACGATGTCGCCGCCGGCGCCGATGAACCGCAGCGCCCGCCCCGCCGGGCTGAACCCCGCGACCTGCTTCGCTCGCGCCAGGTCGTCCGAGATCACGACGCCCTGGAAGCCGAGGTCACCGCGCAGCACCGTCCCGACGACGTACGGCGAGAACGCCGCCGGCCACCTCGGGTCGAGGTGCGTGTAGGAGGCCGTCGACATCATCACCGCCGGCACGTGCGCACGGATCGCGTCCCGGAAGGGACGGAAGTACGGGTCGTGCCGCTTCGTCACCCGGTCCGTCACCCCGGCAGAGGAGTCGGTGTTGGCGCGCACCCGGCCCAGGCCGGGAAAGTGCTTCGCGGTGGCGACGACGTGGCCGTCCGCCATCCCGCGCAGGAACGCCACGCCGTGCCGTCCGACGACCTTGGTCGTGTAGCCGAACTCCCGGTCGTACCTGCCGATCGGCGGGTTGTGGCGCGCGGCCTTCGGGCTCGGGACGGTGTCGACGACCGGCGCCAGGTTCATGTTCACCCCGGCGTTGCGCAGCTGCCGGGCCCAGGTCGCCGCGGCGCCGCGCAGCCGCGCCGGGCGCCAGGTGCCCTGGACGAGCGCGGTGGGGATGTCCGAGAGGCCGGGCCCCTGGAGCACGCGCACCAGGCCGCCCTCCTGGTCGGTGGCGACGAACAGCCGCACCCGGTCGGTCGAGGCGGCGTCGACCTCGCGGCGCATGACCTTCGAGACGTGCTTCGGCTTCCGCACGCCGTGGTAGCTGCGACCGGTGAGCATCACGTTGCCGACGTGGTACATGCCGATCTGCGCGCGGGTCCGCTGATCCACCCGGTCGGCCGGGGTGCCGACCATGAACAGCTGGCCGACCCGCTGCGCGAGCGTCATGTCGTCGAGCACCTGCGCCGGGCGGTGCGGGGCGGCGTGGGCCATCGACAGCGCCAGGGCGACGGTGGCGATCAAGGACGAGAACACCCCGCGACCGTACTCGACCGGCATGACTGCAAAGATTTGTTTGCAAATGTTCCTTTGCAGTCGTACCGTGCTGCCATGGACGTCACCTCGATCACGCCGTCGCCGGCGGCACTGAAGGCGCTCACCCACCCGCTGCGGATGCGGATGCTCGGCATCCTGCGGATCGAGGGCCCGGCGACGGCGACGACGCTGGCCACCCGGCTCGGGCTGAACACCGGGGCGACGTCGTACCACCTGCGCCAGCTGGAGCGGCACGGCTTCGTGGTCGAGGACACCGAGCGCGGCAACGCGCGCGACCGCTGGTGGAAGGCCGCGCACCAGGCGACCATGACCGACACCGCACCGCCCGCGGATCCCGCGACCAAGGAGACGATCGAGGCCTACCTGCAGACGGTCGCGGTCGTGATGACCCAGACCCTGCAGCGTTCCGTCGAGGAGTTGGCGCTGCTGCCGCCGGAGTGGTCGGACGCGACCGCCTACAGCGACTGGGTCATCAAGCTGACGCCGGCCCGCGCCAAGGCCCTGCTCGAGAAGATCCACGAGCTCCTCCACGCGGAGCCGGAGGAGGACGACGAGGACGCCGTGCAGTACGTCGTGCAGGTCAACGGGTTCCCCTACCCGGGCCGCGTCGGAGGGGCGGGCGCATGACCACCCGGCGCGCGCCGCTCTACGGCTGGCTCACCGCGGAGGCGATCTCGCTCACCGGCACCCGGGTGTCGATGATCGCCCTGCCGTTCCTGGTGCTCACGACCACCGGGTCGGCCACCCAGACCGGACTCGTGGCGCTGTTCGAGATGCTGCCGATGGTGGTGCTCAAGGTGCTGGGCGGGCCGGTCATCGACCGGGTCGGCGCCCGGCGGGTCAGCATCGGCTGCGACCTGGCCAGCCTGGTCGTGGTCGGCGCGATCCCGCTGCTCCACCTCGCCGGCGTGCTGTCCTTCCCCGCGCTGCTCGGCCTGGTCGCCGTGGCCGGCGGCCTGCGCGGTCCGGGTGACTCCGCCAAGCAGGCGCTCGTGCCCGCGATCGCCGAGCACGCGAACGTGCCCATGGAGCGCGTCACCGGCCTGGCCGGCACCGTCGAGCGCTCGTCGTCCATGCTCGGCGCGGCACTGGCGGGCGGCCTGGTCGCGGTCCTCGGCGCGACCAACGCCCTGGTCGTCGACGCGGTCAGCTTCGGGCTCTCCGCGGCGGCACTGATCGTCTCCACGCGCAGCCTGCCGGCCCCGCCGCCGGTCGTGGAGGAGGGCGAGGCGTCGTACGGTCGCCAGCTGCGGGAGGGCTGGGACTTCCTGCGCAGCGACCGCGTGCTGTTCGGCATCGCGGTCATGGTCGCGCTCACCAACCTGCTGGACGCGGCGTACGCGACGGTCCTGGTGCCGGTCTGGGCGGTCGAGTCGGGCGGCGGCGCCGGCGCGATCGGCCTGGTCTTCGCGTGCTTCGCCGGCTGCTCGGCGCTCGGCGCCGTCTGCGCGGCGGCGTGGGCGGCGCGGCTGCCGCGCTATCGCACGTACCTGCTCGCGTTCCTGGTCTGCGGCCTGCCGCGGTACGTCGTCTTCGCGTTCGACAGCCCGCTCTGGCTGGTCGTCGGGATCAGCATGGTCGCGGGCTTCGGCGCCGGTTTCATCAACCCCGTGCTCGGCGCGGTGATCTTCGAGCGGATCCCGAAGCCGCTGGTCGGCCGGGTCTCGTCGCTCACCACCGCGATGTGCTTCGCACTGATGCCGCTCGGCGGCCTGCTCGGGGGCGTGCTGGTCACCGGCGTCGGCATCGGGCCGGCCATGCTCGTCGTCGGCCTGGCGTACTTCGCGGTGACGATGCTCCCGGCGGTCGACCCGCGATGGCGCGAGATCGACCGCCGGCGCGAGCCCGCCGCGGAGCCGGTCGCCGGCCCGGTCAGCGCCTGAAGGCCGCGGCGACCCCGATCAGCCGGTCGTTCGCCTCGGTCTCGCCGATCGACACCCGGCAGCCCTCGCCCGCGAACGGGCGCACGACGATCCCGGCCTCGTCGGCCGCGGCCGCGAAGTCGAGGGTCCGGTCGCCGAGCTCGAACCAGACGAAGTTGCCCTGCGGCTCGGGGACGTTCCAGCCGTCCTTGGCCAGCTCGAAGACCACCCGGTCGCGCTCCGCGACCAGCGCCTCGACGCGCTCGAGCAGCTCGCCCTGGCGCTCCAGCGACGCGATCGCCGCGGCCTGCGCGACGGTGGAGACGCCGAACGGCAGCGACACCGCGCGGAGCGCGGCCGCGATCGGAGCCGGCGCGACGGCGTACCCGACCCGGAAGCCGGCCAGGCCGTAGGCCTTGGCGAAGGTCCGCATCGCGACCACGTTGGGCCGTGACCGGTGCACGTCGACGCCGTCGAAGGGTGCGTCGGCTCCCTCCGGGGCGCGCACGAACTCGCGGTAGGCCTCGTCGAGCACCACGAGCACGCGGGACGGGACCCGGTCGAGGAAGGCCTCGAGCTCGGCTGCGCCCACCGCCGGGCCGGTCGGGTTGTTCGGGCTGCACACGATGACGACCCTGGTGCGCTCGGTGACCGCCCGCGCCATCGCGTC
>DASTXB010000095.1:0-13747 GCA_035765695.1 Nocardioides sp. | reverse complement strand
CGTAGTGCCCGTCGATCGCGTTGGTGACCACCGGGTAGCCGACCCCGTACATCTGTGGCACGGCGAGCAGCAGCAGGCCGAGCAGCACCCCGCCGGCCGCGGGCCGCATCGCCTCGGCCACGCGTCCGCCGCGCGTCAGTCGCCCCCAGACCCGGTCGGCGAGATCCTCGCCGCCGTAGAGGACCCGGACGAAGACCACGCCCGCCAGCGCCGCCAGCGCGCCGAGCACGAGGTAGAGCAGGTACTCCACGGGCGAGCCCATCGCAAACGAGGGCAGGGTGAGAAACGCATGCCCGCCGAACGCGGCTCGGCCGATCGCGTCGGCGGTGACCGAGCTGAGGACCACGACGCCGAACGACCGCGCCTCGAAGTCGCGCAGGATGACCTCCAGCGCGAAGAACACGCCGGCGAGCGGCGCGTTGAACGTCGCCGCGATCCCGCCGGCGGCGCCGCAGGCCACCAGGATCCGGACCCGGTCCTCCTCGGCTCGGAGGACGCGACCGACCGTCGACCCGATGGCGGATCCGATCTGGACGATCGGGCCCTCGCGGCCCACGGATCCGCCGCCACCGATGCACAGCGCGGAGGCGAGGCTCTTGACGACGGCCACCTGCGGGCGGATCCGGCCCCCGCGCCGGGCGACCGCCTCCATCACCTCGGGCACGCCGTGGCCGCGCGCCTCCCGTGCGAACGCGTGCACCAGCGGTCCGTAGACAAGACCGGCTGCCACGGGCGCGAGGAGCACGAACCAGGGCCCGAGCCATGGCAACCACGGGTGCGCCTCACGGCCGGCGTCCGCGTAGTCGGCGTGCCCGGAGAAGATGTGCGTGAAGGTCACGATCAGCCAGCGGAAGACGATCGCGCCGAGACCGGCGCCGGCGCCGACCGCGAGCGCCAGGAGCAACAGTCCCGTGTCGGAGTCACGGCGCACGCTCGGACGATTCACTCGTGCAGTATGCAATAGTTGCACTGTGCAACACAAAGCGACCTCCGAAGACGTCGTCACCGCGCTCCTCAGCGCGTCACGGGTGCTGGTGGGGGTGGCAGCGCGCTCCCTGGCCGCCGTCGAGGGCGACGTCACCGTGACCCAGTTCCGCAGCCTCGTCGTCCTCGCTGCGCACGGTCCGATGAAGCAGGGAGCACTCGCCGGGCACCTGGGGGTCAACGCGTCGACCGCGCAGCGGATGGTCGACCGCCTCGAGAGCTCGGACCTGGTGGCGCGCCGGGCCAACCCGGCGAGCCGGCGGGAGGTCCTGCTCTCCCTCACCGCCGCCGGTCAGGAGGTCGTCGACCGCGTGACCGAGAGCCGGCGACGCGAGCTCCAGACGATCGTCCGCCGGATGCCCGCAGAGCAGCGCGCCGACGTGGTCGACGCCCTCCGCGCCTTCGCCGACGCGGCCCACGAGCCGGAGCCGGTCGCCGGCACGCTCTGGGGCTGGTCGCTCGTGGGCGACTGACCGCGCCGGTACCGTGACGCCGTGCAGCGGCAACCACTGGGCCAGTACCCCGATCCCCGCCACGTCGTCGCGCACCTGAGCGACCCGCACCTGCTGGCCGCCGGTGCGCGGCAGTACGGCGTGATCGACACCGAGGCGGGTCTCCGGCTCGCGCTCGCCCGGCTGACGCGGCTCGACCCCGCACCCCAGGCGCTGGTGTTCACCGGCGACCTCGCCGACAAGGCCGAGCCGGCGGCGTACGCACGCCTGCGCGAGATCGTCGAGCCCGCGGCCGCCGAGATCGGTGCCGAGGTCGTCTGGGTGATGGGCAACCACGACGAGCGGGCGGCGTACGCACGCGGGCTGTTCGGCGAGGCCCTCGCCGGCGACGAGGCGGACGCCACGCAGGACCGGGTGCACGACGTCGCCGGCCTCCGGATCGTCTCGCTGGACACCAGCGTCCCGGGCTACCACCACGGCGAGCTCACCGAGGCCCAGCTCGCCTGGCTCACGGACGTGCTGGCCACCCCCGCGCCGCACGGCACGCTGCTCGCGCTGCACCACCCGCCGATCCCCATCCCGATGATGCGCGCGGCGGAGATCATCGAGCTGCTGGACCAGGAGCCGCTCGCCGACGTGCTTCGCGGCAGCGACGTCCGGTGCATCCTCGGCGGGCACCTGCACTACTCGACGTACTCGACCTTCGCCGGCATCCCGGTCTCCGTGGCGTCAGCGAGCTGCTACACCTCCGACCCGGCCCCGCTGGAGCGCTTCGTCTCCGGCGTCGACGGCCACCAGGCCTTCACGATGGTGCACCTGTACGACGACCGCGTCGTCCACACCGTGGTGCCCGCAGCGGAGGCGCCCGAGGTCAGCGGCTTCCCGTCCGACGTCCGGGCCCAGGTCGAGGCGCTCACCCCGGAGGAGCGGCGTGAGTTGCTCTCGCGCAAGGACTCCCCCATCTACACCGGCGAGATCGAGGTACCGGGCATCCTGTGATGATCCGATGACTGCTGCACTGCTCCGGGGACTGCTCGCCGCCGCCTCGACGGCATCCCGGAGTCGTTCGTCCTCGGCCTCGGGTCGCCCCGCGGCTCGATCAGCGTGGCCTTCCTCGCTGCGGTGCTGCTGTCCAACATCCCCGAGGGCCCGGCCGGCACCGTCGTCGCTGACCGTGGTCTGCGGCGTGGTGTCGATGGCGGGCTACCTGATCGCCGACGAGCTGAGCCGGGCCGCCGGCCTGCTCACCGTGCTGGGCTTCCTGGTCGCGGGCGTCCCGTCGTCGCTGCAGTAGCCCCGTCGCCGAACGGACCGGTCAGGACCGGGCGGACGTCGCCGCGGGTGCCGACCCAGCCGACACCGGGCTCGTAGCGGCGCAGCACCTTCACCGGCGCACCGCCGACCACGCTGTGGTCGGGCACCACGCCCCGCACGACCGAACCGGCCGCGACCACGACGTTGCGGCCGATCTGCGCGCCGGGCAGCACGATCGCCCCGTGGCCGAGCCACGAGCCGGCTCCGATCGTCACCGGCTGGTGGTCACCGAACTGCTGCCCGATCGGCAGCTCGGGATCCTGGTAGCCGTGTCCGGAGTCGGAGACGAACACGTCCTGGCCGAACCACACCGCGTCGCCGATCACGATCGACGTGTGGGCGACGATCGTGACCCGGGCGCCGAGCACGCACCGGTCGCCGATCACCAGCCCGCGCTCGGGGAGGTTCGGGTCGTCCGGGCCGTAGCCGACCGCCAGCGTGGCCTGCCGGCCGACGATGGTCCCCGAGCCGAGGTGGATGGACCGGGTCCCCATGAGCGTCGCCGCGGGGAACCCGATCGAGGTGTCGGCGCCGAAGCTGCCGAACCGCTCGGCCGCGCGCGTGCCGGGCGTGATCTCCCCCGCGCGGTCCAGCCACCGCCAGCCGGCCAGCACTCCGGCGTTCAGGACCCTCTTGATGCCCACGCCGGGAGGCTAGCGCCTCGGCCCCGGTGGATCTGACCGGTCCTGCTCGGACCGGGTCAAGGCATCACGCAGCTCCTGCACCTGGCCCACCCACACCTCGACCGGACGCAGGGAGTCCTCGAGCAGCTTCAGCTGGTGGTCGAGCGCGGCGAGCTGCGCCTCCATCGCCTGGATGCTGCGACGCTGGGCGTGCAGCTGCTCGACCAGCGCCTGCACCTCGGCGGTGGGCAGCGGCATCCGCGTCAGTGCGGTCAGCAGCGCTCGTGCCTGGTGGCTGGCGGCCGCGAGCGGCGCCGGGAGGCGGTCGAGCTGCTCCACGACCGCGGCGTCCAGCGCGCCGACGGCGGCGCGGCCCCAGCCGAACGCCGAGCCCACCGCCGAGCCCACCGCCGACCCCGCGACGTGTCGGAGGTCGTCACCCGCGTGGGTCATCAGACGCTCCCGGGTGCGGGGCCAGCGCGAGCAGCTCGGCGAGCTCCTCGTGGATACCGGTGACGAGGACCTGGGGGTCGGGCACGGCGGTCGCGTCGACCTTGAAGCCGACGTGGACCTGGCCGGCGTACCCCATGATCGAGGTCGAGATGCTCTGGTCGGCCGACATCGGCGCCCAGCCCCAGAGCCGGGTGATCGGCAGGCCGGCGAGGTGCAGGGGCTCGTCGGGGCCGCGGACGCTGGTCGTCACGCCGGTGGCCTTCCGGGCGAAGAAGTCCGTGACGAGCACCCGGACGCGCGGGTGCATGATGCCCATGGTCTCCAGCAGGCCGTAGGTCAGCCAGGCCTCGGGCGACTCCTTGATGGCCCGCATCCGGGCGGCCGTCTCCACGAGCCGGCCGAGGGCGCTGTCGACCGACACCGGCAGGTCCAGCAGCACCAGCGCGAACTGGTTCCCCAGGTCCTCGGGCCGCACGGCCGCGAGGCCGCGCAGGTCGACCGGGACCATCGTCGGCAGGTCGTCGCGCGGCTCGGCGCCGTGCGTGAGCAGCCACCGCCGGAGGGTGCCCGCGAGCACGGACATGACGACGTCGGTGACTGTCGTCCCGGTCGCCCGCCGCAGGCCCTGGAGGTCGGCGATGTCGATCGGGGGCGCCCACACCGCCGCCTTGGCGTGGTGCGGAGGGGCCGAGAGCGGCGACTCCGGCCGGCGGGCCACCAGCAGGTGCTCGGCGACCGCTGGCGTCTGGACCAGCCGGCCGACCCCGGGAAGCGCGCGCAACGTCGACCGTGCCGAGCGCAGGAGCCACGGTCCCGACGACTGCGCCACCGGGAGCGCGGGCTCCTCGTCCGCGAGGGACAGGATCACGCGCAGCAGCGCGGTGCCGTCGGCAAGGGCGTGGTGCAGGCGGGTGTAGATCGCCGTGCCCCCCTCGTAGCCGCGCAGGACCTGCACGTCCCAGAGCGGGTGCTGCCGGTCCAGCGAGCGCGACAGGAAGGCGGAGACGTGGTCCTGGAGCACGGCGTCGTCCCCCGGCGCCGGCAGCGTCACCTCGTGCACGTGTCGCTCGAGGTCGAAGTCCGGGTCGTCCTCCCACCACTGTCCCGGCCACGGGAACCACGACCACCGCGCGCGCTGCCGGAAGCGCGGGAACCGGTCGACGACGCGCTCGCGCAGGAGCTCGAGGTACGTCGCGCGGTCGAGCTCGCCGGACACGACCATCAGCCCCTCGACGACCATGAGGTTGTCGGGCTGGTCCATCGCCAGCCAGACGTCGTCGACGGGACGGACAGCACGACGCGTACTGGGCACGACGTCAGGCTCCCGCGACCGGGTGGTCCACGACAGGGCCGGAAGTCATGGCACCTGAGGCCCTGCGGCCCCGGCGCCACACCCGCCTCGCCACCAGACTGGACGCCAGGAGGTGGGTCCGATGGAGCGCCTGACACCGCTGGCCTATGCGTTCCTCGCCGCCGAGGACGTCGACCCGGCGGCCTGCCTGGTGATCGGCTCGATGGCGGTCCTCGACGGCCCGGCGCCGTCCGCCGAGGTGCTCCGGGAGCTCGTGGCGAGGCGACTGCCCGTCGTGCCGCGCTACCGGCAGCGGGTGGTGCCGAGCAGGTTCGGCCTGCGCGCACCGGCGTGGGAGGACGCCCCCGACCTGGACCTCACCCAGCACGTCCGGGTGCGCGCGGTGCCCGCGCCGGGCGGCCGGGCGGAGCTGGCAGCTGTGATCGCCGAGACGATGGCGGAGCGGATGGACCGGGACCGGCCGCTGTGGGACCTGACGGTGTGCGACGGCCTGCCCGACGGCCGGTGGGGACTGCTCTCGCGGGTGCACCACGCGGTCGCGGACGGCGTCTCCGGCACCAGCCTCTACCGGATCGTCTTCGACTACGAGGCGGCCGGGGCCGGGCCACCACCGACCCCGCCCGGGACCGCTCCGGGGGTGGCGTGGCAGGGCCTGGCGGCCGCCGCGACCACCACGGTTCGCGGCGCGCTCGCCCTGGGAGCGTCGCTGTGGCCGGTGCGCCGCGAGGGCCTGCTCGGCAGGCTCGACGGCGAGCGCCGCTACGCGTGGACCGAGGTGAGCATCCGGGAGACGGCGGCGGTACGCCGCGAGCTCGGCGTCACCGTCAACGACTTGGTGCTCGCCGCCGTGGCCGGCGGGCTGCGCGAGCTGCTGCTCGAGCGCGGCCACCAGCCCGACCCCCACGCGCTGCGCACCCTGCTCCCGGTCTCGTCGCGGCCCCCGGGCACCGCCGGGGACCCGGACAACCAGGTGACGCTGATGCTGGCCGTGCTGCCGGTCGAGGTCGACGACCCGGTCGAGCGCGTGCTGCAGGTCCACGAGCGGGTGGCTGCGCTGCGCCGGGCCCACGAGCCGGAGGCCGGCGTCGCGCTGCAGGCCCTGGCCGGGTTGGTGCCGTTCCCGCTCCTGAGCCGGGGCATCCGCTGGGGCCTGCGGTTCCCGCAGCAGCAGATCGCGACCGTGACGACGAACGTGCCCGGACCGCACACCCCGCTGACCTGCCTGGGCCGCCCGGTGCGCCAGCTGCTGCCCGTGGTGCCGATCGCGGACCGGGTGCGGCTCGGCTTCGCCGTCCTCAGCTACGTCGACAGCCTGACCTTCGGCGTCACCGCCGACGCCGGCAGCACCCCGGACGTCGAGCAGCTCGCGGCCGGGATCGGGCGCTCCTGGCGGGCGGTCCTCGACGGACGCCCCGCGCACGGCAGGCCGAGGGCTGCGGGATCAGGCTGAGCCCGGCTGGGTACTCCCCGCCCATGAGGAAGAGTCTCTCGGTCGCCCTTCCCGCCGCAGCCCTGGGCGCCGTCGCCGCGCGCGACCTGCTCCAGCGGCGCCACGCCATCCTGCGCAACTTCCCCGTCGTCGGGCACGCACGGTACTGGCTGGAGAGCATCGGCCCGGAGCTGCGCCAGTACATCGTGGCCTCCAACGACGAGGAGCGTCCGTTCAGCCGCGACCAGCGGCGCTGGGTGTACGCGTCGGCGAAGCTGCAGAACAACTACTTCGGGTTCGGCACCGACAACGACCTCGAGCACAGCGACGGGAACGTGATCGTGCACCACCGCACGTTCGGGCGCGCCTACCCCACGCACGGCGCGGTCGGGCAGGAGGCGCGGCTGCCGTCGGCCAAGGTGCTGGGCGGTCCGCGCGGACGCCGGCACGCGTTCCGCCCCGCGTCGGTCGTCAACATCTCCGGGATGAGCTTCGGGTCCCTCTCCGGCAACGCGGTCGAGGCGATCAACCGCGGCGCTGCGGCCGCCGGCTGCCTGCACAACACCGGCGAGGGCGCGGTGTCGCCGTACCACCGGCACGGCGCGGACCTGGTCTTCCAGATCGGCACCGCCTACTTCGGCTGCCGCGACGAGGACGGCCGGTTCAGCCTGCCCCGGCTCAAGGAGCTGGTCGACTCCACGCCGATCCGGGCGCTGGAGATCAAGCTCAGCCAGGGCGCCAAGCCGGGTCTGGGCGGCGTACTGCCCGGCCCGAAGGTCTCCGCGGAGATCGCGCGGACCCGGGGCGTCCCGGAGGGCCAGGACTGCCTCAGCCCGTCCCGGCACGCGGAGTTCGACGACGTCGACTCCCTGCTCGACTTCGTGGAGCTGCTCGCCTCCGAGACCGGCCTGCCGGTCGGCATCAAGTCGGCCGTCGGCGACCTGCGCTTCTGGCAGGACCTGGCCGCGGCGATGGAGGACGGCGAGCGCGGGGTCGACTTCGTCACCGTCGACGGTGGCGAGGGCGGCACGGGCGCCTCGCCGCTGATCTTCACCGACGCGGTGTCGCTGCCGTTCCGGGTCGGCTTCGCGCGGGTCTACCGGATCTTCGCCCGCCACGGTCTCCACGAGGACGTCACGTTCATCGGCTCCGGGAAGCTCGGCCTGCCCGACAACGCCGTGGTCGCGTTCGCCCTCGGCGTCGACATGGTCAACGTCGGGAGGGAGGCGATGCTCGCCGTCGGCTGCGTGCAGGCGCAGAAGTGCCACACGGGCGACTGCCCGACCGGGGTCGCCACCCAGAACCGGTGGCTGGTCCACGGCCTCGACCCGCTCGAGAAGGCCGACCGGGTCACGAACTACGTCAAGACGCTGCGGCGCGACCTGCTCAAGGTCTCCGAGACGTGCGGCGTCGAGCACCCCGGCCTCATCGGCCCGGACAGCATCGAGGTCCTCGACACCCTCAGCCACGGCACGCTGCTCGACGAGCTGTACGGCTACGAGCCCGGCTGGGGCTACCCCTCGGCCGGTGACCGGGCGGAGATCGCCGCGATCATGGCCGCGGTCGACGAGGAGGAGAGCCGCACCGAGGGACCGCCCGAGTCGGCGGAGTCGGGCCGGCGCAGCGACGACCTCGCGGGCGAGGAGGCCACCGGCTGATCCCGGTCGACCGGCGGGTCAGCCCAGCGGATCGCGGTGCAGGATCCGCTGGAAGAGGAGGTGGTCCTGCCACGCGCCGGCGATGAAGAGGTACTCCCGCGCCAGGCCGATCTCCTCGAACCCGGCCCGGTCGAGCACGGCGCGCGAGGCCTCGTTGTGGGCCAGCGTCCCGGCCTCGAGCCGGTGCAGGCCGAGGTCGGTGGCCCGCTGGACGGCGTACCGCACGGCGGCCGTGGCGAGCCCACGACCGGTGTGCCGGTGGTCGACCCAGTAGCCGAGCGAGGCGCTCTGGAAGACCCCCCGGGCGATGTTCGTCAGGTTCAGCCGGCCCGCGACCTCGTCGCCGTGCCAGATCACCCACGGGTCCTGCTGGCCGGCGTCCGCGGCCGCGAGCTTCGCCTGCGCGTCACGGTGCTGCCACGGCTCGGTGAAGAACTCGGGGCTGCGGCTCGGCTCCCAGGGGGCGAGGTGCTCACGGTTGCGCGTGTAGGCGGCCGCGAGCGCGGGCGCGTCGACGACCGCCAGGGGGCGGATCTCGTAACCGGGCACCGGCACGGTCGTCACCGGCCCCCGGCGCGGCCGGGCCGCGACCGCGGCCGGTCGAGGATCCGCGCCCCGCGGCGGGCCAGGCGACGACGGTGCTCGTCGGCGGCGGCGCGCAGGCGCCGGTCGACCTCGTTGCGGGCGGCTTCGGTGTACATCGGGTACGGCGTGCTCATGGTGTCCTCCAAGCTGTGGTGACCTGCGGTGGAGGAACCATCGTCGCGAGGGCGGGCCGGCTGTCGCGCCGGTGAATTCGCCGGGTTGGCCGGGCTCGGGAGCCAGGTGTGCGGCGTCATGTCGGGTCGAGAGTGAGCGCGGCGAGCTCGGTCCGCGAGGTGATGCCGAGCTTGGTGTAGACGTTGCGCAGGTGGAAGTCGACGGTGCGCGGGCTGATGAAGAGCCGGGCCGCGACGTCCTTGTTCGACAGCCCCTGCCGGACCAGGCCGGCCACCTGGGACTCCTGCGCGGTCAGCTCGTTGGCGACGAGGTCGGCGCCCCGGCGGGCGGTCTCCCCGGAGGCGCGCAGCTCCTGGCGGGCGCGCTCGGCCCAGAAGCCGGCGCCGAGGGTCTCGAACGTCTCGAGCGCCTCGCGCAGCGGGACCCGCGCGTCGGTACGACGCCGGTGCCGCCGCAGGTACTCACCCCAGGCCAGCTGGGTGCGCGCCCGTGCCGGCACCCGCGGCGACCGGGCGTGCCACTCCAGGGCGAGGCGGAACTCCTCCTCGGTGTCCGGACCGCCGAGGACGGCCCGGCAGTGGTGGAGCGCGGCCCGCGCCCACGGCATGTCCGTGCCCTCCGCGAAGGCTCCCAGCTCCTCGAGCCACTCCTCGGCGAGCTCGCGCCGACCGGCGTGGGCCGCGGTCTCGATCCGGTCGATGGCGGACAGGCCGCGCACGATCGGCAGGTCGATCTGCTCGAGATGGTGCAGGGCGGTGGCCGGGGCGATGTCGGGCTGGCGGGCCGCGGCCCAGTGGCTCAGGCCCTCGACGATCGGGGTGCCGAGGCCGCGCGGGGGGTGCTGCTCGAGCTCGGCCTCCAGCTCCTGGAGCCGGGCGGGCGCCTGCGGGTCGCCCCGCAGCGCGGCGATGACGGCGAGCTCGGCCAGGGGGAACGTCACCAGCTCGTCGAGGCCCAGGTTGCGGTCCAGCAGCACGGCCTCCTGCGCGGCCGCGGCCGCCTCAGCCCACGCTCCGGTGGCGATCCGGAACACGACGCCGCGGGTGAGGGCGTGCTCGACCATGTTGACCGCGCCGGCGTCCCGGGCGTGCTGGAGCTGGAGGTCGTGCAGCTCGATGGCGCGCTCGTCGTCGCCGAGGTGCATGGTCGCGATCGCGAGGTTGTGGTGCAGCACCGCCGGCGCGTCCGGCCCGATGGGGATGTCCCACGCGCGTCGCAGCGCGGAGGCAGCCGTCGCCCAGTCGTCGCGGACGACGGCGGAGAAGCCGGTCAGCAGCCAGTCGGCCGCCTGCTCCTCCGGCGACGCGTCGGGGCCGAGCACCGGCACGATCGTCGTCGGGTCCGGCGCGGCAGCGGACCGGGCGCCGAACGACGCCAGCGACGCGGCGAGCATCGCCAGCACCCGGGCGCGCGCCGGGTCGTACGGCGCCGCCGTGGCGGCGGCCTGGCAGACGATCCGGTAGCCGTCGTCCCCCGAGCGGGTGTTCCACTCCACCTGCGCCTGCAGCTGCAGCAGGTCCGAGCGGACCAGCGGGTCGGTCGCGTCCGCGAGGGCGGACCGCGCGAGCCGGTCGGCCTCGAGGGGGCGGCCGGCCGCGAGGCTGGAGCCGGCGGCAGCGAGCAGCCGCCCGGCGCGCGCCTGCGGGTCCACGGTGAGCTCGGCCGCCCGGGTCCATGCCGCGGCGGCCGCCTCGTGCCCCCCGCGTCGCCGGGCTCGTTCGGCGGCCTCGTCGAGGGCGGCCACGACCTCCGGGTCGGGACCGTCGGCGGAGGCGGCCAGGTGCCAGGCCCGCCGGTCCTCCTCGGGGGTGCCGGCGAGGGCGTCCGCGAGCGCCCGGTGCGCCTGTCGCCGACGGGAGCTGGTGGCCGCGCCGTAGATCGCGGACCGGACCAGCGGGTGCCGCAGCGTCAGGAGGCCGTCGTGCTCCTCGAGCAGCCCGGACTCCTCCGCGGCGTCCAGCGCACCGTCGTCGGCGCCGAGGCTCGCGGCGGCGCGGGCGATGGTCGTGGCGCGCCCGGAGTCGTCCGCGGCCGCGACCAGCAGGAGCGCCTGGGCAGCGGCCGGGAGCCGGCGGTACCGGTCCAGGAACGCCCGCTCGACCCCCTCGGTGAGCGGCAGCCGGTCGGGCAGCCGGTCGCGGCCCGAGAGCTGCGCGGCGCTGAGGGCTCGAGTGAGCTCGAGCAGGCCGAGCGGGTTGCCGCCGGTGACCTCCAGCAGCTCGGCGCGCACCTGCGGGGCCACCGCGACCTCGACCTGGTCGGCGATCAGGGCCTCGGCGGCGCCCTCGTCGACGCCGGCGACGGTCAGCACGGGCAGGTCGCCGGTCTCGAAGCTGCCGCGCTCGTCGTCGCGGGTGGCGAACAGCAGGGCGACGGCCTCGCCGTCCAGCCGCCGGGCGGCGAAGAGCAGGGCGGCGGCGGAGGCGTCGTCGAGCCAGTGGGCGTCGTCGACGACCGCGAGGACGGGGCGGTCGCCGGCGACCCCCGACAGCAGGTTCAGCGTGGCCAGGAACACGAGGTGCCGGTCGCCCACGTCGTCGGTCGACTCGCCGAACGCCGAGCGCAGCGCGGCCGCCTGCGGGCCCGGCACGTCGTCCAGGTGCGACAGCACCGGGCGCAGCAACCGGTGCAGTGCCGCGAACGGCAGCGGCGCCTCGGACTCGACGCCCTTGGTGCGCAGGACGGTGAGGTCGTCCGCGGCCGCAGCGATGTCCGCGAGGAGCGCCGACTTCCCCGCGCCGGGCTGGCCGCGCAGCAGCAGCGCGGCACCGTTCCCCGCGCGGGCTCGTTCGAGCACCTCGCGCAGGGCGGCCTGTTCGTGGTCCCTCCCCCGCAGCACGATCGCCACCCTAGTGAGGGCGGGCGCGGCCCGGGGCGCGTTCAGCCGATCCGGACCGGGCACCCGAGCCGGTCCAGCACCGCGACCACGTCGGTCCGGTCCACCGGACTCTCCGCGGTGACCGTGAGCGTGGCCTCGGCGACGTCGAGCCGGCACCGGCTGATGCCGGGCAGCTGCCGGATCGCCGCCGGCACCTCCTCGACCAGGTGCCGGCAGACCGGTCCCTGGAGGAGGAACACGACCGAGCCGACGAAGGTCCGGGGCGTGTCCCGCATCATCGAGGGCTCCGGGGGACCGGCCGGGTCCACACGGCGACCTGGGTGGCCGTGTCGCCGGCCCGGTACGGCGCGGGCGGGCCGGCCGGCCGGTACCCCATCGCGGTCCAGAACGGGTCCGCGGTCGCGGCGTTGGTGGCGACGATGGCGGCGCGCAGCTGCGTGATCCCCGGCCAGCCGCGGACCAGGTCGAGCAGCAGGTCGTGCGCCCGGCGGCCGACCCCCGCGCCCTGGCGTCCGGCGTGGACCTGGAGCAGCCCGATGTGGGCCGTCGCCAGGTCGGGCCAGCCGCGGAGGACGTCGATGACGGCCGCGAGTCCGGCCCCGTCGCAGACGCCGAGGACCAGCTTGTCCTCGGCCGGGAGTCCCTCCGGCCGGCCGGCGAGGAGGTGCGCCGCGCCGTCCGGCTCGGGGTCGGCGCCGGTCACCCGGCGGGCGTACGCGGGGTCGGCGTCCAGGAGCTCCTGGAGGTCCGGCAGGTCCCGGTCGGTCAGCGGTCGGAGGTGCATGGGTCCTTCTCGAGGTCGGTCGTGAGGTAGGTCGTGTAGTCGCGGGGGTGCCACGAGGCGACCATCTTGGTGCGGAGCGAGGCGCCGAGGCGACGGTAGAAGCGGTGGCCGGCGTGGTTGTCCTCGCGGACGCCCCAGGTGATGAGGAGCCGCTCGTCGGCCACGTGCTCGGCGAGCGCGGCCATCAGCCGCCCGCCGATGCCCCGGTCGCGCACCCCGGGACGGACGTACAGGTCGTCCATGGCGAAGATCTCGCGGCCGGCCCAGAGGTTGAGCTGGCGGAGACCGCTCACGTAGCCGGCGGGCCGGTCGTCGACGTACGCGACGAGGACCACGACCGCCGGCTCGGCGAGCATGCGGCACCAGTCGTCTTCGGTGGCGCGTACGGCATGGGCGGACTGCTCGTGCCGGGCCAGCTCGAGCAGCATCGTGTGCACGGCGCCGGCGTCGGCGACGCCGGCGCGGCGGATGGTCACTGCGGTCATGGTCTCTCTCCTCGTCGGGTGCCGGCGACGGTCTCCCCGGTGCGGCGTCGCACCGGGGAGACCGAGCGGGATCAGTGGCCGTGCCCGTGCCCGTGGCCGTGGCCGTGGCCGGCGATCGGGGCGTCGGGGTCGCGGCCGGGCAGCAGGGCCGTCGGCAGCAGCAGCGCCGCGAGGCCGATCGCGATCGCGAGGAACGCGTCCTGGCTGCCGTCGACGATCCCGGGGCGGGTCGTCAGGTCGCCGGCGATCGCGGTGAGGGCAGCGACGCCGAGGGCCGCGCCGATCTCGTGCCCGGTCATCAGCAGGCCCGACGCCATGCCCGACTGCTCGTGCGGGACGTCGCTCATCGCGGCGACCGAGATCGCGACGAACATCGGGCCGACGCCCAGGCCGAGCAGGGCGAAGCCGGGCAGCACGTCGGTCAGGTAGCTCGGGTCGGCGTCGACGAACGCGAGCACGAGGGCGCCGGCGGCTGCGACGACCAGGCCGCCGGCGATCAGCCTCCTGGCACCGAGGTGCGGGAGGGCCTTGGAGGCAACGGCGGCGCTGGCGGTGATGAACGCGGCAAGCGGCAGGAACTCCAGGCCGGCGACGAGTGCGGAAGCACCGAGGACCTGCTGCAGGTACAGCGAGCTGAGGAAGATCGCGCCGACGACGGCTCCGGTGACGCCGGCCATCACCACGGACGCGGACA
>DASTXB010000094.1:0-15482 GCA_035765695.1 Nocardioides sp. | reverse complement strand
GTCGAGGAGATGACCTCGCCCTTGACCGAGCGCTGGAAGTCGGTGACCTCCTCGGGCCGCTCGTCGACCAGCACGACCATGAGGTGGACCTCGGGGTTGTTGGTGGTGATCGAGTTCGCGATCGACTGCATGATCATGGTCTTGCCGGCCTTGGCGGGCGAGACGATCAGGCCGCGCTGGCCCTTGCCGATCGGAGCGGCGATGTCGATGACCCGGCCGATCAGGTTGTCGGGGGTCGTCTCCAGGCGCAGCCGCTCGGACGGGTAGAGCGGGACGAGCTTGGAGAACTCCACGCGGTTGCGCGCCGCCTCCGGGTCCGCGCCGTTGACGCTGTCGATGCGGACCATCGGATTGAACTTCTCCTTGCGCTCGCCCTCGCGGGGCTGGCGCACCTGGCCGACGATGGCGTCACCGCGGCGCAACCCGTACTTGCGGACCATCGACAGCGAGACGTAGACGTCCTCGCTGCCCGGCAGGTAGCCGCTGGTGCGCACGAAGGCGTAGTTGTCGAGCACGTCGAGGATGCCGGCGGCCGGCACCAGCACGTCGTCCTCGAGGATCGTGGTGTCCGGCTCGTTGCGCCCGCCCGGCCGGTCCCGGTCGCGGCCCCGGCGGCGGCGGTTGCGCCGGCTGCCCTGGCCGTCCTCGCCCTGGTCGCCCTGGTCGTCCTGCGGGTGCCCCTGGGACTGGGTGCGGTCCCGCCCCTGGTCCTGGTTGCGGTCCTGGTTGCGGTCCTGGTTGCGGTCCCGGCTCTGGTCGCGGCTCTCACCCTGGCCGCGGTCCCGGCTCTGGTCCCGGTTCTGGTCCCGGTTCTCAGCCTGGCTGCGGTCCCGGCCCTGGTTGCGCTCGTGCCGGTTCTGCTGGCCGCCCTGGCCCTGCTGACGGTCCTGCTTGTCCTGCTTGTCCTGCCTGTCCTGCCTGTCCTGCCTGTCCTGCCTGTGGTCCCGCTGATCCTGCTTCTGGTCCTGCTTCTGCTGGTCCTGCTGGCGGCCACGGCTGTCCTGCCGCTGCTGCCGGGACTCCTGCTGGGCGTCCTGCCGGGCCTCCTGCTTCGGCTCCTGCTTCGGCTCCTGCCGGGTCTCCTGCTGCGGCTCGGCCTTCTCCTCGCGGCGCTCGTCGCGCTGCGCGGGCCGCTCGCGCTGCGGCTCGGCCTTCTGCTCGGGCTGCTCGTCCCGCTTCGGCTCGGGCTGCCGCCCGCCGCCGGACTGGTGGGCCTTGATGGCCTCGACCAGTTGCGCCTTCTTCATCGATCCCGCACCGGGGATCCCCATGCCCGCGGCCATCGACTTCAGGTCGGCCAGCAGCATGGAGTTGAGCCCTCCACCGCGCTTCTTCGCCGGCTTCTCGGCGGCGGCGGCGGTGGTGGCTTCGACGGTTTCCGTCACGTGAGGTCCTTCCCACGTATCTAGCCGATCCGGCCTCGGGCCGGCGGCGTCGGGTTCCCTGCCCTCCACGTCCTCCGCGCCGCGCGAGAGATGGGCGGCCGGGAGCGCGACGGTGTCGCACGTGGACGAGGAGAGGGGCGCTCCGAGAGCTCGGGCGCACGCTCAAGATACACCTCACCCCGGCCGGATGTGGCATCCGCTACACGATGCGCGCGCCGTCGTGGTCGATCGTCAGGTGGTGCGCCGCCCAGCCGTCCGGGCAGCGCGCGACCAGGTCCCTCGCCCCGGACGCGTCGGTGAACGCCAGCACCGTGGGGCCGGCGCCGGACACGAGAGCGGGTACGCCGCCCGCGCGGAGCGCGTCGACCAGGGCCAGCGACTCCGGCATCGCGGGCCGCCGGTAGTCCTGGTGCAGGTAGTCGCGGGTGCCGCGCAGCAGCTGCTCGGGCTGGCCGGCGAGCGCCGCGACGAGCAGCGCCGTACGCCCCGCGTCGGCGGCGGCGTCCGCGTGCGGCACCTCCGCGGGCAGCAGCCCGCGGGCCACCTCGGTGGAGACCGGCGTCGGCGGCACGAGGACCACCGCCTCGATCCGCGGGTCGACCGAGGACCGGACGGCGTAGAAGTCGCGATCGCCCGTGTCGTCGCGGCCGGAGATGACGAAGCCGCCGTGGAACGCGGGCGCGACGTTGTCGGGGTGGCCCTCGACCCGCGCGGCCAGCCTGAACAGTGCGTCGTCGTCGACGAGCAGCGAGCCGCCCGCGACCAGGCCGCGCGCCAGGACGACCCCGGCGACGATCGCGGCCGACGAGGAGCCGAGCCCGCGCGCGTGCGGGATCACGTTCGTGCACGAGAGCCGTAGCCCGGGCGGCTGCACGCCCGCGAGGTCGAACGCCGCGCGCATCGAGCGCACGACGAGGTGCGACTCGTCGAGCGGGACGCGGCCCTCCCCCGCGCCCGACACCTGCACCTCGAGCCCCGACGCGATCACCTCGGCCTCGAGCTCGTCACGCATCGAGAGCGCGAGCCCGAGCGAGTCGAAACCGGGACCGAGGTTCGCGGACGTGGCCGGCACCGACACCCGGACCGGTCCGTCGACGAACCTGCTCATGCGGTGGTGGTGAGCCCGGCGGCCTCGGCCGCGGCGGCGACGTCCGCGTCGACGACCGTGTCCACGATGGTGCCGCCGCTCTCGGTGAAGCCCTCGAGCGCCGTCGCGGTGTCCTTGAGCCCGTGGCCGGTGACGGTGATCGCCACGGTCGCTCCCCGGTACGACTCACCGGCGGCCAGCTCCTGGAGCAGCCCCGCGACACCGGCCGCGGACGCCGGCTCGACGAAGACGCCGTCCCGCGACGCCAGCTCCCGCTGGGCCGCCAGGATCTGGCCGTCGCTCACCGCCGCGAACCGGCCACCCGACTCGTCGCGCGCCGCCTCGGCGAGCTTCCACGAGGCGGGGTTGCCGATCCGGATCGCGGTGGCGCGGGTCTCCGGGTCCGGGAACGGTTCGCCGGTCACCAGCGGCGCCGCGCCCTCGGCCTGGAAGCCCCGCATCACCGGCTTCCGCGTGGACATGCCCGCGTCGGCGTACTGCGTGTAGCCGAGCCAGTACGCCGAGATGTTGCCCGCGTTGCCGACCGGCAGCAGGTGGTAGTCGGGCGCGTCACCGAGGAAGTCGACGATCTCGAAGGCCGCGGTCTTCTGCCCCTCGAGACGGACCGGGTTGACCGAGTTCACCAGCGCGACCGGGTAGTCCCACGCGAGGCCCTTGGCCATCGCGAGGCAGTCGTCGAAGTTGCCGCGCACCATGATCACCTGGGCGCCGTGCAGGATGGCCTGCGCCATCTTCCCCGCGGCGATCTTGCCCTCGGGGACCAGGACGAGCGGCTTGAGGCCGGCCTTCGCGGCGTACGCCGCCATCGACGCCGACGTGTTGCCGGTCGACGCGCAGACGACGGCGGCGGCGCCGTCGTGCTTGGCGACCGAGATGGCCGCGGTCATGCCCCGGTCCTTGAAGGAGCCGGTCGGGTTGTCGCCCTCGACCTTGAGCCACACCTCGGCGCCGGTCAGGCCGGACAGCCACTCGGAGAAGACCAGCGGGGTGCCGCCCTCGCGCAGGGTGACGGCCGCGGTGCCCTCTGGGATATCCAGCAGCTCGCGGTACTCCTCGATGACGCCGCGCCACTGGTGGGTCCTGCTGATCTTCCGGTGATCGAGCCTGTCGAGGTTCACTCCCCCACTCCTTCGACCCGCATCACGGACGTCACCTCGCGGACGATGTCCATGCCGCGCAGGTGTTCGACGGTCGCGCTCAGCTGCGCGTCGGTCGCCTCGTGCGACACCACGACCAGCTGCGCGTCGAGACCGCGGCCCTCCTGGCGCACGGTCTGGATCGAGACGCCGTTCTCCGCGAACGCGGTCGCCACCGCGGCCAGGACACCGGCGCGGTCGTCGACGTCGATCGCGACGTGATAGCGGGTGACGGTCTCCCCCATCGGCAGCACCGCGCGGTCGGCGTACGCCGACTCCCCCGCGCCACGCGTGTCGGCAAGCCGGTTGCGGGCGACCGTCACGAGGTCGCCGAGGACCGCGGACGCGGTGGGCGAGCCGCCCGCGCCGGGGCCGTAGAACATCAGCTGGCCGGCCGCCTCGGACTCCACGAACACCGCGTTGTAGGCCTCGCGGACCGAGGCCAGCGGGTGGGACCGCGGGATCATGGCCGGGTGCACCCGGACGGCAACCGCGTCCTGTCCACCCTGGTCGTGGCGGAGCTCGCAGATCGCGAGCAGCTTCACGACACTGTCCATCTCGACGGCCGACTGCACGTCGGCCGCGGTGACCTCCGTGATGCCCTCACGGTAGACGTCGGCGGCGGTGACCCGCGAGTGGAACGCCAGCGACGCGAGGATCGCGGCCTTCGCCGCCGCGTCGAAGCCCTCGATGTCGGCGGTGGGGTCGGCCTCGGCGTACCCGAGGTCCTGCGCCTCCTCCAGAGCCTCGGCGAAGCCGGCGCCGGTGGTGTCCATCTTGTCGAGGATGAAGTTCGTGGTGCCGTTGACGATGCCGAGCACCCGGGTGACCTTGTCGCCGGCCAGCGACTCGCGCAGCGGGCGCAGGATCGGGATGGCACCGGCGACGGCGGCCTCGTAGTACAGG
Source organism: Nocardioides sp. (assembly GCA_035765695.1). GTDB lineage: Bacteria > Actinomycetota > Actinomycetes > Propionibacteriales > Nocardioidaceae > Nocardioides. Next base: position 10,947 of record DASTXB010000094.1, on the reverse strand, counting down.
TCGCGCCCGGCCTTCTCGGCGGCCTCGAACAGCGTCGGGCCGTCCTCGGCGAGCAGCGCCTTGTTGGCGGTGACGACCGAGGCGCCGCTCTCGAGCGCCGCGAGGATCAGCGAGCGGGCCGGCTCGATGCCGCCGATCACCTCGACCACCAGGTCGACGTCCTCGCGTGTCGCGAGGCCCATCGCGTCGGTGGTCAGCAGGCCTTCGGGCACCTCGACCTCACGTGCGGCGTCGAGCCGTCGGACGGCGACGCCCACCAGCTCGACGGGAGCGCCGACGCGCGCGGCGAGGTCGCCCGCCTGCTCGTCCAGCAGCCGCACCACCTGGGAGCCGACCGAGCCGCAGCCCAGCACGGCCACCTTGAGTGGCTTGTCACTCTCCATCACCGATCACCCATGTCCGTTGCCAACAGGTCGTCCACAGTCTCGCGGCGGACGACGACGCGCGCGACCCCGTCCCGTACCGCGACCACCGGCGGGCGGAGGAAGTGGTTGTAGTTGGAGGCCATCGAGCGGCAGTACGCGCCGGTGCCGGGTACGGCGACGAGGTCGCCGGCCGCGACGTCCGCAGGGAGGAACTCGTCCTTGACGACGACGTCGCCGGCCTCGCAGTGGGAGCCGACGACCCGCGCCAGCACGGGGGGCGCGTCCGATGAGCGGTTGGCCAGCGTGCAGGAGTAGTCGGCGTCGTACAGCGCCGTCCGGATGTTGTCGCTCATGCCCCCGTCGACGCTCACGTACGTGCGGACCGCACCGCCGTCGAGCTGGACCCGCTTCACGGTGCCGACGGTGTAGACCGTGCACATCGCCGGCCCGACGATCGCGCGGCCCGGCTCGATCGACAGCCGCGGCTCGGGGATGCCGAGCGCGCGGCACTCGTGCTCGACGATCTTGCTCATCTCGGTCGCGAGCTGCGCGGGGTCCGACGGGTCGTCCTGCGTGGTGTAGGCGATGCCGAAGCCACCGCCGAGGTCCATCTCCGGCAGTGTCACGCCGAGCTCCGCCGAGACCTGCGCCTGCAGGGCCAGCACCCGCCGCGCCGCGACCTCGAACCCGGACGAGTCGAAGATCTGGCTGCCGATGTGGGAGTGCAGGCCCAGCAGCTCGATGCCCGGCGCCGCCTCGAGCCGGCGGACCGCCTCGAACGCGTCACCCGACGTGATCGAGAAGCCGAACTTCTGATCCTCGTGGGCGGTGGCGATGTACTCGTGCGTGTGTGCCTCGACGCCCGCGGTCACGCGCACCATGACCCGCGCGGCCATGCCCTCGGCGGCGACCGACTCGAGCCGCTCGATCTCGTCGAAGGAGTCGACGATGATCCGGCCGACGCCCGCCGCGACCGCCCGGCGCAGCGCGATCAGCGACTTGTTGTTGCCGTGGTAGCCGATCCGCGCCGGGTCGAACCCCGCGCGCAGCGCCACGGTCAGCTCGCCGTCGGAGCAGACGTCCAGGCTGAGCCCTTCCTCCTGCACCCAGCGGGCGACCGTCGTGCAGAGGAACGCCTTGCCGGCGTAGAAGACGTCGTACGCCGCGAACGCGTCGCGGAAGGCGCGCGCCCGCGCCCGGAAGTCGGTCTCGTCGAGGACGTACGCCGGCGTGTTGACGTTCGCCACGAGCTCCGGGACCGGCAGCCCCCCGATGGTCAGCTCCCCGCCGGCCTTGTGGGCGGTCTGCGACCACAGGTGCGGGACGAGCGCGTCGGGGTCGCTCGGCTGCCGCAGCCACGACGGCCCGCGCAGCGCCCCCGAGGCGTGCGCCCACCCCGCTTCGTGCGTGGTGCTCATTCGACCGGTCACATCCGCTCGGGCGCCGAGACGCCGAGCAGGCGGAGGCCGTTGGCGAGCACCGTCTGCGTGGCAGCGACCAGGACCAGCCGCGCCCGGTGCAGGTCGGTGGTCTCCTCGTCGCCCATCGGCAGGACCCGGCAGTTGTCGTAGAAGCGGTGGTAGACCCCGGCCATGTCCTCGAGGTAGCGGGCGACCCGGTGCGGCTCGCGCAGCTCGGCGGCCGCGGACACCACACGCGGGAACTCCGCCAGCGACCGAAGCAGCTCGCCCTCCTTCTCGTGCGACAGCATCGTCGGGTCGAAGTCGGAGGTCGAGAAGGCGACGCCGAGCTCGGTCGCGTTGCGCAGGATCGAGGAGATCCGGGCGTGGGCGTACTGGACGTAGAAGACGGGGTTCTCGCTGGACTGCTTGGTGATCTCGGCGATGTCGAGGGTCAGCGGCGAGTCCGCCGGGTAGCGCGCCAGGGAGTACCGCAGCGCGTCGGTGCCGATCTCGTCGATCAGCTCCTCCAGCGACACGATGTCGCCGGCCCGCTTCGAGAGCCGCACCTCCTCGCCGCCCCGGACGATCTTGACCAGCTGGCCGATGAGGACCTCGATGTTCTTCTCGGGGTCGTCACCCGCGCACGCGGCCATGGCCTTGAGGCGGCCCACGTACCCGTGGTGATCCGCACCGAGCAGGTAGATGCAGCGATCGAAGCCGCGCTCGCGCTTGTCGACGTAGTACGCCGTGTCGCTGGCGAAGTAGGTGAGCTCGCCGTTCGACCGGATCAGCACCCGGTCCTTGTCGTCGCCGAAGTCGGTGGTCCGCATCCACAGCGCCCCGTCGGCGTCGAAGAGGTGGCCCTGGGCGCGCAGCTTCTCCAGCCCCGAGACGACGTCGTCGCTGTCGTGGAGGCTGCGCTCGGAGAACCAGACGTCGAAGTGGGTGTTGAACCGGTCCAGCTGCTCCTGCTGCTGGGCGAGCTGGAGCTCGTAGCCCTTCTCGCGGAACGCGACCACCCGCTCCTCCGCGGGCAGCTCGAGGATCGACGGGTCCGCGGCCACGATCTCCTTGGCCAGGTCGGCGATGTAGTCGCCGTGGTAGCCGTCGGCCGGCGTCGGCCGCCCCAGGGCGGCGGCCTCGATCGAGGCGCCGAACAGGTTCATCTGGTTGCCGCGGTCGTTGATGTAGAACTCCCGCGTCACCACCCCGCCCGCCGCCTCGAGCACCCGCGCGATCGCGTCGCCCACGACCGCCCACCGGGTGTGCCCGAGGTGCAGCGGCCCCGTCGGGTTGGCGGAGATGAACTCGACGTTCACCTTCTCCCCGTGCAGCGCGTCGACGTGGCCGTACGTCGCGCCGGCGTCGACGATCTGCGCGGCGACGACACCCTGGGCGCCGGCCGACACCGTGATGTTGAGGAAGCCCGGTCCCGCGATGTCCACGCCCGCGACGCCGTCGACCTGCTCGAGCCGCTGCTGCACGAGGGTCGCGAGGTCCCGCGGGTTCGTGCCCGCCTTCTTCGCGAGCTGCAGGGCCACGTTGGTCGCGTAGTCGCCGTGGCCCTTCTGTCGCGGCCGCTCCACCGTCACACTCGTCGGGACGCCGTCCGGCAGGGTGATCGCACCCTCGGTGGACAGCGTCGTCAGGACGTCGACGATCGCGGTGGAGAGCTGCTCGGGAGTCACCGGACAAGGGTATCGGCGTGCCGGGCGTGCCCCCGCATCGATATCCGCCGTGGGACGGGACCGGCCGATTGCACGCTCCCCGCCCGTCGGTTGTAGGGTTCTCGACAGTCCCGCAGCGCGGGGCGATGCCTCCGTAGCTCAGGGGATAGAGCACTGGTTTCCGGTACCAGGTGCCGCAGGTTCGAATCCTGCCGGGGGCGCCCACCACATCGGTTCCGACCGGCCTTGCCGAGTCCTGGAACACGTTCTCGAATTCCGGGAAAACGCCTGATCAGGCCAGAGGTTACGGTCCGGCCGGAAATGGCCCGCAGAGGTCTTGACCGCCTGGGGTTTTCTCGCGCCGACACCTCCCCAAACGGCTGCCCGCTGCTCACAATCGTCGCCACAGCATGGGATTCAGCAGCAGCCGCGGCTGACGGGGAGGGACGCAGCGGCTCCGGCACGGAAAGAGCAGGAACCGTCTTGAACACCTCACACGTCCGCAGGGCAGTCGCGATCGTCTCGGTCTGCACCGCAGGCCTCGCCGGTGCCCTCGCCACCGTCCCCGCCGCCGACGCGGCGCACCACCCCGGCCGGCACGCGGAGCATGGCGCCTCGGCCCCGGTGAAGACCGACCTCGGCTACAAGGCCACCGTCTACGGCACCAAGCTGCTGCTCGACGGCGTGGAGGTCCGCAACGCCAAGACGGCGTTCGCCCAGCAGCGCTGCACCCGGTACGCCGGCCGCGAGGTCACCAAGGGCACCGAGATCAGCAACCTCGGCATCCCGCTGGTGGCCGGCGGCCTCGCCACGTCGTACTCGCAGACCTACCGCAAGGGCGGCGTGCACGGCGTCCGCGGCGTGAGCACGATCGGCGACCTCGAGCTCGGCGGCGAGTTCCAGGGCCAGCAGACCCCGACCCTGAAGCTCTCCGGGCTGACCTCGGTCGCCGACGCGTTCCAGAAGGCCGACGGCACGTTCGGCCACCAGGAGAGCTTCGGCTTCGAGGGCCTCTCGATCGGCAACCTGCCCGAGCAGATCCCCCAGGAGCTGCAGGACCTGCTCGACCTGATCACCCAGGGCTCGTCCGACCTGGTCAACCAGGTCATCGACCTGCTCAGCCAGGTCACCGGCAACGAGATCGAGATCCCGGGCCTGGGCAGTATCGGCCTCGGCGGCGTGAAGTCCGGCAGGGCCACCGATCACTCGGCGTCCTCGCAGACCTACGCGCTGCGCCTGACGATCACCGCGACCGGGCACCCGACGGAGATCACCCTGGGCCGCGCGCGCACCGCGATCTACGAGCCCGTCCCCGCCGGCGTCTTCCAGTCCCGGGCCATGGGCCTGTCGCTGCTCGGTGGCAACGACCTGATCAGCCTGGGCGGCCTCGAGGAGCAGTCACTGCCCTGCTCGGGCAGCAACGGCAAGGTGCAGAAGCACAGCATCGCGGACGTGCGCGTGCTCGGCGGCCTGGTCACGATGACCGGCGTGCAGTACGCGCTGATGGGCGACCAGAGCCCGAACGGCGCCGCCCGGGGCTTCGTCGCCACCACGATCGGCTCGCTCAACGTGCCGAGCCTCGGCCTGGTCATCGACGGCGTCACCTCGAAGGTGAACCTGCGCAAGCCGGCCGACACCACCAAGGTGAAGCGCACGGTGAAGACCGGTATCGCCCGGATCACGCTCAACGGTGAGGAGATCGCGGTCCCGACGAGGGCCGGCCAGGTCGTCGACCTCGGGGACGGGAACTTCCTCAAGTACCGCGTGATCAGCCGGAACAACTGGACCGGCACCGAGACCCGCGCGCTGGTGCTGACCCTGCCCGGCCTGATCCCCGGCGGGTCGATCCTCGACCTCGCCTGGGCGGGCGGTCACATCAGCCCGAACTGACCTCGGGTCACCACCGGAGAAGAACGCGACGGGTCGGGCACTGCTGCTCTGCGGGTCAGCAGTGCTCGATCCTCGCGTCGTCGCGCGCCTCGTTGCCGAGCCGGCGCGCCATGTCGACGTACGGCAGCACGACGCTGGCGCCGCCGATGCTCCCGATGCCGCCCTGGACGACGCAGCTGGTGATCTTCCCCGGCTCGACCTGGGCCATCGCCTGGGCGAGCCGGAACAGCTCGGCCGGCGAGAGGTCCGTGTACAGGTGCGCCATCACCGACAGCACGCCGCGCTCGAGGAACCCCGGCACGTCCGCCTTCGACCGCACCTTGGCCTGGATGCCGCGCAGCACGCGCTGCTGGTTGGCCGACCGGTCGAAGTCGCCCCGGAGCAGGTTGTGCCGGATCCGCGAGAACGCCATGGCGTCGTACCCACCGAGGTGGATGCGGCCCTGCGGGAAGCCCTGGGGCTTGAGGTAGGTGTCGTCGAAGGGGACCGGGTTGTCGACGTCGATGCCGCCGATGTCCTTGACCATCGCCTGGAAGAACTTGAAGCGGGTCACGAAGACGTAGTCGGGCTGGATGCCGACCAGGTCCCCCACCGTCCGGCCGAGCAGCTGCGGCCCTCCGAAGTACAGGGAGGCGTTGATCTTGTCGTAGCCGTGGCCCGGGATGTCGACCCAGGAGTCGCGGGGCACGCCGATGGCCGTGGCTGCGCCGGTCCTGGTGTTCATGCCGACCAGCTGGAGGGCGTCGCCCCGGCTGCGGGTCATGTCCTCCCCCGGGCGGGCGTCGGAGCCGACGGCCAGGATCCAGACGACGTCCGGGGTGAGGTCGACGCCGTCCGCCTGGTCGACCTTCACCAGCGCGACGTCCGTGCTCTTCACCGCGGAGTCCGGGACCACCAGGGCGGCGACGGCGAGCACCAGCCCGACGGTGGCGGTCCGGAGCACCTTGCGCAGCATCACACGCCCCCCTTCGTCATGTCGTAGCCGAAGACCTTCCAGCCTCCGTCGGTCGGGGTGAGGAACAGCCGGCCCTTCACCCGCACCTCCTTCTCGAGGTCGCCGGTGGTGCCGAAGCCGAGGAACACGTGCGCGGTGACGCCGACAGGGTGCTGCTCGACGGCGAGCACGTCGAGGCGGACGAGGCGCTTGTGCGGGGCGACCCCGTCGATCCGGTCGCCGATGTCCTCGTTGCTCATCAGCGCGCGGTCCGCGTGCGCCTCCTCCTGCGCGCCGACGGTGAACCCGGGCCAGGCGTCGGAGAAGTCGCGACGCGGGTAGTCGCCCCCGACGTACGCCGCGTCGAGCCAGCCGTCGACCACCTCGCGGACCCGGTCGGCGAGCCGCTGCCGGGCCTCCTCCGACAGCTTGCCGGTGACCGTCCCGTACGACACCTGCGTCTCGACAGAGCGGTCCACGCCGGACCCCGTGGCCCGGGCGGGAGCGGGCGCGGGCAGGTCGGACCCGCCGCTGCAGGCCCCCGCCGTCGCGGCCACGAGGAGGGCTGCGGCGACCGCGCCACCCACCCGTCGTGCTCGTCTGGTCATGCTTCTCGAACTCCCCTGATCACGTGCTGCTGGCCTGCTGATCGACATCGTGTGACCGGCAGTGTGGGCGACGCCCGTGTGGCTCGCGGCACACCACGCCGAATTGCCACCCCGGCAGTCTGCATTTGCTGGTGCGGGGGTCTAGCCTTGACGACTGAACTACTCCCCCCGCGCACGTCCCGGAAGAGGCGAATCAAACCGTGCCGCAGTCCCCAGGCAGTCAGTCCGACGTCCCCTCGATCAACCCTGGGGCCGACTTCGGCGCCAACGAGTGGCTCGTCGAGGAGATGTACGACCAGTACCAACGGGACCCGGGCAGCGTCGATGCGACGTGGGCGAAGTACTTCCAGACCAACGGTCACCCCACCAACGGCGCGGCCCCCGGCGGGACCAACGGTACGTCGACGCACACGGCCCCCGCCAAGCCGGCGCCGGCGAAGGCCGCCGAGAAGCCCGCCGAGAAGCCCACCGAGAAGCCCACCGGAAAGCCCGCTGCGAAGGCTCCGGACAAGAAGGCGGAGCAGAAGGCGGAGGAGAAGCCGGCCGCGCCGGCCGAGCACCACGACCCCACCCCGACGCCCGCACCCAAGGCGAAGCCGCGTCCCGACTCCAAGGCCGCCGAGCCGGCCAAGGGCACCTCGAACCCGGTGCCGAAGGAGTCCCGCCCGGCCGCGCCCGCGGCCGCCAGCGACGAGCCGACGTACACCGTGCTCCGCGGCGCCCCGGCGCGCACGGCCCTGAACATGGACGCCTCGCTGTCGGTCCCGACCGCGACGTCGGTCCGCTCGGTGCCGGTGAAGCTGCTGTGGGACAACCGCACCGTCATCAACAACCACCTCGCCCGGGCGCGCGGCGGCAAGGTCTCCTTCACGCACCTGATCGGCTACGCGATGGTCAAGGCGCTGAAGTCGATGCCGGAGATGAACGTCGGCTTCGACGTCGTCGACGGCAAGCCCAACCTGATCACCCCGGCGCACATCAACCTCGGCCTCGCGATCGACGTGAAGAAGTCCGACGGGAGTCGCCAGCTGCTCGTGCCGAGCATCAAGGCCGCCGAGACGATGGACTTCGCGGGCTTCTGGACGGCGTACGAGGAGATCGTCCGCAAGAGCCGCGACAACAAGCTGACGATCGAGGACTTCCAGGGCACCACGATCTCACTGACCAACCCCGGCGGCATCGGCACCGTGCACTCCGTGCCGCGCCTGATGAAGGGCCAGGGCGCGATCATCGGCGTCGGGGCGATGGAGTACCCCGCCGAGTGGCAGGGCGCCTCGGCCGACGCGATCGCCCGCAACGCCATCAGCAAGGTCATGACGCTGACCTCGACGTACGACCACCGCGTGATCCAGGGCGCGCAGTCGGGCGAGTTCCTCAAGCGGCTCCACGAGCTGCTGCTCGGTGGCAGCGACTTCTACGACGAGATCTTCCGCTCGCTGCGCATCCCCTACCAGCCGATCCGCTGGAACCCGGACATCGCGACGTCGCACGACGACGAGATCAGCAAGCAGGCGCGGATCCTCGAGCTGATCCACGCCTACCGCGTGCGCGGCCACATGATGGCCGACACCGACCCGCTCGAGTACCGCCAGCGCAGCCACCCCGACCTCGAGGTGGAGTCGCACGGCCTGACCCTGTGGGACCTCGACCGCGAGTTCGCGACCGGCTCGTTCGGCGGCACGGGCCGCCGGTTCATGAAGCTGCGCGACATCCTCGGCATCCTGCGCGACTCGTACTGCCGGACCACCGGCATCGAGTACATGCACATCATGGATCCCGAGCAGCGCCGCTGGATCCAGGAGCGGGTCGAGCAGCCGCACACCAAGCCGCCCCGCGAGGAGCAGCTGCGGATCCTGCTGAAGCTCAACCAGGCCGAGGCGTTCGAGACCTTCCTGCAGACGAAGTTCGTCGGCCAGAAGCGGTTCTCGCTCGAGGGCGGCGAGACCACGGTCCCGGTCCTCGACGAGATCTGCGAGGCGGCCGCCGAGGCCGGGCTCGACGAGGTCACCATGGGCATGGCCCACCGCGGTCGGCTCAACGTGCTCGCCAACATCGTCGGCAAGAAGTACAGCCAGATCTTCCGCGAGTTCGAGGGCAACATCGACCCCCGCACGGTCCAGGGCTCGGGCGACGTGAAGTACCACCTGGGCGCCGAGGGCGAGTTCGTCGCCGGCTCGGGCGCCGAGATCAAGGTGTCGGTCGCCGCGAACCCGTCCCACCTCGAGGCCGTCGACCCGGTGCTGGAGGGCATCGCCCGCGCCAAGCAGGACGTGCTCGACCAGGGCGCGAAGTACCCCGTGCTCCCGCTGCTCGTCCACGGTGACGCGGCGTTCGCCGGCCAGGGCGTGGTCGCCGAGACGCTCAACCTCTCGCAACTGCGCGGCTACCGGACCGGCGGCACCATCCACGTGGTCGTCAACAACCAGGTCGGCTTCACGACCTCGCCCGGATCCTCCCGCTCGTCGCTGTACTGCACCGACGTCGCGCGGATGGTCCAGGCGCCGATCTTCCACGTGAACGGCGACGACCCCGAGGCGTGCATCCGCGTCGCGCGGCTGGCGTTCGAGTACCGGCAGGCGTTCAACAAGGACGTCGTCATCGACCTGGTCTGCTACCGCCGCCGCGGTCACAACGAGGGCGACGACCCGTCGTACACCCAGCCGCTGATGTACGACCTGATCGAGCAGAAGCGCTCGGTCCGCAAGCTCTACACCGAGTCCCTCATCGGCCGTGGCGACATCACGATCGAGGAGGCCGAGCAGGTCCTGCGCGACTACCAGCAGCAGCTGGAGCGCGTCTTCACCGAGGTGCGCGAGGCGAGCAGCCAACCCTCGGAGTGGACCACGGTGCCGGACTACCCGGAGAAGCCGAGCGGCGAGGCGCGGACCGCGGTCACGGCCGAGGTCATGAAGCGGATCGCGGACGCCTACGTCACCCCGCCGGACGGCTTCACCGTCCACCCGAAGGTGATGCCGCAGCTGCAGCGCCGCGCCGCGGCGATCGCGGAGGGCCCGATCGACTGGGGCACCGGCGAGATCCTCGCCTTCGGCTCGCTGCTGATGGACGGCCGCCCGGTCCGGCTGGCCGGCCAGGACTCGCGCCGCGGCACGTTCGTGTCCCGCTTCGCGACGATCATCGACCGGGTCAACGCCGACGAGTGGACGCCGCTGGCCAACCTCACCGAGGACCAGGCGAAGTTCTACGTCTACGACTCGCTGCTGTCGGAGTACGCCGCGCTCGGCTTCGAGTACGGCTACTCGGTGGCCCGCCCCGAGGCGCTGGTGCTGTGGGAGGCGCAGTTCGGCGACTTCGTCAACGGCGCGCAGACGGTCATCGACGAGTTCATCACCTCCGGCGAGACCAAGTGGCGCCAGCAGTCCGGCGTCGTGCTGCTGCTGCCGCACGGCTACGAGGGCCAGGGTCCGGACCACTCCTCGGCCCGCATCGAGCGGTTCATGACGATGTGTGCCGATGACGCCTTCACCGTCGCGCAGCCCTCGACGCCGGCGTCGTACTTCCACCTGCTGCGGCAGCACTCGCTCGGCGAGGACCACAAGCCGCTCATCGTCTTCACGCCGAAGTCGATGCTCAAGCGCAAGGAGGCCGCCTCGAGGCCGGAGGAGTTCACCTCCGGGACCTTCCGGCCCTTCATCCCCGACGAGGCCGCCGACCCCGAGCAGGTCGACACGCTGCTGGTGTGCTCGGGCCGCGTCACGTGGGACCTTATTGTCGAGCGCGCGAAGCGCGAGGACGCCGGTCGCTTCGCGATCGCCCGGGTCGAGCAGCTCTACCCGCGGCCGGAGGCCGAGATCCGCGCGGAGATCGCCCGTTACCCCAAGCTCCGCGCCGTGCGCTGGGTGCAGGACGAGCCGGCGAACATGGGCCCGTGGCCGCACTACCAGCTCACGGTCTGGCCCTACGTCGACGCCCAGGTCGAGCTCATCTCGCGCGAGGAGTCCTCCTCACCCTCGGTCGGCACCGTCAAGCGCCACTCCGAGGAGCAGAAGGACCTGATCGCACGGGCCTTCAGCTGAGCTGGGCCGCGCCAGCGGACCGGCTGATGGTGGTCGAGCGAGCGGC
>DASTXB010000093.1:0-10413 GCA_035765695.1 Nocardioides sp. | reverse complement strand
CGACCTGCCGGTGCACCTGCACACCCACGACACCCCCGGCGGCCAGCTCGCGACACTGCTCGCGGCGATCGGCGCGGGCGTCGACGCGGTGGACGCAGCAACCGCCTCGATGGCCGGCACCACCTCGCAGCCGCCGCTGTCCGCGCTCGTCTCCGCCACCGACCACGGCGCCCGCGAGACCGGTCTGTCGCTGGGCGCGGTCAACGCGCTCGAGCCGTACTGGGAGGCCACCCGCCGGGTGTACGCACCGTTCGAGTCCGGCCTGCCGGCCCCGACCGGCCGGGTGTACCGGCACGAGATCCCCGGCGGGCAGCTCTCCAACCTGCGCCAGCAGGCGATCGCTCTCGGGCTGGGTGAGAAGTTCGAGCAGATCGAGGACATGTACGCCGCCGCGAACGACATCCTCGGCAACGTCGTCAAGGTGACACCGTCCTCGAAGGTCGTCGGCGACCTCGCGCTGCACCTGGTCGCGGTCGGCGCCGATCCCGCGGAGTTCGCCGAGAACCCCGGCGCGTTCGACATCCCCGACTCCGTGATCGGGTTCCTGAACGGCGAGCTGGGCGACCCGCCGGGCGGCTGGCCGGAGCCGTTCCGCAGCAAGGCGCTGGAGGGCCGCACGCACAAGCCGCCGGTCGAGGACCTGACCGCCGAGCAGCGTGAGGCACTGGCCGCCGACCCGGGCGCCACCAGCCCGAGCCGGCGCCGCATGCTCAACGAGCTGCTGTTCCCCGGACCCACCCGCGAGTTCACCGAGTCGCGCGCGATGTACGGCGACCTGTCCGTGGTGCCGACCCTGGAGTACCTCTACGGGCTGCGGCAGGGCGTCGAGCACGACGTCGAGATCGAGGAGGGCAAGCGGCTCATCCTCGGCCTGCAGGCGATCGGCGAGCCCGACGAGCGCGGGATCCGCACCGTGATGGCCACCATCAACGGCCAGCTGCGACCGGTCAACGTGCGCGACCGCAGCGTCGCCACCGAGGTCGCCGCGGCCGAGAAGGCCGACACCTCGAAGCCCGGCCAGGTGGCAGCACCCTTCCAGGGCGTCGTCACCATCGTGGTCGAGCAGGGCCAGCAGGTCGCCGCGGGCGACACCGTCGCGACCATCGAGGCGATGAAGATGGAGGCCGCGATCACCGCGCCGGTCGCCGGCACGGTCGAGCGGCTCGCGCTGTCCGGCACCCAGGCCGTCGACGGCGGTGACCTGGTGCTGGTGCTGTCCTGAGCGCGGAGCACGACCACGCCGGCCCGGTCGTCGCCGGGATCGTCACCGCGGTCGTCGGATTCAGCAGCGCCTTCGTCGTGGTCCTGGCCGGCCTGGTGGCGGTCGGGGCGAGCTCCGCCGAGGCGGCGTCCGGACTGCTCGCCCTGTGCGTCACCCAGGCGCTCGGCATGGTCTGGCTCAGCGTCCGCACGCGGGAGCCCGTCTCGCTGGCCTGGTCGACGCCCGGCGCGGCACTGCTCATCTCGACCGGCGCCGTCGAGGGCGGCTGGCCCGCCGCGATCGGGGCGTTCCTGGTCACGGCGGTGCTCATCGTGCTGACGGGCCTGCTCCCGTGGCTCGGTGAGCTGATCGGGCGCATCCCGGTCTCCCTGGCCCGGGCGATGCTCGCCGGCGTCCTGCTGCCCATCTGCCTCCAGCCGGTCACCGGGCTCGCCGGCTCGCCGTTCGTCGTCGGGCCGGTGGTGCTCGCCTGGCTGGTCATGCACCGGATCTCCCGGCGCTGGGCGGTGCCGGTATCGCTCGTGGTCGCGCTCGTCGTCGTGCTGGTCGAGGCCGGCTCGGACGTCGACGGCGGCGACCTGGTGCCGTCACTCGCCTGGACGACGCCGCACTGGACCGTCGCGGCCGTCGTGAGCATCGCGGTGCCGCTCTACATCGTGACGATGGCGTCGCAGAACGTGCCCGGGGTCGCGGTGATGTCGAGTTTCGGCTGGACGGTGCCGTGGCGGGAGGCCATGACCGTCACCGGGATCGGCACCGCCGTGGGCGCGCCGTTCGGCGGCCACGCCATCAACCTGGCCGCGATCACCGCGGCGATGACGGCCGGACCGATGGCCGGGCCGGACCGCTCCCGGCGGTGGATCGCGTCGGCCAGTGCCGCGGCGACGTACGTCGTGCTCGCGCTGGCCGCCTCCGCGCTGGCGGCGCTGGTCGCGGCCGCACCCGGGGACGTGATCCCGGCGGCGGCGGGCCTCGCCCTGATCGGCACGTTCGCGACCGCGCTCGCCGGCGCGCTGGCCGACGCGGACGAGCGCGAGCCCGCCGCGGTGTGCTTCCTGGTCGCGGCGTCCGGGGTCAGCGTGCTGGGCATCGGAGCGGCGTTCTGGGCGCTGCTGGCCGGCCTGGTCCTGCGCCCGGTGCTGCGCGCGGTGCCGCGCGCCCGCGTTTGAGGTGCGCAGGGCGCGGGCAAGGGGTCAGCGTCACGAACCACTCGGGGGAGACGCATGACCGACCTGTCCGAGGACCTCGCGGTCCTCAGGGAGAGCAGCGACGTGCTGCTCCAGCAGCTCACCGGCGCCCAGGGTCGCGTGCAGGCCGTCGAGGCCACCGACGACAGCGGCCAGGTGGTCGTCAGGCTGGATGCCGACGGGCACCTGGAGTCGGTCCGGGTCGGCTTCACCTGGGACCAGCAGCTGTCCGCCTCGGAGCTGCCCGCAGCCGTGCTGGCCGCGATGACCGAGGCGAAGATCCAGCAGGTGGAGCAGTACGGCGAGGCGCTCCGCCGGATCGAGGACGAGCCGGCCCCGCGGCCCCGGCCGTCGCGCACGGACACCCCCATGCTGGACACGTTCCGTGAGCGCATCGCGGACCGGGGGGACGACGGGGACGCCGCGGCCGAGCTCGTCGAGGAGCTCCTGCTGGACGCCCGCGCGGGGCTCGAGGAGGCCAACCGGCTGCTCGACGAGCACGCCGGCCGCACGTTCGCCGCGCGCAGCACCTCGGGCCACGTCACCGCGACCGCCCTCGGCAACGGTGACATCGACTCGGTCGAGCTCGACCAGTCCTGGGTCTCGCACGCACACCCGGCCAACCTGGGCCGCGAGATGACCGAAGCCATGCTCGCCGCTACCCGGCGCGCGCGACGGGAGGGCCTGGCCGCAGCGCTCCAGGCCACCCGCCTCGCCGACATCGCCCGGATGGCGGTCGGCGCGACCACCACTCCCGAGGGGGACGGACGATGACGATGCAGGCGGGCTTCGAGGCCCTGACGAGCGAGGCCGCCGAGTGGGACGCCACGTCCCGGGCACTCGACGACGCCGCGAGCACCGTGTCGGGGCTGGGTCTCACGGCCGCGCAGTTCTCCTTCGTGTGCGGCGGGACCGGACTCGACGAGAACTACGCCCGGGCCCGTCAACACGTCGAGGACGTGCTGAGGGCCGGCGCACGCGAGACCGGCAAGCTCGCGGACGCGTTGCGCGAGGTGCGGCGCGACTTCCAGAGCACCGACGAGGACGTCGTCCACCAGGTCCAGTCCGTCTGGATCCCGGAGTAGGACCGGAGCGAGGAGAGAGCTGATGGGACCCGAGACCGTCGACCGGATCATGGACCTCCTCGAGGAGGTCGACGAGAAGATCCAGTGGGTCACCGACAAGGTCAACGACGTCCTGTCCTGGGTGCCCTGGGGCCTGGGGTGGGTCGTGGACAAGTTCCGCGACCTCTGGGACAAGGCCATGGCGAAGATGGGCGAGTTCTGGGACAAGGTGCAGGAGATCGCCTCCAACATCGGCGCGCCCTGGGACCTCGACTCCACGAAGGACGAGTGGATCAGGGTCGGCGGCCCGGTGGCGGCCCGGGCCTCGGAGGCCGACCGCTCCCAGAGCGACGTCGACGCCGACTGGAAGGGCAAGGCGGCGGACCGCTACGCGATGTCCCTCGGCGCCCAGAACAAGGCGCTCACCGCCGTGCAGAGCAAGCTGACCTCCGCCATCGGCCCGGCGCTCGGATCGGTCGCCACCGCGCTCTACGTCTTCTACGGCGCGGTGGTCGGCGCCCTGGTCATCCTGGTCGCCGCGATCGTCACGGCCGGCGGTGAGACGGTCAGCATCGTCGGCCTCCCGGCCGTGCCCGCCACCATCCTGGGCGCCGCGGTCGCCGCGATCGTCGCCATCGGTGCCGCGGTCCTCAACCTCCGCGGCGCCGCCTCGGGCGCCGCCACGACCTTCCTCCAGGTCGCCACCGAGACGGGTGAGTTCGGACCCGAGAGCTGGCCGTCCGCGGTGATCGGCTGATGCCGACCGCGGTCGCCACCCGGGCCGGCCGCACGGCCGACCGGATCGCCGTGGTGTCGGGGGTCGTGCACGCGGCGTGCGTCGGCTTCGGGATCTTCCTCGTCGACGAGAGCGACTCGGCCGGCTACTGGTTCCTGGTCGCCTTCGCCGCCCTCGGCCTGGCGGCCACGGTGCTGGGCTGGGCGTCGGTCAGGGCCGGGCGCGGCGCCTGGGTCGGCGGGGTGGTCGTGCTCGGCCTGTCGATCGGCGTGCTCGCCGGGGCGCTCCTCCAGGAGGGCGGGCTCGGGATGCTGTCGATCGCGATCCCGCTGCTGTTCATCGACTACCTGGTGTTCTCGAACGCGCAGCGGGCGCTGCACCGACCCTGAACGTCACCCACGTCGAGCGCAGCCCCAGCGCGGAGCGGAACGTGTCGCCGGAGACGGTGACCTTCCCGCCGGTGCCGCTGAGTGTCATCGACGAGACCCGGCCGCCCCAGTCGCCGTTGCCGTCGCGCTGCGTCACCGCGATCCGGCGCAGGTCGCCCACCCCGGGCCAGGTGCGCTCGAGGACGCCGTCGCCGAGGGCGACCTTCCACGTGTGCACCGGGTTGCCGGCCCAGCCGTCGTACGGGTCCTTCTTGGCGGGCAGGTAGGACACCGACCCGGCCGCGGTCCAGCCGCCGCTGCTGGACCCGAACTGGGTGAACGCCGGTTCACCGCCGCTGAGCAGCACCTGCTTCGCGGTCTCGTCGACGGCCTTGTTGGACGCGGGGTACTCCGCGTCGTACCCGCCGTAGACCTGGCAGGACCAGGTGTCGCAGAGCTGGTAGGCCGCGGACTGCGGGTGCGCGCGCTCGTACGCCGCGTAGGTGCGCGCGGCGACCGCCTGCGCGCGGACGGCGTCCGGGCTCCACGACGCCGGGATCTCCAGCGGCACGACGCCCTTGAGGTAGTTGTCGAGCGCGACGTCATTGACCGTGACCCGGTCCCCGGAGGACGTGACGCCGATGCGCAGCCGGCCGCGGTAGGCCCGCTCGCCGCCGGGCGTGACGAGCGTGATCGGGTTGCCGGCGGCGTAGAACTCGCCCTGCCCTTCCAGCGCCTTCCACCGGTGCCAGCGCTGCGTGCGGTAGAGCACCCGGTTGATGCCGTCGCCGCCGACGGCCACCTTCCAGCGGGTCGCGCCGTTGGCGGGCAGCGGCATCCGCGCTCCCCCGGCGGTGTCGCGGACGGAGAGCCCCGGGCGGGCCACGACGAGCAGGTCGTCGGTCGTGTCGGCGGTGACGAGCACGGTCACGCGGCCCCGGGCGCTGCCCCAGTCCGTGCCCGGGTAGTAGAACTCGGCGATCTCGCGGTAGGACAGGCCTTGCCGCGCGGCCCCCTCCGCGCCGTACTGCGACATCCCGTGGCCGTGGCCGTAGCCGTGGCCCCGGACGGTGATCGTCGCGTGCCCGGGGACCTTCCAGACGTCGTCGGCGGCCGCGCTCGCAGGTCCGCCCGTGCCGAGGGACGCCGCGAGCGCGGTCACGAGGATGGCCGCGAACGCACGCATGATCACAATCGCACCATGCGTCACATCAGCCCCGCAACGCGATCCGGAGAACTACAGACCTGTAGTTCAGCGGACGGCGATCGTGAGCCAGGACGACTGCAGGTGCAGCTTCCCGGCGAAGACGTCTCCGCTCACCGTCACGGTGCCCGAGCCGCCGGTCAGCGTGACGGTCCCCCCGCGTGCGTCATGGTCGCCGTGGTCGTCGCGGCCGCCGATCTCGATGCGGTTCAGGTCGCCGATCTCCGGCCAGTGCGCCTCGATCTCCGTGTCGCTGAAGGTGACCGGTCCCCAGGTGTCGCTGTCGTACGGGTCCTCCTGCGCCGGGAGGTAGGGCTCGTCACCGGCGACCGTCCAGCCCCCGTTGCTGGCGGTGAACTCGGTGAACGCCGGCGCGCCGGCGTACGTGAGGACCTCCCCTGCCGTGGCTGCGACGGCCTGGTCGGAGGCCGGGTACTCGGCGTCGGCGCCGAGGTAGCGCTGGTAGCGCGTGGTGTCGTCCAGGTCGTAGGGCTTGCCGGGGCGGGTCGAGCGCTTGAGCGCGGCGTAGCTCCGCGCGGCGACGGCCTGGGCGCGCTGCGCCTGCTGCGGCCATCGGGACGCGACGACCTCGGCCGGGACGACGCCCCGCAGGTAGGCGTCCATCGGCACGATGTTCACGGTGATCCGGTTGCCCGGGCTCGACGGCACCGAGCGCAGGACGCCGCGGTACGACGCCTTCCCGTGGCGCTTCGCGAGCTCGATCGGCCTGCCCCTGCCGGCGAACTCCAGGAGGCCGCGCACGCGGCGCAGCTGGTGCCACCCACGCTTGCGGTACTGCAGGACGCTGGCGTGGTCGCCCTTCGGCAGGATCCGCCAGCCCCGGGCCCTCGGCTGGGCCCTGGTCAGGTCCCACACCTTCGCGGTGCCGACCCGGCGCGCGACGAGACCCCTGCGCGGCGCCACCTGGAGGGCGTTGGCGCGGTCGCCCTCGCTGATCCAGATGCGGACCTGTCCGGTCGCGGTGCCCCAGTCGGTGCCCGGGTAGTAGAAGCCCAGGATCTCGCGGTAGTCCGCACCGTCCTCGGCGCGCTGCCCGGCGCCGACCTGCGACATGCCGCGGCCGTGCCCGTGGCCGTGGCCGTCGATGGTGATCGTCGCCGAGGACGGGACGTCCCAGCCCCCGTCGGCGGCGACCGCCGGTGCGGCGGTCGCGGCGAGCACCGCAGCGGTGACGACGGCAAGTCGTCGGATCATGTGGAACCCCCGAGATCAGATGTGGTGCAGGCGCCGGGCCGCCTCCGCGATGGAGCCACTGACCGACGGGTACACCGTAAACGCCTGCGCAAGCTGGTCGGCGGTCAGTGACTCCGCGACCGCGATCGAGACGGGGTGGATCAGCTCGCTCGCACGCGGGCCGACCACGACGCCGCCGACGACGATGCCGGTGCCGGGACGGCACAGCAGCTTCACGAAGCCGTCGCGGACGCCCTGCATCTTCGCGCGCGGGTTGCCCGACAGCGGCAGGCTCACGATCTCGGCCTGCATCTCGCCGGACTCCACGGCCTGCTGCGACCAGCCCACGGTGGCGATCTCCGGGGCGGTGAAGACGTTCGACGAGACCTTCTTGAGGTCGAGCGGGTGCACCGTGTCGCCGAGGAAGTGCCACATCGCGATCCGGCCCTGCATGGCCGCGACGCTGGCGAGCATGAGGACGCCGGTGCAGTCGCCGGCGGCGTACACACCGCGGGCCGAGGTGCGCGAGACCCGGTCGACGTTGACGAAGCCGCCCTCCTTGAGGATCACGCCGGCCTCCTCGAGGCCCATGCCGCTGGTGTTGGGCACCGAGCCGAGGGCCAGGATGCAGTGCGAGCCCCGGACGGTCCGGCCATCGGTCAGCGTCACCGTGACCACGTCGCCGTCGCGCGTCACCGACTCCATCCGCGATCGGGACAGGACGGTCATGCCCCGACGGGTCAGGACGTCCTCGAGCACCTTCGCGGCGTCGGCGTCCTCGCCCGGCAGCACCCGGTCGCGGGAGGACACCAGCGTGACCGGGATGCCGAGGTTGAGGTACGCGCTGGCGAACTCGGCGCCGGTGACACCCGAGCCGACCACGATGAGGTCGGTCGGCACCTCGGTCAGGTCGTAGACCTGCTCCCAGGTGAGGATGCGCTCGCCGTCCGGCTGCGCGGACGGCAGCGTGCGCGGCGCGGCGCCGGTCGCGACGAGGACGGCGTCCGCGGGCAGCACCTGCTCCTGGCCGTCGTCGAGCTGCGCGACGACCCGCTCGGGGCCGTCCAGCCGTCCGCGACCGCGAAGGACGGTGACCCCGTCGCGGGTCAGCCGCCGCTCGATGTCCTGGGACTGGCTGGCGGCCAGCGCCTTGACCCGCGCGTTGACCTGGGTCAGGTCCACACGGATCCCGGTGGCGGCGTCGCCCTCGGCGTCGTGGAACTCGACCCCGAGCTCGGCGGCGCCCGCCAGCTCGCTCATCACCTCGGCGGTGGCGATCAGCGTCTTGCTCGGCACGCAGTCCGTGAGGACGGCGGAGCCGCCCACCCCGTCGCTGTCGACGATCGTCACGTCGGCACCGAGCTGTGCGGCGACGTGCGCGGCCTCGTAGCCGCCGGGGCCGCCGCCGATGATGACGACGCGTTCGCTGTTGCCGGTCATTCCACGTCCCGTCAGGTCTCGATACGCCGCATCGCGGCTTCGTTCCTCAGCCGCGGCGCCACTCGACCTCCTCGGCCGACGCAGCCACCTCGCAGGCTCGGTGCCTGCTGGCCTCAGAGGTTGATCATGTGGCCGGCGATGCCCTCGACGGCCTCCTTCATCGCCTCGGAGAGAGTGGGGTGGGCGAAGACGTTGCGCGCGACCTCGTCGGCGGTGAGGTCCCACTGCTGGGCCAGCGTGAGCGCCGGCAGGAGCTCGGTGACCTCGGGGCCGATCATGTGGGCGCCGAGGATCTCGTTGTACTGCGCGTCCGCGACGATCTTCACGAAACCGACGCCCTCGGCCATGCCCCGGGCCTTGCCGTTGGCCGAGAACGGGAACGACGCCACCTTCACGTCGTACCCCTTCTCCTTGGCCTGGGCCTCGGAGTAGCCGAACGAGGCGATCTGCGGCTGGCAGAACGTCGCGCGCGGGATCATGTCGAAGTCGATCTCGACGGTCTCGGCACCGGCGATCGTCTCGGCGGCCACGACGCCCATCGCCTCGGCGGTGTGGGCCAGCATCAGCTTCCCGGTCACGTCGCCGATCGCGTAGACGTTCTCGACGTTCGTGCGGCCGCGGGCGTCGATCTCGATCGCGCCGCGCTCGGTCAGCTGCACGCCGGCGTTCTCGAGGCCGTAGCCCTCCACGCGCGGGGCGAAGCCGAACGCCGCGAGCATGCGGTCGGCCTCGAGCACCTGGCTGTCGCCCCCGTCGGCCGGGCTGACGGTGACCTTGACGCCCTCGCCGGTGTCCTCGACCGAGTCGACCTTGGTCGACAGGAGGACCTTGACGCCGAGCTTCTTGTACTGCTTGAGCAGCTCCTTGGAGACGTCGGCGTCCTCGGTCGGGACCATCCGGTCGAGGAACTCGACGATCGTGACGTCCACGCCGAAGTTGGTCATCACGTACGCGAACTCGACGCCGATCGCGCCGGAGCCGCCGATGATGATGCTCGAGGGCAGCTGGTCGTCGAGGATCTGCTCCTCGTACGTCACGACGTTCTTGCTCTTGCTCATGCCCGGCAGCATCCGCACCTGCGCGCCGGTGGCGATGATCAGGTTGTCGAACGTGTAGGTCGACTTCTGGCCGTCCTTGTCGACCTCGATCTCGCCGGCGCCCTTGAGCGTGCCCCAGCCGTCGATCTCGGTGATCTTGTTCTTCTTCATCAGGTAGTGCACGCCCTTGGCGCTGGCGTCGGCGACACCGCGGCTGCGCTTGTGGGTGGTGCCGAAGTCCATCGAGGCGTCGCCGCTGATCCCGAAGGTGTCCTTCTCCTTCGTGATGATGTGGGCGATCTCCGCGTTGCGCAGCAGCGCCTTCGACGGGATGCAGCCGACGTTCAGGCAGACGCCGCCCCAGTACTTCTCCTCGACGACCGCCACGGTCTGGCCGAGCTGTGCGGCACGGATCGCGGCGACGTACCCACCGGGGCCGGCGCCGAGGACGAGGACGTTGAAGTGGGTGCTCACGGACGCCAGCCTACTGACGTGAGACAGCCCACTCGGCATCGGTCGTTTAGTCTTCCGGCGTGACGCTCTACGCCGCCTACGGGACGAACCTCGATCCCGCACGGATGAGCGAGCGGTGTCCCCACTCCCCCCTGGCCACCACCGGCTGGCTGCAGGGCTGGCGGCTCACCTTCGGCGGCGAGGAGCACGGCTGGGACGGCGCGCTGTCGACGATCGTCGAGGACCCGATCGACCAGGTCTTCGTCGCGGTCTACGACGTCACCCGTGAGGACGAGGCCGCGCTCGACGGCTGGGAGGGCGCCGACCTCGGCCTCTACCGCAAGACCCGCGTCCGCGTCGCCACCCTGACCGGCGAGCTCGTCGTCTGGACCTACGTCCTCGACGCCTACGAGGGCGGCCTGCCCAGCGCGTCGTACCTCGGCATCCTCGCCGACGCCGCCGAGGCCGCCGACGCCCCTGCCGACTACGTCGCCGCCCTCCGTCGCCG
>DASTXB010000092.1:0-22968 GCA_035765695.1 Nocardioides sp. | reverse complement strand
CGCCTGACAAGGTGGCGACATGGAGCTGCGCGTGTTCACCGAGCCCCAGCAGGGCGCGACGTACGACGACCTCGTGGCGGTGGCGAGGGAGGCGGAGACCCTCGGTTTCGGGGCGTTCTTCCGCTCCGACCACTACCTCGGCATGGGCACCGAGGGGCTGCCCGGGCCGAGCGACGCGTGGACCACGCTGGCAGGGATCGCCCGGGACACCAGCACCATCCGCCTCGGCACGCTGATGACCAGCGCGACGTTCCGGCTGCCCGGCCCGCTGGCGATCAGCGTCGCGAACGTCGACCAGATGAGCGGGGGCCGGGTCGAGCTCGGCCTGGGCGCCGGCTGGTTCACGCAGGAGCACACGGCCTACGGCATCCCGTTCCCGGACACGGGGGAGCGGTTCGACCGGTTCGAGGAGCAGCTCGCGATCGTCACGGGCCTGTGGGCGACGCCGGTGGGGGAGCGGTTCACCCACGAGGGGAAGCACTACCAGCTGCAGGACAGCCCGGCGCTGCCGAAGCCGACCCAGCCGAAGCCGCCGGTGATCGTCGGCGGCATGGGCAAGCGGCGGACGCCGGAGCTCGCCGCCCGGTACGCCGACGAGTTCAACCTGCCCTTCGTCGACGAGGAGACGACGAAGGCACAGTTCGCGCGGGTCCGCGCGGCCTGCGAGCAGGCCGGCCGCGACCCGGGGACGATGCGCTGGTCCAACGCGCTGGTGGTCTGCGTCGGCGCCGACGAGGCCGAGGTCGGCCGACGCGCGGCGGCGATCGGCCGCGACAAGGACGAGCTGCGCGAGAACGGCGTCGCCGGCACGCCCGACGAGGCGGTCGAGAAGATCCGGCGGTACGCCGCGCTCGGCGCCGAGCGGATCTACCTCCAGTTCCTGGACCTCAGCGACCTCGACCACCTGCGACTGGTGGCTGGTGACGTGTTGCCCCACCTGTGAGCGATAGCCTGTAGGACATGACGTCCGCCCCCGCTGCACCGTTCGGCCATGTCCTGACGGCCATGGCCACCGCGTTCAACGGCGACGGCACGGTGGACCTCGAGGGCACTGCCCGGATCGCCACCCACCTGGTCGACCACGGCCACGACGGCGTCGTGGTGTCCGGGACGACCGGCGAGTCGCCGACGACCACGACCGAGGAGGACGGCGCCATCCTGGCCGCCGTCAAGGACGCGGTCGGGGATCGCGCGACGATCGTCGCCGGCGTCGGCACCAACTCGACCGCGCACTCGGTCGAGCTCGCCGAGCAGGCCGCCAAGATCGGCGCGGACGGCCTGCTGCTCGTCACGCCGTACTACAACAAGCCCGGTCAGGCCGGCGTGCTCCACCACTTCCGCTCGGTCGCCCAGGCCACCGACGTCCCGGTGATGCTGTACGACGTGCCCGGGCGCACCGGCACCCAGATCTCGCTCGAGACCTACGAGCAGGCGATCCGCCTCGACACCGTCGTCGCGGTCAAGGACGCCGTCGGCGACTACGCCCGCGGCGTCCGGCTCACCGAGCTCGGGTACGCCGTCTACTCCGGCGACGACGCCAGCAACCTCGGGTGGCTCGCGCACGGCGCCGTCGGCTTCGTCTCCGTCGTCGGCCACGCGGCCGGCGACCAGACCCGGGCCATGGCCGAGGCCTTCTGGGCCGGCGACCACGCCGAGGCCCTCCGCATCTTCACGCGGCTGCTCCCCGCGATCGACGCCATCATGGGCGTCCCCAACTACGGAGCGACCACCGCCAAGGCCAGCCTCCAGCTGCTCGGCGTGCTCGACAACCGCAACGTCCGCGGGCCCCTGGTGCCGCTCGACGACGCGGAGGTCGAAGCACTGCGAGCCGGGCTCGAGGCCGCCGATCTCTTGTAGAGGAAGTACATGAGTCATCCCCATCCCGAGCTCTCCGCACCGGCCGACCTGCCGAAGGGGGGCTTGCGAGTCATCCCCCTGGGCGGGCTCGGCGAGGTCGGACGCAACATGACCGCGTTCGAGTACGACGGCCGCCTGCTGCTCGTCGACTGCGGCGTGCTGTTCCCGGAGGACCACCACCCCGGCGTCGACCTGATCCTCCCGGACTGGTCCTCGATCCGCGACCGGCTCGACGCGGTCGAGGCGCTGGTGCTCACCCACGGCCACGAGGACCACATCGGCGCGACGCCGTACCTCCTGCGCGAGCGGCGGGACATCCCGCTCGTCGGCTCCGAGCTCACCCTCGCCCTGCTGGACAGCAAGCTCCGCGAGCACCGCCTGCGCGAGACCGTCCACCACCAGGTGCGCGAGGGCGACCGCCTGACGTTCGGCCCGTTCGAGCTCGAGTTCATCGCGGTCAACCACTCCATCCCGGACGCGCTCGCGGTCGCGATCCGCACCGGTGCCGGCCTCGTGCTGCACACCGGCGACTTCAAGATGGACCAGCTGCCGCTCGACGGCCGCATCACCGACCTGCGCGCGTTCGCACGGTTGGGGGAGGAGGGCGTCGACCTCTTCCTCACCGACTCCACGAACGCCGAGACCCCGGGCTTCACCCCGGCCGAGAAGTCGATCACCCCGGTCATCGACCAGGTGTTCCGCGACTCGACGCAGCGCATCATCGTCGCCTGCTTCGCCTCCCACGTGCACCGCGTCCAGCAGGTGCTCGACGCCGCCGTCGCCCACGACCGGAAGGTGGGGTACGTCGGTCGCTCGATGGTGCGCAACATGGGGATCGCGCGCGACCTCGGCTACCTGAACGTCCCGCCGGGCGTCCTCGTCGAGGCCAAGGAGCTCGCCGATCTCCCGCCGGAGCGCCAGGTGCTGCTGTCCACCGGCTCGCAGGGCGAGCCGATGAGCGCGCTGAGCCGGATCGCCCAGCGCAGCCACAACTTCGTGCACATCGAGGAGGGCGACACCGTCCTGCTCGCCTCCAGCCTGATCCCGGGCAACGAGAACGCCGTCTACCGGGTCATCAACGGCCTGGCCCGCTGGGGCGCGCGCGTCGTGCACAAGGGCAACGCGCTGGTGCACGTGTCCGGCCACGCCAGCGCCGGCGAGCTGCTCTACTGCTACAACATCGTCAAGCCGCGCAACGTGCTGCCGGTGCACGGCGAGATCCGGCACATGCTCGCCAACGGCGCCCTGGCCGCGGCCACCGGCGTCGACAACGTCGTGATCGCCGAGGACGGCGTGGTCGTCGACCTGGTGGACGGGCTCGCGCAGGTCGCCGGCAAGGTCGAGTGCGGCTACGTCTTCGTGGACGGCTCCTCGGTCGGCGACATCACCGAGTCCGACCTCAAGGACCGCCGGATCCTCGGCGAGGAGGGCTTCATCTCGGTGATCGTCGTCGTCGACTCGGTGAGCGGGAAGGTCTCCGCCGGGCCCGAGATCCACGCCCGCGGCAACGCCTTGGACGGCACGACGTTCGACGACGTGAAGCAGCCGATCATCGACGCGCTCGACGCGCAGATCCGCGAGGGCAACACCGACTCGTACCAGCTGCAGCAGACCGTCCGCCGGGTGATCGGCCGCTGGGTCAGCAACACCCACCGCCGCCGGCCGATGATCATCCCGGTGGTCATCGAAGCCTGAGCCCCGCACCGTTGAGTGGGCAGGCGCACCGAGACACGCACTCGTGTGGTGCGTGTGACGGGAGTGACCCGTGCGTAGGGTGGTGCCATGGCGACCCGTACGTCTTCCCCGCCGGGGTCGCGGAGCAAGAGCACGTCCTCGACACGGTCCACGTCGAAGAGCTCGAGCACCGGAACCCGGAGTACCAGCCCGAGGCGCAAGCCTGCCGCGAAGAAGAAGCCCACCAGCCGCAAGCCCGCCGCGCGCCGTCCGGCGCCGCGGGCCGTCCGCAGCGGGCCGGGGCCGGTCGCGCAGGTCTTCACGCTGCTGTTCCGCGGGGTCGCCGCCGTCTGGCTCGGCCTGGCGCACGGGGTCGGCGCGGTGGCCCGCGGCATCGGCCACACCGCCCGCGACCTCGAGCCGGAGCACCGGCGCGACGGGATCGGGCTGTTCCTCTTCGGCATCGCGGTCGTCGTCGCCGCCGCGGTGTGGTGGCAGCTGCCCGGCTCGATCATGGACGCCGCGCGCACCGTGGTCGAGGGCTCGGTCGGCAAGGTCGGCTTCCTGGTCCCGCTCGCGCTGCTGTACGTCGGCTGGCGCACCATGCGCGACCCCGAGCACAACGGCCCGGTCGGCCGCCAGGTGGTCGGCTGGTCGTGCCTGTCCTTCGGCCTGCTCGGCGTCGTCCAGATCGCCAGCGGCAACCCGCAGCCCCAGATGGGCGACACCTCCGACCTGCGGACCGCCGGCGGTGCCGTCGGGTACGTCGTGTCCAGCCTGCTGCTCGACCTGCTCCGCTCCGAGCTGGTCGTGGTGCCGCTGCTGCTGCTCCTCGCGTTCTTCGGCGTCCTCATCATCACCGCGACGCCGCTCTACCAGGTGCCGGCCCGGCTCGCGGAGACCCGTGACCGGCTGCTCGGCCACGAGCACCCCGCCGAGGACGAGGCCACGCAGGCCGCGCCCGCGACCCGCAGCCGCCGCCGGAAGGCGACCGACGAGACCGGCGAGATCGACCCGGAGATGGGCGACCCGGCCTACGACAGCCCCGTGCTCGCCGAGCGCGAGATGCGCAAGCGCAAGAAGCGCCTCGAGACGACGGACGAGGGCCTGGACATCTTCAGCCCCGAGCCGGTCAGCCCGGACCTGGTGGAGACCAAGACCGAGCTGGAGCCCCCGCCGCACACCCCGCTCCCGCCGAGGGTCGAGCAGCTCGCGCTCTCCGGCGACGTCGCGTACTCGCTGCCCGCCAACGACGTCCTCAAGCCCGGCTCGCCGCACAAGGCGCGCTCGAAGGCCAGCGACGCCGTGGTCGATCGGCTGACCCAGGTGCTCGAGGAGTTCTCCATCGACGCCCACGTCACCGGCTACACCCGCGGCCCGACCGTCACCCGCTACGAGGTCGAGCTCGGCCCCGGCGTGAAGGTCGAGAAGATCACCAACATCCAGAAGAACATCGCGTACGCCGTCGCCTCGGCCGACGTGCGCATCCTCAGCCCGATCCCCGGCAAGTCCGCGGTGGGCGTCGAGATCCCCAACCTGGACAAGGAGATCGTCTCCCTGGGCGACGTGCTGCGGTCGAACACCGCGCGCAGCGACCACCACCCGATGGTCGCCGGTCTCGGCAAGGACGTCGAGGGCGGCTTCGTGGTCGCGAACCTCGCCAAGATGCCGCACCTGCTGGTCGCGGGCGCCACCGGCTCCGGCAAGTCGTCGTTCATCAACTCGATGATCACCTCGGTCCTGATGCGCGCGACGCCGGACGAGGTCCGGATGATCATGGTCGACCCGAAGCGGGTCGAGCTGAACGCCTACGAGGGCGTGCCGCACCTGATCACGCCGATCATCACCAACCCCAAGAAGGCCGCCGAGGCGCTGGCGTGGGTCGTCCGCGAGATGGACCTGCGGTACGACGACCTGGCGAACTTCGGGTTCCGCCACATCGACGACTTCAACAAGGCGGTGCGCGCCGGCAAGGTCACCGTCCCGCCGGGCAGCGAGCGCGAGCTCACGCCGTACCCGTACCTGCTGGTGATCGTCGACGAGCTCGCGGACCTGATGATGGTCGCCCCGCGCGACGTCGAGGACGCGGTCGTGCGCATCACCCAGCTCGCGCGTGCGGCCGGCATCCACCTGGTGCTCGCGACGCAGCGCCCGTCGGTCGACGTCGTCACCGGCCTGATCAAGGCCAACGTGCCGTCGCGGCTGGCGTTCGCGACCTCCAGCCTCGCCGACAGCCGGGTCATCCTCGACCAGCCCGGCGCGGAGAAGCTGGTCGGCCAGGGTGACGGGCTGTTCCTCCCGATGGGTGCCTCCAAGCCCGCGCGCATCCAGGGCTCTTGGGTCACCGAGGCCGAGATCGCCCAGGTCGTCAAGCACTGCAAGACGCAGCTGGAGCCGTCGTACCGCGAGGACGTCACCGCCCCGGCCGCCAGCAAGCGCGAGCTGGACGACGACATCGGCGACGACCTCGACCTGGTGATCCAGGCGATCGAGCTGGTCGTCTCCACGCAGTTCGGGTCCACCTCGATGCTGCAGCGCAAGCTCCGGGTCGGCTTCGCCAAGGCCGGCCGGCTGATGGACATCCTCGAGAGCCGTGGCGTCGTCGGGCCCAGCGAGGGCTCGAAGGCGCGTGACGTGCTCGTCAAGCCCGACGAGATCGATGCCGTGATCGCGACCCTCCAGGGGGAGATGTGAGCACCAACCTCATCGCAGAGCCCGTCTCGACGACAGGCCACCACGGACCCGTCGAGGTCCGCACCGACGCCCGGGTCGCCGGTGCCGTCGGCGCGGTCGCGGCGGTGGTGGCGATCGCCTACCTGACCCGCGTCATCCACGGTGGCAGCTGGCTGGACTGGGCGCTGGTGCTCGTCACCGGCGCCATCGCGGTCGCCCACCTCCAGTCGCTGCTCGACGCCCGGGTGCCGCTGATGGTGGTCGACGAGCACGGGGTCCGGATCCGCAAGGGCCGGACCTGGCGGGGACTGCCGTGGGACGAGATCGACCGCGTCGAGCACCACCCGCGCCAGGGACTGCTGCGCGACGGGCGCGTGGTCCTGGTGCCGACCGACCCCGAGGTCGGCGACCAGACGGTGGCGCTGTCGCTGTCGACCCGGGTGCTGGGCGCCGGCGGCGACCTGACCCGCGCCCTCGAGCTGCTCACGAACGACCCGGACCGGGTGCACGTGCCGGCGGACCTCGACGAGCGGGACGAGGAGGTCGACGAGTCCACGGACGTGCTCGAGGACGAGCACCAGGACGAGCACCAGGACGACTACGACGACCTGCACGAGGAGCCGCACGGCCACGTGCTGCCCGACCCGCGCCCGAGCATCGCGCGGGGGATCGGCTTCCTGGCCGACCGCCTGCGCCGCCCGGCCCGGGCGGAGCACGACGACGAGGGCGAGCAGCCGGAGCAGCCGGAGCAGCCGGCGCCGGCGGTCGCGAGCGCGACCCCGCTGCCGCTGCGCGACTCGGTCGCCGGGATCCGGTCCGAGGTCCGGTTCGAGGGCGCCGCGGCGCTGCGGATCGACCGGGCCGACGACGCCGACGCGACCCAGCTCGACCTGCCCGAGGTCGGCGAGCTCACCCACCACTTCGACCCGCTGGTCATCGACGACGTGGCCCCGGAGCCGGCGCCCGACCCGGTCGTCGGCCCCGAGATCGCGGCCGCCCGCGTCCGGCTCTCGCTGGGCGTCGACCAGCTCGCCGAGCGCACCCGGATCCGCCCGCACGTGATCGAGTCGATCGAGGTCGACGACTTCGCGCCCTGCGGCGGCGACTTCTACGCCCGCGGCCACCTGCGCACGCTGGCACGCGTCCTCGGCCTGGACGCCGCGCCGCTGCTCGCGGCGTACGACGAGCGGTACGCCGACGCCCCCATCGACGCCCGCCGGGTGTTCGAGGCGGAGCTCGCGACCGGCGAGGGCGGCCCGATCCGAGGCACCCGCGGCGGTCCGAACTGGTCGGTGCTGGTCGCCGCCGTGATGGCCGTCGTCCTGGCCTGGTCGATCGCCCGGCTGATCATGGACAGCCCGGTCGAGCTGCACTCCAAGCCCGTCCTGAACGGCTCGCCGTCGAGCCCGGCCAAGCTCGGCCCGGCCGTGCCGGTCGTGCTCGACGCCTCCGCGGGCGGCGCGCACGTCGTGGTGCGCGACGGCTCCGGCGCGGTGGTGTTCAACGGCGACCTCGCCTTCGGCGACAGCCGGGCCATCAAGGCGACGCCGCCGGTGCGGGTGCAGTCCTCGGACGGCGGGCTGCACGTGACGGTGGACGGCCAGGACCGCGGCCCGCTCGGCGCGGACGGGCAGCCCGCCCAGAACACCTTCGCCGCCGCGGAGTAGCCGTCGAACAGCCGTCGAATAGGCCAGCACCGACGCCGGTTGCGATACTGGCTCGGTCATGACGAACAGCGCACAGGACCTGCTCTCGGTGGCGATGGTGACCCTCGGGTGCGCCCGCAACGAGGTCGACTCCGAGGAGCTCGCCGGCCGGCTCGAGGCCGGTGGCTTCCTCCTCGTCGAGGACCCGGCGGACGCCGACACCGTCGTCGTCAACACCTGCGGCTTCGTGGAGTCGGCCAAGAAGGACTCGGTGGACACCCTCCTCGAGGCCGCCGACCTCAAGGCCACCGGCCGCACCCAGGCCGTCGTCGCGGTCGGCTGCATGGCCGAGCGGTACGGCAAGGAGCTGGCGGACTCGCTGCCCGAGGCCGACGCGGTGCTCGGCTTCGACGACTACCCGGACATCGCCGCCCGGCTGCGCTCGATCGTCGCGGGGGAGACCCACGAGGCGCACACACCGCAGGACCGGCGGCTGCTGCTCCCGATCACGCCGGTCGAGCGGTCGCTGTCCACAGCTCCCGTCCCCGGGCACGCCTCCGGCCCCGCGTCGGTACGCCGGCGCCTCGACCCGGGCCCGACGGCGTCGCTGAAGCTGGCGAGCGGCTGCGACCGGCGCTGCTCGTTCTGCGCGATCCCGTCCTTCCGCGGCTCGTTCGTCAGCCGTCGCCCCAGCGACGTGCTCCAGGAGGCGCGCTGGCTCGGCGAGCAGGGGGTGCGCGAGCTGTTCCTCGTGAGCGAGAACTCCACGTCCTACGGCAAGGACCTCGGCGACCTGAGGCTCCTCGAGACGCTGCTGCCGGAGCTGGCCGCGGTGGAGGGCGTCGACCGGGTGCGCGTCTCCTACCTGCAGCCCGCCGAGACCCGGCCGGGGCTCATCGAGGCGATCGCGGCCACGCCCGGCGTGACGCCGTACTTCGACCTGTCGTTCCAGCACGCCAGCGCGGCGGTGCTGCGCCGGATGCGTCGGTTCGGCGACCCCGAGAGCTTCCTGGGCCTGCTGGAGCGGGTCCGCTCGCTCGCTCCGGAGGCGGGGGTTCGCAGCAACGTGATCGTCGGGTTCCCGGGCGAGACCGAGGAGGACCTCGAGACGCTCTGCGAGTTCCTCGTCG
Source organism: Nocardioides sp. (assembly GCA_035765695.1). Taxonomy (GTDB): domain Bacteria; phylum Actinomycetota; class Actinomycetes; order Propionibacteriales; family Nocardioidaceae; genus Nocardioides. The sequence goes on along the minus strand of DASTXB010000092.1, from coordinate 13,988 downwards.
CCGCCCGGATGGACGTCACCGGTGTCTTCGGCTACTCCGACGAGGACGGCACCGAGGCCGCGACCTACGACGACAAGCTCGACGAGGACGAGGTGCGCGCCCGGGCTGAGCACGTCAGCGCGCTGGTCGAGGAGCTCACCTCGCAGCGCGCGACCGAGCGCATCGGCGAGACCGTCGAGGTCCTGGTCGAGCGCGTTGACGGAGACACGATCGAGGGCCGGGCGGCCCACCAGGGGCCCGAGGTCGACGGATCGACCTACCTCCTCGACGGCGATGCGCGCGTCGGGGACCTGGTGCGCGCCGGCGTCGTGGGCTCCGAGGGCGTCGACCTCTACGCTCGGGAGCTGTGATGACCGAGGTGGCGAAGACCGAGCCCAGCAACTGGAACGTCCCCAACGTCCTCACGACGCTGCGGATCGTGCTCGTCCCGTTCTTCGGCTGGGCGCTCCTGGTCGACGGCGGGGACGACATCACCTGGCGCTGCGTGGCCTGGGCGATCTTCGTGGTCGCGATGGTCACCGACAAGATCGACGGCGACCTGGCCCGCAAGCACGACCTGGTGACGAACTTCGGCAAGATCGCCGACCCGATCGCCGACAAGGCGATCACCGGCATGGCCTTCATCGGGTTGTCGATCGTCGGCGACATCTGGTGGTGGGTGACGATCCTGGTGCTGCTGCGCGAGTGGAGCGTCACGCTCCTGCGCCTCTCGGTGCTCAAGAAGGTCGTCATCGCCGCGGCCGACCTCGGCAAGCTCAAGACCACGTTCCAGGCGGTCGCCCTGGGCTTCCTGTGCCTGCCGCTGCGCGACCCCGACCTGCCGGGGTGGCTCGAGGTGCCGGGCGAGGTGCTGTTCTACGCCGCGCAGGTCTGCCTCGCGGTCGCGGTGGCGCTCACCCTGTGGTCCGGCTGGGAGTTCTACCGCGACGTCTGGAAGCAGCGCGCGAGCCTGCGCTCCTCCTGACGAAACCGACTGGCACCGGAATCGTTGCAGCAAGTTCACCGAAGGTCTGGATTTCCTCCCGCTCCCTGGGGTTGAGTGGCGCGGTCAGATCCGTCTGTGCCGAAAGGTCTTCACAGTGCCCCCCACATCTCGGGCGCGCAGGGGCATGCGTGCCCTCGTCGCCTCTTCCGGACTCGCCCTGGTGGCGTCGTCCGCAGCTCTGGTCGCCGCCCCGGCGCACGCAGCCGACCCGGTCGACATCCAGATCATCGGGACCAACGACTTCCACGGCCGCCTGCTGCCCGACCGCGACATCCCGGGCGCCGCGAAGTACGCCGGTGCCATCGACCAGCTGCGGTCGGAGAACCCCAACACCCTGTTCGCCGCAGCCGGCGACCTGATCGGCGCGACGACGTTCGAGTCGTTCATCGACCGCGACAAGCCGACCATCGACATCTTCAACGCGATGGACCTCGACGTCTCGGCGGTCGGCAACCACGAGCTCGACCAGGGCTACGACGACCTGGTGAACCGCGTGATGGCTCCGTACGACGCCTCCACCAACCCCCAGGGTGGTGCGACGTGGCAGTACATCGCCGCGAACATCGACGAGCCGAGCGGTGCCGACGCGATCGCCCCGACGTGGACCAAGGACGTGGACGGCGTCACCGTCGGCTTCGTCGGCGCGGTCACCGAGCACCTGCCGGAGCTGGTGAGCCCCGGTGGCATCGCCGGCCTCACGGTCACCGACATCGTGGACGCCACCAACGAGCAGGCCGCGAAGCTGCGGGCCAACGGCGCTGACGTCGTCGTCATGCTCGTCCACGAGGGCGCGGCCGGGACCGACTGCGCCACGATGGACGACGACCCGACCTCGGACTTCGGCTCGATCATCAACAACGTCAGCGGCGACGTCGACGCGATCATCTCCGGCCACACGCACCTGAACTACAGCTGCTCGTTCCCGGTGGACGACTGGGCGACCGACGCCGCACACGTGGTGAAGGAGCGCCCGGTGGTCTCTGCCGGCCAGTACGGCGCGTTCCTCAACAAGCTCGACTTCTCGGTCGAGCCCACGACCGGCGCGGTGCTCGCGGTGACGCAGGAGAACCTGAACATCAACACCGGCGACTACCCGACGGACCCCGAGGTCCAGCAGATCGTCGACGACGCCGAGGCGAACGCCGACGTGAAGGGCGCGGTCCCGCTCGGCGACATCGCCGGGCCGTTCAACCGGGCGACGCGGCCGAAGGCCGACGGCACCGGCACCGAGGAGAACCGGGGCGGCGAGTCCACCCTCGGCAACCTGGTCGCCGAGGCCCAGCGCTGGGCGACCCGCAGCGCGACCACCGGCGGCGCGCAGATCGCGTTCATGAACCCGGGTGGCCTCCGTGCCGACATGGTCGGGAACACCCCGGACAGCTACCCGACGACGCTCACCTACAAGCAGGCGGCCACCGTCCAGCCGTTCGCCAACACGTTGGTGAACATGGACCTCACCGGTGCACAGATCCAGACCGTGCTCGAGCAGCAGTGGCAGCCCGAGGGCTCCTCGCGGCCGTTCCTGCGCCTGGGCACGTCGAAGGGCTTCACCTACACCTACGACCCGGCGGCCAGGAAGATCACCGGCATGTGGCTCAAGGGCAAGCCCGTGGAGGCCGCGCAGACCTACTCGGTCACCGTCAACTCGTTCCTGGCGAGCGGGGGCGACAACTTCGGCGAGTTCGCCAACGGCACGGACCGCAAGGACACCGGCCAGACCGACCTGCAGGGCATGGTCGACTACATGGCGAAGTTCGCCTCCGACAAGCCGCTGGCGGTGGACTACAGCCAGCACGCCGTCGGCGTCGTCCTCCCCGGCGGCAAGGCGATCGCCCGGGGACAGAAGTTCCGCGTCGAGCTGTCGTCGCTGGTCATGACCGGTCCGGGTGACCTCCAGGACAAGGTCGTGCGGATCCGGCTCGGCAAGCGTCCGCTCGGCACCGCGCCGATCGACGCGACCGTGACGTCGGACGGGTACGACGAGGCCGGCACCGCCACCGTGGTCGCCAAGATCCCGGCCAAGGCCACGACCGGCAGGCGCGTCCTGTTCGTCGAGGGGACCAAGACCGGCACCAAGATCAAGGTCCCGGTCCGCATCAAGAAGAAGTAGCACCCCGTCGGGGCCCGCCGTCCGCGGCGGGCCCCGACGCGCTTCACCCCACCCCCAGCTGAACTCTCGGAAGGTCACCATGTCCAAGACGTCTCGGGCGTCGCGGGGGCTGGCGGTCGTCGCCGGCCTCGCCGCGACGGTCTCCGGCCTCGCGCTCCTCTCCAGCCCACCTGCCAACGCCGCCAGCACCGGCCTCGTGATCAGCGAGGTCTACGGCGGCGGCGGCAACTCCGGTGCCACCCTCACCAACGACTTCATCGAGCTCTACAACCCCACGGGCGCGGCGATCAGCGTCGCCGGGATGTCCGTGCAGTACCGCAGCAGCGGCAGCACGGCCGCCGCGAGCGGGGTCACCACCCTGTCGGGCTCGGTCCCCGCCGGCGGCCACTACCTGGTGCAGGAAGCGGCCGGATCCGGCGGCACGACGCCGCTCCCGACGCCGAACGCCACCGGCACCATCGCGATGAAGGGGTCCGACTTCACGGTCTGGCTCGCCACGACCACCACCGCGCTCAACCCGGCCGCCGACGGCTCCACGACCCGCGCGCAGATCGTCGACCTGGTCGGCGTGAACAGCAACACGTTCGAGACCGCGAAGACGGCGGCGCTCACCAACAGCACCTCCGCGGCGCGCACCGGCGCGGACACCGACAACAACGCGGCCGACTTCACGATCGGCACCCCGGACCCGCAGAACGGCGACAGCACACCGCCGCCATCCGGCCCGGTCGAGGCGACGATCGCCGAGATCCAGGGCGACGGCGACACCTCGCCGCTCGCCGGCCGCGACGTCATCACCGAGGGCGTCGTCACCGCGGCGTACCCGACCGGCGGCTTCAACGGCTTCTACCTGCAGACGGGCGGCTCCGGGGGAGACGGCGCGGACGCGACGCCCGGGCGCTCGGACGCCGTCTACGTCTACGGCTCCCGCTCGGCCGCTGCCGTCACCGTCGGCGAGTCCGTGCGGGTCGAGGGCACGGTCAGCGAGTACGACGGCCTGACCGAGATCGGCAGCCCGACCGTGACCGAGCTGACCGACCCGCTCCCGGCCGTCGCGCCGCACACCGGCAGCGTGCCGGCCGCGGCCGACCGCGAGGCGCACGAGGGCGAGCTCTACGCCCCGACCGGCGACTTCACGGTGACCAACACCTACTCCACCAACCAGTACGCCACGATCGGGCTCGCGGCGGGCGACCACCCGCTGATCCAGCCGACCGACGTCGCGGACGCCCAGGACCACCCGGCGATCGCCGCGATCGAGGCCGACAACGCCGACCGCGGCGTGGTCCTCGACGACGGCGCGAGCATCAACTTCCTGCCGTACGGCGGCGGGGACAACCAGGACATCCCGCTGCCGTGGCTGTCGAAGACCAACCCGATCCGCGTCGGCGCGGCGGTCACGTTCACCGGACCGGTCGTCCTCGACTACCGCAACGACGACTGGAACTTCCAGCCCACCCACCAGGTCACCGACGAGGGCCGCGACGTCGCGACCTTCGAGAACACCCGCACCGAGAACGCCGCGCCCGGCGACGTCGGCGGCGACATCCGGCTGGCGACCTTCAACGTGCTGAACTACTTCAACACCACGGGTGTGGCCTACGACGCCACGCACCCGGGCGCCTGCACCTACTACGACGACCGCGACGACAACCACGTCACCGACAAGGACTGCGGCGACACGGGCCCGCGTGGTGCCGCCGAGGACGACGACCTCAAGCGTCAGCAGGACAAGATCGTCGCGGCGATCAACAAGCTCGGTGCGAGCATCGTGTCGCTGGAGGAGATCGAGAACTCGGTCGCCCTCGGTGAGCCGAACCGGGACGACGCGCTGTCCGCGCTGGTCGAGGCGTTGAACGCCGACGCGGGCGCCGGCACGTGGGACTTCGTCCCGTCGCCGGACCCGGCGGACCTGCCGCCGGTCTCGGAGCAGGACGTGATCCGCACCGCGTTCATCTACCAGCCGGCCCACGTCACGCCCGTCGGCGAGTCCGAGGTGCTGACCGGTTCGCCGGCGTTCTCGAATGCGCGCGAGCCGCTGGCCCAAGCGTTCAAGGCGACCGGGGCCCCGGACACGGACGCGTTCGCCGTCATCGTGAACCACTTCAAGTCCAAGGGCTCCGGCACGCCGGACCCCGACGGCCAGGGCAACGCGAACGAGGACCGGGTCGCCCAGGCCGAGGCGCTGTGGCCGTTCGCGGAGCAGTTCGCGGCGGACCGTGGCACCGACGCGGTGTTCCTCACCGGCGACTTCAACTCCTACACGCAGGAGGACCCGCTCCAGGTCCTGTACGCCCACGGCTACACGAACCTCGAGTCGACCACCGACCCGGGGGAGTCGACGTACTCCTTCGGCGGCCTGTCGGGCTCGCTGGACCACGTGCTGGCCAACGACGCCGCCACGGCGATGGTCACCGGCGTCGACGTGTGGCAGATCAACGCCGAGGAGTCGGTCGCGTTCGAGTACAGCCGCTACAACTACAACGCGACGGACTTCTACGAGACGAACCAGTTCCGCGCCTCCGATCACGACCCCGAGGTCGTCGGTCTGGACGTGCCCGAGGTCGGCCCCGTGGCGTCCACGGTCGAGGCCGAGGACACCGAGGCGGTCTTCAGCAAGGAGCCGGTCCGGATCCCCGTGCGCGTGACGGCCGACGGGTACACCCCGACCGGCACGGTGACGGTGCTGAAGGGTGACCGCGTGCTCGGGACAGCGGTCCTCGACGACGACGGTGCCACCGTGGTCCAGCTGCCGAAGAAGTCGCTCAAGCGCGGGACCTACACCCTGACGGTGCAGTACTCGGGTGACGAGCACGTCGAGGCCGGCTCGACCGAGGTGCAGGTGCGGGTCACGAACCCGGCCGGGCACTAGCCTCCGCGAGGTCGAAGGCCGCCCGGACCAGCGCCAGGTGGCTGAAGGCCTGCGGGAAGTTGCCGACCATGCGGCCGCGAGCGGCGTCGTACTCCTCCGAGAGGAGTCCGACGTCGTTCGCGAGCCCGCAGAGCCGGTCGAACAGCGCCTCCGCGTCGGCGACGCGCCCGGCGCGGGCGTACGCCGAGACCAACCAGAACGAGCACGCCAGGAACGGGTGCTCGTCGCCCGCCAGCCCGTCGACGCCGGTCTGGGTGCGGTAGCGCAGCACCAGCCCGTCGCGGATCAGGTCCTCCTCCACCGCCGCGATGGTGCCGAGCATCCGGGGGTCGTCGCCGGCGATGAAGCCGATGGACGGCAGCACCAGCAGCGAGGCGTCCACCTCGGTCGTCTCGTCGTGCTGGACGAACGAGCCCCGCCCCTCGTCGTACCCGGTCGCGAGCACCTCGGCGTGCACGGTGTCGCGGAGCGCCCGCCAGTCGTCGACCGGGCCGGGCAGGTCGAACTCCTCGACCGCGCGTACGGCGCGGTCGAACGCCGCCCACACCATCGCGCGGGAGTGGGTGAAGTGGCGCTGGGGTCCCCGGATCTCCCACAGCCCGTGGTCCTTGTGCTGCCAGTTCTTGGAGAGCTCGTCGACCAGCGCCCGCTGCAGCGACCACGCGTCGACGTCGGCGTGGCCCGTCACGTGCCGGGCCCGCTCGAGCGCGATCATCACCTCCCCGACCACGTCGAGCTGGCGCTGGAGCGCGGCGCCGTTGCCGATCCGCACCGGTCGTGAGCCGGCGTACCCCGGGAGGTGGTCGAGCGTGAGCTCGGTGAGGCGGCGGTGCCCGTCGGTGGCGTACATGATCTGCAGGGCCTGCGGGTCCCCGGCGGCGGCGCGCAGCAGCCAGCGCCGCCACAGCTGCGCCTCGTCGGAGTAGCCGGCGGCCATCAGGGAGTCGAGGGTCAGCGCGGCGTCGCGCAGCCAGCAGTAGCGGTAGTCCCAGTTGCGCTCGCCTCCCGGGTCCTCGGGCAGCGAGGTGGTCGGCGCTGCGACGATGCCGCCGGTCTGCTCGTCGGTGAGGAGGCGCAGGGTGGCCAGCGAGCGGCGGACCAGGTCGGGCTGCGGCAGGTCCGGGCGGCACCGGCCCGCCCACTGCCGGCCCTCGCGGACGGACTGGGCGATGCCGTCGGCGGGGGCGCCGATCCGGGCGACCGGGGCGTGCGACGGGAGCCAGGTGGCCGAGAAGGTCAGCACCGCCCCCTCCTCGACGTCGAACTCGTCGACGTGCCGGTGGTCGTCGGCCGAGGGCAGCCGCGGTCCGCGCAGCACCAGCTGGTCCGGCCCCGCGATCGCGGTGATCACGGCCTCGCCGCCGACCGTCCGCCGGCGCACCCACGGGATGATCGCGCCGTAGTCGAAGCGCACCCGCCAGACGTGCCGGACGCGGACGGTGCCGCGGACGCCCTCCAGCCGGCGCACGACGTCGGAGCGGCCGTCGCCGCGGGGCATCAGGTCGGTGAGCCGGACGACGCCGTCCGCGGTCGTGAACGTGGTCTCCAGGACGGTCGAGCCCTCGACGTACCGGCGCTCGACGGTGTACTCGCCGTCCGGGCACAGCTGCCAGTGGCCGTGGTCGTCGGTGCCGAGCAGCGCCGCGAAGCACGCGGCGGAGTCGAAGCGGGGCAGGCACAGCCAGTCGATCGAGCCGTTGCGGCCGACCAGCGCCCCCGTCCGGCGGTCACCGATCAGCGCGTAGTCCGCGATGGGGAGCGCCATGGGGTGAGGTTAGCCTTGCGCGGGTGACGGACCTGTTGAAGCGCGTGCACCTGCTGCTCCGCGCGTCGGGCAGCACGGTGGCCACCGCGGAGTCGCTGACCGGCGGCCGGCTGGCGGTGGCGCTGACCGACACCCCGGGCGCCTCGGAGACCTACCTCGGCGGGGTGGTGACCTACGCGACCGAGCTCAAGGCCTCGGTGCTCGACGTCGACCAGCGGATCATCGAGGAGCACGGCGTGGTGTCGCCGGAGTGCGCGAAGGCGATGGCGTCGGGCGTGCGCGCGCTGGCCGGCGCAACCTTCGGCGTCGCCACCACCGGGGTAGCGGGGCCGAGCGACCAGGAGGGCAAGCCCCCGGGCACCGTCTTCGTCGGCATCGCCGGCCCCGGACTGGTCGAGGCGGTGGCGCTGGAGCTGTCCGGCAAGCGGGAGCAGGTGCAGGAGCGGACCGTCCGCGAGGCGCTGGAGGCGTTCGAGTCCGTCCTCCGACGGGAAGAAACACCCCTCGGGTAGCGTTGGGCACGACGTACCTCGGAAGGGAGACGCGCATGGTGCTGTTCCGTCGGCTTCTCGGCGACGTGCTCCGCGACGTGCGGATGCAGCGCGGACTGACCCTGCGCGAGGTCTCGGCCGAGGCCCGCGTCAGCCTGGGCTACATCTCCGAGATCGAGCGCGGCCAGAAGGAAGCCTCCTCCGAGCTCCTCGCCTCGCTCTGCGGGGCCCTCGACGTGCCACTGTCCGACGTCCTGCGCGACGTCTCCGACCTGGTCGCCCTCGAGGAGGCCGCGGCCGGCCTGACCCGCATCCCCGTCCCCGCCCGTGCGGGCGAGGTCGTCACCTCCGCCGCCTGATTCCCACCGGCGGTCACCGGGTCTCACCGGGGCGGCTGGCACCGCGGGCACCAGTACGCCACCCGCTCGACGCCGGGCTGGCCGAGCTCGCCTCGCTCGATGCGCGAGCCACAGCGCCGGCAGCCCTCGGTGCCGCGCCCGTACACCCACAGGCTGCGGCCGCGACGCTTGTCGCCGGTGGTGACGATCTGGGGGTGGTGCCTGTTCTGCTCCAGCATCGAGTGGGCCAGGCGCACCATCCGCAGCGGGTCCGTGACCGCGCTGACGGGGGACCGCGGGTCGTAGCCGGTCAGGAAGCACAGCTCGCTGCGGTAGATGGTCCCGATGCCGGCGAGGTTGCGCTGGTCGAGGAGCGCCTCCCCGAGGGGGCGGTCGGGGTCGGCGGTCAGTCGGCGCACCGCGTCCTGCTCGTCCCAGTCGGGCCCGAGCAGGTCCGGGCCGAGGTGACCGACCACGTCGTCCTCGCGGTCGCGGGGGAGCAGCTCGACGATGCCGAGCTGGAAGCCGACGGCGCTGCGGTCGCCGGCGTCGAGGACGACCCGGGCGAGGTGGGCGGGCTTGCTCCAGCGCTCGCCGGGGCGGTGGACGCGCCAGCTGCCCTCCATCTTCAGGTGCGTGTGCAACGTCCAGTCCTGCTCGTGTCGGATCCGGGTGAGCAGGTGCTTGCCGCGGGACACCGTCTCCACGACCACGCCACCGGCGAGGTCGGCGGTGGCGTGCTGTGGCACCCGGAAGTCGGTGCGCGTCAGCGTGCGCCCGTCGAGCGCCTTCGCCAGCCGCTGCGCGGTGCGCCAGACGGCGTCGCCCTCAGGCACCGGTCGACCTCAGTCGCAGCCCCTTCGGTGTCGCCACGAAGCCGGCCGCCTGGAGGGCCTCGCGCAACGGCGTCGAGCCGGACCCGAGCAGCTGCTCGCCGTCGGCCTTCTCGACCGTCATCCGCCCCAACGAGCCGCGGCGGGCGGCGTCGGCCAGCGACGCGGTCGCCGGGCCCAGCCGGTCGGGGTCGTCGGACCAGGTGAGCAGCGTGCGGCCGCCCCGCTCGACGTACAGGGTCAGCACCCCGTCGACGAGGACGACGAGCGCTCCCGCCTTGCGACCCGGGCGGTGGCCGGCGGTCTCGGGCCACGGCAGCGCCGCGCCGTACGGGTTGGCCGGGTCGGTGGCCGCAAGCGCGACAGCCACCGGCTTGCCGTCCCCGGTGGTCGAGCCTGTCGAGACCTCGCTGAAGGTCCGCAGGCGGTCGACCGCGCCGGCCGTGCCGAACTGCGCCGCGCCGAGTCCGGCCACGAAGTACCCGCGCCGGCAGCGGCCGGAGTCCTCGAACGCGGTGAGCACCTTGTAGACAGCGGCGAACCCGCCCGGCACGCGCTCGCTCATCACCGCGCCCCGGGTGACGACGCCGTGCCGGTCGAGGAGCCGCTCGGCGAACGCGTGCGCACGGCGGGTCGGGTCGGTGTCGATCTGCGGCAGCAGTGCCCAGCGACCGGCCGTCTCGGGCGGACCGGTGCGGGCCGGGCCGGCCCCGGGGCGGCGGCCCAGGCGCGGCGGCGGCCGGCGGGACCGGTGGCTCGGGGTGCCGCTGCGGGTGAGCGCGCGCAGCGGGGTGAGGGTGTCGTTGCTGATGCGTCCCGCCCAGACGAGATCCCACAGCGCGGCCGACAGGGCCTTGTCGGTCGTGGCGCCCACGCTGTCGGCGAGCTGGCGGAAGAACCACGCGCCGCCCGGCTCCAGCGCGTCCAGCACGGCCTGGTGGAGCTCGCTGTGCTCGAAGGGGGCGGGTTCGGGGAGGGTCAGCTCGGCCTGGTCCGCGAGGTGGAGCGACACCCAGCCGTCGGAGCCGGGGAGCGCGGCGTGACCGGCCCAGATCACCTCGCCGGACGCGGTGAGCTCGTCGAGGTACGACGGCTCGTAGTCGCGGACCCGGCTCGCCAGCACCAACGGTTCGAGCGCGGAGGCCGGGACCGCGCAGCCGGCGAGCTGGTCGATCACGGTGAGCACGCCATCGATGCCACGGGCTCCGTTGCGGGTCGAGACGACGTGCTGCCAGGCGGACAGGAAGCGGCCCAGCGTCTCGGGCTCGACGGGCTCGATCTCCTGGCGCAGCCGGGCGAGCGAGCGGCGACGCAGCCGGCGCAGCACCTCGGCGTCGCACCACTCGGTGCCGGTGCCCGACGGGCGGAACTCCCCGTCGAGCACTCGGCCCTGGGCCGCCAGCCGCTGGAGGGTGTGCCGGACGACGGCGCCGCCGAGGCCGAGTCGCGCGGCCACCTGGTCGGTGGTGAAGGGGCCGTGGGTGCGGGCGTACCGCGCGACCAGGTCGGCCAGCGGGTCGTCGACGGGGTCGGTGAACGCGTCGGGCGTGCCGGGCGGGACCGGGACGCCCAGCCCGTCGCGCAGCCGGCCGATGTCCTCGACCGCGGCCCAGCGCTCCTCGCCGCCCATCCGGACCTCGACCACGCGGCGGCTGTCGGCGAGCGCCTGCAGCCAGCCGGCGACGTCCGCGCCGTCGGTGCTGCGCTCGGTGACCTCGCTCGTGGAGAGCGGGCCGAGCAGCCGTACGAGGTCGGCCACCCCCTCGGCGTCCCGGGCACGGCGGTCGGCGGCGGTGCGCTGGAGCTCGGCCTCGACCTCGGCGAGCACCTCGGGGTCGAGCAGCTCGCGCAGCTCGGCCCTGCCGAGCAGCTCGGCGAGCAGACCCTGGTCGAGGGAGAGCGCGGCGGCGCGGCGCTCGGCGATGGGGGAGTCGCCCTCGTACATGAACTGCGCGACGTAGCCGAACAGCAGGGTGCGGGCGAACGGCGACGGCTGGGTGGTCGAGACGTCGACGACCTGGACCTCGCGCCGGTCGATGCCGCGCATCAGCGCGACCAGGCTCGGCAGGTCGTAGACGTCCTGGAGGCACTCGCGGACGGCCTCGAGGACGATCGGGAACGACGGGAACTTCGACGCCACCTCGAGCAGGGCCGCCGAGCGCTGGCGCTGCTGCCACAGGGGCGAGCGGCGGCCGGGGTCGCGGCGGGGGAGCAGCAGCGCGCGGGCGGCGCACTCGCGGAACCGGCTGGCGAACAGCGCCGAGCCCCCGACCTCGTCGGTGACGATCGCCTCGATCTCGTCGGGCTCGAAGACGACCACGTCGCCGCCGGGCGGCTCGGCGTCGGTGTCGGGGATGCGGACGACGATGCCGTCGTCCGAGGCGACCGCCTGCCCGTCGACGCCGTACCGCTCGCGCAGGCGCGCGTTGATCGCCAGGGCCCACGGCGCGTGCACCGGGACGCCGTACGGCGAGTGGACGACCAGCCGCCAGTCGCCGAGCTCGTCGCGGAACCGCTCCACCACCAGCGTCTGGTCGCTGGGGAGGAGGTTGGTCGCCTCCAGCTGCTCGTGGAGGTAGGTGACGAGGTTGCCGGCGGCGTACTCGTCGAGGCCGTCGTCGCGGGCGCGCTGCTCGGCGCGCTCGCGGGGCAGCGACCCGAGCTCGCGGGTGAACGCGCCGATCGCCGCACCGAGCTCGGCGGGTCGGCCGAGGGCGTCGCCCTTCCAGAACGGCAGGCGGCCGGGGATGCCGGGGGCGGGCGTCACGAGCACGCGGTCGTGCGTGATGTCCTCGATCCGCCAGCTGGTGGCGCCGAGCGCGAAGATGTCGCCGACCCGGGACTCGTAGACCATCTCCTCGTCGAGCTCGCCGACCCGTCGGCCCGTGCCCTCCCCGACCAGGAAGACGCCGAACAGGCCGCGGTCGGGGATGGTGCCGCCGCTGGTGACCGCGAGCCGCTGCGCGCCCGGCCTGCCGGTGAGCGTGCCGGTGACCCGGTCCCAGACGATCCGGGGGCGCAGCTCGGCGAACTCGTCGGAGGGGTAGCGGCCGCTGAGCAGGTCGAGGGTCGCGTCGTACGCGCTGCGGGGGAGGTTCGTGAACGGCGCGCTCCGCTTGACCAGGTCGTACAGGTCGTCAGCCGGCCAGGCGTCCAGCGCGGTCGAGGCGACGACCTGCTGGGCGAGCACGTCGAGCGGGTTGGCCGGGACGCGGAGCGACTCGATCGCGCCGGTGCGCATCCGGCCGACGGCCACGGCGGTCTGAGCGAGGTCGCCGCGGTGCTTGGGGAACAGCACGCCGCGCGACACCTCGCCGACCTGGTGGCCGGCGCGGCCGACGCGCTGCAGGGCGCTGGCGACCGACGGCGGGGACTCGATCTGGATGACGAGGTCGACCGCGCCCATGTCGATGCCGAGCTCGAGGCTGCTGGTGGCGACCACGCACGGCAGCCGGCCGCGCTTGAGGTCGTCCTCGATCAGCGCGCGCTGCTCCTTCGACACCGAGCCGTGGTGGGCCTTGGCGACGATGTGCTCCGCGCCCTCGCTCTGACCGGACTGCGCCATCACCTGCGCGGGTGGTGTGCCGCCGGTCGAGCTCGTCGAGGCCCCTTCCGCCCGGGTGGTCGCGATCTCGTTGAAGCGCGCGGTGAGCCGCTCAGCCAGCCGCCGGGAGTTCGCGAACACGATCGTCGAGCGGTGCTGCTCGATCAGGTCGACGACGCGCTCCTCGACGTGCGGCCAGATGCTCTGGGAGCGCTGCGGATCGCCGTCGTCCTCGTCGTACTCCTCCGGCGCGGTCATGTCCTCCACGGGGACCACGACCTTCAGGTCCCACTCCTTCTCGGACGGCGGTGCGACGATCTCGACCGGTGCGCTGCCGCCGAGGAACCTCGCCACCTCCTCGAGCGGCCGCACCGTGGCCGACAGGCCGATGCGCTGGGCGGGCCGGTCGAGCAGCGCGTCGAGACGCTCGAGGCTGACCGCGAGGTGCGCGCCACGCTTGGTGCCGGCGACCGCGTGCACCTCGTCGAGGATCACCGTCTCGACGCCGCGCAGCGACTCGCGGGCCTGGCTGGTCAGCATGAGGAACAGCGACTCGGGCGTCGTGATCAGGATGTCCGGCGGCGCGGTGGTGAGCTTGCGGCGGTCCGCCGCCGGGGTGTCGCCGGAGCGGACGCCGACGGTCACGTCGGGCACGGACGAGCCGAGCCGGTCAGCGGTGTGCCGGATGCCCGTCAACGGGGCCCGCAGGTTGCGCTCCACGTCGACGCCGAGCGCCTTGAGCGGGGAGATGTAGAGGACCCGGCAGCGCCGCTGCTTGTCCTCGGGCACGGGCTCGCTCAGCAGTCGGTCGATGCTCCAGAGGAACGCGCTGAGCGTCTTGCCGGAGCCGGTCGGTGCCACCACCAGCGCGTGCCGCCCCGCCCCGATCGCCTCCCACGCACCCGCCTGGGCCGGCGTCGGCTCGGCGAACGCCGCACCGAACCACGTGCGCGTGGACTCGCTGAACCGGTCGAGGGGAGTGGGCACCCTGCCAGTCTTACCCACGGCACCGACAGCCACGCCGCGTGCGATGTCGATCCGGGTGCCGGT
>DASTXB010000091.1:0-141759 GCA_035765695.1 Nocardioides sp. | reverse complement strand
AGCCCCAGGTCGCCCTCGCGCCACTCGTCGGGGTAGTCGTGCGACGTCACCGAGCCCGCGCTCTCGTTGACCAGCATCTGCGGGTCGAACGTCAGCAGGTCCGGCTTGCGCTGCCGGGCCCGCTTCCACCAGGCGTCGAAGTGAGCGCCGGAGACCACGTCGGCGGGCACCCGGGCGTCGTAGAAGTCGAACAGCGTGTGCTCGTCGACGACGATGTCGCGCCGGCGGGCCCGGTGCTCGAGCTCCTCGGCCTCTTCCAGCAGCCGCCGGTTGGTCTCGAGGAACCTGTGACGGGTGGACCACTCGCCATACACGAGCGCGTGCCGGATGAAGAGCTCGCGCGCGAGCGGGGCGTCGACCTTGCCGTACGACACGGGGCGGTCGGCGACCAGTGGGACGCCGTACAGCGTGACCCGCTCGTAGGCCATCACGGCCGCGCGCTTCTTGCTCCAGTGCGGCTCGCTGTAGGTGCGCTTGACCAGGTGCGCGGCGAGTCGCTCGGCCCACTCGGGCTTGATCGCGGCGTTCTGCCGCGCCCACAGCCGGCTGGTCTCGACGAGCTCGCCGGCCATGAGGAACTGCGGATTCTTCCGGTACAGCCCGCTGCCGGGGAAGATCGCGAACTTCGCGCCGCGCGCGCCGAGGTACTCCCGCGGTCCGCGCTCACCCTTGTCGCGGACCTCCAGCAGGCCGATGTGCGACAGCAGGCCGGAGAGCAGCGCCTGGTGGATGCCGTCCGCATCAGGGCTGTCAGCGGGGCGGCCGACCTGGATGTCCATCTCCTTGCAGACCTGGCGCAGCTGGGATTCGAAGTCCTGCCACTCGCGGACCCGCAGGTAGTTGAGGAACTCCCGCTTGCACATCCGGCGGAACGCCGAGGAGGAGAGCTCGCGCTGCTGCTCCTTCAGGTAGCGCCACAGGTTGAGCCAGGTCAGGAAGTCGCTGCCGTCGGCCTTGAAGCGCGCGTGCTGCTGGTCGGCCTGCGCCTGCATCTCGGCGGGCCGCTCGCGCGGGTCCTGCAGCGAGAGCGCGGCCGCGATCACGATGACCTCGCGCACGCAGCCGAGGCGCTCGGCCTCGAGGATCATCCGGGCCAGGCGCGGGTCGATCGGCAGCCGCGCCAGCCGGCGCCCGACCTTCGTGAGCTGCCCGTCGGTCGAGCCTGTCGAGACCCGCAGCGCGCCGAGCTCCTCGAGCAGCTGGACGCCTGCGGTGACGTTGCGGCGGTCCGGCGGTTCGACGAACGGGAACCGCGCCATGTCGCCGAGGCCGAGCGAGGCCATCTGGAGGATGACGCTGGCCAGGTTGGTGCGCAGGATCTCGGGGTCGGTGAACTCCGGCCGGCTCTCGAAGTCCTCCTCGGAGTACAGCCGGATCGCGATGCCGGCCTCGACGCGGCCGCACCGGCCGGAGCGCTGGTTGGCCGACGCCTGGCTGATCGGCTCGATCGGCAGCCGCTGGACCTTGGTCCGGACCGAGTAGCGGCTGATGCGCGCGACGCCGGTGTCGACGACGTACCGGATCCCGGGGACCGTCAGCGACGTCTCGGCGACGTTGGTGGCGAGGACGACGCGTCGTCCGGTGTGCGGCTGGAACACCTGGTGCTGCTCGGCGGCCGAGAGGCGGGAGTAGAGCGGCACGATCTCGGTGCGCGGCAGGTCCTTCAACGCATCCGCGGTGTCGCGGATCTCGCGCTCGCCGGGCAGGAAGACCAAGACGTCACCGGGCCCCTCGGCGGACAGCTCCTTGACCGCGTCGACGATGGCCTCGGTCTGGTCACGGACGACCGCCTCGCCCTCGTCGTCCTCCTCGGGCAGCTCCATGAGCGGGCGGTAGCGGATCTCCACCGGGTACGTCCGGCCGGACACCTCGACGACGGGTGCGTCGAAGTGCTTCGCGAACCGGTCGACGTCGATGGTCGCCGAGGTGATGATCAGCTTGAGGTCGGGCCGCCTCGGCAGCAGCCGCTTGAGGTAGCCGAGCAGGAAGTCGATGTTGAGGCTGCGCTCGTGCGCCTCGTCGATGATGATCGTGTCGTACTTCCGCAGCTGCCGGTCGCGCTGGAGCTCGGCGAGCAGGATGCCGTCGGTCATCAGCTTGACGCGGCTCTGCCTCGAGGTCCGGTCGGTGAAGCGGACCTGGTAGCCGACCAGGTCGCCGAGCTCGGTCCGCAGCTCGCTGGCGATCCGCTCGGCGACCGACCGCGCGGCGATCCGGCGTGGCTGCGTGTGCCCGATCAGGCCCGTCGTCCCGCGGCCGAGCTCCAGGCAGATCTTCGGCAGCTGGGTGGTCTTCCCCGACCCCGTCTCGCCCGCGACGATCACGACCTGGTGGTCGCGGAGGGCGGCGGCGATGTCCTCGCGGCGCTGGGTGACCGGCAGCTCCGGCGGGTAGGCGATCTGGAGCTCGGTCATGACCGACCCATTGTGCCCGCTCGCCGGTGATCGAGCCTGTCGAGACCCCACGGGCCGAGGCACGCGGTCGGGCGCGGGGGTCTCGACGACGCTCGCTGGCGCTCCCTGCTCGACCATCGAGTAGAACGTGTTCTAGATTCCTTCCATGACCGATGCGTACGACGTCGTCGTGGTCGGCTCGGGCGGCGGGGCCATGACCGGAGCGTTCCTCGCCCAGAAGGCCGGGCTGTCCACCGTCGTCGTGGAGAAGACCGCGCTGCTCGGCGGCACCTCGGCGTACTCCGGTGGCGCGTGCTGGCTGCCCGGCAGCGAGGTCCAGCAGCGCGCGGGCATCCCGGACTCGACGGGGTCGGCGCGGGAGTACCTGCGCGCGATCCTCGTCGACGCCGACGAGACGCTGGTCGAAGCGTTCCTCGCGCACGCGCCCGAGCTGGTCGCGGAGCTGGAGGCCGACGAGGCGATCGACTTCGAGTGGCTGCCGTTCCCGGAGTACTACGACGCGCCGGGGCGGGTGCCCCTCGGCCGGTCGATCCAGCCCACGAACGCCAGGCGCGCCGACCTGCCCGAGCGCGTCGGGGCCCTGGTGCGGCCGCCGGTCGAGCGGGACCGCGCCGGCGTGGGCGGACGCACCACCCTCAGTGGCGGCCAGGCCTTGATCGCGCGGCTGCTCGACGGGTTCCTCCGCGAGGGCGGCACGGTGCTCACCGAGCTGCCGGTCACCGGGCTCGTGCTGGACGGCGACCGGGTCGCCGGCGTCGCGGGCATGACTCCGGAGGGGCCGAAGGAGATCCGCGCGCGGCGTGGCGTCCTGGTCGCGGCCGGCGGCTTCGAGGGGAGCGCCGACCTGCGCGCCGAGCACGGCGTGCCCGGCGACGTCGCATGGACGATGGCGCCGGCGCACACCAACACCGGCGAGCCGATCCGGGCGGGCATCGCGATCGGCGCCGCCACCGACTTCGGCGGGGTCGGCTGGTTCTGCCCCGGGCTCGCGCAGCCGGACGGCGGTGGGTCGTTCACGCTCGGCTTCCGGTCCGGGCTGATGGTCGACCAGCACGGCCGGCGGTACGCCAACGAGTCGCTCCCCTACGACCGGTTCGGCCGGATCATGGCCGCGGCGCCCGAGCGGATCCCGTCCTGGTACGTCTTCGACTCCCGCGAGGGCGGCCGGCTGCCGGCGATCGCGATGCCCGAGGGCGACCCGGCCGACCACCTGGCCGCCGGCACCTGGACGCGGGCGGACACGCTGCCGGACCTGGCCGCGGCGATCGGCGTACCGGCCGAGGCGCTGGTCGCCAGCGTCGAGCGGTTCAACGGGTTCTGCGAGACCGGCGTCGACGAGGACTTCGGGCGCGGCGAGGACGAGTACGACACCTTCTTCGCCGGCGGCGACGGCCCGGCCGAGCACGTGAAGAACGGGGCGCTGACACCGGTCACCGAGCCACCGTTCCACGCCGCCCGCTTCGTGCTCTCCGACCTCGGCACCAAGGGCGGGCTGGTCACCGACGAGCACGGCGGGGTGCTGCGACCCGACGGCACGCGCATCGAGGGCCTGTACGCCGCCGGCAACTCCGCCGCGTCGGTCTTCGGTGCGGTGTACCCCGGCCCGGGCGCGCCGCTCGGCTCGGCGATGGTCTTCGCGTCGCTGGCGGTGCGCGACCTCGGCGTACCGTGAGGCCATGCGCCGCGCGCTGGCCGTCCTGCTCGCCGTCCCGCTCGTCGGGCTGGTCCCCGCGCTGACGCCGCCGGCGGTGGCGGGCGACGACCACTACGTCGCCGTCCGGGCCCTCGACGACCGGTTCACCGTCGTCGGCGAGGACTGTGCGGGCGCCGACGGCGCGCTGCCCACCGTGCGGATCGGCGCGTCCGACACCACCTGGCGCGGCGAGGGCAGCGCCCGGGTGACGGCGCCCGCGGACACGGTCGGCGGCCTGATGGTCCATGACCCGCACCCGCTGCGGGGTGTCCAGTACGGCGTGGACGCCGTGACCGGCCGCGCGCCGCAGGGCCGTTGGCGGGTCGAGGCGAACGGCGACGTGCTGACCAGCGACCCCGTCGACCTCAGCCGGGGCGACTGGTCGCGGGTCTGGCTCGAGGATGCGGTGCTGCACGGGCCGGACGGGTGGACGGGGTCGATCGAGGACTACATCGCGCAGTTCGGGCACCGCGGCCACTGGTCGGCCGGCCTGCTGACCGGGCCCTGCCTGGGCAGTGGCGAGGTCCGCCTGGACGGGATCGGCACGCGCCACACGCTCTTCGACTTCGAGCCCCGGGCGTGGGTCACCGTCCGGGTCGGCGAGGCGGGACCGCGGTACGACGGCGCGATCACGGCCGGCGAGCGCTTCGTCGTCCGCGCCGTCGCGCACCGCTGGGACGTCGCCACCGACCGGGCCGAGCGCGTGCGCGGAGCGGACCTCGTCCTCCAGCGCCGGTGGACCGGGACGAAGCGGTGGCGGACCGTCGCCCGCATCGGCACGTGGCACGGCACCTCCGACCGGTCGGCGTCCTGGCGTGCCGCGTGGCACCGGCCGACCGAGGTGATCCGCAGCGGCACGGACCAGCAGCCCTCGTGGGCCGAGGCCTCCGAGCCGGTGGTCGACGGGCACCGCTGCCACCACGACCCGGACGTGCTGCCGTTCCCACCCACCTGCAAGCCGATCCGGGTCGCCGCGGGGACGGTGACGATCACCGGCACCGGCGGGCCGCCCGGGGCGGTCCGCGCGAAGGTGACGGTGCGGACCGGTGACTTCGACGGACCCCGGCTGACGACCCGGCGCGCGGTGGTCGGCCGCGACGGCGGCTGGCGGGTCACGGTCGACACCGGCAGCCACGACCACCTCTACCTGCTGGTGACCACGTCGCCGACCTCGCCCCGACACGAGCTCGTGACCGAGGACCTGCGCTTCCCGCTCGAGGTGCGCTGACCGCGACCGGGCGTCACGCTCCCGGCGAGGGGGTGACGTCGACGATGGCCGGCAGGGACGCCGCCATGATCCCCAGCAGCTGGTCGCGGGTGATGCCGCGCGAGTCCGCGATCCAGGACAGCACCAGCTCCTCGACCATCGCCGACCAGCCGCGCACCACCAGCCGGTTGGCCGGGGTGTCGGGGATGAGGTCGCCCTGCGCGTCCTCGCGGAAGATCCGGGTGTTCAGCGCGGACCGCGCCTCCTCGTAGATCTCGCGCAGCGTCTCGTTACCGCCCGCCGCCGCCTTCACCAGCGACAGGTAGCCCTCGTAGTTGGCGACCACGTAGTCGAGGTACGCCGCGAGCGAGGTGAGCATCCGCTCCATCGGCGCACCGTCCGCCGGCGGCGAGGTCTGCTCGATGAGGTCGTCGGCCGCCCGTCGTACGACGGCCTCGTGGAACGCGTGCTTGTTGCCGAAGTAGTGGTAGAGCAGGCCGCGGGAGATCCCGGCCTCCTCGGCGAGCAGGTCGATGGAGAGCTCGTCGAGCGACCGGTGCGCGAGCAGCCGGACGCCGAGGTCGAGCAGCTGCTCCCGACGCTGCTCCGGCGACAGGCGGGTGCGGGGGGACGTACTCTGGCTCACACCCCCCACTCTATTGACACTTTTTCAATAGCGCCAGTACCGTCGGCCGCATGCACTCGGAGCACGTCGAGCACCTCGTCGTCGGCGCGGGCTTCGCCGGCCTGTGCACCGCGATCAAGCTGCAGGAGTCCGGCGAGACCGACTTCCTCGTGGTGGAGAAGGCCGGCGACGTCGGTGGGACCTGGCGCGACAACACCTACCCCGGCGCGGCGTGCGACGTGCCGAGCCAGCTCTACTCGTTCTCGTTCGCGCCGAACCCGGACTGGTCGATGTCCTACTCCCCCCAACCGGAGATCCACGCCTACCTCCAGCGGGTCGCGCGCGATGCGGGGATCCTCGACCGGTTCGTGTTCCACACGCGCCTCGAGGACGCGCGCTGGGACGACACCGAGGGCCGCTGGCACAGCCGGCTGTCGGGACCGGACGGCGTGCGTGAGGTGACCTCACGGTTCCTCGTCGTCGGCGCGGGCGGCCTGTCCGAGCCGAAGCTGCCCGACATCGACGGCATCGAGGGCTTCCAGGGCGAGCTCTTCCACTCGGCGCGCTGGGACCACGACGTCGACCTCGCCGGCAAGCGCGTCGCGGTCATCGGCACCGGCGCGTCGGCGATCCAGATCATCCCCGAGGTGCAGAAGACCCTGGAGACGTCGGGCGGTCACCTCGACGTCTACCAGCGGACCGCACCGTGGGTGATCCCGCGCAACGACCGTCGCTACCCCCAGGTCGAGCGGCTCGCGCTGCGGCACGTGCCCGGGCTGCAGCGGCTCTACCGCACCGGTGTCTACTGGGCCCGCGAGACCTACGTGCCGGCGTTCACGATCCAGCCGAAGATCGCGCTGCCCGCGAAGCGGGCGGCCCTGCACAACATCGCCAAGGCGATCGACGACCCCGAGCTGCGGGCCAAGGTGACCCCGTCGTACGAGATCGGCTGCAAGCGGATCCTGATCTCGAACAGCTACTACCCCGCGCTGGCCGCCGACAATGTCGAGGTCGTGACCGACCGGATCGCGAAGGTCACCGGCAACGCGGTCGTCACGGCCGACGGCGTCGAGCGGCCCGTCGACGTGATCGTCGTCGCCACCGGTTTCCACACCACGGACCTGCCGATCGCGGAGCACGTCACCGGGCGCGACGGCCGCACGCTCGCCGACGTCTGGCGCGAGACCGGCATGGCGGCGTACAAGGGCACCACGGTGCCGGGCTTCCCGAACTACTTCATGCTCGTCGGCCCGAACACCGGGCTCGGGCACTCGAGCATGGTGTTCATCATCGAGTCGCAGGTGCAGTACCTCTGCGACGCGGTGCGCACCTCGCGCCGCGAGGGGTGGACGAGCGCCGAGCCGACCCCAGCCGCGAACGACGCCTGGAACCGTGACCTGCAGCGCCGGATGCGCCGCACGGTGTGGAGCACCGGTGGCTGCTCGAGCTGGTACCTCGACGAGCACGGCAACAACACCACGCTGTGGCCGAAGGCCACCTTCACGTTCCGTCGCCGGCTGGCGCACTTCGACCCCGATGCCTACACCCTCCGGAAGGAGCAGCCCGCATGAAGAGCTTCGACGACAAGGTGGTCGCCATCACCGGTGCCGGGTCCGGCATCGGCCGGGCCCTCGCGCTGAACCTGGCGCGCCAGGG
Organism: Nocardioides sp.; assembly: GCA_035765695.1. GTDB lineage: Bacteria > Actinomycetota > Actinomycetes > Propionibacteriales > Nocardioidaceae > Nocardioides. The sequence goes on along the minus strand of DASTXB010000091.1, from coordinate 134,164 downwards.
CGCGCTCCTGGCGATCTCCGACGTCGACGACGACGGCCTCGCCGAGACTGTCGACCTCGTCAAGGGCGCGGGCGTGCGCGAGGTGCGCTCCGACCACCTCGACGTGGCCGAGCGCGACGCGTTCGCGGCGTACGCCGCCTCGGTGGCCGACCAGTTCGGTCGGGTGAACGTCGTGGTCAACAACGCGGGCGTCGCGCTGGCGGGGAACTTCGAGGACCTCGAGTACGCCGACATGGACTGGATCATGGGGATCAACTACTGGGGTGTCGTGCACGGCACCCGTGAGTTCCTCCCCCACCTGATCGCGTCCGGCGACGGGCACGTCGTGAACATCTCGTCGCTGTTCGGGCTGGTCTCCATGCCGGGCCAGAGCATGTACAACGCGGCCAAGTACGCCGTGCGCGGCATGTCGGAGGCGCTGCGCGAGGAGATGCTGGTGGCCCGTCACCCGGTGGGCGTGACGGTCGTGCACCCGGGCGGCATCAAGACCGCCATCGCCCGCAACGCGCGCGTCTCCGACAAGGAGGACAAGGAGCGCACCGCGAAGCTGTTCGACGAGAAGCTCGCGAAGATGACGCCGGAGCGGGCCGCCGAGATCATCGTGAAGGGTGTGCAGGCGAACAAGGCGCGGGTGCTCGTCGGGCTCGACGCGCACGCCGTCCACCACTTCGCGAAGCTGACCGGTTCGCGCTACCAGGACATCGTCGCGAAGGCCGCTAGTCGCGTGCTGCCTGATCGGACGACCGTCGTGTAGGACGGCGGCTCCTGCTCCGGACCTTCAAGGGCCCGACCAGGCGCGGGCCGGCGAGCCGGCTCTCGAGACGGTGGGCCTCCCGCTTGAGCGGCTGGGCGACGTACTCGCCGAGGATCACGCCGGAGGACAGCGCGATGGCGATCGAGGCCGCGGTGATGATCGCGAGCAGGCCCTGGGAGGTGTAGCCGGCCCCCTCCCCCAGCAGGCTCAGGCCCCGGTAGATCGAGAGGCCGGGGAGCATCGGCACGACGGCCGAGACGACGACCACCAGCGGGGGCACGCGCAGCCGGCCGGCGACCGTGTAGCTCACCAGGCCGACGAAGAACGCGGCCAGCGCGGTCGCCCAGGTGCTGCCGAAGCCACCGATCTTGATGGACTGGCTGATCACCATCGCGACCGCGGCGACGAGCCCGATCGGGAGCAGCGTGCGGCGCGGGGCGTACGAGGCGAACGCGAAGGCCGCCGCACAGATCGCGGCCCCGACCGCCATGACGGTCACGTCCTTCAGGTTCGCGCCGCCGACCTCGATCCGACCCACGGAGATCCCCGCGACGTCCGCGACCGTCAGGCCGCCGGTGACGCCGGCGATGATGCCGGCGGTCGCGAGCAGCGCCTCGGTCAGCCGCGCGCCTGCGGTGACGTAGAAGCCGGTGAGCGCGTCCTGCAACGCACCCATGAAGCCGATGCCGGCGAGCAGCATGATCAGGTTCGCGGTGACGACCAGGGACGGGTCCAGGTCGAGCCAGCTCGCCGCCGCCAGCACCGCGATCAGCGTGGCCAGGCCGCCACCCGCGACCTGCCGGTAGAAGAACGGGATCCGTCGTCGGCCCATCAGCATCTGGAGCCGGTCGATCCCGACCGCCGCGATCGCCGCGATCGCGACCACCGCGGCGTTGCCGCCGAGCTGGAGGCCCACGCCCGCGGCCATCGCACCCCAGCCGAGGGTCGCCGCCCAGCGCGGCCGGATGTGGCCGGACGACACGATCCGGGCCAGCCGGGTGCGGGCGTCCTTGAGCTCGACCTCGCCGCGCAGCACGTCGCGGACCAGGTGGTCGACGAGCGTGAGGTCCTCGTAGTCGATCTCGCGCTGCTTGACCTGCCGGATCAGCACGACCGAGGGCTCCTCGGGGTCGAGCTGGAAGCTCATCGACAGCGAGGTGAAGGTGACGTCGACCTCGGGGTTGCGCACGCCGTACTGCCAGGCGACCGCCTGCATCGTCGCGGTCACGTCCGCGGCGCCCGCTCCCGAGGAGAGCAGGAGCTCGCCGACGCGGAGGCAGAAGTCCAGGGTCAGGTTGAGCTCGCGGGCCTCCAGCATGGCCGCCATGGTGGCAGTCGGCTGGTAGACAGGCCACGTGAGCCTTGCCACGGGGGACGCCGTACGCGTCGTGATGACGAAGTGGACCGACCGGCCGCACTGGGAGTTCGACGCGACGTACCTCGGCAGCGACCACCACGGCGACTGGCTGGGCATCCGGCAGGGCACCGTGATGACCCGTCCGGGCCTGACGTACGTCGCCCCGACCCGGCAGGTCGGGCTGGTGCCGGCCGCCGGTCTCGACCGGGACCGCGGGTGGCTGGCGACCTTCCACGACGTCGACGGACCGGTGCGGGTGTACGTCGACATCACCACTCCGCCGGTGTGGGAGGGCAGCGTCCTCCGGGCCGTCGACCTCGACCTCGACATCGTGCGCGGCAACACCGGACGGGTCTGGGTCGACGACGAGGACGAGTTCGCCGCCCACCGGGTCCGGTACGGCTACCCCGACGACGTCGTCGCCGCCGCGATGGCGTCGTGCGACCTGGTGCACGCAGCGGTCGCGGCGGGCGTCGCGCCGTACGACGGAGTGGCCGCATCGTGGCTCGCCCGGGTGGAGGAGATTCCCGACCCCTGAGCTGTGGAACGCTGGTGGGCGTGCGCATCGACTTCCACGGATCCCCCGAGCCTACGCTGGGCGTGGAGTGGGAGCTGGCGCTCGTCGACCGCCGCAGCCGCGACCTCCGCAACGACGCCACCCACCTGTTCGCACGGGCGCGGCCCCGACTGCCCGATCCCGGCACGCTGCACCAGGAGCTGCTCCGCAACACCGTGGAGATCGTGAGCGGCATCAACCACACGGTCCCCGAGGCGATGGCCGACCTGCGCCGGACGCTCGACGTGGTGCTGCCGGCGGCCGACGACCTCGACATCGACCTGTACGGCGCGGGCACCCACCCCTTCGCGTCCTGGACCGTCCAGCAGCTGACCGAGGGCCACCGCTACGAGGAGCTGATCAACCGCACCCAGTGGTGGGGCCGGCAGATGCTGATCTGGGGCGTGCACGTGCACGTCGGGATGCCCGAGCAGGAGCGCGTGATGCCGGTGCTGTCGGCCCTGCTCAACTTCTATCCGCACCTGCAGGCGCTCTCGGCCTCCTCCCCCATCTGGGCCGGCATCGACACCGGCTACGCGTCGAACCGGGCGCTGATGTTCCAGCAGCTGCCGACCGCGGGCCTGCCGTTCCAGTTCGAGCGCTGGTCGGAGTTCGAGGCGTTCGTCTCCGACCAGCTGGTCACCGGCGTGATCGAGGAGCTGACCGAGATCCGGTGGGACGTGCGGCCGGCCCCGGTCCACGGCACGCTGGAGAACCGGGTCTGCGACGGCGTCTCGAACTTCACCGAGCTCGCCGCCCTCGTCGCGCTCGTGCACTGCCTGGTCGTCGACCTCGACACCCGGCTCGCCGCCGGCGAGACGCTCCCGACGATGCCGCCCTGGCACGTGCAGGAGAACAAGTGGCGCGCGGCCCGCTACGGCCTCGACGCGATCGTGATCACCGACGCCGCCTCGCACGAGCGGCTGGTGACCGAGGACCTGGCCGACCTGCTGGAGCGGCTCGCTCCCGTCGCCGAGCGGCTCGGGTGCGCCGCGGAGCTCGCCTCGGTCGCCGACATCCCGCGCCGCGGTGCGTCGTACCAGCGCCAGCGCGCGGTCGCCCGGGCCACCGGCGGCGACCTGGTCGCGGTCGTCGACTCCGTCGTCCGCGAGCTGCGGGACGGCCTGCTTCAGTAGCCGCCCTCCGGCGGCACCATCTCGAGACGCACGCCGAGCAACCGGATCGGTCGCTCCCGGTCCCGCTCGTCGAGCCGGCCCAGCAGCGAGACGGCCGCCGCCTCCAGCGCCGCCGGGTCGTACGTCGGCTCCGGCAGCGTGAGGCTGCGGCTGACGGTGAGGAACGGCGCGAACCGCACCTTGAGCCCGACCCGGGCCGCGGGCCGCCCCTCGGCCCGGATGTCGGCGAGGACCCGGCGGGTCAGCACTCGCACCGCCCCGGCCACCTGGTCCGGCGTCTCCAGGTCCTGCTGGAACGTCTCCTCGCGCCCGTGCGCGCGGGGCACCCACGGCGTCGCGTCCACCGGGCTGCTGTCCACCCCGCGGCCGAGCCGGTGGTACCACGGCCCCATCGTCGGCCCGAGCTCCGCGGCGAGCACCCGGGCGTCGGAGGCGGCGAGCTGGGCGACGGTGTCGATGCCGAGCGCCGCCAGCTTCTTGCCGGTCTTCGACCCGATGCCCCATAGGGCGGTGGTCGGCCGATCGCCCATCACCGCGAACCAGTTCTCCCCCGTCAGCTGCCAGACCCCCCGGGGCTTCCCGAAGTCGGTCGCGATCTTCGCGCGCAGCTTGTTGTCGCCGATGCCGACCGAGCAGTGCAGGTCGGTGGCGGCGAGCACCTCGGCTCGCACGTGCTCGGCGAACTCCCGCGGATCGCCGAGGTCGCCGTGTCCCTCGCCCGCGGCGAGGAACGCCTCGTCCCAGCCGAGCACCTCCACCACCACCGGCACGCCGCCCCACACCAGCCCCCGCAGGGTCGCCATGACCTCGGCCGAGGCGGCGTCGTAGGCGTCCTTGTCGACGGGCAGGAACACGGCGTCAGGGCACTTGCGGGCGGCCAGGCGCAGCGGCATGCCCGAGCCCACCCCGAAGGCGCGCGCCTCGTACGACGCCGTCGCGACGACGCCGCGCTCGGTGGGATCGCCCCGGCCGCCGACGACGACCGGCAGCCCGGCCAGCTCCGGACGGCGGAGCACCTCGACCGCGGCGATGAACTGGTCGAGGTCGACGTGCAGCACCCACCCGCGCGCCGCTCCTGTGCTGTTCATCGTGGCGGTGGGGGCAGGGCGTCGGTCGACTCCAGCTGGCCCATGCCCGTGATCATGAGCAGGTCGACGACCACCGACCGCAGCTGCGCCAGCACCGCCTCGGCCGCGAGGACGTCGGTGCGCTCGACCCGCCCGGTGGCGTTCGCGACCGCGAGCAGTGCCGGCTGCGCGGCCACCGCCATCCGGTTCGCGGCCAGCTCCTCGGCGACGACGTCGGCCGCATCGGCGAGGTCGAGCGCCAGCAGCGCGTACGACCTCGGGACGGGCCGGCGGTGGTACGCCGCCACCGCGGTCTGCCGGACCAGCACCCGGGTGCTGCGCAGCGCCCGGTCGAGCGGGTCGACGAGCTCGGCCATCTTGCGCAGGTCATCGCGGTGCCGGACCCGGAACGGGGAGGACTCCACGACCGACAGGCCCTCGTCTGCGGCGTCCTTGAGCTCCCGGATCAGGTTGTCGGTCGACCGTGCGTCCGCGAGCAGCTCCAGCGCCCGGTCGGCCTCACCGTCGGTCATCACCTCGCCCGCCGCCCGCAGGAGCGCCGCGACCTTGCGCATCACGACCGCCGCCTGCTCGCGCGGTCGCCGGAGCGGCGCCGCGGGCACCACCGTCGCCGCCACCAGCGCCACGGCACCCCCGATCACCGCGTCGGTCCAGCGCGTGAACGCCTGCCCCGGATCGGGCACCAGCCCGGCGATCACGATCGACTGCACCGCCGCCTGGGTGACGAACAGTTGGCCGCCGTCGAGCAGGAACGCCGCCGACATCGCGAGCGCGACGATCAGCCCGATCTGCCAGCCACCGGACCCGAGCGCCGCGACCAGCAGATCGGCCAGGAAGACGCCGACGGCCACGCCGACGGTGACATCGACGACCCGGCGCAGCCGCTGACCGTAGGAGGTCCCGAGCGCGACCACCGCCGCCACCGGGGCGAAGAACGGGATCGGGTGGCCGAGCAGGTCGGCCGCCACGAACCAGGCGACACCGGCGGCGATCGCACACTGCCCGATCTGCCACGTCTTCGACTCCAGGCGCCGGACCCGGGCCCGGACCGACGTACGCCCGCGGTCCCACACCCGGTCCAGCGGGCCCGCCTCCTCCATGCGGGCGATCCTGCCACGCAGGCGCCCCCGGCACGCCTCACCGGGAGTGCGCCCAGTCCAGCGCCTGCTTCAGGTCGCCGAGATCGCGGTACCAGGTGCGGACCTGCGCACGGCACCTGACCTCACGCACGCGGGCGTGGTACTCCGAGCACTCCGCGCGCGCCTCGGAGTCGGTGGGCGGGTACTCCTCGCTGCCGTCGTAGCGCCGGATCTCGAAGCCGTTGGCCTTGTCACCGGTCACCTCCACGATCGTGTCGCCGGGTGGTGGGCCCACCGCGGCGACGGCGGCACCGCCGATGCAGGTGCCGAGGACGAGGGCGAGAACGGGGATCCACTTCATGCCGGGGACGCTAGGCGGGGACCCGGACGTCCGGGTCCGGGCGAGTGCCCGGCTGTGGAGAGCGCTGCCGGGGATCCTCCTGTGGACGGTCAGTGGCCGGATGCACGTTCCGGACCGACCGACGATGGGTACGGACCGGGGCGTGACCGATGGAGCGACGGGGGACGGCCGGCTGCTCGACCAGCGCTACCAGCTGGTCGAGCGGATCGGCTCCGGCGGCATGGGCACGGTCTACCGCGCCCACGACACCCTGCTGGACCGTCCGGTCGCCGTGAAGTTGCTGCGTGCCAGCGACGACGACGTGCACCGGGCGCGGCTGCGCGCGGAGGCACGCTTCGCCGCCGGCCTCCAGCACCCGGGCATCGTGCGCGTCTACGACTACGGCGAGGAGCCGGGCCCGGACGGCCCGCGCCCGTACGTCGTCATGCAGCTGGTCGACGGGTCCCCGCTGGGCGCACCGCTCGCGGCCGAGCGGGTCGCCCGGCTGCTGGTCGGAATCGGCCAGGCGCTCGCGGTCGCGCACGCGGCCGGCGTGGTGCATCGCGACCTCAAGCCGTCGAACATCCTGGTCACCGAGGACGGTCGGCCGGTGATCGTGGACTTCGGTGTGGCCCGCTCCGACACCGCCGAGCCACTGACCGAGACCGGCTTCGTGGTCGGGACGGCTGAGTACCTCAGCCCCGAGCAGGTCGAGGGGGCCCGGGCGACGCCCGCCTCGGACGTCTACGCCCTCGGCGTCGTCGCCCACCAGTGCCTGTCCGGCACGTCGCCGTTCCAGCGCGAGACGCCGGTCGCCACCGCGCTGGCCCACCTGCGCGACGACGCGCCCGAGCTGCCGCCCGGCGTGCCCGCCGGGCTGCGGACGCTGCTGCGCGCGATGCTCGCCCGGACGCCCGAGGAGCGGCCGACGGCCGCCGAGGTCGTCGCGCGGGCCGCCGAGGCGCCCACCACCCGCGCGATCGTGCTGCCGCCACCGCCGGCGGCGCCGCCGCCCCCACCCGAGATCGTGAGCCCGTGGGCGCGGCGCCGGATCGCCATCGTCGCCGGCACCGCCGCGGTGCTGGTCGTCGCGATGGTCCTGGCCGCCTTCCAGAGCCGTCACCCCACCGCGCCGGCCGCCTCCGCCGCCGGGTCCCAGCGGGCCACCCACCGGGCGGCCGCGTCGCCCACGCCCACGCCGAGGCCGACGCCCCAGCAGACCTCGACGCCGGCACCGGTGCGCACGCACGCCCCGGCGCACCACGCCAAGCCGAAGGCCCAGCACCAGCCGAAGCACAGGCACAAGCACAAGCCGAAGCACAAGCACCACCACAAGCACCACCACAAGCCCCCGAAGCACGGCAAGAAGCACCACGGGAAGAAGCCGCACCCGCGGAAGTCGCACAAGCCGCACCACTGAGAGGTTGTGGCCGTCAGCACGAGCGGCCACACTCGGACGCCACGGCGCCGGATCAGGCGCCGCAGACAGGGGGAACAGCGTGGTCTCACCGATCGACCCGACCGGAACGGCGTTCCTGCTGGCGGAGAACCGGAGCATGCCGATGCACGTCGGCGGGCTCCAGCTCTTCGAGAAGCCCGAGGGCGCGGGCCGCGACTACGCACGCGAGATGTTCGAGACGATGCGGGACGTCGAGGAGGTCGCGCCGCTGTTCCTGAAGCGGCCACACCGGTCCCTCTCGACCGCGGGGCAGCTCGTCTGGGTCGAGGACGAGCAGTTCGACATCGAGCACCACGTGCGGCACAGCGCCCTGCCCCGGCCGGGCCGGGTCCGCGAGCTCCTCGAGCTGGCCGGCCGGCTGCACAGCACCCGCCTCGCGTGGGAGCGCCCGCTGTGGGAGGCGCACATCATCGAGGGGCTGCGCGACGGCCGGGTGGCGATGTACACCAAGACCCACCACGCGCTCGTCGACGGCATCTCCGCCATGCGGCTGCTGCAGAGCGTGCTGTCGACCGACCCGGACCGCCGCGGGATGCCGGCGCCGTGGGACGCCCGCACGCGACGCAACCGCGAGGAGCCGCCGGCACCCCGGGACTCCGCGCCGAGCCTGGCCGACCTGCCGGCCAGCGCGCTGCGCTCGGCGCTCGGGATCGCCTCGGAGGCGGCCGGCATGCCCGGCGCACTGGTCAAGACCCTGACCAAGGGCGTGCGCAACGAGACGTCGGCGATCTCGCTCTACGCGCCGCGCACGATCTTCAACCAGAAGATCACCGGTTCGCGACGGTTCGCCGCCCAGGACTGGCCGGTCGAGCGGCTGCGCGCGATCGGCAAGGCCACCGGCACGACGATCAACGACGTCGTGCTGGCGATGTGCTCCGGCGCCGTGCGCACCTATCTCGACGAGCTCGGCGCGCTCCCCGACGCACCGCTGGTCGCGATGGTGCCCGTCGGCCTCAAGGCCAAGGAGTCCGGCATCGCCTCGACCGAGGGCGGCAACGCCGTCGGCGCGGTGATGTGCCAGCTCGGCACGGACCTCGCCGACCCCGCCGACCGGCTCCAGGCGATCCACCGGTCGATGAAGGACGGCAAGGAGGCGATGTCCGGCATGACGCCGGCCCAGATCATGGCGATGAGCGCCCTGGGCCAGGCGCCGGCGATCGTGGCGCCCCTGCTGCGCATGCAGGGCATCGTGCGCCCGCCGTACAACCTGATCATCAGCAACGTGCCGGGTCCGCGCACCACCCACTACTGGAACGGCGCGAAGATGGTCGGCACCTACCCGCTCTCGATCCCGATCAACGGGATGGCGCTTAACATCACGTGCACGTCGTACGACGGGAAGATGGGCTTCGGCCTGATCGGTTGCCGGCGCACGGTGCCGCACCTCCAGCGGCTGCTCGCCCACCTCGACGAGGAGGTCACCGCGATGGAGAAGGCCGCCGCTCTCTGAAACGCCGGCGCTAGGAGAGGTACGCGCGGCGCAGCACCGCGTCGAACGCCCGGTCCGGCAGCAGCCGGCGTACGGCGGGGACGAGACGCGCGCCCCTGCCGGACGCGTACCGGGTGCGCGGGCGCGACGCCGTCGCCGCCTTCACGATCGTCCTCGCGACGGCACGGGGGCCGCTCGACAGCAGCTTGTTGTCGACGCTCGCGAGGCGGCGCACGGCGCTGTCGGCCATCTGCTCGTACGGGCCGCCGCGGCTGGTGTCGCGCAGGCTGTCGCGGGCGATGGTGTTCCACTCGGTGACGATGCCGGCCGGCCGGACGATCACCACGTCGATGCCGAACGGGGCCAGCTCCACCCGCAGGCTGTCGCTGAAGCCCTCCACCGCGAACTTCGTGGCGTGGTACCACGCGCCGAACGGCTCGTAGATCACCGCCCCGATCGACGAGATGTTGATGATCCGGCCACCGCCGTTGCGGCGCATCACCGGCGTGACGAGCTGGGTGAGGCGCGCCAGGCCGAAGAGGTTCACCTCGAACTGCCGCCGCGCCTCGTCGATCGGCACGTCCTCGACCGCGCCGTACGACCCGTAGCCGGCGTTGTTGACCAGCAGGTCGATGCGGCCGGTCTCCTCGACGATGCGCTCGACCCCCGAGGTCATCGACTCCTCGTCGGTGACGTCCATGCCGAACACGCGGACGCCGTCCTTCTCCAGGGCGGCCATCCGGTCGACGCGCCTGGCCACGGCGTACACGTCGAAGTCGGCGGCGCGCAGCCGGCGCGCAGTCTCCTCCCCGATGCCGCTGGATCCTCCGGTGACGAGCGCGACGCGGGACGAGGTCATGCGCCGATCCTGCCCTCCACCTCGTCGAGACCGCCACCGACCGTCTCGGCGACGGCGCGCAGGCGGGCGCGGGTGATGTCGGCGACCGTCAGCAGCCCGGCGTTCCGGGCGTTCGAGCCCGCCCGCGTGGGCTCGGCGGAGTTCACGCTGATGCAGCGGCGGGTGCCGCCGTCCGCGGCGTTCTGGAGCGCGACCGCGTGGCCCGTCGTCCCGCTGCCCGCGAAGAAGTCGAGCACGACGACGTCGTCGGGCATCGTGCCGAGGATGCGCCGGACGAGTCCGGTCGGCTTGGGCGACTCGAAGACGTGCCCGACCAGGTCCTTGAGCTCCTGCACGGCGGTGTCGGTCGACCCGACCTCCTCGGCGAGCCAGATCGTGCGGAGCTTCTTGCGCCGGCCGCCCGGGGCGTCGGGATGCAGCCAGTCGCGCTGGAACACGTCGACCCGCTCCCCCAGCCGGCCCTTCACGCGCCGACACACCAGGTCGTCGGGCCGCTCGTCGATCCGCGGGCGGCTCCACCGCCACACGGCCGGCCGCCCGTCGCCGAACACCGGGCCGATCTCGACCGCCCCGTCGAACGGCGCCGTGCTCACGCGCCCGCTCTCGGGGTCTCCCCACACCGTGAAGTGCAGGGTCCGGGCCGTCACGGGGTTGAACTTCTTGTTGGTGTTGCGCAGCGGCAGGTGCCGGTAGCGGCGCCCGTCGGGCGTCACCAGCGGGAAGTCGCGCTCGTCGACGTGGTCCGGCGACGTCGCGTCGAGGGCGGTGCGCCGGGCGTCGCGGGCGTACACGAGCAGGTACTCGTGGCTGGTGGCGAAGCCGCGGCCCAGCTGGCGTCCCTTGGGGTTGAGGTTGACCACGACCTGGGCGAGGAGGTTCTGCTCGCCGTACACCTCGTCCATCAGCAGCCGCAGGTGGGCGACCTCGTGGTCGTCGATGCTCACGAAGATCGCGCCGCTGTCGCGCAGCACCTCGCGCGCGGCCTCCAGCCGCGGCCGCATGAACGCCACCCACGCGGCGTGGCCGCGGAAGTCGTCGCGGTACGCGAACTCGTTGCCGGTGTTGTACGGCGGGTCGATGTAGACCAGGTCGACGGGTCCGCCCAGGAGGCCGGGGAGCGTGGGCAGCACGTCGAGGTTGTCGCCCTCGACGAACGTGTTCCACGGCCCCGCCACGCGCCCGAGGCTAGCCGCTGTGTAACCCCGGGCTCGGGATCCCCGTTGACACGGCACCATGAAGACCCTGCTCGCCGCCCTGGCCGCCGTGCCGCTCACCGCCGCGCTGTCCGTCGCCCCGCTGGTCGCCGCCCCCACGGCCGCCGAGGCCGCGCGCCCGCTCGCCACCGCCACCGACGGCTGCCTGACCAGCGTCCCGGATCCGGGCACGACCGAGCCGGTGAAGATCTGCTACACGGTCTTCCGCCCCACCGGCGCGACCGCGCGCCACCGGGTGCCGATGGTGATGCACAGCCACGGCTGGGGCGGGCAGCGCGAGACCGAGCCGACGGCGTTCACGAAGCTCTTGAGGGCCGGGTACGCCGTGATCTCGTTCGACCAGCGCGGCTTCGGCGAGAGCGGCGGGCACGCGTACGTCGAGAACCCGCGCGTCGAGGGCCACGACGTCCGCAAGCTGGTGCGCCTCGTCAGCCGGCTGCGGTGGGTGCAGCACGACGGCCCCGGGGACCCGCGGATGGCGGCGATCGGCGGCAGCTACGGAGGCGGGTACCAGTTCCTCGCCGCGTTCGAGGAGCAGCGCGCCCACGGCAGGCCGATCCTCGACGCGCTGGCGCCCGAGATCACCTGGAACGACCTCGGCGACAGCCTCGCCCCGCAGGGCGTCGTCCGCACCGAGTGGGCGCTGGCGCTGAGCGCCGGCGCGGCGCCGTCGGACGCGCTCCCGGCCAACGTCTACAAGGCGCTCGTCGAGGGCTCCGCGACCGGCTCGTGGCCCGACGGGTCGGTGCCGGGCACCGAGGACATGGTGCGGTTCTTCGAGCGGAACGGCCCGAAGTGGCAGGTGGCGCACGGCCGCCGCCTCGACATCCCGGTGCTGCTCGGCCAGGGCACCACCGACACCTTGTTCCCGCTCCAGCAGGGTCTCGCGAACTGGCGCACCGCCATCACGGCACGCGCCCGCAAGCACAGCATCTTCGTGGCCTACAACGGCGGCCACACGCTGCCGGCCGTGCTGCCGAGCGGCGTCGCGGTCGACTCCGACCCGTGCAGCAAGCGCCTCGCCGGCGGCACGTTCGCCGACCTGACCATCCGGTTCCTCGACGAGCAGCTGCGCGGCCGGCACACCGGCCTGCGCGGGTACGGCCGGCTCCACCTGGCCACCCCGGACAGCACCTGCACGACCGTCGCCTCCCCGCGGGCGACCACGACGTACGACGTCGGCACGGTCGCCACGACCGAGGCCGGCGGCGCGCCCCTGGCGTACGCCGTGGCCCAGGGCCCGATCCGGGTCGCGGGCACGCCGTACCTCACCGGCACGCTGACCGCGCTCGGCGTGAACAACCGGGCGTTCTACGGGCTCGCGGTCGGGACGTCGCCGGCCGACGCGCACCTGGTGCAGAACAACGTGCTGCCCCTCAGCACGACCGCGCCGGTCGTCGGCGAGCACCGGCGGATCGCCCTGCCGTCCGTGGCGGTCGACGTGCCGGCCGGCCAGACGCTGTACGTGCTCGCGACCCCGGTCAGCGACACGTTCGTCGGGATGGGCAGCCGGACGCCCGGCGCGGTCGTGCTCGAGGACACGGCGGTCCACCTCCCCGTCGTGCGCCGGTGAACCACCTAGCCTTGCAGGGGTGCGTACTCGCCTGACCTTCTCGGCCGGCCTGGTCGCGTGCGCCCTCACCGCAGGCGCGCCCGCCCTCGCCGGGACCTCCTCGGACCCCGGACACCACCGCGCTCCGGACGTGCCGCGCACGCTGCACCCGAAGCACACCTCGGGTGGTGAGCCAGGAGCGATCGCCGCGCCGCGCCCGGCGTACGCCCGGGGGTCCGTCACCACCTCCGGCAGGGTCCGCTGGCGCGTGGCGCCGGGCGTGAAGTACACGCGCTGGACGCAGACCGACGCCCGCGGGCCGATCGTCGCGCACCTGCTGACCGTCGACCCCAGCACGCCGGGGCTGAGGATCGACTACGCGAGCATGGGCTCGGTGCGCCGGGTGGCGCCGGTGAAGGACATCCTCGCCGTGGACGGCGCGATCGCCGGCGTGAACGGCGACTTCTACGACATCGGGCACACCGGCGCGCCGCTCGGGCTCGGCAAGGACCGGCAGCGCGGGTTGCTGCACGCGCGCCAGGACGGCTGGAACAACGCGTTCTTCGTCAACCGGCACGGCCGCGCCGGCATCGACGACCTGCCGATGACCGCGCAGGTGCTGTTCCACCCCAAGCTGCACGTCACGAACCTCAACTCGTCGTTCGTGACCCCGGGCGGCATCGGCATCTACACGCCGAGGTTCGGACGTACGGCGGGCTACGCGGTCACCCAGGGCCAGACCGAGCGGGTCCGCGAGGTGACCGTCAGGAACGGCCGGGTCATCCGCAACCGCGGCAAGCTCGCCAAGGACACCGTGATCCCGGGGTTGGTGCTGGTCGGCCGCGGCGACGGCGCGGCGCTGTTGCGCAGGCAGCTGCCGAAGGGCACCCGGGTCAAGGTGAAGTGGACCCTGCAGGGACGCCCGCAGATGGCGATCAGCGGCAACCACTTCCTCGTCCACGACGGCATCATCCGCGCGGTCGACGACCGGGAGATGCACCCGCGGACCGCGATCGGCGTCGACGCCGACACCGGTGAGGTGTTGATCCTCGTCGTCGACGGCCGCAGCTCGCGCAGTCGCGGCTACACGATGGTCGAGCTGGCGAACCTGATGGTCGACCTCGGTGCCGACGAGGCGATCAACCTCGACGGCGGCGGCTCCTCGACGATGGTCGGCCGCAACCGCCAGGGGAGGACGACGGTGCTCAACACCCCGTCCGACGGGTTCCAGCGCTGGGTCGCGAACGCGGTCGCGATCGAGTACCACAAGCCCTAGTCGACCCCGGCGACCGCGACCGTCGTCACCGGGGCGAAGCACTCCTCCGTCGGCGCGACGACCTTCGCGGCGACGATGTCGTCGCCACGGACGTGCGCGCCGGGCGGGACGTCGCACCCGACGGAGACGACCTGGGCGAGGATCGTTTCACCGTCGACCTCGCCGACGGCCTTCGTCACCTTCGCCGCGAGGTCGTCGCTGAACGGCTCCACGTACGCCGTCAGGTCCGCCGGGTCGGTCACGTCGGTCGCTCTCGGCTCCGCGTCGCCGCGGCCGGCGGTCGCGTGGACGAGCATGACGCCGGGCGTCCGCGGCGGCGGTGGCACCGAGCTCCGGGTGTCGTCGCCGCAGCCGGGGAGCACGAGCAGGACCGCGAGCGTTCCGAGAAGTCGTCGCATGGTGGTGGGACGGTACTGACCGCGGCCGGGTTCCGCCATGGCAGGCTGCGCGGGTGCCTCGTTTCACCCGTGCCGAGCTGGAGTCGTACCGCGACCGGGAGGTCCCCGACCTGGTCGGGCCCGACCTCAAGCTGCTCTTCGTCGGCATCAACCCGGGCCTGTGGACCGCGGCGACGCAGACCCACTTCGCGTCCCCGTCCAACCGCTTCTACCCCGCCCTGTACGCCGCCGGCATCATCGAGGCGCCGCTGAGCGCCTCCGACGGGATGACCGACGACGACCGCGACCTGCTGCGGAGCCGCGGCATCGGCATCACCAACATCGTCCGCCGGGCGACCGCCCGCGCGAGTGAGCTGACCGACGACGAGCTGAGGGCGGGCGGGCTCGAGCTCGTCCAGACGGTCCGCCGCACGCGGCCGAAGGTGCTCGCGATCGCCGGCATCACGGCGTACCGGGTCGCGTTCGGCCGGCGCAAGGCGGTGCTCGGCAGACAGCCCGAGCCGCTGGAGGACGCCGAGGTCTGGGTGGTGCCGAACCCGAGCGGGCTCAACGCGCACGAGACGGTGGCGACGCTGGCCGCGGCGTACGCCGAGGCGGCGCGCGCCGCCACCGTCATCGGGTGATCCCCCTTAGATCACGACCCCCAGCACCAGCACGACGACCAGACCGGTCACCGACAGCACCGTCTCCATGATCGACCAGGTCTTGACGGTCTGGCCGACACTCATCCCGAAGTACTCCTTGACCAGCCAGAAGCCCGCGTCGTTGACGTGCGAGAAGAACAGCGAGCCCGCGCCGACCGCGAGCACGACCAGCGAGGTCTCGCCACTGGACAGCCCGTCGACGAGACCGATCATCAGCGACGACGCGGTGATCGTCGCGACCGTGGCCGAGCCGGTGGCCAGGCGGATCAGCACCGCGAGGACCCAGGCCAGGAGCAGCACCGAGATGTGAGCGCCGTCGGCCCACTCGGCCAGGAGCGTGCCGATGCCCGTGTCGACGAGCGACTGCTTGAACCCGCCGCCGGCCGAGACGATCAGCAGGATGCCGGCGATCGCCGGCAGCGACTCCCCGGTGACCTCGGCGACCCGGCGAGCGTCCATGCCCGACCCCCGACCGAGCGTGAACATGGCGACCACGAGGGCGATCAGCAGCGCGAAGAGCGGCTCACCGACCAGGTCGAAGAAGCGCCGCACGCCCTGGGTCTTGTCATCGACGAACACGTCCACGAGCGCCTTGCCGAGCATCAGCACGACCGGCAGCAGGACGGTGGCCAGGGTCACCGGGAAGGTCGGGCGGCGGACGTTGAGCGCCGCGGTGACGGCACCGGGACCGTCGGCCCGGGTGCCGAGGTCGGAGTCGAACGTGTGCGGCGCCGGGATGTCCACCCAGCGTCCTGCGAGCCGGCCGAAGAGCGGCCCGCCGACGATCACGGTCGGGACGGCGACGAGCAGGCCCAGCGCGAGAGTGGTGCCCAGGTCGGCGCCGAGGTAGCCGATCGCGGTGACCGGTCCCGGGTGCGGCGGCACGAAGCCGTGCATGGCGGAGAGGCCGGCCAGGGCCGGGATGCCGACGGTGATCAGCGAGACCTGGGCGCGGCGCGCCACCAGGTAGATGACCGGCATGAGCAGGACCAGGCCGATCTCGAAGAACATCGGCAGGCCGATGATGCCGCCGACGAGGGCCATCGCCCACGGCAGCGCTCTCGGCGAGGCCTTGCTGACGATCGTGTCGACGATCTGGTCGGCGCCGCCGGAGTCGGCGAGCAGCTTGGCGAACATCGCACCGAGCACGATCAGGATGCCGACTCCGGCCGCAGTGGCGCCGAAGCCGGAGAGGAACGACGGCAGCACGCCGGTGCCGTCGTCGTTGGCCATGACGTTGCGGCCCGCGAGGACGCCCACCGTGAGGGCGCCGAAGACCAGGCTGAGGAACGGATGCACCTTGAGCACGGTGATCAGCACGACGATGACGGCGATCGCGGCGAGCGCGGCCACGACGAGCTGCCACCCGGGCGCCACCGGTTCGACCAGCGGCGCCGCGGCGAGCGGCAGGAGGGCGGGCAGGGCGGACATCAGTGCTCCTTCTCGTGGATGGTGCCGGCGGCGTCGAGCCGCCGGTCGACGTACTGCTGGACGATCGCGTCGACGCTCCGGTCGACGTCGACAACGAGGCCGTCCTCGTCGGGCTGGAGCGGCTCGAGGGTCGCGAACTGCGAGCTCAGCAGGGACGCCGGCATGAAGTGGCCCGGCCTGCTGGCCTGACGTCGGGCGATGACCTCCCGCGCACCCTGCAGGTGCAGGAACTCCACGCCCGCCGCATGTCCGCGCAGCTGGTCGCGGTAGCTGCGCTTGAGCGCCGAGCAACTGACCACTCCCCCGTCGGGGTGGTCCTCGAGCCACCGCCCGATGGTCTCCAGCCACGGCCTGCGGTCGTCGTCGTCGAGCGGCTCACCCCGCGACATCTTCGCCACGTTGGCGGCCGGGTGGAGGTCGTCGGCATCCGCGAAGGGGACGCCGAGCCGCTGGGCCAGGGCGGCCCCGACGGTGGACTTGCCCGATCCGGACACGCCCATCACGACGAGCTGGGGCGGTTGGGTCATGCGACGTACTCCTGGTTGCTGTGGCTGCCGTCACATGGTGCGACCAATGAGCATACTTTTGCAAGCCTGTTGGGCAATTCACATGTTTATTTATCCGTAGCGCCGTGGGTGACATGATGATTCTCGTGACCACGCTGCGACCCACTGGTCAGCACGCCAGCGTGCTGAGTGCCCTCGGGGGGCAGATCGCGTCCGGGCGACTCGAGCCGGGCCAGGTGCTGACCGTCGACGGCATCTGCACCGAGCACGCGGTGTCCCGGAGCGTGGCTCGCGAGGCCATCAGGGTGCTGGAGTCGATGGGCCTGGTCTCGTCACGGCGACGCGTCGGCATCACGATCCTGCCCCGGCACCAGTGGAACGTCTTCGACCCTCGGGTGATCCGGTGGCGGCTCGACGAGGGCGACCGGACCGAGCAGCTCCTCTCCCTCTCGGAGCTGCGGCGCGGGATCGAACCGGTGGCGGCGGCGCTGGCCGCCGAGCGGGCGAACGGCGACCAGTGCCGCACGCTCGCCGCGGCCGTCTCCGACATGGCGGTGCACGGACGCGAGGGCGACCTGGACGCCTACCTCGTGGCAGACACGACGTTCCACCGCACCCTGCTCGAGGCGAGCGGCAACGAGATGCTCCGCGCGCTCCACGACGTCGTCACGGAGGTGCTCAGTGGTCGCACCCACCACGGGATGATGCCGGCCCGCCCGAACCCACGGGCGATCGAGCTGCACGACGAGGTGGCCCGCGCGATCCGGCTCGGTGACGGCGCCGCGGCCGAGCAGGCGATGCGGGCGATCATCGACGAGGCTGCCACCGCCCTGCGGGAGGAGCAGCGGTCCTGACGGCTCCTGGCGTCACGAAGCCGGAAAGGGCTGGTCCTTGCCGAGCACGGTGAGCCCGTCCTCGACGACGAACCCGCGGGCCCGGTCGGCGTCCGGGTCGATGCCGAGCTGGACGCCCGGCGGGACCACGACGTTCTTGTCGATGATCGCGTTGTGCACGGTGGCGCCCGCACCGATGTGGACGCCGTTCATGAGCACCGACCCGATCACCTCGGCCCCGGCGTCGACGCGCACGGACGGCGACAGCACCGAGCGCTTCACCTTGCCGCCGGTGACGACGACACCGGGCGAGAGCACCGCCTCGTCGGTCCGGGCGCGCTCGCCGGCGGCGCCCTGGACCAGCTTCACCGGCGGCTGCGGCCCGTACGACGTGTAGATCGGCCAGTCGAAGTTGTAGAGGTTGAAGATCGGCAGCGGCGAGACGACGTCCATGTGCGCGGCGAAGTACGACCCGAGCGTCCCGACGTCGCGCCAGTAGTCGCGGTCGCGCGCGGTCGAGCCCGCGACGTCGTTGTCCTTGAAGTCGTAGACACCGGCCTGCTGGCGGCGCACGAAGAAGGGCACGATGTCACCGCCCATGTCGTGCTTCGAGCCGATCTCGGTGGCGTCCTTGGTCACCGCCTCGACGAGGGCGTCGGCGTCGAAGACGTAGTTCCCCATCGACGCCAGCACCTCCCCCGGGCTGTCGGGCAGGCCCACCGGGTCGGTCGGCTTCTCGAGGAAGTCACGGATCTTCCCCGGGTCGTCGGGGTGCACGTCGATGACGCCGAACTGGTCGGCGAGCCCGATCGGCTGCCGGATCGCGGCCACCGTGCAGGCGGCGCCGCTCTCGACGTGCGCGTGGACCATCTGCGAGAAGTCCATCCGGTACACGTGGTCGGCGCCCACCACCACGACGATGTCGGGCTTCTCGTCGCGGATCAGGTTGAGCGACTGGTAGATCGCGTCGGCGCTGCCGAGGTACCAGTGCTTGCCGACCCGCTGCTGCGCCGGCACCGGCGTCACGTAGTTGCCGAGCATGGTCGACATCCGCCAGGTCTGGGTGACGTGCCGGTCCAGGCTGTGCGACTTGTACTGCGTCAGCACGACGACCTGGAGGTAGCCGCTGTTGACGACGTTCGACAGCGCGAAGTCGATCAGCCGGTAGATGCCGGCGAACGGCACCGCCGGCTTCGCGCGGTCGGCGGTCAGTGGCATCAGCCGCTTCCCCTCGCCTCCCGCGAGGACGATCGCGAGGACCTTCTTCCGGGAGGTGAGCGCCATGTCCACAACCTAACGGGAGACGAGTAGGTTCGGCACCGTGCGAGTCGACGTGCTGTCCCGCGAGTACCCACCCGAGGTGTACGGCGGTGCCGGCGTGCACGTCGCCGAGCTGGTCCGGGCGCTGCGGGCGAGGCCCGACGTCGAGGCCCACGTGCACGCGTTCGGCGCACCGCGTCATCTCCAGGGGGACGACGAGCAGCTGACCGCGTCGTACGCCGACCTCGCGGAGCTGGCCGGCGCGAATGCCGCGCTGCGCACGTTGGGCGTCGACCTCGCGATCGCGAACGGCTGCGCCGGCACCGAGCTGGTGCACTCCCACACCTGGTACGCCAACATGG
Source organism: Nocardioides sp. (assembly GCA_035765695.1). Lineage (GTDB taxonomy): Bacteria > Actinomycetota > Actinomycetes > Propionibacteriales > Nocardioidaceae > Nocardioides. Next base: position 114,631 of record DASTXB010000091.1, on the reverse strand, counting down.
CCGGCCACCTCTCCGCGCTCCTGTACGACGTCCCGCACGTCGTCAGCGCGCACTCGCTCGAGCCGCTGCGGCCGTGGAAGGCCGAGCAGCTCGGCGGCGGCTACGCGATCTCGTCGTGGGCCGAGCGCACGGCGTACGAGGCGGCTGCGGCGGTGATCGCCGTCTCGGCCGCGATGCGCGACGACGTGCTCGCGTCGTACCCGGCCGTCGACCCGTCCCGGGTGCACGTCGTGCACAACGGCATCGACACGACGGACTGGGCGCCGCGCGTCGACCCGGACCGGGTGCGGGAGCTGGGGGTCGACCCGGACCGCCCGTCGGTCGTGTTCGTCGGTCGGATCACCCGGCAGAAGGGTCTCCCGCTGTTCCTGCGAGCGTGCGCGTCGCTGCCGTCCGACGTGCAGATCGTGCTGTGCGCCGGCGCCCCCGACACCCCGGAGATCATGGCCGAGGTCGAGGGGCTGGTGTCCTCGCTCCGCGAGTCGCGGTCGGGGGTCGTGTGGATCCCGGAGATGCTCCCGCGACCCGACGTGGTGGCGCTGCTGACCAACGCCACGGCGTTCGCCTGCCCGTCGATCTACGAACCGCTCGGCATCGTGAACCTCGAGGCGATGGCGTGCGAGACCGCCGTCGTCGCCACCGCCACCGGCGGCATCCCCGAGGTCGTCGTGTCCGGCGAGACCGGGGTCCTCGTCCCGATCGAGCAGGCGACCGACGGCACCGGCACCCCGCTCGACCCCGACCAGTACGTCGCCGACTTCGCCGCCGCACTGACCTCGGTCGTCTCCGACCCGGCGCGGGCGGCCGAGATGGGCCGCGCCGGACGCGCCCGCGCGATCGAGGCGTTCTCCTGGGCGGCCATCGCGGAGCGCACCGTCGAGGTCTACCGCTCGGTCCTCTGAGCGCGTCCCGGTGCGGTGTGCCGGTAGCGACGCACGGTGACGACCACCCGGGCCGCCTGGAGCGCGACGGCGACCGCGGCGCCGACGGCCACACCCGTCGGCCAGTGCTTCGTCATCACCCCGGCCAGGACCACCACGAGGAACAGGAGCAGCAGGCTCCCGCGCACCATCCGGACGGCGAGGAGGCTGTGTGCGATCCGGGCTGCGGTCTCGGCGTCCACGTCGCCAGAGATGCCACGGGGTCGCCGCATCCTTCGATTGTGCCTTTGCCTGTGGACAACGAGGACCGGCCGGGCGACAGGGGGAACGGTCCGGTCATGACGACCTACGAACCGACCGTCCACACCCAGGCCGACCTGCACGAGGTCTGGCGCCACCTGATGGAGCCGCTGGGCTTCAGCGACCACAGCATCTGGATGCTGCGCATCGACGCCGCCCGCCGCGCGCTGCCGCAGGTCGTGCAGATCGCCGAGGCGGAGGACCTTCCCGCGACGGTCGAGGGCCACGGGCTCCCGGAGGTGCTGCGGATGCTCGACGCGTCCGAGCCCGGGCACAGCTACGCGTTCCTCCGCTCGCGCCCCGGGCGCGGCGTGACCCGGGCGGACCGGGCGTGGGCCGCGTTCCTGTACGACGCGGGCCGGGTGGCCGGCGTCGAGGTCGAGGTCGTGCACCTCGCGACCGACGAGGACATCGTGCCACTGCCGCTCGACGAGGTCCCCGAGCGCCGCAGCGCCTGACGCACCGTCGCGCGGCCGCTACCGTCGGCCCGTGGACAAGAACATGTTCCTGTTGTGGGGCGTGGAGCCCGCGGCGCTCCACGACCCCGGGCTCCACGCCGGCCTCCGGGACGCGGGCGTCGCCCGCCTGCAGCTCAACGTCGACGACGAGCCGGTGGCGGCCGCGATGCGGTTCGGCGAGTTCGGGGAGCCGGTCGGCGCGGTCGTCAGCACGTGGGACGCCGACGCCGGTGCCGTCTCCGCCGCGCTGGGCCGGGTGGCCAGGGTCCACGGGTACGCCGTGGACGAGCGGCGCCGGCTCGACCCGCCGGAGGCCTGGGACGGCAGCCGCGCAGACGCGCTGGCGAACGTCGCGATCCTCCGGCGGCCCCACGACCTCGGCAGGGACGAGTGGCTCCGGCGCTGGATGGTCGAGCACACACCGATCGCGATCCGGACCCAGGCGACCTTCGGCTACGTCCAGAACGTCGTCACCGGCGCGGTCACCGACGGCGCGCCGGTCGTGGACGCCCTGGTCGAGGAGCTGTTCCCGAGCGCGGGCAGCACCGACATGCACGCGTTCTACGGCAGCGGCGGCAACGACACCGAGCTGCAGCGCCGGCTCGGCGAGCTGATGGCCAGCGTCACCCGGATCGGCGCCGACCGCGACCTCGACCTGGTGCCGACCAGCCGTTACCTCTACGACCTCAGTGCTGGGTCGAGTCGTCCGTGATGGTGCCGTGCGCCGGTCACAGAGCCGAGTCGGAGGCCCGTCGAAGCACTCGACGGTAGCCAGCCCGGGCCCTTGGCCACCCTGTCAGCCCAGCAGGTGCTCCACCACGAACGAGGTCGCCGGGACCTCGAACTCCCGCGCGCGCGGCAGCATCGCGTGGTTGCCGCCGGGCACCTCGCGGAGCTCGACGTCGGTGCGCCGGGCGAGGGTGGTCGCCACCGTCCGCGCCCGCTCGATCGAGGCGACCCGGTCGGCGGTGCCGTGCAGGACGAGCACCGGACGGCCGCCGAGGTCGGCGTCGTCATCCGGGTAGACCCAGGGATTGAGCGCCACCACGCACCGGACGGCGTCCTCGCCCCCGGCGAGCAGCGCGGCCCGGCCGCCGAGCGAGTGCCCGACGAGACCGACGGGCAGGTCGCCGTACCGCTCCCGGACCCGGCCGAGCGCCCACCGGACGTCGTCGACCGGGGTGGTGGTCGAGTCCCAGCCCCGGGTGGAGTTGAGCAGCCGGTGCACGGCGAGACGGCCGCGGCCCGCGCGGGCGACCCGGCGGGCGATCGGCACCATCCGCAGCACGGACAGCTGCGCCGGGCTCACGTCGGTGCGGCCGGGTCGGCTGGCGCCGCCGTGCAGCACGAGCACCGCGGCGTCGGGACGGCGCGGAGTCCGGGTGTCGGCCAGGCGCGCCGAGCTCGGGGCCGGAGCGCTCAGGGGACGAGCACCGTGAACGCGACGATGTTCGACAGGGCGTTGGCCTTGCCCGCCCTGAACGAGTACGTGCGCACGGCGAGGTCGGTGCCGTCCGGGCAGTCGTGGGCGGACTTGGAGAGGAAGGCCGAGAGATTGTTGCCCGAGGAGTTGTCCCAGTCGACGGTCACCACCGGCGCGGTCCTCGACACGTCGATGTCGTCGCTCAGCGTCAGGCAGTAGACGCCGCCCTTCGGCCGGGTCACCGAGGCGAAGCCCTTGTTCCGGGTGGTGTCGATCTCCATCGTCGGGCTGACCACCACGCTGGTGTAGGCGCGGACCTGCATGGCCTTCGCGACCGCGGGCCCGAGGTCCTTCGGCTGGATCGAGCCGTCCTTGACCTTGACGCTGATGATCGCGTTGTTGGCGATGCCGCGGGTGCCGATCTTCGCGGCCGCGTAGCTCACCCCGCTGACGGAGAGGACGAGGGCCAGGACCGCCACGACGAGAGCTGGGGAAGGGATGAAGCGTCGCACTCCAGCACGATACGCAGCCCGACGGCCCGATCCGGGGAGCCGCACCGCGCGTGCCGTGATACCGGCCGGTAACGTGGTCGCCACCACGATCCAGGAGGACCACCCATGCAGCTGGCGTTGTCGGCGGAGGATGCCGAGTTCCGTGACGAGATGCGGGAGTTCTTCACCACGAAGATCCCCCAGGAGATCCGGGACGCGGTGCGCGACCGGCGTGAGCTCACCCGCGAGCAGATCGTGGAGAGCATGCAGGTCATGAACGCGCACGGCCTCGCCGTACCGAACTGGCCCACGGAGTGGGGCGGCCAGGACTGGTCGCCGCTGCGGCGCCACATCTGGCACGAGGAGATGCAGCGCGCGTACGTGCCGGTGCCGCTGGCGTTCAACGCCTCGATGATCGGCCCGGTGATCGCGCAGTTCGGCTCGCAGGAGATGAAGGAGAAGTTCCTGCCGCCGACCGCGAACCTCGACATCTGGTGGTCGCAGGGCTTCTCCGAGCCCGATGCCGGCTCCGACCTCGCGTCGCTGAAGACCCGCGCGGTGCGGGACGGCGACGAGTACGTCGTGAACGGGCAGAAGACCTGGACCACGCTCGGACAGTACGGCGACTGGATCTTCACGCTCGTGCGGACCAACCCCGAGGTCAAGAAGCAGGCCGGCATCTCGATGCTGCTCATCGACATGAGGTCGGAGGGCGTCGAGGTCCGGCCGATCGAGCTGATCGACGGCGGCCACGAGGTCAACGAGGTCTGGTTCACCGACGTGCGGGTGCCGGCCGAGAACCTCGTCGGGGAGGAGGACCGCGCCTGGGACTACGCGAAGTTCCTGCTCGGCAACGAGCGCGTCGGCGTCGCCCCGGTGGGCGCCACGAAGCGGGTGCTCGCGCAGGCCAAGGAGTGGGCGGGCCCGCTGCTCGAGGACGACCCGCTGCTCGCGGCGCGCATCGTCGAGCTCGAGAACGAGCTGCTGGCCCTCGAGCTCACCGCGCTGCGCGTGGTCGCGCACTCCGCGGACGGCAAGCCGCACCCGGCGTCCTCGGTGCTCAAGCTCAAGGGCACCGAGCTGCAGCAGGCGGTGACCGAGCTCGTCGTCGACGTCGCCGGCCCCGCGTCGCTGGCGTCCGGCGCCGGCGACGACCAGTCCGACCTGCCGTGGTGGACGCGTCGATCGACGCCGGTCTACCTGAACTTCCGCAAGGCCTCGATCTACGGCGGCTCCAACGAGGTGCAGCGCCAGATCATCGCCCGCACGATCCTGGGACTCTGAGGAGCGCGACATGGACTTCACGTACGACGAGGAGCAGCAGGCACTCCGCGAGGCCGTCCGCGGCCTGGTGGGCAAGGCGTACTCCGACTTCGAGAACCGCCGCCGGACCGTCGCCGACGACCCCGGCTTCAGCGAGAAGGTCTGGCAGCAGCTCGCCGAGATGGGCGTGCTCGGGCTGCCGTTCGACGAGCAGTACGGCGGCATGGGCGCCGGCGGTGTGGAGGTCGGCATCGTCGCGCAGGAGCTCGGCCGGGTGCTCGCGCCCGAGCCGTTCCTGACCTCGGTGGTGCTGGCCGGCGGGCTGGTCGCCGCGGCCGGGTCGGAGGAGCAGAGGACCGAGCTGCTCGGTGCGCTGTCGGCGGGCGAGTCGGTGCTCGCGTTCGCGCACTCCGAGCCGGGCTCGCGCTGGTCGCCGTCCGCGTCGGTGGTCTCGGCCACCTCCTCGGGCGACGGCTGGACGCTCTCCGGCGTCAAGGAGCCGGTCGTCCAGGGAGCGCGGGCCGACGTGCTGGTCGTGAGCGCCGCGCTCCCCGACGGGGGCACCGGCCTGTTCGTGGTCCCCGGCCCGGACGCCACGCGCGAGGGCTACGCGACCCACGACGGTGGTCGCGCCGCCCGGGTCACGTTCGACGGCACCGCAGCGGTGCCGCTCGGCGCGGGCGGCGACGCCACCGGGATCATCGCGCGGGTCCTCGACATCGCCCGGATCACCGCCGCGAACGAGGCGGTCGGGCTGATGGAGGTCGCGCTCGAGTCGACCTCGGCGTACCTCAAGAGCCGCAAGCAGTTCGGCGTCACCCTCAACACCTTCCAGGCGCTCACGTTCCGCGCGGCCGACATGTACGTGTCGCTCGAGCTCGCCCGCAGCATGGCGCTGTGGGCCACGATGGTGCTCGACACCGAGTCCGGCGAGCAGGCGTCGGTCGCGGCGTCGCGGGCCGCGCTGCAGGTCAGCCGGGCCGCGCGCCACATCGGCCAGGAGGCGATCCAGCTGCACGGCGGCATCGGCATGACCGCGGAGTACTCCATCGGCAGCTACACCAGCCGGCTCACCGCCCTCGACCACCTGCTGGGCGACGGCAACCACCACCTCAACCTGCTGGCCGCCGGAGTCACCGGGTACGACGAGGTCGACCCGCTCCCGTAGTTGTCCACAGATCGCGATTGCCCGTGTCGGCCTGGGCCGGCACGGGGCATCGTCGTTCCATGGGGACCCTGACTGCTGACCACGAGGCCTTCCGGGCCACCGTGACCGGCCTGCGGGCGGTGGCCGCGCGGCTCGAGGAGGACCGGGACCGCGCGAGCCGCGCGGTCGACACCGTGCTCGACACCTGGACGGGCACCGTCGCGACGGCGTACGCCGCCGGCTGGGACGAGTGGTGCTCCGGCGCCGCGCGCGTGCTCGACGGGCTGACGACGATGACCGAGCTGCTGCGGGCCGCGGACGCGGACCTCACGACCACCGACGTCCTCGCCGGCCAGGGGCTCGGTCGGTTGACGGCGAGGCTGGCGTGATGTCCGGGCTGTACGCCGTGGACCTCGACGAGCTGCTCGCGACCGTCGACGCGCTGGGTCGTTGCGGGGAGGCGCTGGACGCGCGTCTGGACGAGATCGCCGCGCGGGTGGCCGCGCTGCACGGCACGTGGGCCGGACTGGCCGCGGACGCGCAGGGGGCGGCCCAGGCCGAGTGGGAGGCTGGCTTCCGCGAGATGCGTGCGGGCCTGGCGGCGATGCGCGCCGCCGCGGACACCGCCCACGGTCACTACTCCGCGGCCGCCGACACGAACGTGCGGATGTGGGAGCAGGTCTCGTGAGGCTCGCGGTCGAGGGCACCGGCTACCAGTCGGCCGTCGAGGCGTACGTGACCGGCAACCTGCTCGCGGTCGACACCTGCCGCTCGCTCTCGGCGGCGCTCGACGGCTACGCCGGAATGGCCGGCGACGACTCCGCCGCGGCCGAGTTCGCGGCGACGTACGACGAGGCGGCCGCCGCGTCGTCGGCCGTGCTCGGCGAGCTCACCCTCGCCCTCGCGGCCCTCGGCCACCTCACCGACGCCTCGCTGCACAACCTCGCCTGGGCGGACACGGTGAGCGGCCCACCCACGCTCGCCGACCGCGCCATCGGGATGCGGCCCGCTTCCCCGCCGTCCGCGCTCGGCGGCGACTCGTCGCTGCTGCCCGGCTGGGCGAACCTCGTCCTGGACCTGCTCGAGGGCGCCTTCTGGCCGGACGCCGACTCCGGTCGCCTGCGGGCGGCTGGCTCGACGTGGCGGGCGGCGGCGACGTCTGTCGGGCTGCTCGCGGCCCACTGCTCGACGGCGATCTCCGGTCTCTCCGGCGAGGTCTCCCCCGAGGTCCCGCTCGCGATCGCCGCCACCGAGGACCTCCGCGCCCAGGTCGAGGGACTCGCCGACCAGCTGGTCGCGATCGCCGCCGCCTGCGAGGCGTACGCCGACCACGTCGACGCCAAGCGTGCCGAGCTGCTCGACCTGCTGCACGAGCTCGCGTGGGAGCTCGGCATCGGCGCCGTGGTCTCCGGCGCGCTGACGTTCCTCAGCGGAGGCGGCGCCGCCGGCGCGGCCGGCAGCGCGGGCGCAGCCCGGCTCGCCGCGGCCTCCGAGGAGGCCGGCGGCATCCTCGCCTCCCTCTCCGCCCTCACCCGCAGCACCGCCACCACCCTGCGGCCGGTCTCGGCCGCGGTGCGCGACACGCGGGCGTACCTGTCGCGGCTCGCCGCCGCGCGGCGGATGGAGATGACGGAGCGGGGGAGCATCCAGATGTTCGGTGGCTCTCGCCCTCGCGGTTGGCTGTCAGCCCATGAGAAGCCGCCCGGTCACACGCTGGGCAGTCATGTCGGGCTTTCGGACGCTCGCTTGCTGAAGCGGCTGCAGGAGGACACCCGCAAGATGAACGCCTCGACGTTCCTGAGCTCAGGTCGCGCCGAGCGGTTGCTCGACGAATTCCTCACGTCTCGTCGCGGCAACATCCAGCGCTGGCTCGAATCAACCAAGCGCTCCCTCGCACTCGAGGGGACGATGCCCTCCGTGACCGGACGTACTGCTTTCCGCGACGGACACGTGGAACTCGTCTCCGGCATCCGGGTCATCCTACTGCGCGATCCCTCGATGCCCGAGGGATTCCATATCCTGACGTCCTACCCCCAGCCGTAAGGAGCCTCATGACCGAACCCGAGGCCCTCGTGCACCTGATGGGCGCCTACTTCCACCAGGACTGGGACCTGGACCACTCCGACGAGTGGGAGGTCCTGCTCGCCTTCGAGCGCGACGAACCCGAGCTCAGCAGGCAGCTGCCGGACGAGATCGCGCAGGTGCTCGCACGGTTCCAGGCCGAGCCCGAACTCGAGCAGTACCTCGTGCGGGGGCTCGGTGCCGACTACAACGCCCGTTACAACGGCGGCACCTACCGCGCGTGGCTCCAGCAGATCTCCGACCGGGTGCGGGCCACGCTCGAGCGTTGACGGGTCAGGACCGAGGCAGCCGGTAGCTGAACATCTCCCCCGCGCCGACCCGATAGCTCCGCACCGAGTCGCCGACGGTGAACCGGACGGTCTGCGGCACGCCCGAGCTGTTCTGCCCGAACACGCCGACGCTGCCGTCGGCGTTGCGGAAGGCCGCGACGTTCAACCAGGACGGCGCGTCGACGCCGACCACGTGGGCGCCGGGCGTGGCGGCACGGGCCAGGTGGGCGAGCGTGGCGAACTCCGGCTCGCGGACGGTCCCGCCGGTCGGCGACAGCGTCAGCAGGCCGCGGCACTGGCGGCACCCCCACCGGGAGCCGGGGTCGACGGGGCCGTGGGTGCTGTCGAGGGCGAGGTTCCACATCATCAGGCCGGACGAGCCCGCCGCGACGGCGTCGGAGACCAGGTTCCTCGCGTCCCACGCGAACGTGCCGACCGCGCCGTCGGTCGTGCCGGTGCACTCGGTGACGAGCCGGGGCACGGCGAGGCCGGCCATCTGCGCGGGCTGGCCGCCGTAGCAGTGGAAGGCCGCACCGTCGAAGGCGTCGGTCCCGGCGAGCAGCGCGTCGACGCGGCCGCGGTCGGACCAGTTGTGGTCCAGCGCCCACAGGCGGGTGCCGCCGACGGCGGGACCGACGCGGTCGGCGAGCGCGACCATCTGCTGGTCGGTCATCGTCATCGAGGCGTAGTCGGTGCTGTAGCCCGGCTCGTTCCCGAGCGTCATCGCCCACAGCGGCACGCCGTGCGCGCGGAGCCACCGCCGCTCACCGACGAGCAGGCGGGCGTACGCCGGCAGGGCGGCGTCGGCGAGGGCGCCACCGCGGACGGTGCCGCTGGTCTTCATGGTGGCCGGCGCCGACCACGGGGTGCCGACGACGCGGAGGCCGGGGCGGATCCGGCGGATCGCCTGCACGAGCGCGACGGCGTCGTGGGCGGCGGCCGGCGGCCTCGCCGTACCGCGGCGGAGCTTCCAGGTCCACGGCCGCTGGGAGAAGTCGGTCGCCGAGAGCGGCAGGCGGAGCATGTTCAGCCGGGCGCCGGTGGCGGACCTCGGGTCGAACAGGGCCCTCAGCAGGCCGGGGCGACCGCGGAGCAGCTCGACCGAGGAGTCGGTCAGCGTGGCCCCGGTCCCCCACCAGGCCTGGCGGACGTCGTCGGGGTGCACGACGACGTCGGCGGACGGTCCGCCGCTGATCAGCGGCGGGACGGGAAGGAGCCGCCGGGTGGCGTCGGTCGGCGAGGACACCACCAGCCATGGCTCAGGAGCGGGCGGGGCCTCCGGCGCCACAGGGTCGCTGGCCCAGGCGACCGAGCCCACCACGAGGGCGAGCAGGGCACCGAGGACGGAACGCACGAGAATAGTCACGTCCCCTCCACGGTGCCCGGATCGCGCCGCGGGATGCAACTCCGCCGCTCAGGCGGTTCACGCGGCAGGTCACCGGATGGTCTGCAGTCGCAGCATCTCGAGCTCGACCTGCTGCTGGTGCTGGCGGCGCAGGTCCATGAGCCGCTGCTGCTTGTCCTGGCGCGTCAGGGATCGCCAGGCGTGTCGGCGCTCGATGAGCGTGGTCCTCATGTCGGTTCCTCTCGGGTGTCAGCCCGCCTCCCTGGCGGGCACGCCCATCGTGCGCGCGCCCTCTTGGAGGCGACTGGGAGCCGACTTGGACCGCTATCCCCCGGACTCGTACAGCCGCTCGCGCAGCCGGTCGCGGACCTGCTCCGGCGTGAGCTGCGCGCGTTGACGCTGGTCACGGGCGATGATGGCCCCGGTGGCGGCCACCCCGGCCAGCCCCGCGAGCCCGAGCCACTTCCACAGCTTCACGAGGACTCCTCCCTTGGAACGACCATGACGGACCTGACGCTGGACCACGCCGTCGACCTGACCCGTACCGGCGACCTGTGGCTGTTCCGCGGCCGCTCGACCGCCGACCACGCTATCCGGGTCCTGACCAACGCGCCCGTCAACCACGTCGGGATGGCCGTCGTCCTCGACGACCTGCCACCGCTGATGTGGCACGCCGAGCTCGGCAAGGGCCTCCCCGACGTGTGGACCAACAGCCACCACCGCGGCGTCCAGCTCCACGACCTGCGCGCCGCGGTCGAGCAGTGGACCGGCCGCTACGAGCAGCAGGCGTGGCTGCGCCAGCTGGACGCGCCGGTCACCCGCGCGATGGAGGACGCCGTGCTGCGCACCATCGCGCGCCTGGACGGTACGCCGTTCCCCGCGACCGCCCAGCTGATCGGCCGCTGGGCACGGGGCCGGGTGCGTCGGCCCGCACCGGCCGAGCTGACGTACTGCGCCGAGGTGGTCGCCGCGACGTACGCCGCGATGGGCCTGCTCGACGGCGAGCGACCGACCAACTACTACGACCCGGGCAAGTTCTGGTCCGGGGACGACCTCGAGCTGCGGGGCGGGGCCCGGCTCGGCGAGGAGATCCGGGTCCTCACCTGAGCCGGGTCGGCGTTCTCCACCCTGGGGTGGAGATCGCCGGATCCACCCGTACGCCGACGCGGCGCACCCCTCCGGGTTCCTAGGTTCTTCCTCGTCAGCAGCGACCAACGGTGGTCGCGCGGAGAGGAAGAAATGTCTGCCGCCCAGTACGCCCTCAACCTGGGTCTGCTCGCCTACATCCTGGTCTCGAACGTCGGCACCCACGAGGTCACCCGGCGTCGCCTGCTGCTCCCGGTCGTGCTGGTCGCCGTCGCCGGTGCGGTGTTCCTGAACGACCCGCCGACCGCCGGCAACGACGTCCGCCTCGAGCTCGTCGGGCTCGCCGCCGGCGTGGCGTTCGGCCTGGTGGCCGGGCTGCTGGTCCGGGTACGCCGCGTCGGCGGCCGGGTCCTGATGAGCGCCGGTGCGGCGTACGCCGCCCTGTGGGTGCTGGTCATCGGCGGCCGGATGGCGTTCGCGTACGGCGCGGACCACTGGTTCACCCAGCGGATCGGCCTCTTCTCCTACCACCACGCCATCACCGGCGCGGACGCCTGGACCGCCGCCTTCGTGACGATGGCACTGGCCATGGTGCTCACCCGGGTCCTCGTCACCTGGGGCCGCACCCTCGTCGCCGAGCGGGCACCCGTGGCGGTGGCCGCGTGAAGGCACTCGGCCTGTGGGCGGCCGTCATGGTGGTGACCGCCGGGGGCGGCCTGCTCACCCGGACCTACCTGCCCGACGTCGACGGCACGGTCCGCGCCCTGCTGGTGGTCGAGGTGCTGTTCGCGCTGGCCCTGCTCGCCGCTCCACTGCTCGGGTCGTGGCGCCAGCTGGGTGTCAACCGGCCGGCCGAGTGGCGGCACCGGGCCCTGCTGGTGCTGCCGCTCGTGGTCGCCGTGAGCCCGCTCGCGCTCGGCGTCCGGTCGGTCGGCGCGGACGTCCTCCTCGTGCTGGTCGTCGGCTACGCGCTCACCGGCGTCGTCGAGGAGCTCGTCTGGCGCGGGATGGCGCTGCGCCTGCTGGCGCCGCTCGGCACCGGCCGCGCGGTCGTCGCCGGCGCCGCCCTGTTCGGGGCGGCGCACCTCGCCAACGTGTTCTTCCGCGACAGCACGGGCCTGGTCCTGGCGCAGGCCTGGGGCGCGTTCTGCTTCGGTCTCGCGTACGGCGCGGTCCGCGTCCGCACCGGCACGATCGTCCCCCTGATGGCCCTGCACGCCCTGACCGACCTCGCCGCGGCCGTCGGCAACCTCCCCAGGATCCCGGTGCTCGTCGCCGAGGACGTCGTCCTCCTCGCGTATGGCATGGCCCTGCTGGCCCGCCGGCGGCCCCTCGCGGCCCAGGGTCGCGAACTCGCCCCCGTGCGGGCCTGACGACCACTAGGTTGACCCCGGTGAGCGACCAGCAACAGTGGCGCCGCGGCGTACGCCTGCTCGGGCTGGTGGCGGCCGTCGTGGTCGTCGTCGGCACCGTGCCCGAGCTCGGCGACCCCACGGCCACCGCCCTCCTCCTCGGCGGCCTCGCACTGTGGCTCGTGGAGCTGCTCGCGACCCCGCGGGTGCCGCGGGTCGAGGTCGCGCTGCTGACCGCCGTGGGCTGCGTGGGCGGCCTCCTGAACGCGCACTCACCGAGCTCTGCCGGCTTCCTGTTCGCCTACTTCGCGGCCGCCGCCCTCGGGCTCCGCCTGCCGACGCGGTACGCCGCCCCGGCGCTCGGCCTGGTGCTGCTGGTGCTCGGCGGCGGCATCCTCCTCGGCGACCGCGAGGAGCTGGTGACGTCGCTGACCACCAGCCTGCTCGGCGTCGGCTTCGCGTTCGCGGTCGCGTCGGCCACCCGCAGCGCCCGCCTCGCCCACGCCCGGTCGGAGGAGCTGGTGGCCGAGCTGGAGGCGTCCCGCGCCGCCCAGGCCGAGGCGTCCGCGCTCGCCGAGCGGGCCCGGCTGGCCCGCGAGATGCACGACATCCTGGCCCACGCCCTGTCGGGCCAGGTGATGTCGCTGGAGGCCGCCCGGATGCTGGCCGAGCGCACCGGCGCGGACCCGCGCGTGGTCGCCGAGATCGACCGCGCCCACCGCCTGGCGCGCAGCGGGCTCACCGACGCCCGCGGCGCCATCGGTGCGCTGCGCGGCGACGCCCTGCCCGGACCCGACCGGCTGCCGGCGCTGGTCGACGACGCCGGAGCGGCGTACGGGCTGCGGGCCACGCTGCTGGTCCACGGCAGTCCCCGCCCGTTGGCCGCCGAGGCGGGGCTCGCGGTGTACCGCACCGCGCAGGAGGCGCTCACCAACACCGCCAAGCACGCCGGCCGCGGCGCGCGCTCCGAGCTCGTCCTCGACTGGCGCGACACCGAGGTGTCGCTGACCGCGACCGACGTCCGCGGGGACGGCGTCCCCGCCGGCGTGCCGGGCGGTGGGTACGGTCTCACCGGGCTGCGCGAGCGGGCCGAGCTGGCGGGCGGCTCCCTCGAGACGGCCCCGACCGAGGACGGGTACGCCGTCCGCCTCACCCTCCCCTACGAGCACGAGACGAGCCTGTGATGAGCCAGCCCGCGGTCCCCGTCTCCCCCGTCCGGGTGCTGGTCGTCGACGACCTCCGCGTCGTGCGCGAGGGGCTGCAGATGCTGCTCGGGCTGCTCGACACCGTCACTGTGGTCGGCGCTGCCGCGGACGGCGAGGAGGCCATCGCGATGGTCACCGCCGACCCGCCCGACGTCGTGCTGATGGACCTGAACATGCCACGCCTCGACGGCATCGAGGCCACCCGGCGGCTGGCTGCCTCCCACCCCCACGTCCCGGTCGTCGTGCTGACCACGCTCAGCGACGACCGGCAGGTGTTCGCGGCGCTCCAGGCGGGCGCGCGCGGCTTCCTCACCAAGGACGCCGGCGCCGCCGAGATCGAGAACGCGATCCTCACCGCCGCGCGCGGCCAGGCCTCGCTCGACCCGGACGTCCAGCGGCGACTGCTCGACGCGCTGCGCTCGGGAGCCGCGTTCGGCGTCCCCGCGACGGCGCCCGACCGGCTCCCGGGCGAGCTGCCGGACGGGCTGACCGCCCGGGAGGCCGAGGTCGTGCAGCTGATCGCCGCCGGCCACTCGAACACCGAGATCGCGGACCGGCTGTTCGTGTCGACGGCGACGGTGAAGACGCACGTGAACCACATCTTCGCCAAGACCGGCCTGCGCGACCGCGCCCAGGTCGTCGCGTACGCCTACCGCACCGGTCTCGCCGAGCCGCCGCGGCCGGCGTAGCGAGCGGGATCAGCCCTGGGCGCCCTTCGAGCGCCAGTAGTCGTTGAGCGCGCCGTTGGTCTTCACGAACCACACGATCGCGCCGACGAGGAACAGCCAGCCGAGCAGGAGGTACCAGAGCCCGGTCGCGGCCGAGACCGGCGCCTTGCGCCCGTCGCGCTCGTAGAGCTTGCCGACCTCGGCCGACGTCACGAAGGGCATCACGATGCTCACGATGATCGCGAGCAGCAGCGCGATCGGGCCGCCGATGCCCTGGCCGGAGTGGGCCTTCATCTCGTCGTGGGTCTTGTACCACCAGTACCAGGTGTAGAAGCCCAGCGTGACGATGCTGAGCAGGATGCACGTGCCGGTGCCGCGGATCTTGCCCACGGGCCCGGCTGCCGGGGCGTACGGCGCCGCCATGGCTCCGCCCGCCATCGCGGGGACGGTCTCGGGGGCGGCGGGCGCGGCCTCGTACGGCGGCGGGGCGGCCGACGCGGTGGGCTCGGGTTCGTTGGTGTCGGTCATGGTCACCACGCTAGGACCAGCAGCGACCGGGGACCCCGGAAACGCGCCCGGACTGGACCGGTGTGTCACGACCGACACTGGGAGGATGGGCCCATGCAGAGCCGCCACACCTTCGACGCCGCCGCGGTCGCCTTCCTCGACCTCGCAGCACGCGTCCCCCTCGACCGGTACGCCGAGCCCGGCCTCGGCGAGTGGGACGTGCGCGCGCTCATCGGCCACACGAGCCGCTCGCTGGTGACGGTCACGACGTACCTCGGCACCCGCGCGGCGTCGGTCGCGGTCGAGTCGCCGGCGGCCTACTACGTCGCCGTGAACCGATTCGTGGACGCCGAGGCCGGCGACGCCATCCGCCGGCGCGGCGTGGACGCCGGGCTCGCGCTCGGCGACGACCCGCTGGCCACGTTGCGGCAGCAGAAGGCCGACGCCGACGCGGCCCTCGACGCCCTCGACGGCGACCCGGTCGTCGAGACCATCGCCGGCGGGATGCGCGTGAGCGACTACCTGCCGACCCGGACCTTCGAGCTCACCGTGCACAGCCTGGACATCGCCCGGGCGACCGGCCTCGACTTCACGGCCCCGAGCGCTGCGCTGGCCGAGGCGCTGGCCCTCGCCGGCGAGAGCGCCGTCGAGCTCGGGCTGGGCGCCGACGTGCTCCTGGCGCTCACGGGGCGTCAGCCGCTGCCGCCCGGCTGCTCCGTCGTGCCCTAGCCGAACGTCGCGGCCCACACGGCGCGCAGCCGCGCGGGGTCCAGCTCGGTCGCGACCTGCACCGGGCCCGGCCCGGTCCGGTGGAGCCGCCCGGACTCGTCGACGGTCCAGCTGCCCCGCTCGAGCGTGGCCAGGCCGGGCTCGACCGAGGTGGCGGCGGTGGAGGTGTCCCACCACTTCGGAGGGTCGTACGTCGGGAACAGCGACCCGACCGGCGGCTCGTCCGTGGGGATCGCGTCGTCCGGGACCACCGTCAGCGGGACCCGGCCCGCGAGCACCGTGGCGAGCGCGTCCGGGTCGGCGGCCGCGTTCCACTCGGCCACGCCGTCGACCGCGGGCACCTCGACGGCTCCGGCCATCGAGGTGATGCCCGCGATCCGGGCGTACGCCGCGGGGTCGTCGGTCGCCAGGTCGCCGAGGTTCGTGAGCGGGCCGAGGGCCACGACGCGCAAGCCGTCGTGGTTCATGGCCAGCCGCCCGATGACCTCCGACGCCGGCACCGGGGTGGGCACGAACGTCGTGTCGAGCCGCGGCAGCCCGCTGCCGGCCTCCGCCTGGGCCACCCACTCCTCCGGCCACGGCCGGACCGGGTCCTCCCGGCCGCAGGCGACGGGGACCGGGCTGTCGCCCAGGCCGAGCACCAGGTCGGCGACCAGGTCCACGCCCGGATCGCAGCCGACCAGTCCGGTCCCGGCGATGGTGACCGCCTGGACGTGCACGTCGGTCCGGTGCAGCAGGAACGCCAGCGCAGCCAGGTCGTCCCCGGCCAGGTCGGTGTCGACCACGATCGGCGTCGCGGCCGCGTCGTCGGGGTCGAGGCCGCCCAGCGCGGCGGCCTCGACCCGGCGACCGTCGTCGGCCGGTGCCACGGAGTGCTGCAGCGCGACCCCGGCGAGCGCGACCACCAGCCCGGCGACCGCGAGGAGCCGCCGGGCGCGCCCGGACAGCACGACCGCGAGCAGCAGCAGCACCAGCCCGACCAGGTAGACGTCGTGCCAGAGCGCCAGCAGCGGCGAGACGACCACGCGCGCCCAGTGGTCCTGGTACTGCCCCGGTGCGCTCAGCAGCCAGTCCGCGGGAAAGGTCGCCGGGTCGGTCCGCACCGGCCCGACGTTCACGTAGAACGGCTGCACCTGCACGACCGCGAGCCAGCGCAGCACGCCCCCGCCGAAGATCCAGTACGTCCCCCCGACCAGGAACCACCCGACCGCGAGCACGATCGAGGCCGCCAGTCGCTGGCGCAGCAGCCGCACGGCGACCGCGCCGAGCACCAGCGCGAGCGCCGCCAGCAGCACGGGTTGCACGAGCTCGGGCAGGGTGTGGTGGGCGTGGAGGGTACGACCCGGGTCGTCGCCCAGGGGGACGCCGCCGATCGACCGCAGCCAGGTCGCGCCGATCGCCACGACGACCGCCGCGGCGCCGACGAGCGGCAGGCCGGCGATCAGCCGCGCGGTCGCGCGGCGCGACCGGCTCAACGGAGCCGCCTCGGCGACCGGCACCAGCTCCCGGCCGAACGCCGACACGCTGGCGATCGAGATGCCGAGCAGCATCGGCGTCAGCGCCGCGACCAGGCCGGTGTAGCGCTGCCCGGACCAGCTCTCGTCCCAGATGTTCCACCCCATCAGCACCGACAGCACGATCCCCAGCCAGGGCGCCGGGTGGCGCACCATCCGGCGCGCCTCGATGCGGGCGAGCTCGGTCACAGCGGCACTCATCTCAGCTCCCAGTCGAATCCACCGGCCCAGGCGAGGACGACCCAGGCGAGGGGTACGGCGACGCCCAGCGGCACGCCCGCGCGCACGGACACCGCGACCCCGACGGCGGTCAGCGCGAGCAGCCCGAGCACCGGGCCGCCGGCCGTGACCAGCCAGACCGCCAGCGCGACCGGCACGAGCATGGCGAGCCGGCGCGCCCGGCGTACCGCGGGCGAGGTCGGCAGGGCCGACAGCAGCGTCGCCGCGGGGTCGCGCAGCGCAGCGACCTGGGCCCCGGCGACCGCGGCCGCGGCGATGCCCAGCAGGTCGGCCGGCCAGCGACCCACCCAGCGGTCCACCGCGACCGTGACCGCCGCGAGGCAGGCCGCGACCACGGCCAACGGCGCCCAGCTGATCGAGCGCGCGGTCGGCCACACCCAGGCGGTCATCAGGTGTGCTCCTGGCGGGCGAGCAGCAGGTACCCGTCGTCGAGCGTCGGGTCCACGGTGGCGGCGCCCGAGGGCGGGTCGCCGAGGTGCCGGTAGGTGCCGGTGGCGGTGAGCCAGCTGCGGATCGCATCCGGGTCCTGGCGGTCGTCCTCCCAGACCCGGCCGTCCGCGAGGCCCGCGAGCTCGGCCGGGGTGCCGGCGAAGCGGATCCGCCCCGAGAACACCACGAACACCCGGTGGCACAGGGCGGACACCTCGGAGATGTTGTGCGTCGACATCAGCACGGTGCGCGACTGCGAGAGGAGCGAGCGCAGGCGCAGCCGCTGGTCGGGGTCGAGACCGTTCGCGGGCTCGTCGAGCACCAGCAGGTCGGGGTCGCCGACCATCGCGGCGGCCAGCGCCACGCGCTGCTTCATCCCGCCCGAGAGCGTGCGGATCTTCCGGTGCATCACGTCCTGCAGCTCGACCGCCTCGAGGACGCGGCGCACCTCGTCGCGACGCTGCGTGCGGTCGGTGCGCTCCTTGAGGACGGCGACGTAGTCGACCATGTCGAACGGCGTGAAGCCGGGGTACAGCCCGGGTTGCTGCGGCAGGTAGCCGAGCCGACGCCGGATCTCGAGCCGTTGCGAGGACTGGGTCGGGTCGAGTCCGAGCAGCCGCAGCTCGCCGGAGTCGGGCGCCAGCACGGTCGCGGCCATCCGCAGCAGCGTGGTCTTGCCGGCGCCGTTGGGGCCCAGGAGGCCGATGACGCCCGGGCCGGTGCCCAGGGACACCCCGTCGACCGCGCGCGTGCGGCCGAAGGTCTTCGAGAGATCGGTGGCCTCGATCATGCGGTCCTCCGGTAGCCGACGGCGTCGCGGCGTACGACGGTCAGGGCGACGGCCCCGAGCGCGACCACCAGGGCGGCGGACTGCAGCGCCGGGGCGGCGACGACGTCGGCGAGCGCCTCGGGGCGCAGCGTCCGGTGCACGGTCACCGCGACGGCCACCAGCAGCGCCCAACCACCGGCGGCGGCGAGCGCGACCTCGAGCGGGTCGAGGCGGGTGGTGCCCGCCAGCAGGGTCAGCGCGGCGAGGGCGAGGCCGGGCAGGCACCAGGCGAGCGCCAGCCGCACCGGGACGTCCTGGACCCACAGGTCGACGGCGAGCAGGACCAGGAACGCGACCGGGAGCGCGACCGCCGCGACCAGCAGCGCCCGCAGCGCCACCAGGCGCAGCCCGGCGGCCGGCGTGGCGAGCGCGATCTCGCCGGCGGGGTCCGACACGTCGCGGTAGGCCAGCGCGACGGCGGCGACCGGCGCCAGCGGCGCGAGCACCAGCAGCGCGACGAGTCCCATGTCGCCGGCGACGGTCGCGGTGAGGAGCGGGACGAGGCCGACGAGGAGCACCGCCGCGACGGCGGCCTGCAGCATCGCGGGCGTCGCGACCGCGGAGCGCAGGACCCAGCTGCGCCGCGAGGGGCGGTCGATGACGTCGGCGAGCCGCGTCCAGGCCTGTTCGCGGTCGGACGGGTCGGAGAGCGTCGCGATCCGTGCCCGGCACGCCGGGCACGACGCGAGGTGCGACTCGAGCGAGGCGGCCAGCACGTGCGGCGCACCGCCGGCGACGTACGCCGCGAGGTCGCGGTCGTCGGCGTGCCACGGGGTGTGGTGGGTGCTCACAGCAGTGCCTCCCTCAGCTCGGTGCGGGCCCGGCTCATCCGGCTCTTGACGGTGCCGCTCGGGATGCCGAGCAGCGCGGCGGCCTCACGGGTGGTGAGGCCGTCGATGACCGTGGCCTGGACGACGGCGACCAGCTCGGGCGACAGCCGCCCGAGCGCGCGGCCGACGTCGGTGTGCTCGATGGCCAGCAGGACGGCCTCCTCCGCGGACGGTTCGTGGTCGTGACGCAGGTGGGCGAGCCGCTCGAGCACGGACTTCCGCGGCCGCAACCGGTGCAGCAAGGTGCGGATCGCGATCCCCCAGAGCCACGCGGCGACCTCGCCGTCGCCGGCGTACCGGCCGGGCTTCTGCCAGACCACGAGGAAGGTGTCGTTCACGACCTCCGCGACGATCGCGGGGTCGGCGCAACGCTGCCGCACGCGCGCGACGAGCCACGGCTGGTGCCGGGTGAACAGCTCGTGCAGCGCGCCGCGGTCACCCTGGGCGATCTCCGCGAGCAGCTCGCGGTCGCTCGGAGAGTCCTGGTCGACGGTCACGCTTCACTGTGCCATCGAGCGGGCCGATCGGTTCGCGATCGCGTCACATCAGCGCGCCGGGATCTCCCGGGACGTCGACGGAGTGCTCCTCCAGCGCGCGCAGGGGCACGATCTCGAGGGCGCGCTGGCTGGTCGAGGCGAGGACGACGGGGGCGGCGAATCCGTCCTCGTAGGACTGCAACCAGCGCGCCGCGACCACGCACCAGCGGTCACCGGGGTGGAGCCCGGGGAAGCCGTACGCCGGCAGCGGCGTGGTCAGGTCGTTGCCCACCGCCTGCTGGTGGGCGAGGAACTCCTCGGTCATCACCGCGCACACCGCGTGCAGCCCGACGTCCTGCGGCCCGCACCGGCAGCTGCCGTCGCGGTAGAAGCCGGTCATCGGGTCGGTCCCGCACGGCTCCAACGGCCCGCCGAGGACGTTGAGCTCGGACACGGGTCGGCCCTCGCTCAGCCCAGGGACCAGATGCCCGGGCGCCCCTTGGTCATCTCGCCCTCGGCGATCAGCGCCTGGCGGGCCCGGCGGGCGGCGTACCGCCACCGCAGCTCGCCCTCCGGCGTCGTCTGGTGGTCGGCCTCGGTCAGCCGCTCGGCCATCCGCTCCTCGAGGGCACGGAACAGGTCCTCCTGCTCCAGCTCGCCCCCGGCCTCCTCGAGCACCGCGACGATGTCGGGCTTGAACAGGTCCGGCGGCGTCCACTTGCGCGGCACCGTCCGCGTCGGCGCGGCCTTCTTCACGACCGGCGTGCTCGCGCGGGCGGTGGCCGCGCGGGGCGTGGTCGTGCGGGCCGTCGCGCGCGGCGGCGGTGGCGCGGGCGGGTTCCCGTGGATGCACGTGGACTTCGGCAGGTCACACAGGTCGCAGTAGTCCTCGTCGCTCATCGGGACCCAGCCTAGCCGGGGGCCTGAGGTACCCCACACCCGATCCGGGGCAGATCTAGGGAGGTCGTCCGATGTGGGCCGCTACCTCAGGGCCGCACTGTCGTCGACATGATCGCTGCACTGAACATCACCGACCCGACCACCGCCCTGATGCTGACCCATCTCGAGATCGACGACCTCGGCGCCGTCCGCGCCCGTCGCGCCGACCTCCGCCGCCGGCAGCGGCGGTTCCACGCCGCCGCGAAGCTGCGCAAGCTGCTCGCCTGAGCGCGGGCGCTCACCAGCGCCCGTGGACCGCCTCGCGGAAGTGCCGGTCGTACAGGTCCGAGACGCCCGAGAGGAATGCCGCGGGCAGCGGGTCGGCGTCGCCGGCGGCCGCGTTCGCGCGTGCCTGGGCGGCGTTGCGGGCGCCGGGGATGACCGTCGTGACGCCCGGCTGCTGCCAGACCCACGCGAGCGCGACCTCGGCCGGGCTGAGACCGGTCGGGCCGACGGAGTCGATCAGGTCCGAGAACTCCCGCGCGGCGCGCACGCCGGTCGGGAAGTCCACGCCGGAGAACGTCTCCCCCACGTCGAACGCGCTGCCGTCGCGGTTGTACGTGCGGTGGTCGTCGGCGGCGAAGGTCGTCGTCTCGTCGTACTTGCCCGACAGCAGCCCGGACGCCAGCGGCACCCGCGCGATGATCCCGACGCCGGCCGCCGCGGCCGCGGGCAGCACCTCGTCGAGCGGCTTGAGACGGAACGCGTTGAGGATGATCTGGATGGTCGCCACGTGCGGCCGCGCGATCGCCGCGAGCGCCTGGTCGCACGTCTCGACGCTGAGGCCGTACGCCGCGATCGCACCCTCGGACACCAGCGTGTCGAGGTCGTCGTACACCCGGTCCGCCTCGACCACCGCGGTCGGCGGGCAGTGCAGCTGCACCAGGTCGAGGCTGTCGACGCCGAGGTTGCGCCGGGACCGGTCGATCCACGAGCGGAAGTTGTCGAGCGTGTAGTTCTCCGGCACCTGGTCCTGGCGCCGGCCCATCTTGGTCGCCACGACGACGTCGGGGTGGGACGCGCGGAACGAGCCGATGACCTGCTCGCTGCGCCCGTCGCCGTACACGTCCGCGGTGTCGAAGAACGTGACCCCCGCCTCCACCGACGCCTCGAGCACGGCGTGGGCGTCGGCCTCCGAGACCGACCCCCAATCAGCGCCGAGCTGCCAGGTGCCGAGGCCGACGACCGACACGTCGCGGCCGGTCGTTCCCCTGTCCTTCGTGATCAGAGTGCGCTGCTCCATGGAGCCAGTCTGGCAACCCGGTGGGAGGACCACCCCGCCGGGACCGGCGCCCGCTGCGGAGTTACCACGAATTGGCGTAGCGATCGCGGTCCGGTCGGCATTGGCTGGACGGACCAGCTGCCGAGGATCGCCTGACGCGACTACGCCTCGTAGGAGAGCACCCTCTTCGTCCACCGGTGCGGCCGGGGGACGTAGTCGTCGGTGCGGGCCGCACGGTTCTGCCCGTGCGACCGCACCGACACGGCGAACCGCTCGGACGCGCCGAGGCACCCGGGGTCGAAGCGGATGATCGACTTCCTCCCCGTCATCTTCACCGTGGCGCAGCCGCGGTCGGTGATGTCGGGGTGGTGGCGGTCCCAGTCGCGCGCCTTGTAGACGCCGTACTCGCTGAACGACAGGCCGGTGATGAACAGGTCGGGGACGCGGTCGTCGTCGGTGTCGACCCAGACGTCGATCCCGTCACCGACGTCCACGCGCCGGCCGTGCACCACCGTCACCCGGGCCTTGCGGCCCGCGGCGGGCGCCGCCTCGAGCGTCACCGAGACGATGTCGTAGGCCTTGCCCGGCTCCGTCGGGTCGGTGATCGTCCGGACGGTCGGCGGCGCCGCCACCGCCGGGGCAGCGAGAGCGAGGACGACCAGGGCCACGAGGGGGACGACGAGTCGGCGCATGCGGCCAGTGTTCCTCAATCCTTGCGGCAGACGAACCCGAAGACCGTCACGGACCAGAACGCCCAGCCGTGTCGAGCCGCGTCCGCCTGCGCCGCCAGCGCCTCCTCGGCCTGGGCCGCCGTGATCGTCCCGTCCGCGACCGCCTGCTCGGCCGACAACCGCGCCAGCGGGAAGTCGAGGAGGACCTCCTGCGGGTGCACCAGCGCCGAGGACCCGACGTCGGAGTCCACCGACAGCCCCGCCTCCATCGCCTGCCGAGGGACGTGCCGGGCGGCGGTCGGGTTCGCGAGCTGGCCCATGAACGCGGTGGTCATCGCCCGCGAGACCGTCGGGTCGATGTCCGACTCCACCCGCGTCTCGTGGTCGGAGTCGAGCAGCAGCGCCCGCCCGCCGGGGCGCAGCACCCGCGCGAACTCCTTGATCGCCGCGCCCGGCTCCGGCAGGTGCTGCAGGACCCGCTCGCACCACAGCACGTCGACGCTCCCGTCCGGCAGCGGGATCTCGGTGGCCAGCCCCTGGCAGAACTCCGCCGTCGAGCCGACCTCGCGCGCCCGCGCCGCGGCCACCTCGCGGAGCGCGCCGTTCGGCTCGACTCCGAGCGCCCGACCGTCCGGCCCGGTCAGCCCCGCGAGCCGGCGCGTCATCGTGCCGGTGCCGCTGCCGACGTCCACGCAGACGTCGCCACGGCGTACGTCGCCGGCGGCCAGCGCCCACGCGCGCAGCCTCTCGATCGAGGGCGCCGCGTCCTGGGCGTCGAGCACCGCCACCATCCGCGCGACCGCGGCGTCGCCGATCGTCCCGGGCCGGAAGGCCGAGCCGAGCGTGAACGACGTGCCGCCCACCTCTCCCGTGCTCATGCTCGAGGATCGCACAAGCGGGTCATGTCGAGCTCCGCCGCCGGGTGACCGTCGGCGTCACCTGCGCCCGGTCGCTCCCCCCGGAGCACGACGGCCGGTGGCGCAGGCGACGCAGGTCGTCGCGGTCGGCCGCACCTCGAGCCGCTCGGTCGGGATCGGCCGGCCGCACACCGCGCACGTGCCGTACGTCCCCTCCTCGACCCGGGCGAGCGCCGCGTCGACCGCGGCGAGGTGCTCCTCCGCCTGCCGCACCAGCGCCCCGACCTGGGACCGCTCGAACGCGATCGTCGCGCCCTCCGGGTCGTGCTCGTCGTCGGCGTTGGTGTCCTTCGACGCCTCGACGAAGCCGCGGTAGTCGCCGCGCAGCGCGGCCAGCCGCGCGGTGGTGCGCCGCCGCTCCTCCTCGAGCAGCGCCCGCGGATCGCTCACGACCGCTCCAGCAGCGTGAGGACCTCGTAGTGCGAGGTGTTCGGGAACATGTCGAGCAGCTGCCCGCGCACCGGCCGCAGCGACGGCATCGCGTCGAGGTCCTTCGCCAGGGTCTGGGCGTTGCAGCTCGAGTACAGGACGTGCCGCACGCTCGAGGTCTCCAGCCAGCCGGCGAGCTCGGGGCCGATGCCCCGGCGGGGCGGGTTCACCACGACCAGGTCCGGCGCGGCGTCCGCTGCCACGGCGTACGCCGTCGCGTCGCCCACCTCGAAACGCACGTCCGGAAGACGTGCCGCGCTCAGTGTCGCGGACGCGACCGCCTCGGGGCTGATCTCGATCCCGGTCACGGAAGCACCGGTGCCCGCGATCGCGAGCGCGAACCCGCCGACGCCGCAGTACAGGTCCCAGACCGACCGCGGCCCGACCGACGCCACCCACGACCGGCCGAGGCGGTACAGCTCGGCCGCCATCGCGGTGTTGGTCTGGAAGAAGCTCTGCGGCCGCAGGTGCAGCGCCAGCCCGTCGACGCGCATCGTCAGGGTCTCCCGGTCGGTCAGCGGGATCTCCCGGTCGCCCTCGAGGACCGCCTTGTGCTCGGGCTGGAGGTTCACCGAGGCGACCACCACCGACGGCATCGCCTCGAGGAGCCGGGGCAGGTGCTTGCGGATCCGCGCGACCGGCTCCTGCGAGCGCAGCACGAACCGCACCATCAGCTCGCCGTCGGCCGACTCGGTCACCAGCAGGTACTTCAGCTCGCCCCGCCGTGCCGCCACGTCGTACGGCGTCAGTGCGGCACGGGTCACGAACGACGCCAGCACCGGCAGCGCCGCCCGGATCCCCGCGGTGTGCAGCGGGCAGTCACGCAGGTCGACCCCGGCACCGGTCGGGCCGAGGATGCCGAGCGTCGGCGCCTCGACCGTGCCGTGCACCACCATCTTCGCCTTGTTGCGGAAGCCGAGCTGCGGGCTCGCGACCGGCGGCAGCCAGTCGACGCCGTGACCGGCCAGCAGGTCCTCGACCTGGCGCTGCTTGGCCACCAGCTGCGCGTCGTACGGCGTCCCGAGCCAGGTGCACGAGCGGCAGCGGCCGGCCTCGAAGTGGTGACAGAGCGCGTGGTGCATGACCCGCCCAGATTACGGGCGGTCTGGTCCGGTCCGTGTTTTCCCGCGTGCCGATCGGCGGCCCGCTAGCGTGGAGTCGCCGCGGCTGGGGGGTCGCGCACCGGGGGGCGGTGCGCACGGTGCGCGGCGAGGGGGGATCGGTCGTGCTCGATCACGCCGGTGCGGCTCTGCGCCGCGGCACTGTCCACATCGTCCACACCACGGTCGTGGTCGCGGCGCTCGTCATCGCGCTGGTGACGCTCGTGCCGTCGTCCGACCCGGCCAGCGCCGCCGGTGGCGGCAACCCGCCGGGCAACAACGGGACGGTGAAGGTCGCCGAGCTCGGAGACATGGACGCACCACCGGACAACGACCCGCACGTCGGCTGCACGTTCACGATCGAGTGGTACGGCTTCGACCAGGGACCGGACATCATCTCCGACGTCACCTTCGAGTCCTGGTCGCCGACCGCGGACGCCGTGCTCGAGGTCGACGGCCCGGAGCAGGTGTTCGTCGGCGGCGACCCCGCCAGCGGCGCCGGTACGCCGACCGGCCTCGACGGCCGCGAGGTCTACACCCTCACCTTCCACGGCACCCCGCAGGCCCAGCAGGGCTTCCACGTCAAGCTCACCGTCCACACGCCCGGCTCGCAGGGCGCGGACAAGAAGAGCAAGGTCTTCTGGGTCCAGGGCTGCCAGGCCCCGCCGCCGGCCGAGCCGGCCGTCCACCTCGAGAAGTCGGTCACCGACTCCGCGGACGCGGACACGGTGGGCACGCTCGGCGAGCTGCTCACCTATGCCTTCACCGTCACCAACATCGGCAGCACGACGCTCACCGACGTGACCCTCTCCGACGCGATGCTCGGGCTGTCGGACGCGCCGTGCGTCGCGACGCTCGCTCCCGGCGAGTCGACCACGTGCCCGCTGCTGCCGACCCAGACCCACACCGTCACCGCCGGCGACGTGGCGGCCGGCTCCGTCTCCAACGTCGCGACCGCCACCGGTACGCCGCCGTCCGGGCCCGACGTCTCGGACGCCGACGACGCCACGATCCCCACCGAGGGCAGCACTCCGCAGCCCGCGACGCTCGCCCTGGTGAAGACCGCGGACGTCTCGATCGTGGCGCCGGGCGACCAGGTCACCTACACCCTGCGCGCCGTCAACTCCGGCCTCGGCGTCGCCCGCGACGTCGTCGTGACCGACGTGCTGCCGACCGGCACGACCTACGTCTCCGGCAGCGCGGGCTGCAACGCGAACGGCCAGACCGTGACCTGCCAGCTGGGCGACGTCGCGGCCGGCGACGACGCGGCCGCGCACATCACCGTGCGCGTCGACACGCTGCCGAGCTCCATCACCAACCACGACCACCAGCTCGACGTCACCAAGATCGAGAGCCACCTGTCGGTCCAGGGCGACGACACGGGTGGCGTGACCACCCTGTGCCCCGCGGGCTACCTGGCCACCGACGGCAGCGTCCGGCTCGACCACGTCGACCAGGGCACCGGCACCTTCGACGACGCGATGGTGCTCCGCTCGGAGACGACCGCCGACGGGCTCGGCTGGACCGGCACGGTGCGCAACGACACCACCGGCCAGCTCCAGGCCAAGGTCAACGTCGTCTGCATGAGCGACCGCACCGTGTCCGGGGAGGACCACGCGCACCTGGTCGTCATCTCGGACTCCCTGACCACGACGCAGGCGTTCACGGCCGGCGAGCACACCGTCGACCTCGCCTGCGGCCCGGGGACCGTGGTCATCGCGCCGGGCTTCCGGTTCCTCTCCGGCGACGGCGTGGTGACCAGCACCCCGACCTCCGGCGGCCGGCACTTCCGGGTCCGCATGGAGCACGACGGCCAGGTCACCCTGACCACCCGCTGCCTGCGCACCACGCTCGGGGTCGTCCGCGGCCACACCCACCAGCTCGCGGTGACCGAGCTGACCGGGCACGCGGTCGTCGGCCCGCACGGGATCGAGGAGCGCAGCCTGACCTGCCGCGACGGCGCCAAGGGCATCGTCGCCTGGGTCGACTACGACGGGCTGCCGCTCGGCACCGACCCGATGCCGATCACCCGGCTGTTCCGCTTCTACAACCCCACGGACGCGCCGCTCGACGTCGACTACGGCCTCCTGTGCGTCGACGTCCGCACCGCCTCCGGCCAGGAGGGCACGCGCGACATCGAGAACACCGCCCGGGTCACGACGACCAGCCACGACACCACGGCGTACGACGACACCTCGACCGCCACGATCACGGTCAGCCCGACCGGGGTCAGCGCCGCGTCGACCGCGTCGGTCGTCGGTGGAGCGCGGCCGGCGGTGCGGGTGCGGGTCAGCGCCGATCTGCGCCGGACCGTCCGGCTCACGCTGGTGGCGACGCACGGGGTCGCGGGCACGCACGTGCGGCCGGGCACGGTCCTGGCCGCGGGCAAGGCGCGGATCCACGGCACCGGCAAGCTCGTCCGGTTGGCCGCGACGCACGACGGGCGGGCCGCGCTGCGCAAGGTGAAGCAGGCCCGGCTGGTCGTCGTGGGCGCGCACGGGAGCCGCGAGGCGCGGGTGATCCGGCTCCGCTGACCGGGAATGGAATCGCGGGGGGCGCGGTTGCGGCTGCACGTGACCGCTCCCCTCGAACGACGCGCGGACTACCGCGTCACCTTCGCCGTCCTGTGCCTCGGTGTCGCGGCGTTCTCGCTGCTCCAGTCGATGGTGAACCCGGTCCTCCCGACCATCGAGGCAGGCCTGGGCACCGACCAGGCGACGGTGAGCTGGGTGCTGACGGCGTACCTGCTCTCGGCGAGCGTGTTCACGCCGATCATCGGCCGGATCGGCGACAAGGTCGGCAAGGAGCGGATGCTCGTGGTCGCGCTGGCCGCGCTGGCCGTCGGCTCGCTCCTGGCCGCGATCGCCACCAGCATCGGCGTGATGATCGCGGCCCGCGTGGTCCAGGGTGTGGGCGGCGGCGTGCTGCCGCTGACGTTCGGCATCGTCCGCGACGAGTTCCCGCGCGACAAGGTCGCCGGCGCGATCGGTACGGCGTCCGCGCTGCTCGCGGTCGGCGGCGGCGTCGGCCTGGTGATCGCCGGTCCGGTGGTCGACGCGCTCAGCTACCACTGGCTGTTCTGGATCCCGATGGTGATGACGATCGTGGCCGCCCTGGCCGCGGCGTTCTACGTGCCGGAGTCGCCGGAGCGCACGCCCGGCCGGATCAACGTCGGGACGGCGCTGCTGATGTCCGCGTGGCTGGTCGCGCTGCTGGTCGGCGTCAGCCAGGGCCACCTGTGGGGCTGGTCGTCCGGGCGGGTGATCGGCCTGTTCGTGGCCGCCGCGGTGCTGCTGGTCGTCTGGGTGTGGGCCGAGGCGCGCAGCGACCACCCGCTCGTCGACATGACGATGATGCGGATCCCGACCGTGTGGACCGTCAACCTGGTCGCGCTGCTGTTCGGCGCCGGCATGTACGCGACGTACGCGTTCCTGCCGCAGTTCCTCCAGACCCCCGAGTCCGCCGGCTACGGCTTCGGCGTCAGCGTCACCGAGTCGGGCCTGCTGCTCCTCCCCCAGACCGTGGCCTCGTTCCTCGCCGGCGTGCTGGCCGGGAGGCTGACCGCGCGGTTCGGCTCCAAGGCGATGATGGTGTTCGGCGCGGCGCTGACCGCGGTCTCGACCCTCGCGCTCACGGTCGCCCACGACGAGGTCTGGCAGGTGGTCGTCGCGACCATCGGCCTGGGCCTGGCGTTCGGCCTGGCCTTCGCCGCGATGTCGAACCTCGTCGTCGCCGCGGTCCCGCAGACCCAGACCGGCGTCGCCACCGGCATGAACACCAACATCCGCACGGTCGGCGGCGCGATCGGCGCGGCCGTCGTCACCAGCGTGATCACCGCCAGCGTCCAGCCCTCCGGCCTCCCGCACGAGTCCGGTTACACCCATGGCTTCGCGCTGCTCGCTACCGTCGCCGGAGCCGCAGCGGTGGTCGGCCTCCTCGTGCCGGTCGTCCGGGCTCGGACCCACGTGGTCCCCGGCCCGCAGGCGGAGGCAGAGGCTGCCGAGAGCGCCTCCACCACGTCGACAGCAGCAGCCCGGTCGTGACGTCCCACAGGCCCCAGAGAGCGGCCACGAACGCGACGCCGCCGAGGTCGCCGAAGAACCCGAGGGCGAGCACCAGCGCGAGGCCGGTGTTGCGCACACCGAGCTCGAAGGTCATGGCACGCACGCCCGCCTCCGGCAGCCGCAGCCCCCGCCCGGTGCCGTAGCCGACGGCGAGCGAGATCGCGTTCTGCAGGACGATCGCGAGCGCGACGGCGCCGACGTAGGTACGGAACGCCTCGAACTGCCCGGCCAGGCCGCCCACGACGATCAGCAGGAGCAGCACCAGCGCCCCCGGCTCCACGAACCGGCGCGCCCGCGCCGCGAAGCGCGGGAACCGCCACGCGACCAGGATCCCGGCCGCGAACGGCAGCCCGATCAGCAGCGCCACCTCAGCGACCATGTCCGCCGCGTCGATCGAGACGTCACGCATCAGGTCGTCGGCGGCCGGGTTCAGGCCGCACCAGAACGCCACGGCCACCGGTGTGAGCGCGATCGCGACGACGTTCGAGGCCGTCGTCAGCGAGATCGACAGCGCCACGTCGCCGCGGGCGCGGTGGGCGAGGATGTTCGACAGGTTCCCCGCCGGGCAGCAGACCACGAGGATCATGCCGATCGCGACCGAGCCGCGCACGTCCAGCGCGAGCGTGAGCAGCAGGGTGAGCACCGGCATCACGGCGTACTGCGCGACCAGCCCGGCCCCGATGGGCAGCGGCCGCCGGACGACCTCGCGCAGGTGCCCCGGCCGGACGTCGAGGGCGACCCCGAAGAGGAAGACGGCGATGACCACCTTGGTGGCCAGCTGGAACCCGTCGCTGAGGTCGACCTGGAGCTGGTCGATGTCGCCAGCGAGGACCATCACCGCAAGATAGCGGTCAGCACCGGGAGTTCGCGGGGATTCCCGCACCCCCGGCGGCAACCGCTGGCTAGCGGACCCGCACGGCCCTCGTCCGGACCTTCGGGCCCCAACCGACGTCGTTGCGCGCCTGGACCGTCACCCGCAGGCGCTTGCCGTGCGCGAGCCTCCGGATGGTCGCCCGGGTGGCACTGCCGCCGACG
The DNA here is from genome assembly GCA_035765695.1 of Nocardioides sp. Classification (GTDB taxonomy): domain Bacteria; phylum Actinomycetota; class Actinomycetes; order Propionibacteriales; family Nocardioidaceae; genus Nocardioides. Next base: position 84,730 of record DASTXB010000091.1, on the reverse strand, counting down.
GTGACGGTCCGGCCTCCCGCGCGGAGTCGGTACGCCGTGACCGGTCGGCCGTGGCCGTCCGCGGCCCGCCAGACGACGGTGACCCGCCCCTTGCCCGGGTCGACCCTGCGGACCGTCGGCGCGCCGGGCGGTGTGCCGGGCACGACGGGCGGCTCGGCCGCGTCGATCGCGATCGCCGTGACCTGGCCGTCGAGCTCCACCGGGACCGAGGTGCCCACGCGCTGGCGGACCGGGTCGGCCCCGTCGGTCGGCCGGTAGACGGTGAGCGTGTGCGGGACGTCGAGCCGGACCGTGGCGCGGTCCGGCGTCACGGGCAGCCGCTGCTGCTGGACGGGGTCCCAGATCCGCACGTCGCGCCACAGCAGCAGCACGTACCCGCCGTCGCGGCGCTCGGTGAGCAGGTACCGCGCGTCGCCGGACAGGCCGTCGGCGGTGACGGCGAGGGGTTCGGGGATGAACGACGGACCGGGGTCGTCCAGCAGCGCGAGCAGGTTCTGCATCGCCGTGTACGCCGGCTTCGGCGACAGGTCGTGGCGGAGCAGCCCGAAGTGCGCCTCGGGGTTCGTCGTGTCGGGGTCGTCGAAGGAGTCGATCAGCTCGTAGCTGTAGACCCGCTGCTCGCCACGGGCGACGTGCTCGAGCAGCAGCCGCGGGTAGTAGGCGCCGGCGACGTCCTCGGGCACCGGCCTGTGGCTGCCGGTGCTGCCGAGCGCGTTCGTGTAGCCGGCCTCGGTGGTGACGAGCGGCTGGGTCGCCATCGACTGCCGCACCGCACGGGTGATCGCGCCGATCTCGTTCGAGGGCTCGTAGCCGCCGGGGTACATGTGGGCGTTCGCGAGGTCCGCCGCCGGTGACACGTCGCCGAGGTCGGCGTAGTTCCACCTGAACGCCAGCGCCGGCGCCAGCACCGGCAGGTCCGCGGTCGCGTCGTCGGCCTTCGCGGCGGCGTACAGGTCCTGCTGCCACGTGCGGACCTCGCCGACCCAGCCGTCGCCGCCGAACAGGTCCCACTCGTTCGCGCCCTCGAGGCTCTCCACCGCGCCGGCCGGGAGCTCGTCGGCGACCGTCGACACGTAGTCCGCCGGCGTCCCGGCCCCGGGCCGGCCCATGATCAGGTCGAAGCCGACTCCGCGGGCCGCGACCCTCGCGATCGCGCGGTACTGCCGCGGCGCGTCGAGGTACAGGTCGTCGCGCACGTGCCGCACGCCGAGCCCGGCGAGCGCGTCCGCGACCACGTCGGTGTCCCGGTACGGCGTGTCGAGGAAGTTCAGGTGGATGCCGACGCCGTAGCTGTCGACGACCGAGTCCGACGGCACGGCCGGCAGCTCGGCGATGGCCCGGCGCGGGTGGCGCTCGGCACCGAAGGCCGTGCCCGGTGCGAGCACGACGACCGCCAGCGCGCACGCGAGCAGGGCTCGACCAGTCCTCCCCATGCCCCGCATAACGGACGTGCTGTGTTCTTCGTTACGCCCGGCATGACGCGGACGGGGCGGTTCGACTACCTCGACGGCATCCGCGCGGTCGCGATCGCGGCCGTCCTCGCCCTGCACTGGGCCAGCTGGTACGTCCCGGTCTTCCACGGCGGATCGGTCGGCGTCGACGTGTTCTTCGTGCTCAGTGGCTTCATCATCACCACGATGCTGTGGCGCACGCCGACCGGCTGGGTGCCGTTCCTGCGGCGCCGCGTGGTCCGCCTCTACCCCGCCCTGCTCGGGCTCGTGCTGGGCGCGCTGGTGCTGTACGCCGTGGTCCCGTGGGCGCCGGACAGCCCCGGCGAGGTCGCCCGGCACGGGGCCCTCGTGGTCACCCAGACCACCTCCGTCTGGGCCGCCGGGCAGTCCGGCAGCCTGTGGCTGCCCGGTCTCGAGCCGTTCGGCCAGACCTGGTCGCTGGCCGTGGAGTGGTACTTCTACCTGCTCTGGCCGCTCGCCGTGGTCGCCGCCCGGCGCCGCGGCTGGACCGCCCACCGGCTGGCGGTCGTCTGCGGCGTCGTCGCGGCCGCGGCGTACCTCGTCTCGCTGCCGCTGGGGACGTTCCCGTTCTACTTCGGCCCGTCCGCGCGGTTCGGGGAGCTGCTCGCCGGCGCCGCGCTGGCGCTGGCCCAGCAGCACGCCGGTCGCCCGCAGCCGGGGCGGCACGCGACGACGGCGTCGATCGTCGCGCTCGCCGCGATCGCGGCGTACGCCGCCCTCGGCCCCAGCGGGCACAGCCCGCTCTACCGGTACGTCGGCGTCCCGGTCGCCGTCGCCGGGGCGGTGGTCCTCATCCACACCGGGTACGGCGCGTCGGCCGGTCCGGTGCACCGGCTGCTCGCCCACCCGTGGCTGGCCGCGGTCGGGCGCTCCAGCTACAGCCTCTACCTCTGGCACGTGGTGCCCTTCCTCCTCCTCGCGGACGCTCCCGCGCCCAAGCCGGTGCTCGGGCTGGTCGCGGTCGCCTCGGCCGTCGCGCTCACCTGGCTCTCCTACCGCGTGCTCGAGCGGCCGTTCCTCCGGGCGCGCAGCGACGTGCTGGCGCCGCGGGCCACGGCCGGTCCGGACGTCAGGCCGAGGCCAGCACCCCGAGCTTGACCAGGGCCGTCACCAGGTCATCGGCAGCGGTGGCGGTCTGGTTGAGCCCGATCCGCTCGGCGACCGCGCGGCGCTTCGTCGCGCCGCGGCCGCCGTCGGCGTCCAGGTCGGAGAAGAACCCGGCGAACGGCCGGTGGTCGAGGTCGACGACCTCGCCGGGCACCCAGTCGAGCACGTCGGCCGGGTACAGCGGCCGGTCGTACGAAACGCGGTCGGTCACCAGGAACGCCATCGGTCGGTCCAGCAGCAGGTAGTCCACCCACACGCTGGAGTAGTCGGTGACCAGGCCGGACGAGGCGCCCAGCAGCCCGTAGAGGGGCACGCCCGCGTCGACCAGGTCGTCCTCGTCGACGGTGACCGCACCCGGCCACCGCCGGCGGTCGGCGTCCATCGGGTGCGGCTTCACGACCAGCTGGAGGCCACGCTCCTGCAGCCCGGCGAGCAGCTCGGCCAGCCCGTCGCGGTCCCCCGCCGAGCAGTCCGGCAGGGCGGCCGGCGCGGTGTCGTGCACGCGCACGGCGCCGACCGCGCGGGGTCGGCGGAAGGTCGGCATCCAGACCACGAACGGCCCGGTGATGCCGAGGGCGGCGAGCCGGTCGGCCGGGACCGGATGCCAGAGCTGGTCGGTGCGCGGGTTGCCGGTCACGAGCACGCGGTCGGCCGGCACGCCGAAGGCCGCGGCCTGCCACGGCGAGAAGAGCGCCGTGCTGCCGACGAACCAGGTGCTGGCGATGTGCGCGCCGACGCCCCTGCCCGGGGTGATGTCCTTGGGCCCGTCGCCGTGCCAGAGGTTGACCACCGGCTTGCGGACCACCGGGCGCGGGCTGCCGTACAGGCCGTGGGTGAACAGCACCGCCTCGGCGCGCAGGTACGCCCACAGCCCACGCAGGCTCACCTTCGGGACGAGCACGAGTCCCTGCCCGGCCAGCTCGCGGACCTCGGCGGGCACCGGCCCGCGGTCCCGCAGCCAGACCACGCGCCCGGCGTACCGCCGCACCAGGGCGCGGGCGGTCTCGACGCCGTTGCCCTCGGTCTCGGGGTACGCCGTCACCACGACCGAGCGGTCCTGCGGCACCACGCGGGACAGGGCTCGCAGCAGCACGCGCAGCGACCCGAGCACCACGGTCAGCGCCACGTTCCTGAGTCGGGCCTTCCTCATGCGGGCTCGAGCTCCTCTGCAGGCTCGGGCACGTCGTCGGCGAAGCGCGCGAACGTCGCCGTCGCGACGTACCCGAGCAAGCCGCCGACCGCGTGCCCGATGCCCCAGGCGGCGCCGACCCAGACCGTGCCGTGCGGCGCGAGGACGATCGCGAGGCCGAGCATCACGACGGTGCTCACCACCTGCACGCCGATCATCGCGGCGAGGTGGGCGGCCAGCCGCAGCCGCAGCATGCCCCAGTAGTTGAAGGCCGCGCCGACGCACGCGAGCGCGAGCACCCGCAGGGTCGCGGTGCCGTCGTCGACGTAGTGGCTGCCGAAGATCGCCAGGAAGTACGGCGCGAGCACGACCATCGCCGCGCAGCCGAGGACTGCTCCCCCGAGCAGAAGCAGTCCGCTGCGGCGGACGACGGCGTGCCGGCCGGTCCGGGTGCGCTCGACCTCGGCGTACGTCAGGTTGCCGACGGCGAGCACGACCGCGTTCAGGAGGGCGGCGACCTGGAAGCTGATGAAGTACGCGCCCGCCTGCGCGGAGCCGAGCGCGTTGACGACGATCAGCGGGAACACCAGCAGCGGCAGCACGGTGAGCACGTAGGTGACGTAGCCGGCGGCCGCGAAGCCACGGTTGGCGAGCAGCTGCGGGGACGGCGACGGGCGGCGCGAGCCCGGGACGACGCGCAGGATCGCCACCAGGCTGGCGAGGCCGCAGACGCCGACCGCGATGCCGATCGAGCTGTAGAGCCCGAGCGCCCCGGCGCCGGCGAGCAGGAACGGCAGGCCGCACTTGAGCGCCCCCATCAGCACGCCGTTGAGGCGCAGGAACGACCACACCCGGTCGATCGCGAGGAACACGCTGTCGGTGAGCACGTTGAGCGCGGTGACCGCGACGAGGACGGCGTACAGCGCGATCGCCGGCGGCGAGGAGAGCACGTCGGCCAGGCGGGGCGACGTGACCGGAAGCAGCAGCGCGTAACCGAGGGCGAACGCCGCACCGGCGCTGAGCACGACCAGGGCCGAGGTGACGATGTCGGCGGCCTTGCGCGAGCTGGCCGGCAGGGTGCGGACGATCGCGATGTTCAGGCCCAGCTGGGCGAACAGCGCCAGCGAGTCGCCGGCCGCGACCAGCGACCCCGCGAGGCCGACGTCCTGCGGGCTCGCCAGGCGCGCCGCGATCACCCAGAACGCCGCGCCCGCCCCGGCCATCAGCACCGTGGTGAGGAAGACCAGGAGCGAGTTGCTCATCAGCCTGCTCATCGGTAGACCCTGGCCTCGGGTGCGTCGTAGAGCAGGTCGAGGTGCCGGTCGAGCTCGGCCAGCGGGTAGTCGTAGGTGAGCAGGTCGCCGGTGTAGAAGATCGTGGACTCGCCCTGGTCGAGGATCTGGCCGTCGACGAAGACGTAGGCGTCCGTGGAGAGCAGGGTCGGGTAGAGCCGGTCGGACACCGGCGCGCGGTTCTCGCTCAGCGCGAGCAGCCGGACGTTGACGTTGCGGCTGGCGATGATCCGCTCGTTGGTGCGGTCGGCGTGGTCGACCTGGCCGAGCCAGGTCAGCCCGCCCATCTCGGAGTCGCTGGCGAAGAACCGGTCGTAGTAGGTGCCGGCGTTCTCCAGGCCGATCCGCTGCTGGGTGCCGGCGAGGACGACCAGCAGGGCGACCGGCACGACCGCGGTGAGCACGCGCTTGCGCAGCACGAACCAGATGCCGGTCGCCATCACCGGCGCGACCACGAGCATCGTCTGCTGGAAGGCTCGCAGCACGCCGTAGTCGACCGACAGGTTCGGCACCACCACGATGAGCCCGAGCGCGGCCATCGAGCCCCACGTCAGGAACGTGACCTCGCGCGGCAGGGCGCCCCCCGGCGCCGACGCGCTCCTGCGGCGGAACAGCCAGATCAGGCCGAGGAAGAGGAAGCCCTCCATCAGCACCGCGCACACGAGCTTGACCGGCGTGGCCGGCTGCGAGTGCACGTCGGGCCGCAGCTCGGCCGGGCCCGGGTCGGGGATGGTGCGCAGCTCGCGAGGGATCTCCTGGTCGCGGTAGTCCAGGGAGTCCTGCACGAACATGTGCATCCGCTCCTCCGGCGTCGTGCTGTCGCCCGACAGCACCCAGTACGACGTGTCGGACGAGCTCGGCCCGTCCTCGCCGTGGCCGGTGAGCGCGCGGACGGTGTCGCGCACGACCTCGCTCGCGTGACCTCCGGTGTGGGTGACCGGTCCGGCCCAGGCGAGGGTGACCGCGACCAGCGCGGCGACCGTCGCCGGGTGCAGCAGCACGAGCGTGTGGGTGTCGGGACGCTCCTGGCCACGCCGGCGGCGTACCAGCGCGACCACGCCGAGGCCGGCGAGCGCGGCGACCAGCGCCATCAGCAGCACGTACGTCGTGGAGTAGTGCGACAGGATCACGCCGACGCCGAAGACCAGCACGAGCGTCCGCGTCCTCCAGGTGCGCCGGTCGGTGGTGGCCAGCAGCGTGAGCGCGAGGAAGAAGAACGCGATCTCCTGCCGCACGAGGTACGGCATGTCGGTGAAGAACGTCGGGAACGCGACGAACAGCACGGCCGCGCCGATCGCCAGCCGGCGGTCGACGATCCGGCGCGCGAACAGGAGCACCAGCACCGGCACGAACGCGAACACCAGCTGGAGCAGGAGCTTGAAGACGACCAGCCCCGAGAGGCCGGTCGTCTGCGCCAGCACCGTCGGCAGGATGGTGACCGACAGGCAGGCGTTGTAGGCGCTCGGCAGCACCGACATCTGCCAGTCCTGGGCGGTGTTCGTGAGCGTGAACGCGAGGTACTCCGCCTGGACGTCGTGGCCGGTGATGTTCCAGCCGCGCAGCGAGGTGGCCAGCAGGAGCCCGGCGGAGACGAGGCCGACCACCCACGCGTCGTACGTCGTCGATCGATCCCGTCGGGATCCCAGCAGCGCGAGGAACGCCGCTCCCGAGGCGACGACCGCCACGACCGCCACGGCCCCGGAAGCCCCGTTGTTGAGCCGGATCGCGCCGATCACGGACAGCAGCAGCGCGGCGCCCGCCAGTGTCGGTGCGAGCTCGAAGCGGGCGGCCAGCACGGCCTGCGCACCCCGGCGTACGCCGTGGGTCGTCAGCACCGGCAGGTGCCGGCGCCAGGCGAGCAGCGCGCCGTCGAGCACCAGCCAGGCGACCGCGAGCGGGAGCGGGGCGAGCGGGTGGTCGACGCCCGCCCACCCCAGGACCGTGTCGATCAGCAGTCCACCGACGACGAGCGCGAGCACGGTGAGCCCGAAGGCGTACGCCAGGGTCGTCACCCGACGCCGCAGCAGCAGCGTGGGCAGCGCGACGAAGGTGACGAGCGCGACCGCGGGTCGCAGCACGGGCACGTCCAGGTCCAGCGCGACGACCGCTTGCGCGGCGACCAGCGCGAGCAGCGGCCACAGCAGCGGCTGCCGACGGGGCGCGGGCGTGATCTCGACGTACGTCGGGAGCGGGGCGTCGAGGACCGCGGTGTCTCCGGCGTCACGCACGGCTGGGCTCCAGGCTCCCCCATCGCGACAGCGGCAGGTCGGTGGCCTCGGGCCAGCGCAGGATGACGTCCTCGTGGATCGCCAGCATCGCGCCCAGCAGCGACTGCGGCGAGTCGAAGCGCGCCGGCTCCAGCGGCTCGTGCAGCCGGATGTAGGGGCCCTGCCCGTCCTCCTCCGAGGTCATCACGACCACCGGCGCGCCGGCGTCCGCCGCGAGCCGGGCGGCGCCGAACGAGCCGAGCACGTCGCGCCCGACGAACCGCATCGGCGTGCGGCCCGGGACGTCGGAGGCGATCGCGAGCACGTCGCCGCGGCGCAGGATCTCCAGCAGCCCGTCGGTGCCGACCGCGGCGCTGACGGCCGTGCCGCCGTTGGCCGACCCGACCCGCACGTGCTGCTGGAGCCAGAGCGGCGCGTCGGACTCGAGCATGTAGGGGTAGACCACCATGTGGGCGGGGGCGCCGAGCCGCGCGATCGAGGGGAACGCGCCGTCGTAGTAGCCGTGGTGGACGAAGTTCAGCAGCACCCCGCGGCCGTGCGCCCGGGCGCCGAGCATGTGGTCCATCCCGACGACGCGGAGACCGGTGATCAGCTCCGGGTGCCAGCGCAGCTCGCCGCGGCGTGCCTGGTAGCGGACGTACGCCCGCGCGACGGCGTCGAGGTCGGCGTCCGGACGCGTGTGCTCGAGCAGGAAGCGCATCTGCGCGACGGCGTCCTCCCGCACCGCGGCGCGCGACCACGCCGCCCGCGAGCGCGCGGCGACCAGCGCCGGCAGCACTGATGTCGGCACCCGGCTCCGGATCCGCGCGGCCAGCAGCTCGGCGTTCATGCGACTCCCTCCGTGACTCCCTCGACCACGTCCAGCGTCGCGGCCACCCGCTGCCGCCAGTCCCAGCGCGACGGCTCCACGGTCGTCGGGCTCAGCAGGACGGCGGCGAGCCCGTCGGCCAACGCTGCCGGGTCACCGGGCGGCACCAGCCGGCCGTCGATGCCGTCGCGCACCACGAACGGGATGCCACCGACGTCCGACCCCACCACCGGGCAGCCGCAGGCGAGCGCCTCGGCGAGTGTCATCCCGAACGACTCCGACTCCGTCAGGGACGGCAGCACGGTGACGCCGGCGCGGCGGTAGTACGCCGGGAGCTCGTCGTGGGCGACCCGGCCGTGCCAGTCCACCAGGTCGGCGACACCGAGCTCGGCGGCCTGCTTCTGCAGCGTCGTGACGTCGTCGCCGTCGCCGACGACCGCGAGCCGGACGTCGGGCACCAGCTCGCGCAGCCTGGGGAGCGCGTCGACGAGCACGTGGAGGCCCTTCCAGCGCGAGGTGCGCTCGATGCGGCCGACGTACAGGACGGTGTGGTCGCGGGGCTCGTCGCCCGGGGAGAACAGGTCGCCGTCGACGCCCGGCGGGATCAGCCGCGCGCGACCGGTCGCGTGCGCGAGCGAGACGGGCGAGACCGCGACGAGCGCGGCGCTGCGGCGGAAGACGCGCGGCAGCACGTGCCGTTCGTACGCCCGAAGCAGCGGGTCGACCGCGCTGCCCTTCGCGAGCGAGCCGGCGTGGTAGGTCAGCACGACCGGCCGTCCGGAGGCGAGCACGGCCAGGTCGGCGAGCCCGGGCACCGGCGCGTGCGCGTTGACCGCGTCGGCGTCGCGGAGCAGCCGACGCAGCTGCCGGGCCCACAGCGGGTTGACCGGGGTGTTGGACAGCGTGAGCCAGGTGCCGAGGCGCACGACCGGGATGCCGTCGTGGTCGGTCCGGGTCAGCCGCCGGCCGCGGCCCGTGGTGACGACGACGACCTCGTGGCCCGCGTCCCGGAGGGTGCCGGCGACCCACGCGGCGTACTGCTCCACGCCCCCGGGGTCGGGAGGGAACCGCGGCGTGACGACCGCGACCCTCATCGGGCGCCTCCTCCCCCGCGATGGCCACAGTGGGCGAAGATCTCACGATCCTGGTCGGGCAGCGCGACGCCGACCTGGTACGCCCTCCGGGCGGGCCGGTCGAAGGCCCGCGTGACGTGCGCCGTCTCGCGGGGGTCGAGGGTGACCGAGCCGGGGTGCGGGTGGCCGCCGACGGTCACCACGTAGCGCACGTCGCCCGTTGCGTCGAGGTGGCTGGTCACGTCGAACGCGACACGGACCCTGCCGCTGTCGCGGCCGCCCGCGTGGGCGCAGGTGACCACGGTGCCGGCGGGGTCACGACCGAACGCGAGCTCGACGTACTGCTGCGGCTGGTGGGACGCCGAGAGCGCGACCTGGTGCCGCACCGCGGGGAACAGCAGGGCCAGCGCCGCCACCAGTCCGACCGCCAGCACGGACACCGGGACGACACGCCGGTACCACCCCTCCCGCTCCATGCCCCGGACAACGCGGGGGTGACCGGCCGGTTACGGACGGCATACTGCGCTCCGTGACCCGGTCTGAACCACCCCGCATGCTGCACGTCGCGCACCAGGTGCTGCCGCACGTCGGAGGGCTGGAGACGGTCGTCGCCGCGGAGACGCAGGGCCTGATCGCGCGCGGCTGGCGGGTCGCGGTGGTCAGCAGCGCCGGCACCGTGGGCCCGGGCGTCCGCGACGAGGACGGTGTCCGCACCGTGCGGGTGCGCGCGTGGAACGGACTCGAGGAGCGGTACGGCGTGCCGTTCCCGTTCTTCTCGCCGCGGCTCGCCACCCGGCTGTACGGCGAGGTGCGCCGCGCCGACGTCGTGCACGTCCACGACGTGCTCTACGTGTCGAGCTGGGTCGCCGCGCTGTGGTGCCTCGTGCTGCGCAGGCCGTACGTCGTGCACCGCCATGTCGGCTTCGTGCACCACTCGTCCGCGCTGGTCCGGCTGGTGCAGCGGGTCGTGCTGGGCACGTTCGGTCGCCTGGTCCTGGCGCGGGCGCGCGCGGTGCTCGCCATCGACGAGCACGTCGCGACCGGGATGCCGCGCGTGCAGGTGCTCGGCAACGGGGTGGACACCGATCGCTTCCACCCCGCCGCCCCGGTCCCGCGTGAGAAGCCCCGGGTGCTGTTCGTCGGGCGGTTCGTGCCGAAGAAGGGCTTCGACCTGGTCGCGGCCGCGGCCGGCGACGAGTACGAGATCGCGTTCGCCGGCGGCGACCGGCCCGCGGGGCACGACGACCCACGGCTGACCTTCCTCGGCCCGGTCCCCGCCGCCGCGATGCCCGAGGTCTACCGCAGCGCGGACGTGATGGTGGTGGCGTCGGTCGGCGAGTGCCCGCTGACCGTCATCGAGGCGATGGCGTCGGGACTGCCGGTGCTGCTGCGCGAGGACCCGGCGCTGCACTCCCCCTGGACGGCCGGCCCGGGCGTCCGGTTCGTGGACATGGCCGCCGGCGACCTGACCCCCGCGCTCCGGGCGCTGGTGGCCGATCCCGAGACGATGCGGCGGATGGGGGCGGAGGGCCGTGAGCACGTCGCCGCGTCGTACTCCTGGGACGCGCATGTCCAGCATCTGGACCAGATCTACCGAGCCGTAACCCGCCGGTAACCCACCCGTTGGGGTGGCGTTGGCGATCTCGGGAAGGTCGATCCGGCTTGGGGGTCTCACATGTCGTGGGCTGAGCGTTACCGCATCGCGGCGATCGTGCCGTGCCACAACGAGGAGGCGGCGGTCGCCACGGTCGTCGCCGACCTGCGCGCCGCCGTACCCGGCATGGACGTCTACGTCTACGACAACTGCAGCACCGACCGCACCGTCGAGCGGGCGCTCGACGCCGGCGCGGTCGTCTGCTCGGAGCCGCTCAAGGGCAAGGGCAACGTCGTGCGCCGCGCCTTCGCCGACATCGACGCCGACATCTACCTGCTCATCGACGGCGACGACACCTACGACGCCGCCGCGGCCCCGGCCATGATCGAGCGGCTGGTCACCGAGAACCTCGACCAGGTCGTCGGCGTACGCCGCGGCTCGGCGTACCGCGCCGGCCACGAGCTCGGCAACCGGGTGCTCAACCGGATCGTGTGCGGCATCTTCGGCGACACGATGGGCGACATGCTCAGCGGCTACCGGGCGTTCTCGCGCCGCTTCGTGAAGAGCTTCCCCGCGGTGTCACGGGAGTTCGAGATCGAGACCGAGCTGACGGTGCACTCGCTCGCGCTGCGCATCCCGTCCGGCACCGTCGAGGTCGGCTTCAGCGACCGCGCGGAGGGCTCGGAGTCCAAGCTGCGCACCTACCGCGACGGCTGGAAGATCCTCAACGTGATCCTCACGCTCGCCCGCCACGAGCGCCCGATCCACTTCTTCGGCCTGGTCGGCCTGCTGCTCACCCTGGCCTCGGTCGCGCTGGCGACACCGGTGTTCCTCGAGTACACCCGCAGCGGCATGGTCCCGCGGCTGCCGACGCTGATCGTGGCCGGGTTCCTGCTGATGATGGCGTGCCTGCTGGGCCTGGCCGGCGTGATCGTCGACGGCACCCGCAAGGCGCGCCACGAGGCGAGCCGCCTGGCCTACATGCGCCACCCGGCCGTCCGCGGCACCTACGTCACGGACCCGGCGTACTACGCGGACGCGCCGGCCGGGATCGCCGTCATCCCGGCGCCGCGGGTCGGCTGAGGCAGTAGCCGCTTCAGTTGCGGCACCAGGTTGCGCCGGTTGGTCTCGGCCAGCCAGCCGTTCGGTAGCGACAGCCGCACCACCTTGTGCCAGGCGCTGGCGACCTGCCTGACCATCGGCCGGGCGTTGTAGGGCAGCTCGAAGCGGGCGAAGACCTCGCGCACGCGCGGCGCGATCTCGGCGTACCGGTTGCTCGGCAGGTCCGGGAAGATGTGGTGCTCGATCTGGTGGGACAGGTTGCCGGTCAGCAGGTGCAGCGCCTTCGAGCCGGAGATGTTCGCCGAGCCGAGCATCTGGCGCAGGTACCAGTGGCCCCTGGTCTCGTTCTCGTCGAGCTCGTCCTGCTCGAACGTCGAGACGCCCTCGGGGAAGTGGCCGCACATGATCACCGAGTGGCTCCACAGGTTGCGGACCAGGTTCGCGGTCGCGTTCGCGGCCAGGGTCGAGCGCCAGCCGCGACCGGAGAGGGCCGGGTACAGGACGAAGTCCTTGGTGAGCTGGCGGCCCGCCTTCGCGAGCGTCACCCTCACCTCGGCCCGCTTCTCGGGAGTCATGCTGCGCTTGTCGCGGATGTGGTCGCCGAGGTCGAGGTCGAACATCGCGATGCCGTACTCGAAGATGCAGGCGGTCACGAAGTTCCACACCGGCTGCGTCAGGTGGCGCGGCTGCCACTCCTGCGACTCGTCGACGCGCATGATGCCGTAGCCGAGGTCGTTGTCGCGGCCGAGGATGTTCGTGAACCTGTGGTGGGTGTCGTTGTGCGCCCGCTTCCACTGCGCCGCCGGCGAGACGTGGTCCCACTCCCAGGTGGTCGAGTGGATCTTCGGGTCGCGCATCCAGTCCCACTGCCCGTGCAGGACGTTGTGGCCGATCTCCATGTTGTCGAGGACCTTGGCCAGCGTCAGCCCGGCGGTGCCCACCATCCAGGCCGTGCGGTTGCGGCTGCGCAGCAGCATCGCGCGGCTGCCGAGCTCCAGCAGCCGCTGGATCTTCACGAGGCGGCGGATGTACGCCGCGTCGCGCTCGCCGCGACTCTCCAGCACCTCCTGCCGGATCGCGTCGAGCTCCTTGCCGAGGACCTCGACGTCGGCGTCGGTCAGCCCCCGAGCTGTCGCCGTGGACTCTGCGTGGATCACCGTCATCTCTTCAGTGTGCCCGTTCGTGACCCGGAACACGCCTTCGTGGACTGTGCGTCCCCTGAGAATCGATGAGAAGAGCCTCATCCGACCCTCACGCCCCTCCCATGTCCTCCCGCCACGCTTCCGGCATGAAGACACTCATCGCCACCGCGACCCTGCTCACCCTTCCGCTCGGCCTGTCGCTGACATCCGCGCCCGCACACGCCTCCGGCGGGGACGACGTACGCCGCTCCGGCTCGTGCACCGGCGGCACGGCCTGGAAGATCAAGGCCAAGCCGGACGACGGCCGGATCGAGGTCGAGGCCGAGATCGACAGCAACCGCACCGGCCAGACCTGGCGCTGGACGCTGCGCCACGACGGTCGCGTCGCCGACTCGGGTCGAGCCACCACCCGCGGCCCGAGCGGCTCGTTCTCGGTCGAGCGACGCGCCGACGACTCCCCCGGTCGCGACGCGTTCCGGTTCACCGCCCGGAACCGGGCCTCCGGCGAGACCTGCGTGGCCCGCGTGCGCCTGTGACAGGACCCCTGGCCCGCCGCGACGACAGCGAGGTGCACTCGCTGCGGATGAGCCGCGCGACGACCCGCGTGCGCCGGGTCCCCATGTCCCGGCGCACGCGGTGGTCACTCGGCCGCGTCAGCGCTCGTCGCGCAGCGGGAGGGCCGGGAGGCCCGGGGTCGACGGCTCCGACTGCGTCGACGCCGGCGCGTCGGCCACCTGCAGGACGCCGCAGGTCACCGGGTCGGTGGCCTCGGCGGGCAGCGACGGGTCGAGCTCGGAACGGCCGGCGCTGAAGTCGTACTTGCCGTTGCCGTTGTAGTCGATGCCGTGGATGACCAGCACCGCCTTGCCGTGGCGGATCGCCCGGGCGACGCGCGGCGAGACGTCGATGCCCTGGCGGTTGTAGTGGATGGTGCCCTTCTTGGCCAGCGGGTAGCGCGTGACCGCGAGCGTGCTCTTCGGGGACGTGTCGCCCTTGGTGGTCAGCGAGACCTTCACCGGGCCGTACGCCGGCAGGCCCTCGGCCGTGTTGAGCCGGTGGTCGTGGTTGTCGTCGTCGCGGACGCTCGGGCACTCCTGGCGCGCCTGGGCCCCGAAGTGGATGTGCTCGGCGTGCGGCATCCCGCGCAGCAGGTGCCGGGCGTCGAGGTCCACCTCGAGCTTGTTGTCGTGCACGTGCGCGTCGGCCGTCCCGGTGACGCCACTGTTGTTCAGCGGCACCAGGTCCGCGTGCGTGTAGCCCGTCGCCTGCGGTGCGGCCTGGTTGGCCGACGAGGCGGTGACGATGGACGTGCCGCCGATCGCGGCCGCGGCCAGGACGGCGCCGGCGGCGAGGAACCGCTTGGTGTGGGTGCGTGGCATGGTCTTGCCCCATCTCTCGCTCGCGAGGAGCGTGTGCGTTCTCGGAGTTGCTCGTGGACGGTCATTCGGTGGCACGGCCCGAACGGATGGGTCATCGCGGCGATCGATCACCCGGACCGTCACGAATGACGAGCGCAGCACCGGGCACTGGGACCACGTGAACCAGCCACTCCAGGACGTCTCCGGCGCGCGGGTAGCGGTGACCGGCGGTCGCCCCATCCCCTGACCGATGAACGAGAAGAACCTCAAGGCCCTGCTCGACGAGCACGGCACGACGTACGCCGAGGAGGCGGGCATCCGGCTCGCCGACGAGCCCGCGCCGCTGTGGCAGCTCCTGGTGCTGAGCCTCCTGCTGTCCGCCCGCATCAGCTCCGGCATCGCCGTCGCCGCCGCGCGCGAGCTGTTCGACGCCGGATGCACGACGGCGCGCGGTACCCGCGACACCCCGCGCCGGCAGCGGGTCGCCGCACTCGGCCGTGGCCGTTACCGGCGGTACGACGAGCGCACGGCCACCCAGCTCGGCGAGCTCGCCGACGCGGTGCTGGAACGGTACGCCGGGGACCTGCGCCGGCTGCACGAGGAGTCCGACGACGTCGAGCGGGACCTCCAGCAGTTCAAGGGGATCGGCGCGGTCGGCGCCTCGATCTTCTGCCGCGAGGTGCAGGGCGTCTGGACCGACCTGGCGCCGTACGTCGACGACCGCGTGGCGAAGGACGCGGGCGAGCTCGGACTGCCGACGTCCCCGCAGGAGCTGGCCGACCTGGTCCCGCCGAGGGACCTGCCGCGCCTGCTCGCCGCCTGCGTCCGGGCGTCGTGAGGCCGTCATGAGGGAGGACGCACCCGCCCGCCGGCTGCGCGCCGCGTCGCAGGCACACCCCGGGTGGTTCCTGGCGGCCAAGGCGGGCCTGGCCGCGATGGTCGCCTGGCTGGTCGTGCAACCGCTCGGCATCACCGACGCCTACCCGTACTACGCGCCGCTGGGCGCGCTGGTCGCCGTCTCCACCTCGGTGGTGGGTTCGGTGCGCACCTCGCTCCAGGCGGTGGTGGCGCTGCTGCTCGGCGCCGGCCTGGCGCTCATCGTCGAGGTGCTGCCCGTGCCGGAGCCGCTGGCCCTCGGCCTCGCGATCGTCGTGGCCAGCATGGTGGCCGGCTGGCGGGCGCTCGGGGGGATGGCCAGCTGGGTGCCGTTCGCGGCGCTGTTCGTGCTGATCGCCGGCGCCAGCGACCCGATCGAGTACGCCGGTGCCTACATCGGGCTCACCTCGGCCGGCGCGCTGGTGGGCGTGGTGGTCAACCTGCTGCTCCCCCAGCTCCCGCTCACGCCCGCGGCGCTCGCCCAGGACCGGCTTCGCGCGGCGCTCGCCGACCAGCTGGACCAGCTCGCGACCGCGCTCGACGAGCACGTCCTGGGCGAGCACGACTGGGCCGCGCTGCGGCGTACTCTCGCCCACGCGGCCCGGGACGCCGAGGACCTCACCGACCAGGCCCGGGACGCCGCCCGCGCGAACTGGAACGCGCCGCGCTGGTCGGCCTGGGTCGAGCACCGCGACGCCCGGCTGCGGGCGCTGCAGCGGCTGGCCGGGAGCGTCGACGAGGTGGTCGCCCTGGTGTCCGAGCAGCGCACCGAGATCGACCGGGACGACGACGTCGCTGCCGCTCTGCGGTCGGCCGCGGCCCGCGCGTTCCGGTCGGTCGCGGCGCTGCTGCGCAACAGCACCGAGGTCGCCGCGGACCGCGCCCGGACCGCGGTGGCCGACCTGCGGGCCCTCGTGTTCCGGGCGCAGGCCGAGTCGGACGCCCCGCACTTCGCAGCCGCCGCGATCACGCTGAACCTCGAGCAGGCCGTCGACGCCTGGAGCTGACCGGCTGCGCTCAGGTGTCCTTCGTCTGCACGGCGACGCCCTGTCCGAGCTTGCTGTGCCGGTAGCCGTAGGCCGCGTAGATGATCACGCCGATCACGAACCACACCGCGAACCGCACCCACGTCTCGGGCTGCAGCTTGGTGATCAGCCACAGCGAGAACGCGATGCCGAGCAGCGGCGTGAACGGCATCAGCGGCGTACGGAACGTCCGGGGCAGCTCCGGTGACCGGTGACGCAGCACGATCACCGCGGCGGAGACGACGACGAACGCCAGCAGGATCCCGATGTTGGTGAGCTCCGCCGCGTCGCCGATCGAGACGAACCCGGCGATGCCCGCCGAGACGATGCCGACGATCCACACCGGCCGGTTCGGCGAGTGGTGCTCGTTGGTCTTCGCGAACCAGGCCGGCAGCAGCCCGTCGCGGCTGATCGCGTACCAGACCCGGCTTGCGCCCAGGGTGAAGGAGAAGAGCACCGTGATGATGCCGAGGATCGCCCCGATCGCTACCACCTTCGAGAAGCCGCTCAGGCCGACCGACTCGAAGGCCGCGCTGAACGCCGCCGTGTCGGACAGGTCCTGGTAGTTGACCATCCCGGTCAGCACGGTCGCGGCCAGCAGGTACAGCACCATCGCGATCGCCAGCGAGTAGATGATCGCCTTCGGCAGGTTCCGCTCGGCCTCCTTGGACTCCTCCGCCGCGGTGCTCATCGCGTCGTAGCCGAACACCGCGAAGAACACCGTCGCCGCGCCCGTGGCCGCCCCGCTCAGCCCGTGCGGGAAGTACGGCGTGAGGTTGTCGGTGTCCACGAAGAACACCCCGACCACGATGACTGCCAGCACGATCAGGACCTTCACCCCGACCAGCCAGGTCTCCACACGGACGCTGGTCTTGATGCCGCGGTTGAGCAGCCACGCCACGCCCAGGCAGAGCAGCACGGCGAACAGGTCGATGCGGTGCCCGTCCCCGGTCCCCGGCGCCCCGAGCATCCACGCCGGCAGGTCGAGCCCCACGGCGTCGGCGAGGAAGGTGATGTACTGCGAGACGCCGATCGCGACCACTGCCACGATCGCGGTGTACTCGAGCAGCAGGTCCCAGCCGATGAACCACCCGACGGACTCGCCCAGCACGGCGTACCCGTAGGTGTACGCCGACCCCGCCGCCGGGATCATCCCGCCGAACTCGGCGTACGACAGCGCCGCGCACGCGCTCGCGACCCCGGCGATCAGGAACGACACCGTCACCGCCGGCCCCGCCTCCGTCTTCGCCACCGGACCCGCCAACGCGAAGATGCCGGCGCCGATGATCGCCCCGAGTCCGATCGCGGTCAGCTGCCACAGCCCGATGCTGCGCTCCAGCCCACCCTCGTCGCTGTCCGGGTGCACCGGCTTGCGCCGGAAGATCCCGCTCTGCGGTTCCACACGCCGTTCGGCCATGCCCCTCTATACCCGCTGGCGAGGAGTTGGATCCACCGTGCGTGGTCCAGCGTGCGTGGTCCAGCGTCGCCGCCGGCCCATCACGGTCGGCGAGAGTGCCGGCATGCCACCGACCTTCGAGGACATCGTCGAGCTGCGCGAGGAGTGGGAGGCGACGCTCTCCCACGACGAGTACCGGCGGCGGGTGTCCGCCACGATCGAGGAGGTCCCGGACGAGGAGCCCGGTCGCACCGAGCTGCTCGAGTGCCTGGCCTCAGACCTCTGTGAGGAGTGACCCGACCGCAGCCTGGAGCTCGCCCGCGCCGCCGTGGAGGACGGCGGACGGACCACGGTCGGCGCACGGGTCGCCGTCGTCCGCCGCCCTGTACGCCCTGGGCCGCGAGGACGAGGCGGCCGAGCGCATCCGCGGGCTCAACCGATCCCGCCCCTGCCCCGACGTCACCGCAGGCCGGCACGCCACACTGGGCGAGGTCCTCGAGCTGACGGACCGACCACGCGAGGCGATGCGTACATCCACGGTCGAGCTTAGGGAGCAGGACCCGAGCACGACGAGACCCCGATCGACGAGGACCTCTGCCTCGCCGGCCGCCACCCGGTACGCCGCCGCCTCGGTCTCGGCGCCGACGCCTACGACCGCTGTCTCGAAGAGCTCGCCCCCGACGCCGCCGGTCGATCAAGGAGCGGATCGCGGCAGGACCGAGCCACTAGGGCGTCCACACTCAGCCGGGACGCTGGCCGCCCGTGGGTCAGGCGCCAGGGGATTTCGCCTTGAGGGAGGCTCGAATACCGAATACTCACCGCGTGCGGATCGGAACCTGGAACCTCGCCGGCCGGTGGAGCGACGTCCACGCGTCCTTCCTCCTCGACCTGGACTGCGACGTCCTGCTGCTCACCGAGGTGAGCGACCGCGTCCTGTTGCCCGGCTACTCGCTCCACCTCGGCGGCCCGGAGATGGCGCGGCGACGCCGGTGGGCCGGTATCGCCAGCCGGGTGCCGCCGACGCCCCTGCCCGACCCGCACCCGGCCAGCGCTATGGCAGTCGTGGACGGATGGACCTACTGCTCCTCGATCCTCCCGTGGAGGAGCGCGGGCAGGCGCGAGCCCTGGGCAGGTGCCCGCCACGCCGAGTGGACCGCCGCGTGCGTTGCCGAGCTCCTCCAGAACGTGCCATCCGACCGGCTCATCTGGGGCGGGGACTGGAACCACGCGCTTTGCGGTCGCGAGCACGCCGGGAGCATCGCCGGTCGTTCGGCGATCCTTGCCGCGCTCGAGAAGCTCGACCTGGTCGTGCCGACCGCGGACCTGCCGCATCACATCCCGGGGCTGCTGAGCATCGACCACATCGCCGTCCCGCGTGGTACACGGGCGCAAGCGCGCGCCGTCGGAGCGATGTTGGACGGCCGACGGCTGTCCGACCACGAGGCCTACGTTCTGGACGCGCTGGTCGGATAGGCCCGGTCCGGGGTTTCTCAGACCGGGCGTACTGCGCCCTGTGGATGACGGACGCCGCCAATTGCCGATCGGCAGGATCCCGGGAGATCTGTCACCGACCCGAGGAGGCTCTCGTGCCGATCACCCCACCCGCCGTCGACGAGGACCTCCACGGCTGCGCGACCGTCCAGCAGCGGGTCGCGCACGTTCGATCGGTCGGCGACGGGCAGCCGGCCAACGGCGATCGCAGCCCGGCAGGGTGAGGCGCCCACCGTCCTCAGGCGGCTCGGAAGGGCGGCGAGACGATCCAGCTGAAGCGTCCGTCCTCGTGTCGTGGTGGTGGGTGCCAGACCGGTCTTCGGGTGTCGGGGTCGATCTCGAGGCGCCAGGCGGTCTGGTGGGCCATGGTGTGGTGCCGACGGCAGAGCAGGGCGAGGTTGTCCAGGCTGGTGGGGCCGCCGTCGGCCCAGTGGACGACGTGGTGGGCGTCGCAGGCGCTGGGCAGGCGCTGGCAGCCGGGGAACGTGCAGTGCCGGTCGCGCGCGATGAGCGCGAGCCAGATCGCGGTGGTCACCAGGCGTTGGGTGCGGCCGACGTCGAGCACCTGCCCGCGCGAGCCCAGGACGAGGGGGATCAGGTCGGCGTCGCAGGCCAGGCGGCGCACGGCGGCCGCGGAGAGCGACTGGTCGCCGGGGAGCTTGCCGGCCGCACCGAGGCCGGCGCGGAGGTCCTCGAGGTCGACCGACACGGTCAGGCGGGGGCGCGCCCCGTGCGTCGCGGGCAGCACGTCGACCGTCTGGGCGCGTCGGCACAGCTCGACCAACGCGTCCCACATCCGCGCGCCGAACTCGCGCGGGTCGCGGCCGTCGTGGGCGCACCCGGGGTCCGGGCACGGCGTGCCGCGTCGCCCGGCGGCCAGGTCGCCCGGCACACCACCGCAGGCGCCCGGCTCGGAGGCGAGCGGGGCGGCCAGGGGCAGGAGTGCGGCCCTGACCTCCTCGACGCTCTCGGCGTCGGCATAGCCCTTGATCCACACCCCGCCCATCTCGTCGGGGGTGAACCCCAGGAACCGCGCGTTGCGGGCCGCGCGCTCCTCGCGCGGCAGGTCCTCCTCGTGCCCCAGCAGCGTGCCGTCCGGGTCGAGCTCCGCGACCACCGCCGACCAGGACCGGTCCAGGTCGGTGGCGTCCAGCTCGCGGGCCTTGTCCAGCAACGACCGCGCCGCCGCACGACGGACCTGCTCGACCCGGGGCAGCTGGCCGACCCGGGCGGCGATCACGCGGGCCTTGTCCGCCGACAGCCACCCCTCGGCGAGCGCACGGCGGACCTCGGGCAGCGCCTCGAGCCCGGCCGCGAGCCGCAGCAACCCGCCTCCGGCGCCCTTGCGGCCACCCGAGACGGTCGTGAGGAAGTCCTTGGTCGACGCCCACCCGACCTCACCCGCAGCACCGGTGTGCTCCAGCCGGCCGGCGACCTCGACCCGCGCCGCGTCCAACCGGGCCCGCATCCGCTCCAGCTCGACCATCGCCGCCGGCAGCTCTGCGGACGGGACCTCGTCCCAGTCCACCGCGCCGAGCACCGCGACGCCCTCACGGGCGGTGGCGATCGCGGCGGACGTGGACATGACACGAGTATATTCGAACACCAGTTCGACCGCAACGTCGAATCCGTCATCGCCGTCGTTGCCCGGAAGAATCTGGCGGGAGGTCCTTCTCAGACCGCCGCTTCCCCTGTTGGATAGGGGCCCTGCGCCCGATCCTGGCGCGGACTGCCTCCATCTCGGGAAGGATCCACCATGGTCCATCTGTCCGTGCGGCGACCTGCTGCGCTCGCCACGGCGACGGCCGGCGCTCTCGCCGCCGCCCTCGTCTCGATCACCAGCCCCGGCGCGACCGCGAGCACCGCGGCCGACCAGCCCACCTCGACCCCCGTCCCGATCGTCACCGCGGACGGCGCCATCTCGGCGTACCTCGTGAACGCCAAGCACGCCAACCCGGGCCAGACCCGGCTGGTCGAGCGGGCGGTCGAGAGGGCCGGCGGCGTGGTCGTCCAGAGCTGGCCGCAGGTCGGCGTCGTCGTCGCGCACGCGACCACCTCGACGTTCCGCACCGACGTCGCCGAGGCCGCCGGAAACGCGCTCGACTCCGTCGGCGCCACCCGCACCGTCCCCGTCACCGAGGGCACCCCTGCCGGGGCCGGCGCGAGCTGGGGGCGGGGCGCCAACGGCCACGCGCACAACGGCGTCACCAAGAGCCGCAGCGACGACAGCACCGGCACGGAGGAGACCACCGCCACCACGACCGACCCGCGTGAGTCGGAGCAGTGGGACATGCGGATGATCAAGGCCGATCAGGCCCACCAGGTCACCGACGGCAGCCGCAGCGTCGTCGTCGGGGTCCTCGACAGCGGCATCGACCCGGACCACCCGGACCTCGCCTCCAACATCGACGTCGCCGACTCGGTGAACTGCTCGAACGCCGGCCGGCCGGACACCTCCCCGACCGGGTGGTACCCCACCACCAGCGACCACGGCACCCACGTCGCCGGCACCATCGCGGCCGCCCGCAACGGCGTCGGCATCGTCGGCGTCGCGCCGAACGTGCGCCTGGCCGCGGTCAAGGTCGTCAACGACGACGGGTTCATCTACCCGGAGTACGCCGTGTGCGGCTTCATGTGGGCCGCGCTGCACGGCATGGACGTGACCAACAACAGCTACTACGTCGACCCGTTCCAGTTCTACTGCTCCGACCAGCCCGACCAGGCCGCCGCCAAGGAGGCCGTCGACCGTGCGGTGCAGTGGTCGATCGACCGCGGTGTCGTCTCCGCCGCCGCAGCCGGCAACTCGGCGTACGACCTCGCGAACAAGACCACCGACAGCAGCAGCCCGGACGACAGCACCCCGGTCGAGCGGACGATCAACAACGACTGCCAGGACATCCCGACCGAGCTCGACGGGGTCGTGACCGTGTCCGCGCTCGAGCAGTTCCCGGCCGGGTCGACCGAGAGCCGCCTGGCGTCCTACTCCAACCGTGGCCTCGGCGTCATCGATGTCGCCGCCCCCGGGTCGCGGATCCTGTCGACGGTCGTCAAGGACAACGGCTACGGCCTCAAGAGCGGTACGTCGATGGCGTCGCCGCACGTCGCCGGCGTCCTCGCCCTGATGAGGTCCGCGCACCCCGACTGGTCGCCCGCCACCATGCTCGCGCAGCTGCGCGCGCAGGCCGACGACAAGCCGTGCAGCGCCGCCCTCAACGGCGCGCCGTGCGTGGGCCCGGCCGAGGACAACAGCTACTTCGGCGAGGGCGTCGTGGACGCCTTCGACGCCGTGCGCTGAGCGACGCCTCGGCGGTTGAGATGCGAGGCGCGCCGGCGCCGAGCCTCGAAACCACCTGACACAGCGGCCCGTGACCCCCACTCCACCGGGGGCCACGGGCCGCTGCCGTACGCCGGTCAGTCGTGCGCCGCGAGCAACGCGTGCGTGCGGCTGATCGGACCCCAGGAGGGCGGCGGCGACGCCGTGTCCGCTGCGTCGTCGAAGTTCCGCGGGAAGCCGTTGGCCCGGGTCGGCGCGGGACGCTCCGGCGCGTGGAGCCAGGTGTCGAAGAACGACCCGAGGTCCTCCCGCGACTCCGCCTCCGCGAGCGCGACGAAGTCGTCGATCGCGGCGTTGCCGTGGCGGTGCTGCGTCGTCCACGCGCGCAGGACCGAGAAGAACGCCGGCCCGCCGATGCGGACCCGCAACGCCTGCAGGGCCATCGCGCCCCGGTCGAGGACGGCGATGTTCGACTCCTGGTGGGCGCCCGGGTCGCCGATGGCGACCCGCCAGAACGCGCCGTCGCCGACGTGGTCGTCCCAGGCGGCCCGGAACAGCTGCCGCCCGCTCCCCTCCGCATGCATCTCCGACCAGCGCCACTCGGCGTACGACGCGAACCCCTCGCTGAGCCAGCTGTCGCGCCAGCTGTCGACCGACACCGAGTCGCCGAACCACTGGTGCGCGACCTGGTGGACCACGACGTAGACGTTCGGGCCGTCGTGCCAGAACGAGCGGGAGTAGACCGGACGGGTCTGGGACTCCACCGACCAGCCGGGCTTGACGGCGGCGGCCACGCCGCCCGTCGCGGCGAAGGGGTAGGCGCCGAACTGCCGGGCGCCGTACTCGACGATCTCGGGCGTCCGGGCGAGCGCCGCCGTGGCCCACCGGCCCTCCCGCCGCGGGCGGCCGGGAGCCACCGCGGTGACCATCGGGCGTCCGTCGACGCGGGTGCGCCTGAGGTCGAGCTGGCCGACGACGAAGAACGCGAGGTGCGGCGCCATCGGGTCCGTCTCGCGCCAGTGCCAGGTGCGCTGCCCGTGCGTGGCGCGCGTCGACACCAGGACGCCGTTGCCGACCGCCTCCAGGCCCTTGGCGACCGTGACGCGGACGTCGTACGTCGCCTTGTCGCGCGGGTGGTCGTTGGCCGGGTACCACCACGCCGCACCCTCCGGCTTCCCGCCGGCGACCGCACCGTCGCGGGTGCGGATCCACGGCTGGGCGCCGTGGGAGCGGACCTTGGAAGGCTTGCCGCGATAGCTCACCTCCACCGTCATCGCCTGACCCGCGCGCAGCGCCGTCCGCGGTGTCACGACCAGCTCGTGCCCGGTCCGGCGGAACGACGCCGGCCGATGGTTGACCTCGACGCCCGACACCGGGAGCACGAAGTCCAGGTCGAAGCGCGACAGCTCCTGCGTCGTGTGGGCGCGGATGCGCGTCGTACCGGCGAGGCGGTCGGTCCGCGGCCGGTAGGACACCCGGATGTCGTAGTGGTCGACGTCGTAGCCGCCGTTGCCGTAGTCGGCGTAGTAGGGATCGCCGATCCCGCTCGAACCGGTCGAGTCGGCGGTGCGGGCCGCGGCCGCGCCGGTCGGCAGCAGGAGCCCGAGCCCGACCGCGGCGGCGAGGATGCGTGCGTGTGAAGGCATGTGTGTTCCTCCCGAGAACGGATCACCCCGTGTGATCCGCCGGGAACGAAACCACAGCTCGCCGGCCGGTGCGCCCGTCTCTCCACAGGCCCGGCCGGGCCGACTCAGGCGTCGGCCTGCTGCGCCTCCTTGGCCGCGGCCTTGATGTCATCGGCCTCGACCTTGTCGACGGCGGACTGCACGATGGCGTCGGCTCGCTCGAGCGCCTTCCGGATCTTGACCGCGCCGGGATCCGAGACCAGCGCCAGCAGGCCGGAGTGCCCGGGTGGGATCGCGTTCTCGAGCTGCTGCTCCAGCTCCTTGTGGTGGTGACGCTGCCGCAGCTTGCCGGCGAGGGCGCCGGCCGAGCCGGCGACCGCGGCGCTGCCGAGGATCGACGGCGGGAAGATCACGCCGAGCGCGATGCCGCCGACCACGCCCCACCGGAGGCCGGACCTGGTGCTGTGGTCGGTCGCCTTCTGCACCTCGAGCTTGCCGTCCGCGGACCGGCTGACCACGACGACACCCTCGATCTCGACGGTGCGCCCGTCCTCCACCTCCTTCAGCGCCTCGTAGGCGTCCCAGGCCGAGCCGGTGTCGGCGAAGTCGGCGACCAGGAGGGTGTAGGCGCCCTCGGACAGGGCGGCGGCACGCGTCTCCGCGCCGGGCTCGTTGATCTCAGACATGACGGGAGCTCCTTGGTGGATGGGACTCCACGGTGACCCGGCCCGACGGCCGGGCGCCTCACCCGGATCGGGTGGACCCTCGCGGCGCTGCCGTCACCGTGCGCCGCTGGTCGAGCCGTCCGGGCGCGCCATCGCGAACGGCACGGTCATCACGGACCTCCCGACCTGCAGGTGGTAGCGCGTGCGGCCGCGCTTGACGAGGGTGCCGCTGACGCCGTCGTACTTGCTGCCCGGGGCAGTGATCCGCAGCGTCTCGCCCAGCCGCACGCGGATCGGCACCTCGACCGGCTCGATCTCGCGGGCCCGCAGCCGGGCGAGCTCGGCCTCGTAGCGCACGGTCATCGGCGCCGGCGCACCACGGAAGGTCCAGGTGAAGAGGTGCTGGCGACTGAACGTGGAGGAGCAGATCGTGCACGAGCTCGGCCGCTGGGGCCGCCGGTGCCGGGTCACCCGGTGGCCGGCGCCGCAGGTGCCGACCCAGTCACCCTCCACCCGCGGCGCGTCCGAGCTGGTGCACCGCGTCCCGCTGCACCCGATGCGCCGCGCCGTCGCCCGCCACACGGCGTCGTGGCCGTGCTTCGGACCCACCAGCGCGTGGGCGATCTCGTGGAGGATGGTGTCGCGCACCTCGGCCTCCGAGTGCAGCGCCGTCAGCGGCCGGCTGAGCCCGATCTGCCTGGTCCCGAAGCGGCAGATGCCGGCGCGCACCTTGGCGCGGTCGAAGACCAGCGTCCAGTCGTGCAGGCCGTGCTCGGCGATCAGTCGGCGCCCGAGCCGCGCGGCGTCGTCGAGATCCATGCGTCCCCTTCGTGTCCGGCAACGGGCGACACCGTACGGCGCAGCGCCGACAGCGCCCGCCCACCGGTGTGCACGACGGTGCTAGGAAGGACCAATGATCTTCATCACCGCCAAGTTCAAGGTCTCCCCCGAGCACGCCGACGCGTGGCCCGAGATCACCCGGTCCTTCACCGAGGCGACCCGCGCGGAGCCCGGGAACCTGTGGTTCGACTGGTCGCGGTCGCTGGACGACCCGACCGAGTACGTCCTCGTCGAGGCCTTCCAGGACGATGCCGCCGAGGCCCACGTGACCTCCGACCACTTCAAGCAGGCGCAGGTCGACCTCCCGCCGTACCTGGTCGAGACCCCGCGGATCGTGAACTTCCAGGTCCCCGGCACGGAGTGGTCCGAGCTCGGCGAGATGCGCGTGGAGTAGGCAGCGGCCCTCAGGAGACGTGCAGCACGGTCCCGGAGGCCAGGCACGGGGACTGCGCACCCTGGTGGAGGTTCCCGGCCGCGACCGTCGCCTGCAGCGCGTACCAGCCGACCTCGTCGACGTAGGGGTAGAGCGTCACCGTGGCGTCGCCGTTCATCGTCTGCTCCACCGAGGCGGCGATGGCGCCCGAGCAGCCGCCGGCCGTCAGCTCCTTCTGGGTGTCATAGGGACCCCACACCGTGAGGGTCACGTCGACGGCCGGGTAGCGGGGCAGGCCGGACAAGCCCACCCGGACCTCCGCGTTGCCGGGTTGCATGTCCGGGGTGAGTGCCTTCACGGAGACCTTCGCCACCGCCTTGACCTTGGTGACCGCCCCACAGGCCGCGACCGGCAGCGCCGTGGGTGTGCCGTCGACCGTGACCCGCCAGGCGTAGTAGCCGGCGGCGTGGGGCGTCAGGGCGGGCAGGACGTGGTCGCCGCTCGATCGCACCGTCGACCGCACGGTCCCGACGGCCGGACCCTTGCACCGCGCCGACGAGGACGAGTCGAAGGGTCCGTAGAGCGTCCCAGCGGCCGAGCGCCGCGAGTGGGCGCCGCTGACGGTCGCGGTGACCCGCGCCGCCGACCCCACCAGGACGGTGGCCGGGCTCGCGTGCAGGTCCAGCGTCTGCGGACCGCGTACGGCGGCCCGCGTCCTGGCGACCAGCGTCCTGCGGACGCCTCCCTCGGCGGCGACCGCCTGACGGTGCCGGACCGGCAGCCTCACGTGGAGGCGGTGGTCGGGGACCTGCCGGACCTTGGCGGTGATGCGGTGCCACCCGGGCTGCTCGGCTGCGAACCGCGTCACCGCCTTGCCGTCGTCGCCGGTCACGGCGTCGATCGCTGCGGCACCCTGGGTGTCGACGGTCACCGGCAGGCCGGCGGCCGGCCGACCGTGGCCGTCGGTGACCGTGACCGTGGCGGCGACCGTGCCACCCGCGTCGGCGTTCGTCGCGGTCACCCGGGCGTGGTACCTGCCTGCGTGCCGCCGCGACTCGTGGAGCATGATCCGCGCGAACCGATGCACGGTCGTGGGCCGGGGCGTCTCGCGGATGCGGCGGGCGCCCCGCGCGCCCGTGGTGCGCCACGGGCCACCGACCAGGACTGCGTAGACGCTGGCGTCGACGGCGGCCGCCTGCGCGGCGTCCCGGTAGCCGCCGTACTTGGAGAGGATCCAGGCCGCGCGCATCGTCTCCGCGTGCGTGGCCCCGCGCCGGCCGCCGAGGTCGTCGACGACGTGGGAGCGCCGGTAGCCGCGGCGGTTGGGGTCCCGCGTGGGGGTGATCACGAAGAGCGGGGTGTCGCCGATCCGGTACCCGCCGATCCAGCCCCCGGCCGCCTGGCCGGTGCGAGGGATCCTGTACCCGGCCCACCGCTCGGCGGGGTGCGGCGCCGGCCCGGCAACCCCGGCAACCACGGCGGGCACGGCGGGCACGGCGACCAGCGCTCCGACGCCAAGGAGCAGGGAGACGAGCAGCAGAGTGCCGCGTCGGACGGCGGTGAGGGGGTCGGGCATGGCTTCTCCTCAGCCCACGGGCCCCGGCGCCCGGGTGCCCGGGTCGTTCGGCTGGCCGGTGGGGTGGCGTCGTGGAGCGGGACTGGACGTCGGGGTGTCGCTCGGCGGCGAGCTGCCACTGGTCGGGCTGTCGCTGGTCGGGGTGTCACTGGGTGAGGGCGCGTCGCCGGCCGGTGCGGTCGCCACCACCGGGGCGGTCGACGCCGCGGTCGTCGCCGGCCCGGCTGCCCGGACCGTGGTCTCCGGAGCGAGGGGCGGTTCGGGGATGCGGAGCCGCCCGCGTACCGCGGCCGCGACCTTCGAGGTCGCCAGCCAGCGGTAGGACCCCGGGGCTAGGCCGTCCACCGCCACGCGGCGACCGTCGGCGCTGCGCACCAGCACGCTGCGTACGACGTCCGCGCCGGTGTCGCCGCGTACCTCGAGCCGGACGAGGGCCGGCCGGAGCGCGGTCCGCACCCGGAAGGCTGCCCGGCCGGCGGCGGCGTCGACGAGGCGCACCGCCATGGTGCCCGCGCGGATCGCGTGGTCGACGGAGAGCACCCGCATCGGTGGGTCGGCCGTGACGCCGGGTGCGCCCAGGTCATTGCCCCGTTCGGGGCCGGACCCGGCCACCGCGAGCGCGGCGGCCAGGATCATCGCCGCCACCGCCAGGAGCCGGACGACGACGCCGCGGACGCCCGCGCCGGGAGACGAGACCGGCTCGCGTGGTGGACGTGGTGGACCCGGTAGACGCGGGACCGCCACGGCCCGCGGGGCGGCCGGGGGCGCGGCAGGGGCTGGGGCAGGGACTGGGGCAGGGGCTGGGGCAGGGGCTGGGGCAGGGGCTGGGGCTGGGGCTGGGGCGGGAGCAGGGACGCGGACCGGGGCCGGGACCGGGGCGATCGCCGCGACCTCCGGCGCGGCCTCGCGCCGCCGCTCCCCGACGGCCCGCGACCGGGCGAGGGCGGGCTCGATCAGCTCCAGGATCGTGCGCGACGGCGGGGCGCCGAGCTCGTCCCGTACGGCGTCGCGGTACCGGCCGAACTCGCGCACGGCGCTGCCGAGGTCGCCGCGGCCCAGGTGGGCGCGGATCGCGAGCTCGGCCGCCGGCTCCAGGAGCGGGTCGGCGTCGACGGCCGCGCGCGCTGCCTCGAGGCAGAGCCCCAGGTCACCCGCCTCGAGCGCGTGCCGAGCGATCCGTTCGAGCGCCTTGACCCGCAGCTGAGCGAGGTGCTCGCGCTCGGGGAGGACCCACTCGTCGTACCAGCCCGGGAGCAGCTCCTCCCCCGCCGGCTGCCCCACCAGCTCCCCCAGCAGCGCGGCGGCCCCGCCGTCGACGATGACGTCCTCGGTCGCGCCCGCGGCCCGCCGCAGACCGGCCACGTCGACCTCGACGCCGGCGTGCAGGTCGATGGTGAGGCGGTCGGCGTCCAGCAGGCCGGGACAGCGCTGCTGCGTGCGGAGCACGGCCCGCCGCAGGCTGGCGAGCGCTCGGGCGTCCGTGCTCTCGGGCCACAGGATCCCGGCGACCTGGGGACGGTTCCTGCGCCCGGTGAGTCCGAGCAGCGCCACCAGGCGCTCCTCACGATGACCCAGCCCGACGTCCTCTCCGTCGGCCACCAGCTGCCACCGGCCCAGCAGGCGCAGGCCGAAGCACCGCGGCTGGGCTGCGTGCTGCTCCGGCACAACTTCCTCCCCGAGACCCTGGAGACCTCGTGCTGGCGTCGCGTCCCCCGCCACCTGTCACGACTCCGTCGAGATGGAACCCTCGATCATGGCCTGACCTCGCTCAGCCGCGGTGACGAGGCGTGCCGCAGATACCCAAGACTGGGCACGACGCGCGCCGCGCGGGGCGGTAGCAGCGCCGGTCACGCCGCGGTCACGCAGGTGTCACGCAGGCCTCGCTCTCATGGGCCCCTCATTCCATCGCGCCCCGGAAAGAGGTGAACCCCCATGCGCAAGGAACTGACCATCGCAGAGCTCGAGGCCGAACGGACCGACCTCCTCCCGACCCGGGAGACGCTCTACTTCAACAACAACTGGGCGTCGGTCGTCGCGTCCAACTCCTCGCTGGCCATGAACGCGGCGTCGTACGGCTCCTGGGCCAACAGCGCGGCCTACCAGTCGGTCAGCGTCACCCAGGGCTGACCCCCCACGTGGCCTCCCGCTCGGCGGGAGGCCACGACCGGCATCGATCTCCCGACCGCTGAAAGGGGGTGAACCGGGATGTCCCGTCCAGAGATGGCCATCGCCGAGCTCGACGCGCAGACCGCCGTACCGCTTCCCCACCGCGAGACGCTCTGTCAGTTCGCGTGCGTCAACGTGAGCAACGTGGTCGGCGTCAACCTCGCGATCTCGATCAACGCCGCCACCATCAACTCGCAGGCGAACGCCCTCGCCATGCAGTACCTGGCCTCGACCCACGTGACGTGATCCAGGACTGACTCCGAACAGGCGGTGGGTGTGTTGCTCTGGCGCACCCGCCGCCCTCAAGCCCCACACCAGAGCACACCAGAGCACACCAGAGCACCCCAGAGCACCCCAGAGCACCCCAGAGCGATGAACCCCACGACTGCAGACCCCTCCCCCGCACCGGCGACCGCCACGGAGCCGCGGTGGCGGCGCGCCCTGGGCCTGCAGCTCCTCGGGCCGGTCCAGGGATCGGGTCTGCGCGACCCGGCGTACCTGGTCCGCCGCAACGACGACCAGGTGGTGCAGCTGTCCGAGCTGCTCCACCTGGTCGTCGTCCACGTGGAGCCGCCCCGCCCGGCGGCCGAGGTGGCGGCCGCGGTCAGCGCCTCGTACGGACGCACCCTGACCGTCGAGGGGCTCGAGCACCTGGTCACCACCCGGCTCGAGCCGCTCGGCCTGGTGCTGCCCGAGGAGACCGAGGAGCCCACCCGTCCGGTGCGCGCGCGGCCGATCCTGGCGCTGACGCTCAAGGCGACCCTGCTGCCGACGCGGTGGACGCGGCGCGTCGCGGCCCCCCTCAGCCTGCTGTTCTGGCCGCCGCTCGTCCTCGCCGCGCTCGCCGGCCTGGTGGTCGCCGATGCCGCCCTGCTCGGCAGCGACGGGTTCTGGCCCGCGGTCACCGAGCTGTTCACGAGGCCGACGCTGGCGCTGGCGATGTACGTCGTGCTCACCCTGGCCGCCCTGGTCCACGAGCTCGGTCACGCGTCCGCCTGCCACTACGGCGGCGCCGACCCGGGCGAGGTGGGCGTGGGTGTCTACATCGTCTTCCCGGCCTTCTACACCGACGTCACCGACTCCTACCGGCTGGGCCGCGGGGGGCGGGTGCGCACCGACCTCGGCGGCCTCTACTTCAACGTGCTCACGGTGCTGGTCCTGGCCGCCGGGTACGCCGCGACCGGGAGCGCGTTGCTCATCCTGTGCGCGTTCACCTTGCAGGTGCAGATGCTGCAGCAGCTGATCCCGGTCGTCCGGTTCGACGGCTACTACGTCGTGTCCGACGTGGCCGGCGTCCCCGACCTCTTCGCGAGGGTCGGCCCGGTGCTGCGCAGCCTGCGGCCGGGCCACCCGGTCGACCCGCGCGTCACCGAGCTGCGTCCGTACGCGCGGCGCTTCGTGGCGGGCTGGGTGCTGGTGGTGGTCCCGCTCCTGACGGCGATCGTCCTCTGGACGCTGTGGAACCTGCCCGAGTTCGTCACGCGGGCCCGTGACGGGATCCGGCTCCAGCAGACGGTGTTCGACCTGGCGTGGCAGGTGCGCGACTGGCCGGCGATGGCGCTGGCGGTGATCTCGATCGCGCTGCTCCTGGTGCCGGTGGTGGGCGTCGCCGTCATGCTGTGGCGGCTCGCCACCTCACTGACCACGCTCGTGCGCGCCCGCCTGGCCGCCCGAGCCAGGACCTGGGAGGACCGGATGGGCCTCGAGTCCGTCGACGGCAGCCCCGCTGCCCCCGACCCGCCGCCGGTGCTGTCGGCCGCGGACTTCACCGACGCGATCATGTACGCGCCCAAGGCGCCCGTCCCCGGGCGCGGGTGGCGCCGGGCGGTGTACGACGGCAGCGCCCACCTGCTCAACCCCGGTCCGAGCGCCGTGGAGCGGCGTCGGCGCGAGCTCGAGGAGCGCCTGCGCACGCCGATCCGGGGCTCGCGCCGCGTCGTGGTCATGAGCCGCAAGGGCGGCGTCGGCAAGACGACGATCTCCCTGGCGCTCGGCAGCACGTTCGCGATGCTCCGGGGTGACCGGGTCGTCGCCGTCGACGCGAACCCTGACGCGGGCAACCTCGCGCACCGGGTCGCACCCCCGCACGACCGCACCATCACCGACGTGCTGCGCGACCTCGACACGATCTCCAGCTACGCCGCCCTGCGCTCCTACACCGCACAGGCGGCGGAGTCACGCCTCGAGGTGCTCGCCTCGGACGATGACCCCCGCATCTGGACGGCGCTGGACCGCAACGACTACCACCGCCTGGTCGAGCTCCTCGACCGGTTCTACAACCTGATCGTGCTCGACACCGGGACCGGCATCCTGGACAGCGCCAACCAGGGGCTGCTGACCGAGGCCGACCAGATCGTGCTCGTGGTGCGCGCGGGCCTCGACGGCGGCCGCGCCGGCGCGCTCACCCTGGACTGGATGGACGAGCACGGCTTCGACGACCTCGTCTCCCGGGCCGTGGTCGTGGTCAACGCCGAGCGCCGCGGCGCCGCCCCGCCGGACCTGATGCGGCGCCACTTCGAGAAGCGATGCGGCCGCGTGGTGACCGTCCCCTGGGACGACGCCCTCGAGCAGGGAGCCCTGACCGACATGTCCTCACTGCGTCGCAAGACCCGCGAGAGCCTGGTGGACATCGCTGCCGCCGTGGCCGACAACTTCGTCCAGATGGAGGACCTGCCATGAGCAGCATGACCTCGCGCCTGCGCACCGCGACCTGTGGCGTGCTCGCCGCCGTCCTCTTCCTGCCCGTGGCGAGCACCTCGACGGCGTCGGTGGCCGATCCGCACCGTGGGGTCCGCGAGCTCGACCTCGTGGCCAGCGCCAACCCCACGGCTGCCGAGCCCGCCAAGACCGACGACGCGTACGCCTACGTCGTCTCGCGCCACCGCGCGGTGAAGGCGGACGTCGCCGCGACCGGCTCGGCCACCTGCGACAGCTGCGACGCCGCGAGCACCGCCCTGCAGGTCCTGTACGTCGACCACGGCCGCCGGGTCCGGTTGGCCAACACCGCGGCGGCGTGGACCCAGGAGTGCGAGGGCTGCTCCGCGATGGCCTTGTCGGTGCAGGTGGCCGTCCTGCGCGGCGTGCGGGCGATCGCGCCCGACAACCGGGCCCTCGCGGTCAACGCCGCGTGTGCGTCGTGCCGCGTGACCGGCGTCGCCTACCAGGTGGTCGTCCGCTCCCAGGTCCGCCAGCTGCCCCGGGAGCTGCTGCTCGAGCTGCGAGCATGGGTCGCCGAGGAGGCCGCAGCACTGCACGCCCCGGCGGCCACCTCACGACGCGCCCGGGCGGCTGCCGGCTCCGCGCTCCGCGCGCTCGAGGGCCTGGTCACCGGCGAGCTGGGTGCCGTGACCGTGTCGTCCGACGTCGCCCTGCGTCGTTGACCGCCGCCGAGCGCGCGTGGAGCACTCCGGCACGCCTACCCGTTGAGCCGCTGGAACAACGGATCGGTGAAGCGCGTGACCTCGGCGTAGCGCGGCGCGATGTCGGCGTACTGCTTGACGGCGTCCTCGTCCGGCAGCACCAGGTCTCCGGGCCGCACCATGGCCGCGACCGCGGACTCGAAGTCCGGATAGCTGCCGTGGCCGACGGCGGCGCAGACCGCGGAGCCGAGGCCGGCGGCGTCGGCGACGGCCGTGCGCTCCACCGGGCGGGCGAAGACGTCGGCGGCGATCTGGCACATCAGCGGCGAGCGCGAGCCGCCGCCCGACAGCACGAGTCGGTCGGGATCGAGGCCGAGGGCTGCCTCCATCGCGACGGTGTGCCCGTGCATCGTCATCACGATGCCCTCGAGCACAGAGCGGTAGAGGTGCGGCGCCTGGTGCGACCCGTCGAGGCCGAGGATGGTCCCCCGCCGGTACGGCGCGTGGCCGGGCGCGAGCCAGTCGGGCACGGTCATCAGCCCGCCCGCCCCCGGGGGTACGCCGCGGGCGCCGTCCTCGAGCCACTGCTGGACGCCCCCGGGGTCGGCGATGTCCGGCGCGGCCGCGGAGACCAGCTGCCGCAGCCAGGTCACCGTCCACATCCCGCGCCGGATGCCACCGCTCTCGTAGAGGTAGCGACCCGGCACCGCGGCGGCGTTGACCCAGAAGCGGTCGCCGTCCTCGACCCAGGCGTCGCCGACGGTCATCGACGCGATGTAGGTGCCGAGCGAGAGCAAGACCGACCCGGGAGCGACGAGCCCGGCGCCGAGCGCCTCGACGGCCTTGTCGTTGCCGGTGGCATAGACGGGGAGCCCCGCGGGGATGCCGGTCTGCTCGGCGGCCGCGGGCAGGACCTCGCCCAGCAGCCCGCCCGGGTCGACCAGCTCGGGCAGCACGTCGATCGGCATCCCGGTGCGCGCGACCTCGTCCGCGGACGTCGACCACTGTCGGGTGACCGGGTCGAGAGGCCACATGCCCTGGTAGCTCGCGGCGCTGTCGCGCCGCTCGCCGGTGAGCCGGACCGCGAGGTAGCCGCCGGCGCTGGCGACCAGCGCGACCCGGTCCGGCACGGCCGGCAGCGGCTCGGACACCCGCGCGTCCATCCAGCTGAGCACCGGCTCCGCGAGCCGGCCGTCCGGCCCCACCATGGCCCGGCAGAAGCGGATGCCGCACAGCCCGACGGCCACGATCTCGCCGACGTCGCCACCGCCGTCGGCGAACGACGCGAGGGCTGCCCGCGCCGCGACGACCAGCGTGTCCCAGAGGTCGTCGTCCGGGTGCACCGCGCGGCCGCCCGGGCCGAGCTCGTAGGGACGCAGCGGCGCCGACGCCGCGGCGTGCACCGCGCCGTCCCTGTCGACGATCGAGACCTTGGTGCTCTGCGAGCCGCCGTCGATCGCGAGGAAGAGCTCGGTCACGGGCCGTCGGTCCCCGTCGGCTCGGCCCCTGTCAGCACGGCCGTGCCGTCCTCGTGGAGCGGGTAGACCGAGCCCGGGTTCATCACGTTGTGCGGGTCGAAGGCCCGCTTCAGCCCGGCGAGCAGGTGGTAGGCGCTGCCGTGCTCCTCCTGCACCCACGGCGTGCGGTACTTGCCGACGCCGTGGTGGTGCACCATCGAACCGCCGACCCGCAGCGCCTCCTCGACGATGATCGCGTTGAGCGGCTCGTGGTACTGCTTGATCTCCTCGCGCGGCTCGCACCGGATGTCGTAGTCGTAGACGAAGTAGAGGTTCGTGCCCGTCTGGTAGCTGTGCGACGAGTGCGCCCCGAGCAGGGTCAGGTCGTCGGCCCGCTCGAATCCGGTGCGGATCCGCTCCATCACGGCCTCGTAGAGCTCGGCGGTGCGCGACCAGTCGACCGACACCTCGGTGGTGTAGCCGAGGTGGGCGGTCTGCAGCATCTGCTGCTTCTCGGCCTCGATCTTGTCCGGCCCCCAGTTGAGGTGCTCGAACCAGTCCCGGATCCGCTCCTCGGCGACGGGGGTGTGCTCGACGAGCGCGGCCGCCTCCTCGATGGCGCCCGAGGTCGCGGCCACGAGCGGCGCCGGCCCCTCGGCGGAGAGCACGACGAGGTTCTGGTCCATCGGGTGGTCGGGGAAGTGCTGCCGCGCGTCCTCGGGTGAGTAGAGCCGGGCGACCGAGGGCCGGTAGCCCGCGGTGACGACCTCCCGCAGCACGCGTACGCCGTCGGCGAAGTCGGGCACGAGGAAACCGTGGTAGCGGGCCTGGCCGGGGTACCACCGGAAGAGCTTGACGGTGACCTCGGTGATGAAGGCGAGCGCGCCCTCGTTGCCGATGAGGACGTGCCGGATGTCGGGACCGGCGGCACGGCGCGGCACGTTCTTGACCCGCACCACGCGGCCGCCGGGCAGCACCGCCTCCAGGCCGACGACCATGTCTTCGATCGCGCCGTAGAGCGTCGAGAACTGACCGATCGAGCGGGTGGCGACGAGGCCGCCCATCTGGGCGATCGGCTTGGACTGCGGCGAGTGGCCGGTGGTCAGGCCCTGCTCGCGCAGCAGGTCGTCGAGCTGCTGGAGCGGGACGCCGCACTGGGCGGTGACCATCATGTTCTCGGCGTCGATGCTCAGCACGCGGTCCATGCGCGAGCCGTCGAGCACGATCGCGTCGTCCACGACCGTCTCGAGACCGCCCTCGGTGCTGGTGCCGCCGGTGCGCGGCACCACCGCGATCCGCTCGCGCTCGGCGAGCTCGAGGACGGCGGCGACCTGCTCGGTCGTCGTCGGGTAGGCGATGACCGCGGGGAACGGGCCGTCGTAGATGCCGTGCACCGCGGTGTACTTGCGGAAGCGGTCCACGCTGCTGGCGCGCAGCCGCGACTCGTCGGTGTCGACCTGGTCGGGACCGAGCAGCTCGGTGACCGCCGCGACGACCTCGGCGCGGCTCAGGGAGGATCGGGAGGCGACCATGGGGAGTCCTTCGGGATCGGGGGATCTGGTGGTGTGCAGGCGCCGGATCAGCGCACGAGGTAGCCGCCGTCGACCACGAGCACGTGGCCGTTGACGTAGTCGGAGGCACGTGAGGCGAGGAAGACCAGCGCACCCATGAGGTCGGCGGGGTCGCCCCACCGCCCCGCCGGGATGTGCTCGACGATGCGCCGGTTGGCGTCGTCGTCGGTGCGCGTGGACGTGGTGATCGCGGTGGCGAAGTAGCCGGGGGCGATCGCGTTGACCTGGACGTTCGAGGCGCCGAGCTCGTCGCAGTAGGCCTTGGTGAAGCCGACGATGCCGGCCTTGCTGGCGGCGTACGCCGGCGACTGCTGCCCGCCCAGGAAGGAGAAGAGCGAGGCGATGTTGATGATCTTGCCGCCCCCGGCGCGCACCATCTCGGCGCTGGCGGCGTGGGCGATCTCGAACGCCGCGGTCATGTTCACCGCGATCATCGGGTCCCAGTGCGACCGGTCGAAGTCGGCGACGTCGGCGAGCAGGCAGATGCCGGCGGAGTTCACGAGGACGTCGACGCCGCCGAGCTCCTCGACGCAGCGACGGATCGCCTGGGCGGGCACGCCGGCCCGGGTCAGGTCGGCCTCCATGCTGACGTAGCGCCGGCCGTGCCCGGTGACGAGCTTCTCGGTGGCGCCGTCGTCGGGGGTGATGCTCGGGACGAAGACGTCCGCGCCCGCGCTGGCGAGCGCGACCGAGAAGGCGTGCCCGAGGCCGGTGTTGCCGCCGGTGACGACGGCGCGCTTGCCGATCAGCGAGAAGTGATCGAGCCCGAAGGCGTCGACGGCCTGGTCGTCCATCACTGGTCCCCCTCCGTCGCGAACGGGTCGCGGATGCCGACGTACACGGTCTCGAGGTACTCCTCGATGCCCTCGGCCCCGCCCTCGCGGCCCAGGCCGGAGGCCTTGACGCCGCCGAACGGCGCGGCGGGGTTGGAGACGACGCCGGTGTTGATGCCGACCATCCCCGACTCCAGCCGCTCCGACAGGCGCAGCGCCCGGTCGAGGTCGCGGGTGAAGACGAAGGCGACCAGCCCGTACTCCGAGCTGTTCGCGGCCCGCACGGCCTCGTCCTCGTCGTCGAAGACGACCACGGGCGCGACCGGCCCGAAGATCTCCTCCTGCACGACCCGCATGTCGGGCCGGACGTCGGTCAGCACCGTCGGTGGGTAGAACCAGCCCGCGCCGTCCGGCACCTCGCCACCGGTGGCCACGCGGGCGCCGCCCGCAACCGCCTCGTCGACCAGACCCGCGACCTTGCGGCGCGAGCGCTCGTCGATGAGCGGACCGAGGGTGGTGGCGGGGTCGCTGCCGGGCCCGATGACGAAGGACCGCATCCGGGCGGTCAGCTTCTCGGTGAACTCGTCGGCGAGCGACCGGTGCACGAAGATCCGGTTGGCGGCGACGCACGCCTCGCCGCCGTTGCGCATCTTCGCGACGACGGCCCCCTCGACGGCCTCGTCGACGTCGGCGTCGGCGCACACCAGCAGGGGCGCGTTGCCGCCGAGCTCCATCGACACCTTGAGCACCCGCTCGGAGGCGGCGGCCATCAGCGTCCGGCCCACGGGCGTGGAGCCGGTGAAGGACAGCTTGCGCAGCCGGTCGTCCGCGAGCAGTGGCCCGCTGAACGACCCAGGGTCGGTGGTGGTGACGACGTTGAGCACGCCGGGCGGGAGCCCGGCCTCGGCCATCACGCTGGTGAAGAGCAGCGCGGTCAGCGGCGTGAGGTCGGCGGGCTTGAGCACCATCGTGCACCCGGCGGCGATCGCCGGCGCGACCTTGCGGGTCGCCATCGCGATCGGGAAGTTCCACGGGGTGATCAGCAGGCACGGCCCGACCGGGCGCTTGCGCACCATCAACCGGTTGGCCCCGTCCGGCGCGGTGGCGTAGCGGCCGGAGATGCGCGGCGCCTCCTCGCTGAACCAGCGGAGGAACTCGGCGCCGTAGGCCACCTCGCCACGGCTCTCGGCGAGCGGCTTGCCCATCTCGAGGGTGATCAGTCGCGCGAACTCCTCTGCGCGGGCGGTCACCATCTCGAAGCCGCGGCGCAGGATCTCGGCCCGCGCGCGGGCCGGGGTGCGCGCCCACGACTCCTGTGCGCGGTGGGCCGCGTCGAGGGCGCGCAGCCCGTCGGCGGCGCTGCCGTCGGCGACCGAGGCGATCACCTCGCCGGTCGCCGGGTCGG
This sequence comes from Nocardioides sp., assembly GCA_035765695.1. Lineage (GTDB taxonomy): Bacteria > Actinomycetota > Actinomycetes > Propionibacteriales > Nocardioidaceae > Nocardioides. The sequence goes on along the minus strand of DASTXB010000091.1, from coordinate 46,593 downwards.
TGACGTCGAAGCGCCGGCCGCCCTCGGCCGCGACCCAGGCGCCGTCGACGTAGAGGTCGGTCGGTACGCCGGCGAGCAGGTCCGCCGCGGTCCGGTCAGGTGCGTCGACGCTCATGCGCCCACCGCCTGCGGCGTCGTCGCGAGCCGCAGCCGCGTGCCGAGGAGGTCCTCGTAGAGCTGGAAGGGGGTCATCTCCCCCGCCCGGTCGCCGTAGGCCGCCCGCGCCCGGCGGTAGACCTGCTCGACGACCGCGGAGACCTCGACCGGCATCCCGACCGCGGCCGCGAGGTCGGTGGAGAGCCCGAGGTCCTTGCACGCCAGGGCGATCGCGAACCCCTCGTCGTAGTCGCCCTGCTCGAGGATCGAGAGGACGTCGCGCTCGAGGAAGTTGCTGTTGGCCGGGCTGGCGATGAGCGCGTCGCGCAGGACGCCGAGGTCGACGCCGGCCTTCACGCCGACGGCCAGGACCTCGGCGGTCGCGACCAGGTGCGAGAACCAGAGCTGGTTGATCATCAGCTTCACCGCGTAGCCGGCGCCGTGCGGGCCGACGTGCAGGATCCGCTCGGGGTCGCCCATCGCCTCGAACACCGGGCGCATCCGCTCGACGTGCTCGACGTCGCCGCCGACGAAGATCTGCAGCCGGCCGGTCGCGGCGCCGACGGCCATGCCGCTCACCGGCGCGTCGAGGACCACGATGCCTCGGTCGGCCGTGCGGCGGCGTACGTCGTCGGCGACCGCCGGCACGGAGGTGGACATGTCCACCCAGGTGCCGCCGTCGGGCAGCCCGGCGAGGACACCGTCGGGCCCGTTGAGGACGTCGCTCACGATGGCCGGCGTCGGCAGCATGGTGATGACGGTGCCGGCGCGGGCGGCGACCTCGGCCGCGGAGCCCACGACCTCGGCGCCCAGGGCGGCGTACTCCTCGAGGATCTCGGGGCGGGTGTCGTGGACCACCAGGTCGAACCCGGCCGCGAGCAGGTTGCGGGTCATGCCCGAACCCATGCTCCCGAGGCCGATGAAGCCGATCCGGGTGGGCGTGGAGTGCTGCATGGTGTGACGTGTCCTCACGGGGTCGGTGGGGCGGGGTCGGCAGGGGTGAAGAACGGGTTGCGGACGTCGCCGCGCGCGGCGAGGACCTCGGCGGTCCCCGGCAGTGCCCGGACGCCGTTCGTCAGGGCCGTGGCGGTGGCCTCCCGGTTGTTGCGGTAGACCTCCTCCGCGTCGTCGGCGGCGGGGTTGACCCAGACGGCGCAGATGAGCACGACCTCGTCGAGGTCGATGTCGCCGAGCGCGCCCGAGGCCACGGCGTCGGCGACGCCGCCGGCCACGCCGGCCTGGGCGGGGCCCCAGATCATCGTGCCGTGGTCGTCGCCCTCGGGCGCGGCCTTGGTGACGAAGAGGGTGGCGGGCTTGACGGGCACGCCGGGCTGCAGGACCGCCATGAAGGGCACGTGGCCGGGGCTGGGCGTGGCGAGCGCGGTCGCCCATGCGGTCCCGACCGGGCCGAGGCGGCTGCCGAGCACGGTGTTGATGTGGGCGGCGTTGGGGCCGGAGCCGATGAAGGACTCGCCGACCTGGTAGACGGTGTCGCTCACTTGAGGAGGCCCTCGTCCTCGAGGAAGTCGATGGCGATGTCCTCGGGGTCCTCGCCGTCGACGTCGGCCTTCGCGTTGAGCTCCTGCATCTTCTCGGTGGTCAGCAGCGGGGCGACCTCTCCGATCACGTCGGCGATCTCGGGGTACTTCTTCACGACGTCGGCGTCCATCGTCAGGCCTCCCTGGTAGACGGGGAAGAACTTCTTGTCGTCCTCCATGACCGTCAGGTCGAGGGCCTTGATGCGGCCGTCGGTCGAGAAGACCTCGCCGAAGTTGCAGTCGTCGCCCTTCTGGGTGGCGGTGTAGATGACGCCGGTGTCGAGCAGGGTGACGTTGCTCTCCGGCACGTCGATGCCGTAGGCCTCCTCCAGGCCCGGCCACCCGTCGTCGCGGGTGCTGAACTCGCTCTCGATGCAGAAGGTCTGCTCGGACTCGGGCAGCGCCGCCACGTCGCTGAGCGTCGACACGCCCAGCTCCTCGGCCTTGTCGGAGCGGATCGCGAACGCGTAGGTGTTGTTGAACGGCGCCGGGTCGATCCAGGCGATCCCCTTCTTCGCGTCGGCCTCCTTGACGGCGTCGAACTGCTCCTGGGGGTCGGTGATCGGCTGGGTCTGCTTGTTGTAGGTGATCCAGGAGGTACCGGTGTACTCCCAGTAGCCGATGAAGTCGCCGTTCTCGAGCGCCTGGCGCACGTTGGCGGAGCCGACCAGCTGGGTGTTCACGTCCACGTCCGCGCCGTGCGCGTTGAGCAGCTGCCCGGTGATGTGGGCGAGGATGTACTGCTCGGAGAAGTCCTTGGAGCCGATGGTGCCGGTGAGGCCCTCGAGCTCGTCGCCGGCGCTGCCGGAGGAGGAGCCGCTGGCACCGCCACAGGCGGCGGTCAGGGCCAGGACGCTGAGGCCGAGCGCAACGGGGGCGATCTTCTTCGTCTTCTTCGTCTTCATCGTGTTCCTTCGTGATGGGGCCCGAGATGATCTGTGGTCGGGCGGCGGGCGGTGATGAGGGCAGGTCCGGACCGCGTCCGGTGCTCGTCCGCGGACGGGCACCGGTCGCACCGGAGGACGTCAGAGACCGCGCGGGCGCGCGAGCTCCTCCACGAGACCGGCGAGCCAGTCGATGAGGATCGCGATGGCGGCCACCAGGCAGGACCCGACGATGAGCACCGGGTAGCGCTGGAGCTTGAGGCCGTTCACGATCATGTCCCCGAGACCGCCGGCGTTGATGAACGTCGCGATGGTGGCGACTCCGACGGCGAATACCAGTGAGGTGCGCAAGCCGGCGAGGATCACCGGCGAGGCGAGGGGCAGCTCGATCCGGCGCAGCACCTGCCACCGGGTCATGCCCATGCCGCGGGCGGCCTCGCGGGTGGCGGGGTCGACCTCGGCGAGTCCGGTGAGCGTGTTGCGCAGCACCGGCAGGAAGGAGTAGGCGACCAGGGCGACCAGCGCGGTGCTGAACCCGGTCTTCCACACGATCGCGAGCAGGATCACGACGCCGACCGCCGGGGTCGCCTGGCCGATGTTGGCCAGTCCCAGCACGACCGTCCGCAGCACCGTGGACTGGCTGCGGTGGATCAGCATCCCGACCGGGATCGCGATCAGCGCGACGAGCGCGGCGGCCGCGCACGACAGCACCAGGTGCTCGCGCACCCGGGCGACGAGGTAGTCGGAGTTGAGCGTGCGCTGCTCGATCGAGTCCAGCTCGAGCGACCGCACCCAGAGGAACAGCACCAGCAGGCCGGCGGCGACCAGCAAGGGCGCAGCGGCGACCCGCACCACCGACAGCCTGCGGCCAGGCGTTCCGAGCAGCGTCGTGCGGTCGCGGGGCGTGGCGGCCGCGTCGGCCGGCGCCCCGGCGACGTCGGCGGTCCCCGGCGCGCTCACGGCGTGCCCACCTCCACCCGCTCCGGCGGCGTCAGCGCCGCGGAGATGTCGGCGTGCCCGAGCCGGCCGACCGGGCGCTGCTCCTCGTCGACCACGTCCAGCGCGTCGGCTCCGGTGACCATGAGCAGGTCGAGGGCGTCGCGCAGGGTCGCCGTGCTGGAGACCGACGGCCGCCTGCTCGAGCCGTCCACCGGCGTGAGCCGCGCGGCGGTGACGGGCAGCAGGGCCAGCCGCTTGAGGGCCGCGCCCGAGCCGATGAAGGAGGCGACGTACTCGTTGGCGGGTGCCGCGAGGATCGCGTCCGGGGTGTCGAACTGCTCGATCCGGCTGCGCTCGCTCAGCACCGCGATCCGGTCGCCGAGCCGCACCGCTTCGTCGAAGTCGTGGGTGACGAAGATGATCGTCTTGCCGATCTCGGCCTGCAGCCGCAGGAACTCCGCCTGCAGCCGCTCGCGGGTGATCGGGTCGGTCGCGCCGAAGGGCTCGTCCATCAGCATCACCGGCGGGTCGGCGGCCAGCGCCCGGGCCACGCCGGCGCGCTGCTGCTGTCCGCCGGACAGCTGCCGGGGATAGCGCTTGGCGAACACGGCCGGATCGAGCTGGACCGTCTCGAGCAGCTCCTCGACCCGCTGGGAGGTGCGCGTCTTCGACCAGCCCAGCAGCTTGGGGACGGTCGCGATGTTGTCGGCGATCGTCATGTGCGGGAAGAGCCCGATCTGCTGGATGACGTAGCCGATGTGGCGGCGCAGCTGGTCCGGCGAGAGGTGCAGGACGTCCTGACCGTCGATGCGGATCGACCCGGAGCTCGGCTCGATGATGCGGTTGACCATCTTCATCGTGGTCGTCTTCCCGCAGCCGCTCGGGCCGACGAACATGACCAGCTCGCCGGGCTCGATGCGCATCGAGAAGTCCTCGACCGCGGGAACGCCCTGGCCCGGGTAGACCTTGGTGACGCCGTCGAGCTCGATGCTCACGCCGCCCGAGGTGCCGGCGGTGGACGGGAAGATGCTGTTGCTGCGGTCAGACACGGAGACCCCTGGGTGTGGTGAAGCGGGCGATCAGGACGAACACGGCGTCGACGATCAGTGCCAGGATGACGACGCCGACGGTCCCGACCAGCGCGTAGTTGAGAGCGTTGAGGGAGCCGAGGGAGGACAGGCCCTTGAAGATGTACTGGCCGAGGCCGGGGCCGGCGACGTAGGCACCGATCGCGGCAATGCCGATGGCGAGCTGGCTGGCCACGCGGATACCGGTGAGGATGATCGGCCACGCCATGGGCAGCTGCACCTGGAGCAGCACCCGGGTCGGGCTCATGCCCATGCCGCGGGCCGACTCGAGGACGTGCGCCGGGACCTCGCGCAGGCCGGTGACCGTGTTGCGGACGATCGGCAGCATCGAGTAGAGCACCAGCGCGGTCACCGTCGGCCCCCAGCCCAGACCGAAGAGCGGGCTGAGGATCGCCAGCAGGGCCAGCGACGGGACGGTGAGGATGACGGCGGTCGAGGTGACCGCGATGGTCCGGCCGATCGGGTGGTTCCAGACGACCAGGCCGAGGGTGATGCTCAGGACGGTGGCGATGCCGACCGAGAGGGCGACCACCGTGATGTGGTCGATCATCATCTGCTGGATGTCGTCCGAGCGGCGCTCGAGGAAGGTCTGGAGTCCGTCGAGACCCTGGTAGCCCTCGGCGCGGACCGGCGTCGCGCCGAGCAGACCGGTGATCGCTCCGGGGTGCAGCACGATGTCCATGTCACCTCCTTCGAGGCGTCGGGTGACCGGGGTCACAGGTGGTGGTGGGAAGGGACGATGGCACCCCCGATTCACCATGCACAACGGGTGTTGTGAATATGGCAACACGTCTCTAGGGTGCTGCTCGTGCCCCCCGCATCCTCCTCCGGCTCCGGCCGCCGCAACTCTTCCGGTCTCGCCCGCGACGTGGAGCTCCTCGAGCTGCTCGCCGGGCCCGAGGCCCAGGCCGAGGGCGGACTACGCGTGCTCCGGATCGCCGAGCTGCTCGACCGCGACAAGGCCGCCGTCTCCCGGGCGCTCGCGACGTTGGCCGACGCCGGGCTGCTGCGCCGTGACCCCGAGCGGCTCACCTACGAGCTCGGACCGAAGCTCTACGCGCTCGCCGCCCTGACGCAGGAGGCGACGCTCGTCCAGCGGGCCCGCCCGGTGCTCCGCCAGATGGCCACGTCGACGCGAGAGACCACCCACCTGTGCGTGCTCCGCGGGGGCAACGTCCTCACGCTGGTCAGCGAGCTCAGCTCCCAGGTGGTGGGCACGACCAGCTGGGCCGGCACGACCACGGCGGCCTGGCGCACGCCTTCGGGGCGGGTGCTCGTCAGCGACTGGGACCAGGCCTCGGTCGCCTCCTGGTACACCACCCACGGGCACGACGACGCACTCGTCAACGCCCCGGACTCTCTGGCGCCGCGGGCCTTCTCGGTCGTCCTTGACCCCGAGCCGGACCGGCTGGTCGTGCACGACCTGCAGACGCTGCACGACGAGCTGGCGCGGATCCGCCAGCGCGGCTATGCCGTCTCCGACGCCGAGCTCGAGGACGGCGTCGTCGCCGCATCCGCTCCGGTCCGCGACGGCACCGGGGCGATCGTCGCAGCCGTGAACATCAGCGCACCGAAGTCTCGCCTCGGGGGCCGGCTCGACGAGATGGGACGCTACGTCGCGCACTGCGGGCGGGCACTCTCCGCCGAGCTCGGTCACACGGCTGCCTGACCGGAGTCCGGGGGCCGACCGCGGCCGCCTCAGCTGCGCAGGTACGACGCACCGTTCACGTCGATGATCGTGCCGGTGGAGAACCTCGCCTCCGGCGACGCCAGCCACAGCACCGCGGCGGCGACCTCCTCCGGGCGCGCCACCCGGCCGAACGGTGACTGCGCCCGCACCGCGTCTCCGCCGGGACCGTCGAGGACCTCGCGGGCCATCTCGGTCTGCACGAATCCGGGCGCCACGGTCCCCACCGTGATGTCCGGCGCCAGCGCGATCGCCAGCGACTGGCCGAACGCGTTCATCCCCGCCTTCGACGCGCCGTACGCCGGGTTGTTCGGCTCGCCGCGGAAGGCACCCCGGCTCGACACGTTGACGATCGCCCCGCCGCCGGCGGCGCGCAGGTGCGGCACCGCGCAGTACGCCGCGTTCGCCGCGCCGACGAGGTTGGTGGCCAGCGTCCGCGACCAGGCCGCCTGCCAGTCGTCGTACGACGTGGTCAGCGGCGGGCTCGCCAGGAACACGCCGGCGTTGTTGACCAGCACGTCGAGCCGGCCGAGCTGCTCGGCGGCCGAATCGACCGCACGGCGTACCGCCTCGGCGTCGGCCATGTCCGCCTGCACCGCGACGTGACCGTCGCCGGGCAGCGACGCCACGACCTCGTCGGCCAGGCCGGCGGACGACCCGTAGTGCACCGCCACCCGGTCGCCCTGCTCGGCGAACGCGCGCACGATCGCCGCGCCGATGCCGCGGGACCCGCCGGTCACCAGCACCCCACGAGCGGTCACGGGGCGACCTCCGCGACACCGGCGAGCAGCCGGTCGACGTCGTCGGCGCTGGTGTACGGCGCCAGCCCGGCCCGCACCGCGCCGGCGTCCCCGAGGCCGAGCCACCGGCTCGCCTCGATCGCGTAGAAGTTGCTGGCCGGCGCGTTCACCCCGGCCGCGGCGAGGTGCTCGTACACCTCCCGGCCCTCCCGCCCGGCGACGGAGAAGAACGCGGTCGGCGTACGCCGGGCGGGGTCGCCGTGCAGCGTCACCCCGTCGATCCCCCGCAGTCCCTCGAGCAGCCGCCCGAACAGGCCGTCCTCGTGCTCCTCGACCGCGCGCATCGACTCCAGCACCCGCGTCCGCCGGTCGGTCGCGTCCGACGCGAGACCCGCGATGTAGTCGATCGCCGCGGTGGTGCCGGCGAGCATCTCGTACGGCAGCGTCCCGAGCTCGAACCGCTCCGGCACCTGCATGGTCGACGGCAGCAGCTTGTCCGGCTGGATCCGCTCCAGCAGCTCGGGCGCCGCGACGACCACACCGTGGTGCGGCCCGAAGAACTTGTACGGCGAGCACGCGTAGACGTCGGCGCCCAGCGCGGCGACGTCCACCGGCGCGTGCGGCGTCAGGTGCACGCCGTCGACGTACAGCAGCGCACCCACCGCGTGCACCGCCTCCGCGACCGCCGCGACGTCCGGCCGGGTGCCCAGCACGTTCGACGCCCCGGTGATCGCCACCAGCCTGGTGCGGTCCGAGAGCTCGGCGCGGAGGTCGTCGACCGTCAGCTCCGCGGTCGCCTTGTCGAAGGCGACCCACCGCACCGTCGCGCCCGCGGCCTCCGCGGCCTGCACCCACGGCCGCACGTTCGCGTCGTGGTCGAGCCGGGTCACGACGACCTCGTCGCCGGGCCCCCACTCCTTGGCGAGCGCCCGCGAGACGTCGTAGGTCAGCTGGGTCATCGACCGGCCGAACACCACCCCGCCCGGGTCGCAGCCCAGCAGGTCGGCCACCGCCTGCCGCGCGCCGAGGGTGACCTCGTCCGCCCGCCGCTCGGCCGCGGTGACCGCGCCCCGGTTGGAGATCCCCGACGTCATCGTCGCCGCCATCGCCTCGGCGACCTGCCGGGGCACCTGGGTGCCGCCCGGTCCGTCGAAGAAGGCGACCCCGTCGGCCAGGGCCGGGAAGTCACTGCGGATGCGCGTGATGTCGAGGGACGTGTCGAGAGCCATGGGCACATCATGGCGGGCGGGTCGTGAGCGAGGGATGCCGGCAACCCCGTCCCGTCCCGCCCGGCGACCTACCCACAATCGGTGAGGCGCCACCGGTGCCCGAGGCGCCACCGTGCCGTTTGCTGGTGGAATGCGCCCCGCGGGGAAGGGGGATGCGCCATGGCGAAGATCTTGGTGATCGACGACGAGCCCGAGGTCGTCCGGTTCGTCGAGCGCGCGCTCGCCGGCGCCGGGCACGAGGTCACCTCGGCGCACGACGGGGCTCTCGGCCTCGGGCTCGCGCTGAACGAGGCCCCCGACCTGGTCGTCCTCGACCTCGTGATGCCAGGGGTCGACGGCAGGAACGTCCTGCGCGCCCTGCGTGCCGCCCGTCCGAGCACCCCCGTCCTGGTGCTGTCGGCCGACTGTGCCGTCGGCGCGCGGGTCGAGGTCCTGGAGGCGGGTGCCGCCGACTTCCTCGGGAAGCCCTTCGCGATCCGGGAGCTCCTGGCCCGGGTCCGGGCACGGCTCGAGTCGACATCCGAGCCGGGCCGGCCGGGGGACGCCGTGCTGCGCGTCGGCCAGGTCGTCCTGGACCTCCAGACCCGCGAGCTGCGGACCGACGGACGGGCGCAACCACTCACCGAGCGGGAGTTCCTGCTGCTTCGCCACCTCATGCGGCGCGCGAACCAGGTGTGCTCGCGGGAGGAGCTCCTCGCCGACGTGTGGGGATACGCCTTCGACCCGGCCACGAACGTCGTCGACGTCTGCGTTGCGAGGCTGCGCCACAAGCTCAGCCAGGACGTCATCCGGACGGTGCGCAATGTCGGCTACCAGCTTCAGAGCAGTTGAGCTGCGGCGGCGGCGCCGGAGCGACGCGCCGCCGGCGGAGCGCCCGCGCCGCCGACGCCACAGCCTCGCCGTGGAGGCGAGCGTCGACATCTTCCTGCTGGCCTTCGCCGTCGTCGCCGTCGTGCTCATGCGGTGGCACCCCGAGTGGGCGACGATCCCCTACCACCTGATCTTCCTCAGCATCATCCTCGGCTACGGATTCCGTGTCTGGTCGGTGCCGGTGACCGGCGCCGTGGTCGTCGGGATCACGGGGGTGACCGGTGTCCTCATGGTCGACGCCTACCGCAGCGACGTCATCGAGTGGGCGGAGCTCTCCGAGATCCCCCTGATGCCGGCCCTGCTGCTCGCCATGGTCTGGCACGCCCGGCGCCGGGCGGCCGCCCACGGCGCGCTGGAACGGATGGCGGCGGTCCAGCGCAGCATGTTCCAACGCGAACGGAACTTCTTCCGTGACACCAGCCACGCGATCCGCACCCCGGTCACGATCGCCCGCGGTCATCTCGAGCTGGCCGCCCGAGCCACCATGGCACCGACGGCTCGCGACGACCTCCAGGTCGCTCTGCGCCAGCTCGACCGGATGTCGGTCCTGTCGAACCGGCTGCTCGCGCTCGCCCAGCTCGACGCCGGCGAGGTCCTTCCGGCCCAACGGCTCGAGCTCGCGACGTTCGTCCAGGAGGTGGGCCGGAACTGGGCCGCAGAGCCGGGTCGCACGTGGGTGGTGGAAACAGACACCGGTGCGGTGGTCGACGCGGACCCCGTCTGGCTGGCGCTCGCCGTGGACGCCCTGGTGGAGAACGCCGTCCACTTCACCGAGCCGGGCGGCCGCATCCGGATCCGCGGGGTGGCGCGGCCCGCGACCTGCTCGATCGTCGTGACCGACGACGGACCCGGGATCGATCCAGGGGACATGAAGCAGATGTTCGAGCGCTTCTGGCACCGTCGTCCTCCGCACGGCCCGATGGGCAGCGGGCTCGGCCTGGCGATGGCGCGGGCGACCGCCCGCGCCTGGGGCGGCGACGTCTTCGCCTCCAACGGTCCCGCCGGTGGCGCCTGCCTGGAGCTGGTGCTGCCGCGCTCCTCGACCGGCCTGGAGCGCTGAACCCGCGACCACCCTCCGCTCCGCGCGCCCACCCGATCTCCGGGTAACGGACGTCGAGCGCCGTCATCAGCGCCGCGTGCGTTGATGACCGGATCATGACAGCGCTGTCATGAACCTCCCGAACCCGCTCGCCCGAATCCACGGTGTGACACGTACGACCCGACTCGGGCACGCGGAAGGTGGAGTCAGATGCGCGGAATGCGGAGCAGCTCGTCGGTCGTCGCGACGGTCCTCGCGGTCGTGGCGGCGGGATTCGCCACGGTCCTCGCGGCGCCCACCTCTCCGGTGCACGCGGCGGCGCCGAACGACCTGGACCTGTCGGTGTTCAGCGCCCGCACCGAACCGCGGGCCCTCGACGGCGCCGGCGTGACCGAGGGCGATCCGGTCGACACCTACCGGTTCATCGTCAACGTGGACGACACGGGGACGACCGACCAGCACACGGCGACCGGGCCCTGCAGCCCGGACTACACGCCGCCGGACGGCCGGCCGGGTTACCCGAGCTCCTGCGGCTGGACCTCCATCAACGCGGCCCCCGACGCGGCCCCCATCGTCGCGCAGGGCGACCAGGACACCATCGCCGACGGTCTCACCCTCCCCGACGGCAAGTACCTCATCTCCGTGCTCGCCGACGGATACCGGCTCGACGGCGCCCACTTCACGATGCCCCTGGGCGCCGACCCCGTGCGGGTCGGGCTCGAGCCGATGCCGCTGCCCGACTCGACGATCAAGGGCAAGGTCTTCGCGGATATGGCGCCGACCAACGGCGCCGACGACGCGGGCGACGCTCCCCTCGCCGGCTTCCAGGGCCACCTCAACGACGATCTCGGCGAGGTCACGACCGACATCTACGGCAACCCGCTGTGCACGACGTACGTCGGGGAGGACCCGGTCACGCACGAGATCCCCGACAGCGCCCTCGACGCCGACCTGGCGCCGGTCGTGGACAAGGTCGGGGGCAGGTGCCTGAGTGACGCCGACGGCATCGTGACGTACCCGCACATGGGGCCGAACCGCTACACCCAGTCGGTCACCCCGCCGGACGGCGAGCGCTGGATCCAGACGACCACCCTCGAGGGCAACCACGACTGGGACACCTGGGTGATGGAGGGATCGACCGGCTACGACACCGAGTTCAACCTGGCCGGCGAGCCGGTCCCGGTGCCCCTCTTCGGCTTCGCCAGGCCGACGAAGAACGGGCAGCCGCTCGACGGTGCCGCAGGCGGGCACATCAGCGGGCGGATCATGAAGACGCTGCACTACGTGCCGCCGAAGGGCGGGATCCTCGACCCCTACAACGGGTTCACCGGCTCGAAGGTCCAGAGCCCGATCCCCGACGGCTGGCTCTCGCTCAACGACCTGGAGAACGGCGACCAGGCGGTGTGGGTCGGCCCGGCCGGCAGTGACGGCCGCTTCGACATCACCGGCGTGCCGGCCGGCGACTACACCCTGACGTGGTGGGACGAGTCGCAGAACAACCTGCTGGCCCTGGAGAACGTCACCGTCGGCGCCGACGAGGCGGTCGACCTCGGCATGCTGCCCGTCACCGGCTGGTGGACCGAGTTCGACGGCTACGTCTTCAACGACACCAACCGCAACGGCGTCAAGGACGCCGGCGAGCGGGGCATCCCCAACTTCACCCTGACACTGCGCAAGCGCGACAACTCGCTGATGGACCGTGGCCAGACCACCGCCACCACCGACGCGACCGGGCACTACAGCTTCAAGGCCTACCCCCTCGGTGAGTTCGGCTGGACGGTCATGGAGGCCTACGCCGACTCCTTCTACACGACCGGCGTCACCTACCAGGCGGACAACCAGAACAAGCCGACCACGATCCAGGGCCCGGGCGTGGACGTCAGCACCCTCAACATCATCGGCCTCACCGGCCGCCTCGACTGGGGCGTCCACGCCTACGACCCGACGGGCGCCAACGGCGTCGACCCGCGCAACGGCGGCATCGTCGGCTCGGTCAGCTACGACACGACCCGCAACGAGCTCGACCCGCAGTACGCCGCCTCCGAGGACTGGCAGCCCGGAGTGCCGAACGTCCCGGTGAACCTCTACGCGACCGTCGACTGCGGGACCCACGCCGACGCGCCGTGCGACGCCGACGGCAACTACGAGCTCGACGCCGACGGCTCCTACCTGAAGGGCAAGCTGCTCAACACCTACGTCTCCGAGAGCTGGGCCCGGCCGACCGGGTGCACCGCGCGTGACCTGGACGGCACCCCGCTGGTGCACGGCGTCGACGAGGGCGTGCTCGCCCTCGACCAGGAGACGACCGGGATCTGCATCCCTGCGTTCTCCCAGAGCACCCAGTTCGGCACCTACCCGACCGACCAGGGGACGCCCGACGCGTCCTTCGGCGCGACCGTCGACGGCAACTACGGATTCGGCGACGGCTGCTTCGACGGGACGTTGGACGCCAGCGACCCGGCGAACCCGACCTGCACGGACGGCTCGTTCAAGAGCCTGCCCGCCGGCGCCTACCTGGTCGCCCTCGACATCCCGGACGACCTGACCGGCCACCCGATGTACAAGGTCACCGGCGAGGAGGACATCAACATCGGCAACGGCAACCAGGTGGTGCCCCAGGTCCCGCCCCCGGCGTGTGCCGGAGCGTTGCACACGGTCGACCTGGCCGGCGACCAGACCGACGGCTACCCCGAGCTGGTCGGCGACGGCACCAACGGCGAGCCCACCGGCGTCACCGTGCCGGCCTCCGACCCGGTGGACAACTCCACCTTCCTCGACCTCGGCGGGTCGCCGTACGAGGGGACGCCGAAACCCGGCTGTGCCACCAAGCTGGTGCAGCTCAACAACGGCAAGTCGATCGTGCCGATGTTCAACGTCTTCACCGACGTGCCGCTGCCGAGCCGCATGCGCGGCCTGATCATCGACGACGTCAACTTCTCCGCCGACATCAGGTCGACGGCCTACGGCGAGAAGGCCGGCGTCCCGTTCGTCCCGATCGGGATCTACGACTTCGACGACCGGCTCCTGACCACGGTCGAGTCCGACTACAACGGGTTCTACGACGTGCTCATGCCGTCGACGAACCAGATCAACTGCCCGACGCCCTCCGGCGTGTGCGCGGGGATGTACCGCTTCGTCGGCAACGACCCCGGAGTCCCGGGGGACCTCAACCCGAACTACAACCCGCGCTACCGCGTCATCGGCACCGAGTTCGAGGCGATGCCGGGCATGACGATGCCCACCGACCTCGCACCCACCCAGGTCGGCATGTACATCGGCCAGCCGGGGACCGGCCAGACCAACCCGGTCACCTGCCCCATCGGGACCGCCACCCCACAGCTGTTCGCGGTCACGAAGCCGTACGTCGACGGCGGCGGCACGTTCGGCGTGGACGGCACCGGCTTCGGGGACACCGCCGGCAGCGTCACCCTCGACGGCACCGCGGTGCCCACCACGACGTGGACCGACCGACACCTGGACGTCACGGTCCCGCCGGGAACGCCGACCGGCGCTCACCAGCTCGAGATCACCGCGGCCAACGGCCGGCACACGGTCAACGCCCTCACCTTCCACGTGCTCGGCGGCGGGTACACCCCGACGGTCCGCGAGGTCGGCCCCGGCCACCAGTACGCCACCATCCAGGCGGCGCTGGACGAGGCCTTCGCCAGCACCGGGGACGACCTGGTCGTCGTGTACCCGGGCGACACCAGCGCGGCCAACCCGCGCGGTGCCTACTACGAGAACCTGATCATGGCCTCCCCCGTGAAGCTGCAGGGCGTGGGTCCGGGCGGCTTCCAGGGCCAGGACTACGTGGCCGGAACCGTGCTGGACGCGGGCGCCTTCGGTGGTGACACCCAGCTGGCCACCGACTGGTGGACCAAGATCGCCGGCTACACCTGGGACGGCAACCAGAACGTGAACGACGGCGAGGGCATCTACGTCATCGCCTCGCAGGACGCGACGACGGCCGCCGGCCGGGCACGCCAGTTCACGAGCTCGTTCCGGGCCGCGGTGGACGGGTTCGACATCCGCGGCGGCGACCAGCAGGGATTCCCGGGCAACATCAACGACCTGACCGGGACGCCCACCGGGCTGCCCCCCAACGTCAGCACCCAGGGCGGGGCGATCTTCGCCAACGCCTACGCCCGCTACCTGCAGATCACCAACAACGTGGTCGAGAACAACGGCGGGGCCTACGGCACCATCCGGATCGGCACACCGGACCTGCCTGCTCCCGACACCGACCAGCACAACGAGAACGTGCGGATCCTGCACAACCGCATCGTGGCCAACGCCGGCACCAACCTGGCCGGCGGGATCGGGCTCTTCGCCGGGACGGACTCGTACGAGGTTGCGCACAACGACATCTGCGGCAACTTCTCCCTCGAGTACGGCGGCGGTCTCAGCGTGTACGGCCGCAGCCCCGACGGCAAGATCCACCACAACCGGATCTACTACAACGAGGCCAACGACGAGGGCGGCGGCGTCATGATCGCCGGCCAGCTCCCGCTCGACCCGACCACGTTGTCGCCGGGCAGCGGTCCGGTGGACATCTACGCCAACCAGATCGAGGCGAACCTCTCGAACGACGACGGCGGCGGCCTGCGCTTCCTCATGGCGGGCGGTCCCGGCGGCTCGGACGTGATGAACGTCGACAACAACACGATCGTCAACAACGTGTCGACGCACGAGGGCGGCGGCATCAGCCTCAACGACGCGCCCAACGTGCGCATCGTCAACAACACGGTGATGAAGAACCTCACGACGGCCACCGCGGTGACGTCCAACGGGCAGCCGGCGCCGGCCGGCCTGTCCACCTCCCCGAACAGCGACCAGCTCCAGGCCACGTTGCCCGCGGGCGCGCCGACCTTCAGCGACCCCCAGCTGTTCAACAACATCTTCTGGGACAACCGGGCCGGCACCCGTGCCGGGCTCACCGTGACCGGGATCGGCCTGCCCGGTGACGCGAGCCCGGTCGACCACTGGGACGTCGGGATGTTCGACCAGCCGGCCCCGCTGTCACCGACGAGCTCGGTGATCCAGCAGGACCCCGCCGAGCACCCGTTCACCAACGACGCCTCGAACAGCGGCGCCAACCCGCAGGTGGTCTCCACGTACGACGTGTCGGTCGCCTTCGCGACGTGGCGGCAGAACCCGTCCTTCGTCGACGCGACCCTGGTCGCCGTGGAGGCGCCGGCCGACCAGCTCGGCGACTACCACCTCTCCGCGTGCCCGGCCTCCCCGGCGTGCAACCGCGGCGCCGCGAGCCACGCCGGCGTGGACGCGCCGGCGCTCGACATCGACGACGAGGCACGCCCCGCCCTGGGCGGCTTCGATGCCGGGTCCGACGAGTTCGGGAGCGCCCCTCCGGGTCCGCCGGCACCGGCGACGAACCTCTACTTCTCGACGGCCGGCAACCTCAACCCGCCGGGAGTCTCGGGCACGGCGGACGACTCGGACGTGTACTCGTGGGACGGCACTGCCTACTCACGTGACCTCGACCTGAGCGCCGCGCCGTACCGCGTCCTCGGGATCTCGAACCTGGACGGCTACTCGCGGGTCGACGCCACCCACTTCTACGCGTCGTTCGCCGACCTGACGCTCCTGCCCGGTGCGGGGATCGTGCAGGACGAGGACGTCGTCTACTGGAACGGCACGACGTGGTCCCTGTGGTTCGACGGCTCGGCGCACGGTCTCGGCCAGTTCGGCCAGGACGTCGACGCACTGAGCGTGGTCGCCGGGGTGCTCTACTTCTCCACTGGCACCAACACCTCGCCCGCCGGCGTGAGCGGTAGCGGCGACGACGCCGACATCTACAGCTGGAACGGCACCGCCATGGCCCGCGTGTGGGACGCCACGGACAGCGGCCTCCCGGCGGCCGCCAGCGTGGACGGCCTGGTCTGGAACGACGCCACGCACCTGTTCGTGTCGTTCAGCACGAACACGGCGGTACCCACGCTCGGCACCGTGCAGGACGAGGACGTGGTCGGGCTGGCGTCCGGGGCCTGGTCGACGTACTTCGACGGCACCGCGCACGGTCTCACCAACGACGCCCAGGACCTGGACGCGATCTCCTTCGGCAGCGACACCTCGACCCCGCCCCCGCCGCCTCCGCCCCCGCCGGGCCCGAGCCCTGTCACGCTGTACCTCTCGACCCTCGGGGCCGGCACGCCGCCGGGCGCCGGCGGATCCGGCGACGGCGCCGACGTGTACAGCTGGGACGACACGACCTACACCCGCACGCTGGATCTCTCCGCAGCGCCGTACGACCTCCCCGCCGGCGCCAACGTGGACGGGTACTCGCGCGTCGACGACACCCACTTCTACGTGTCCCTGGACGCGAACGCGACCGTCCCCGGGGTGGGGACCGTGCAGGACGAGGACATCCTCTCCTGGAACGGCACCGCCTGGTCGGTCTGGTTCGACGGGACGGCCCACGGGCTCGGTCAGTTCGCCCAGGACGTCGACGCGTTCAGCGTCTCGGGCGGGACGGTCTACTTCTCGACCGGCACCAGCCTGCGGCCAGCGGGTGTCCCGGGCGTCGGCGACGACTCCGACGTCTACAGCTGGGACGGCACCACCATGGCGCGAGTCTGGGACGCGACGGCCAACGGCGTGCCCGGCGGCGCCAACGTCGACGGCCTCGACCGCGTCAGCGACACGAGCCTCTACCTGTCCTTCAGCGGTGCCACCACGACGCTGCCGCAGGTCGGGTCCATCCAGGACGAGGACGTCGTCCACCTCGACGCAGGGGCGTGGTCGCTGTACTTCGACGGCACGGCGCACGGCCTCACCACCAACAACCTCGACGTGGACGCCATCGACGTCCCGTGACGCCGCAGCCCTGACAGGAAGCGAGTGACACCATGAGCACCCCGACACCCTCCGCGGGCGGCTCCGGACGCCCGGCGATCGCCGCCAGCGCGTCCGTCGGCCGCCGACGCTTCCTCCAGCTCGCCGGCGGCACGGCGATGGCAGCAGGTGCCGTCGCCTGGGCGGGAGGTTGGCTCACCCCGGAGCGGGCCAGCTCGGCCTCGGGCCCGCCGGACCTCTACTGGGGCGGCACCGACGGCTGGATGTACCTGCCGCGCACACCGGCCATTGCGCCGTTCCACCCCGACAAGCTGGCGCCGGCCCCGTTCACCACCTACATCTTCGGGTTCCGCAACCTCACCGGCCTGACGCCCACGCAGCGCGACGCGCAGAAGAACAAGGCGCAGCACTCGGCGCCGCTCTTCTGGGTCCCGCAGTTCGACCCGGACAACCCCCGGGACTTCAAGATCACGCTCACCAACCTCGGACTGGCGGTGCGACCCGACCTGTTCGACGCGCACACCCTGCACTGGCACGGGTTCCGCAACGTCATCCCGTTCTTCGACGGCGAGCCGACCGGGTCGGTGTCGGTGCCCGCGGGCCGCGAGTTCACCTACGTCTACCGGCCCCGCGACCCCGGCACCTACATGTACCACTGCCACGTCGAGGACGTGGAGCACGTGCACATGGGCATGACCGGCCTGGTGTTCGTCCGCCCGCTCCAGGACGGCCAGAGCGTCGGCGGGTTCACGAAGTTCCTCTACAACGACGGCGACGGCTCCACGGGCTTCGACCGCGAGTACGCGATGTTCCTGTCCGAGGTCTGGGCCGAGGCGCACTGGTGCGACGCCCACATCCAGCTGCCGGAGTGGAGCGACTACCGCCCCGACTTCAGCCTGCTCAACGGCCGCGTCTACCCCGACACCGTCGCGCCGAACGGGTCGATCGACCCGTTCCACCCGGTTCGCGCCGCGGACGGCGACCTGATCGCGCCGGCGGGTCATCCGGAGCTGAAGTACCAGCCGAACTCCTCACTGGTCACCTGCAAGGCCGGCGAGCGCGTGGCGCTGCGGTTCGCGAACCTCGGGTTCCGGGAGGCGGCGATGACGACGACCGGCATCCCGCTGGACGTCGTCGGCCGGGACGCCACACCGATGCGCGGCCGGGACGGCACCGACACCTCGTACACGACCGACACGCTCAACATCGGTCCCGGTGAGAGCTTCGACGTCCTCTTCACGGCCCCCACCCACTCCGGCGGCACGGGACCCGACACCTACCTGCTCTTCAACCGCAGCTACGTCCGGTCGGCGAACCTCGCGCCCGGTGGGTACGGCGGCCAGACCACCGAGATCCACGTGTACCCGGCCGACAGCACCGCCATCGGTCCGCAGGCCTACCCGAACGACTGGGGGATGTGACATGTCCACCACCACCCTCCCGCGCCGCGGCCGGCGCCGCCCGACCCTCCTGGCCGTCGCCCTGACCGGCATCCTCGCGCTCACGACGGGCCTCACCCGCGCGGGCGAGGCCACCGCCGCGGCCCCGACGCCCCCGCCCCGGGTCGGGATCGTGTGCACCCACGGCGTGGGTGGGGACGCGACCCACCCGATCTTCAACCTCACCACCAGGACCGGGTACATCAGCCTGCCCGACGGCAACACGGCCTTCATGTGGGGCTACTCGAGTGGGACGGACGGCTTCCAGCACCCCGGGCCGGTCCTCTGCGTCAACGAGGGCGACACGGTGACGGTCATCCTCCACAACACCTTCCAGGTGCCGGTCTCGGTCGACTTCCCGGGCCAGCACGACGTGCTCGCCGACGGCATCCCGGCCCATGCGGCCCACGACGGCACCGGGAGGGTCACCTCGCTCACCGACACCGCCGCGCCGAACGGCGGCACGGTCACCTACAGCTTCGTCGCCGACCACCCCGGCACCTTCGTCTACGAGTCCGGGACCGATCCCGAGACCCAGGTGCGCATGGGTCTGTTCGGCGCCTTGATCGTCCGCCCGTCCTCCGGTGCGACGCACGCCTACGACCGCGCCGACAGCGAGTTCACGGCGGGTGAGGAGTTCCTCGTCCTGCTCTCGGAGATCGACCCCTACCAGCACCAGGCGATCGAGCAGGGCAAGGCCTTCAACCCCGGCAACTACCACCCGCGCTACTGGCTCATCAACGGCCGCGGCTTCCCCGACAGCATCGCCGACAACGGCGCCTCCTGGCTCCCGACCCAGCCCTACGGCTCGCTCGCCGAGGTCAATCCCTACGACCCCGACACCCATCCACTGCCCGGCCTCGCCCGCTACCTCAACGTCGGCAGCGAGGACTACCCCTTCCACCCGCACGGCAACAACGGCCTGGTGATCGGCCGGGACGGCCACCCCCTGGCCGGCGCCTCGGGCGACGACCTGTCCTTCGAGAAGTTCGCGATCAACATCGGTCCCGGCCAGACCTGGGACGTGCTGTTCAAGTGGTACGACGCGGAGCACTACAGCCCCGACAACCCGGTCACGGTGGACGTGCCCAACCTCGCGAACAGCGTGATCGGCACCTTCTACAGCGGGAGCCCCTACCTCGGCACCAAGAACGCCCTGCCGACGGGGACGGCGTCACTGAACCAGTGCGGTGAGTACTACATCATCTCGCACAACCACGCGCTCTACCAGATCACCTCGTGGGGCGTCACCATGACCGGCCCGATCACGTACATGCGGATCGATCCGCCTCAGCCGAACGACTGCTGACGAGAGAGGGCAGGACGATGACGACATCACGAGCTCTCACCAGGACCCGGCTCGCGCTCCTCGGGGCGATCTCCCTGGTGGCGGCCGGGCTGAGCCTGGTCGTGGCGGCGCCCGCCCAGGCGGCGACGCGGACCTTCGACCTCTGGGCGACGACGGGCACGGCCACCATGCCCGGCGGCCAGTCCGTGAAGGTCTGGGGCTACCAGGACACCGACGCCGCCGCCACCCGGACCGGCGGCCCGACGCTGACCGTCGACGTCGGCGACACCGTCGAGATCACGCTGCACAACCACGTCGGCGAGCCGTCCGGCCTGTTCGTGCAGGGACAGCCGATGGTGCCCGACCTCAGCGGGATCGCGAACGGCGACCAGCGCACCTACACGTTCACCGCTGCGCACGCCGGGACCTACCTCTACGAGGCGGCGCCCCTCCCCAACGCCCAGCACCAGCCCGCGATGGGCCTCCACGGCGCATTCGTCGTGCGGCCTCCGACCACCGGCCAGGCGTACGACGACCCGTCGACGGCGTACGACGCCGACCAGGTGCTGCTGCTCGGCGAGATCGACCCGGCGTTGAGCAACGCGGCGGACCCGGCGACGTTCGACATGCGCAAGTTCGCCCCGAAGTACTTCACGATCAACGGCCGGCCCTACCCCGACACGGCCCCGGTCGCGGCGACCGCGGACTCCACCGAGCTGCTGCGCTTCGTCAACGCCGGCATGAGCTACCACTCGATGGGCGTCCTCGGCACCACGGACCAGACGGTCGTCGCCCTCGACGGTGCTCCCCTGCGCGACGCGCGCCACTACGTCGCCGAGACGGTCGGTCCCGGTCAGACCCTCGACGCGCTCGTCGAGGTGCCGGCGGCCCGGACCGTCGACACCGAGCTGTTCGTCTACGACGCCGGCCTGGGCCTGCACAACGGCAACGCCGGCGGGACGGGCGGCATGGTCACCGCGATCCCGGTGCCCGGCGACGCCGCCACGACCGACGCGGTCGGCCCCGCCTCGAGCTCCGCGAACGTCGCCGGCGGGGACCTGACCGCGACGGTCTCCGACGGCGCGGGCCACGGCGGATCGCAGGTGACGGCGGCCGAGTACTACCTCGACGACGTCACCGGCACCGGCACGGCGATGGACGGAGCGTTCGACGGCCCGTCGGTCGACGTCACCGCCCCGGTCACCGTGCCCTCCGGCGACCACGTCTACTACGTGCGCGGACAGGACGAGGCCGGGAACTGGGGCCCCTTCACGTCGGTGCTCGTGAGTGGCGCCGACCAAGGCGGTCCGACGACCACCGCGCCCCTGCTCAGCCCGAACCGGGTCAACGGCTCGAGCACGAGCGGCGTGGCCGTGACTGCGACCGCGGACGACAGCGCGTCGGGCGGCTCGAACGTCGCCGCCGCCGAGTACTTCATCGACACGGTCGGCTCCGACGGGAGCGGCAACCCGATGACGGTCAACAACCTTGCGACGTCGGCCAGCATCGCTGCGACGATCCCGCCCGCGACCCTGGACGGCCTCGACGAGGGGTCGCACGTGATCTCGATCCACGCCCAGGACGCCCAGGGCAACTGGGGCGAGCCCGTGACCGTCAACCTCACCGTCGACGAGACCGGGCCCCTGACGACCGGTGTCACGGCGAACCCACCAGCGGACAACGGCACCCTGCCGTTCAACTCGTCCATCCCCGCGGTCCGCGTGATCGCGGCGACGATGACCGACCCCATCACCGGCTCGGTCAACAGCCCGATCGCCACCGCCGAGGCCTTCGTCGACATCGTCGGGGCCTCCGGCTCCGGCATCCGGATGACCGCGAGCGACGGCACCTTCAACGACACGACCGAGGGAGGGTACGTCGACATCCCGCTGTCCACGGTGACGCAGATGTCCGCCGGCACCCACACCATCTCCGTGCACGCGAAGGATGCCGCGGGCAACTGGGGCCCGATGGCCACCACCACCCTGGTGGTGGACAAGACCCGCCCGGCGGTCTCCGCCGTGACGGTCTCGCCCAACCCCACGTCGGGCGCCGCCTCGGTGACGTTGACCGCCACGGGGACGGATCTCGGGACCCCGAGCACCGGCATCACCCGCGCCGAGTGGTGGCGCGGCGCCGACCCGGGCGCGGGCAACGGGACCGCGATGACGGTCACCGGCAGCGGCCCGTTCACCGCCACGGCGACGGTGCCGACCGCCGGCCTCGGCGAGGGCGACTACCCACTCGGCGTGCGAGTGCGTGACGCCGCGGGCAACTGGAGCACGGTGGGCACCACCACACTCCGGGTTCGCGGGCCGTTGTTCTTCTCGACGCTGGGGAACACCAACCCGCCGGGCGTCGCAGGGACGGCGGACGACGCCGACGTCTACAGCTGGAGCGGGACGGCACACAGCCGCTCGATCGACGTCAGCGTCGCGCCGTACAACGTGCCGGCGACCGCCAACGTCGACGGCTTCAGCCGGGTCGACGCCACGCACTTCTACGTGTCCTTCTCCAACGACGCCCCCGTCCCGCTGGCGGGCATCGGACCGGTGCAGGACGAGGACGTGGCGTACTGGAACAACGGCAGCTGGTCGCTCTGGTTCGACGGGTCGCTGCACGGGCTCGGCAACACCGCGGCCCTGGACCTGGACGCCCTGAGCGTGTCCGGCTCGACGCTGTACTTCTCGACCCTGGGCAACGCCAACCCGCCGGGAGCGGGAGGAGCGGCCGACGACGCCGACGTCTACAGCTGGGACGGCACGGCCTACGCCCGGGTGTTCGACGCCACCGCGAACGGGATCCCGGCCGCGGCCAACGTCGACGGCTACGACCGCGTGGACGGGACGCACTTCTACCTGTCCTTCGCCGTGGACACGACCGTGACCGGTCTCGGCGCCGTGCAGGACGAGGACGTCGTGTACTCCGGCGCCGGCACGTGGTCGACGTACTTCAACGGGACGGCGCACGGCCTGACCTCCCCCAACCTGGATGTGGACGCCTTCGATGTCCCGTGACGTCAGCCACCCGAGCGCCCCGGCCCCCGCCCCCGACCCCCACGTGGCGGCCGAGGCAGTCCCCGTCGACGCCGGCGCCGAGCCCCCACGGCCCCGGCGTCGACGGTGGGCGGCGGGGGCGGCGGTCGGCCTCGTCGCCGTTGCGGTCGTCGGCTGGAGCCCGTGGGGCTCGCACGGCGACGTCCGCGACGGGACGACCGCCGTCAGCCGGTCCCAGATGGCGGCCCGCCAGGGCGTCGACGTGAACCTCGTCGCCCTGACAGCCGCGGGCGGGCTCGTCGAGCTGCGCATGCAGGTGGTCGACACCGACAAGGCGTACGCCGTGCTCCACGACGCCGACCAGCGGCCGGTGATCGTGTCGGAGGACACCGGGGAGACGCTCCGGATGGCGGCTCCCTCCCACCGGCACGGCGACCTGCAGCTCGGGGGTCAGTACTTCTTCCTCCTCGCCAACGCCCACAACGCGATCCGTGCGGGCGGCGAGGTCACCCTCGTCATCGGCGGCTCGCGCCTCGAGCACGTGGAGGTCCAGGGGTGAGCTCGGCGGGGGTACGGCGGGTGCTCGTCGCCGGGGTCGTCGCGGTGCTGCTCGGCATCGCGGTCGGCGTCGGCCCGGCGAGCGCCCACACCTCCCTCGGGCGGTCCGACCCTCCCGACGGCGGCATGGTCGCGGTCGGGCGGACCGAGCTCAGCCTCTGGTTCGACGAGCCGGTCGACCTGGCCTCCGGTCACTTCGTCCTGCGCACCGACGAGGGTGCGCCGCTGCGGGTGACGCCCGACCCCGCGAGCGGACGGTCGGACTTCCTCGTGCTCCACACCACTCCCCTCCGCCGGGGTGTCCTGGTCCTGTCGTGGTCGGTGACGTCGGCGGTCGACGGTCACGTCAGCAGCGGCTCGATCACGTTCGGCGCCGGCGTCCGGCCGCCCGCGACGGCGTCCGGCGGCTCGGGCGCCAGCCTCCCGGAGGTCCTGGTCCGCTGGCTGCAGCTGATCGCGATGATCGTGGCGGTCGGAGCGCTGGTCGCCCCGACCCTGCTGACCCGCGCGACGTCGTACGCGCCGCAGTCGCCGCAGCAGGCGGCCCGCCTCGGGACGATCGCCGCGCTCGTCTGCCTGGCGACGTCGTGTGCGACGCCGTCCGGGTTCCTCGACAGCCTGGAGACCGACCGGTGGGCCCAGCTCTGGGTCCTGCGCGGCGTGGCACTGGCCGTCGCGGTGGCGGCGCTCGCGGGGCTCGCGCGCCGAGGACCGAGCGTGCCCAGGACAGCCACCGCCGGATGCGCCCTGGTGATGGCCGCGGTCGCCGACGCCGCAGCCGGACATGCCGCCGGCCTCCCGCGCGCGTCGACGGCCGCGGTCGTCGCCACCTCGGTGCACGTGCTGGCCGCGGGGGCCTGGCTCGGCACGCTGGCGCTGCTCGCCACCTGTCTGGTGCCGACGATGCGACGCCTCCCGGAGTCTCGGCGACCGTTGCTCGAGGCGACCTGGCGGTCCTTCGGTCCGGTCGCAGCCGTCGCCGTGGCGCTCGTCGTGGCCTCCGGTCTCTACCTCGCCGGCCGGCACCTGCCGGGCCTGGCCGCCCTGACGACCGGGTGGTACGGACTCGCCCTGATCGGCAAGACAGTGCTCCTCGCGGTCGCGCTGGCCGCGGCCCTGCACGCGACCCTGGTCGCCGGCCGGCGAGTGCCCGGTCTGGGCGGGGCCACTCGGCTGCTGCGCCCTGCTGGCGACTCCGGTTTCCCGCGTCTCGTGCTCACCGAGCTCGTGGTGCTCGGCGTCGCGGTCGTCCTCGCCGCGGTGATGACGACGGTGCCAACCGCCCGGACGGCGACCGCGGGCGAGCCCTCGCCCGGGACCGGCACCGGGGTCACCGTCGACGGTCTGTTCGTCACCTTCGAGGCGGCACCCGCCGGGTCGGGTGAGTTCCGCCTGGCCGTGCAGGTCAACGCCGTGACCCGTCCCCAGCCCGGCCCGGTCACCGGTGCCGACGTCCTGCTCGTGGGTGACGGCGGCAGGCAGGTCCGGGTGCCGCTGCAGCGCGTCGAGGCCGGCCACTTCGAGGGCGCCACGCCGGCACCGTCGTCGGGTGACTGGCAGGCGTGGGTCAGCGTGCACCGGACGGCAGCCGAGGACGCGGTCGCCCAGGTCGACTGGCGATCGGCGCCCGTCAGCACGCCGGGTCCGACGAGGCTGGAGGTCGTCACGACCGTCCTCGCCGGCCTGCTCGCGCTCGGCGCCCTCGTCGGTGTCGCGCTGCGGCGCCGGCGGGAGGCCGACTCAGCGCCGGAGCCGGCGCGACAGGGCATCACCGTGACTACAGGGGGGGACGCACCATGAGCGCTCGACGCACGATCAGCATCGTCCTGGGGGTCGCGCTGTGCGCCCTCAGCGGGGGCATGACCGCACCACCACCCGCGCAGGCGGCCGGCCGGGCGATGGTCACCGTGCTCGTCACGATGGACCGGCAGGCCGACCTCGACGAGATCACGGGCTCGACCCGACAGGCCCGGCTCGCCTCGCTGATCCGGACGCTCCAGCGGACCGCGACCGAGGGCCAGCAGGCGATCACCGACCGCCTCGACGCCCTGGCCGCGAAGGGCGTCGTGGCCTCGGTGGACCCGCTCTGGGTCGTCGACGCGGTGTCGGTGACCGCGACCCCGTCCGTCGCGGCGGCCCTGGCGTCCCGCTCCGACGTCGCCACCGTGGTCCAGGACGACATCCGGATCGTGCCCTCGGCGACGACGGTCGAGCCGAACCTGGTCGCCACCCGGGCGACGGACGTCTGGGACCGCGGGGACACGGGCGAGGGTGTGGTGATCGCGACGCTCGACAGCGGCGCCGACGTCACCGACCCGGACCTGGAGGCGAGCTGGCGCGGCGGGACCGACAGCTGGTTCGACCCGTACGGCGAGCACCCCGACGCGCCGGTCGACATGAGCGGCCACGGGACGGCGACCCTCGGCACCATCGTCGGCGGGGCCGCATCGGGCTCGGCGATCGGCGTCGCCCCGGGCGCTCGCTGGATCGCGGCCCGCATCTTCAACGACCGGGGCACGTCCAGCACCACGGCCGTCCACGAGGCGTTCCAGTGGCTGCTCGACCCGGACGGTGACCCGGCGACCGCGGACGCACCCCAGGTCGTCAACGGCTCCTGGTCGCTCGGCGCCGGTCCGGGCTGCGACCTGACCTTCCAGCCCGACGTCCAGGCCCTCGTGACGGCCGGCATCCTGCCGGTCTTCGCGGCGGGGAACTACGGGGCCGGCACGGGTGCGGGCACCAGCGTCAGCCCGGCGAACTACCCCGAGTCCCTCGCGGTCGGCGCGCTCGCCGACGCCGACACCGTGCTCGCCAGCAGCAGCCGCGGGCCCTCGGCCTGCGGTGGCCGGACCGGCACCTTCCCCGACGTGGTCGCCCCCGGCAAGGACATCCTGACCACCGACCGCTACGGGCTCTACCAGGTCGTGTCCGGCACGTCGATCGCCGCGCCCCAGGCCGCCGGGGTGCTCGCGCTGACCCTGTCCGCACACCCCGGCCTCACGCCCGACCAGCAGCGCGAGACCATCACGGCGAGCGCCACGGACCTCGGCGCGCCGGGGCCGGATCCCGACACCGGCTACGGCCGGGTCGACGCCCTGGCGGCGTACGACCGGACCGGCGCGGCCCCACCCGACTACACCGTCGCCGTGCCGAGCCAGGTCGCCGCCTCCCCCGGTGGCACGGCCGCCGTCCCCGTGACGATCGCCTCCGCGCACGGGTTCTCCGGGGACGTGAACCTCACCGCGCACGTCCCGGACGGCTGGGCAGCGGACGTCAGCCCGCCCACGGTGACCGGCGGATCGGGTACGGCGACGGTCTCGGTCGCCATCCCTGCCGGCGCGCCCCCGGGCGACGTGACGCTCACCGTCACCGGCACGTCCGGCCAGCTGACCCACACCGCATCGACGACGCTCTCGGTGACGCGCGGGCCGGACTTCAGCCTCGCGGCACCGGCCACCGCCGACACGGTCGCCGGCCACACGGTCGACATCCCGGTCGAGGTCGCCGGCGTCGACGGGTTCTCGAGCGCGGTCACCGTGACGCCGAGTGTTCCGGCCGGTCTGACCGCCGTCGCGACACCCGAGGTCGTGAGCGGCGGGACCGGCAGCACCACGGTCACCGTCACCGTCCCGCGCGAGACCACCGCCGGGAGCTACGACCTCGTCATCTCCGCCACCTCCGGTGGCCTCGCCCACCGGGCGACGACCACGATCACCGTGAGACCCGCGCCCGACTTCGCCGTGACGGCGCCGGCCACCGCGAGCGTCGCCGCCGGCTCCAGCGTCGCCGTGGCGGTCGGCCTGTCCGGCGCCAACGGGTTCGCGGACGCGGTCACGCTGACACCGGCCGTCCCGGCCGGGCTGACCGGCGTCGCGTCGCCGGCCGTCGTCACCGGCGGGAGCGGCAGCTCGACGGTCACGGTCACCGTCCCGCGCGCCACTCCCACCGGCACCTACGACCTGGTCGTCACCGCCACCGCCGGCGGCCTGCTCCACCGGGTCACGACCCGGGTGACGGTGACCGCGGCGCCCGACTTCTCGGTCAAGTCGCAGCCAGCGTCGGCCTCGGTGGTCGCGGGCGGCACGGCCACGTACTCGGTCACCGTCACGCCCACCTCCGGTTCGCCCGGCGCCGCGACCGTCACGGTGACGGCACCGCCCGGCACCACGGCATCGGTGTCGCCCGCGATCCTGCCCGGTGCGACGGGGACGAGCACGGTCACGATCACGACGACGGCAGCCACCGCACCCGGCAGCTACCCCGTCGCGATCGACGCGGTCGCCGACGGGCTGCACCGCTCGGCGACGTCGACCCTGGTCGTGTCGGCGCCCCGCGCCGGCAGCCTGCTCGAGCTCTCGACCGCCGGGAACGCGAACCCGCGCGGGCTGGCCGGGTCGGCTGACGACGCGGACATCCTGAGCTGGGACGGCGCTGCCTTCGCGCGCTCGATGGACGTCTCCACCGCACCCTGGTCCCTGCCGTCGAACGCGAACGTCGACGGCTTCTCCCGCCTCGACGCCACTCGGTTCTACGTCTCCTTCGCGAACGACACGCGGATCGACGGGCTCGGCTACGTCCAGGACGAGGACGTCCTCCTCTTCGACGGATCCCGGTGGTCCGTCTGGTTCGACGGGACCGCGCGCGGCCTGGTCTCCTCCGCGCTCGACCTCGACGCGATCAGCGTCGTGAGCGGCACGCTCTACTTCTCGACGGCCGGCGCCACGAACCCACCCGGTGTCCGCGGCGGGGCCGACGACGCCGACGTCTACGCCTGGGACGGCGGCTCCTTCACCCGCGTGTGGGACGCCAGCACCCGCGGCGTCCCGAGCAGCGCGAACGTCGACGGCCTCGACCTCACCGACGCGACCCACTTCGCCCTGTCGTTCTCCACGTCCACGGTCAGCCTCCCGGGCCTCGGGACCACCCAGGACGAGGACGTGGTCACGTACGCCGACGGCATCTGGTCGACCTACTTCGACGGCACCGCGGCCGGGCTGACCACCGAGGCCCTGGACGTGGACGCGTTCGACATCCCCTGACACGGAGCAGCCCCGGACCGGTCTGGCGACCGGCCCGGGGCCGAGGAGTTCGACGACGATCTCAGCGAGACCGCCTCACTGCAGGGTGATGACCCTGGTCATGCCCATCATCGCGTGCGGCATCCCGTCCATGTTCGGGTCGGGGAAGAAGCACAGCTCGACGTACGTGCCGGCGGGCAGGTCGTAGTTCCACGTCATCGACTGGCCCGGGCCCACGACCTCGGTGGAGCCGGCGTCCGCGATGAAGAAGTCCGGCGGGTCCTGCGAGCCGCTCTGGAAGTAGTCGTCGACGTCCTGCTTGGTCGTGCCCGGCTCGACCTGGATCAGGTCCAGGAAGTGCGGCGAGTCCTTCGCCTTGTTGCGGAAGGTCAGCGTCCCCTGGTGCGGCAGGGACGACGAGCCGCCGAACCGGAGGCCGTTCACGGCCGTGATCGTGCCGTCGGACTTGGGTGCGGGGCGCTTCTGCGGCGCTCCCTTGACCCTCAGCGTCAGCGGGCTCTTGGGTGCGTTCCCGCCGAAGTTGTAGAGCGTGTAGGTGCCCGCCCTCGGGAGCACCACGGTCCCGGACATCGTGCCGCCCGGCCCGGCGCCGTACCCGCCGTAGAAGCTGGTGTGCCGGATGGCGTTCTTCAGGCGCTTCATGTCGCCCTTGGAGAACGCCGTCACCAGGTCGCTGCGGAAGTGCTTGAAGCTGTAGCCCTTGTCGAACCGGGAGAAGCCGAGCGTCGCGTTGCGGCTCTTCGACTTCACCGTGAACGCCACCCGGCCGGGGCGGAACGTCTTCGGTCCGTGGGTGAGCTTGATCGTGCCGCTCTTGCTGATGGTGAACGTCAGCTTCGGCAGGGCCGCACGCGCGGTCGTGGTGGAGTCCGAGGCCGATGGTGCGCTGGCGTCGGCGGTCAGCGAGCCGGCTCCGGCCAGCCCGGTCGTGCTGATGACGAGCGCCGCGGCGGTGAGCCCGGCGCGCAGTGACGGCTTCATGTATCCCCCGATACGGATAGCGACTGAGTCGCTCCCCATGCTCAGCCCGTCACCAGCCACATCCCATCACCCAGATGGACTATCTCAATGACCCGATCGGGCAATTGCGAAGCGCGAGGCGACCATTTTCGCCCGCACGACCCGCCGCCAGGGTGAGGATGCCCGCATGACCGGCACTCGTGACCGAACCCTCGGACTCGTCGCGCTCAGCCTGGCCGCGCTGATCGGCGGAGCGATCGCGTACGGCGTCCCGTCCGACGACCCGCGCGGCGCCGCCGCCCTGGGCACCCAGATGTCGGGGACGGCGGCCCGGGAAGCCGTCTCCGCGACGATCCTGATCGACCGCGGCGGCATCTCCCAGGGGTACGCGACCCCGCGGGTGACGATCTCCCAGGACGGCCAGCTCTCGGTGCTCAACCGGGACACCTACACCCACACGGTCACGTCGACGGCGACCGACGCCGACGGCGAGCCGCTGTTCGACGTCGTCGTGCCCCCGGGCGCCACGCGCTCGATCCCGGCCGCCACCGGCCTCGGCGCGGGCGACTACGCGTTCTACTGCCGCTTCCACCCGAACATGCGCGGCACCCTCACCGTCACCGGCGACTCCGGCGGCCCGTCCGGGGAGAAGCAGAAGTTCAAGCTCCCCCTGGTGGTGCCGAAGGTCGTCCGCGACGACCACGTGCGCCTGGACATGCACCAGGCGAAGGTGCGGATGCTGCCCGACGGGAAGGAGACGAAGGCCTGGACGTACGGCGGCACCTGGCCCGGTCCCACGATCCGCCGTCCCGCCGGCCACCGCACCCTGGTCACCGTCGCCAACGACCTGCCGCGCAAGGCCGGGTCGATGACCATGCACCTGCACGGCGACCACCACGCGTCGAAGTACGACGGCCAGCCGACCAGCTTCCTGGTCCGGCGCGGCCACGCGCGCACGTACCGCTACGACCTCACCGAGAGCGGGAGGCCCGAGCCCGGCTCGTTCTTCTTCTACCACGACCACCGGATGGACCGGACCACCGTCAACAACTGGATGGGCCTGCAGGGCATGTTCATCGTCGACAACCCCGACGAGGCCCGCGTCGGGCTGCCGAGCGGGCGCCGCGACGTGCCGCTGATGGTCTCCGACCGCAGCTTCACCAAGGCCAACCAGCTCGCCAAGCCGCTGCAGCCGATGATGACGATGCACCACGGGGACATGGCCTTCACCGGCCCGCACGCGCCGCCCAACGACGCGAACGTCGGCACCCGCATCCTGGTCAACGGGCGGTTCGCGCCGCACCTGCGCACGGCGGCTGTCCGCTACCGGCTGCGGCTGCTCAACACCTCGGCGTTCTCGTCGTACAACTTCTCGCTCTCCGACGGCCGGCCCTTCATCCAGGTCGGCACCGGTGACGGCCTGCTGCCGGAGCCGGTCACGCGGCAGACCATCCTGCTCGGACCCTCGCAGCGGGCCGACGTGATCGTCGACTTCCACGGCGAGCAGGGGCAGAACGTCGTGCTCCAGACCGTGCCGCGCACCGACAGCGACACCGGCACCGGCTCACGCGAGGGCGACCTGATGCAGTTCCGCGTGCGGCGCAAGGCCCCCGACCACAGCGACGTGCCCGCCAAGCTGCCCAGCCCCGAGCTGGTCCGCGCCCCGAAGAAGGTCTCGATGACCTGGACCTTCTCCCTCGAGGGCAACGAGGACTCCGGCACCTTCTGGGCGATCAACGGCAAGGCCTTCGACGCCGCCCGCATCGACCACCGGGTCAAGCTCGGCAGCCGCGAGACCTGGCGGCTGCGCAACACCAGCGACGTCACCCACTACGTGCACATCCACGAGGAGCAGTGGCGCACCGTCAGCCGCGACGGCCAGGCCCCGCCCCCGTGGGAGCGCGGCCTCGAGGACACCTGGAAGCTGGACCCGGGCGAGGAGGTCGTCGTCGCCGCCAAGTTCACCGACTACATCGGCCCGTTCATGATCCACTGCCACATGCTCGACCACGAGGACCACGGGATGATGGCGACGTTCAAGGTGGTGCGGTAGCGGGGGCTCAGCGCCCCACTCTCGGCGATGCCAGCGAGCAACTCAACAACACCTATTCGCTCTGAGGCACGGGATTCGCCTCCGAATGTCGTCGGAATCCACCATGCTGGCGTGATGCTCGGGAAGCGCCGCTCATATCCGCGGCAGGTCGTCTGGAACGGCGTTCGCGAACTGCTCGCCGCCAACGTACGGGTCATGCTCATCGTGAGCGCGATCTGCACCTCGGTCTTGCTGATCCTCTGGTGGACCCTCGACGGCTATGTCCTGGGACTCGCGCAGGGCCTGTTTGTTGGCATCTTCGGCGCCATCTTCGTCGTCGCCATGATTCTCAGCTCGGGAGTTGCCAATCAACTCGCAGGAGCTTGGGGAGAAGACAACACAACCGACGAATTACGCAAAGCCAAGCGTCGCGGCCAGATCCACGACTGGGTCGACTCGCTACGTGTCAAAGGCGGCGACGTTGATCACCTCGTCGCCGCTCCAAGCGGGCTTTACGCGATCGACTCCAAGTGGCACAGCCACGGCATCGACGCTCAGGTCGTCGACCGCGACACTGAGTCCGCAAAGGCGGCAGCTAGGCGCGCCCAACTGATTCTGAGATCCCGCGGGCTGCGGCAGGTCGTCCAACCGGCCGTTGTTGTGTGGGGTGGCGACCAGCTGAAGGTTCCCAACGGTCTGCTGGTTCGGGACGGGGTTGCTTTCGTATCAGGGAGTCACTTCAAGAAGTGGCTTTCCCACATCAGCTCGGAGCGACCTACTCTGAGCAAGTCTGACGGCAGGGCGATCTGTCAAGAGCTTCGCCTTTTCCAAGATGGGTTGCGACTGGAGTAAACGATCTGCCAAGACACGCGCGCCATGGTGATGTTTGCGATGTGGTTGCAGTGACTCTGACAAGCTCCCCGCGTGGACGAAGGCCTCTACGAATCGATAATCACCCGCAGCCTTCTGGCACGCCTCGCGGAGCATTCAGACCTGGTGCCAGCGGAACGCCGGGTTGAGGACGGCGATCAACCCCACGTCGTCGCGCGCCATGTTGCCGACATCGTTCGGAAGCGGCTGGAGACCATCACGGATCGAGATCACAGGCTCGCAACGATCAACGCCGTCCTCGGAGCACTCGACGAGGACGAGAGCATCGTTCCTCCGGTCAGACAGCTGGCCGCGCTCAGCGCGGAAGTAAGTCCGAGGGGCCGCTACGGCTCCAGACCGAAGACCCCTCTTTCCGAAGCAGCCCTGCTCACGAACGCCCGAGACGAACCGAGTCTGGCGGCAGAGCTCCGCGCCGAGATGGCATCAGCAGACTCTGTCGACCTTGTCTGCGCATTCGTCCGGTGGCACGGCGTTCGCCTGCTTGAGGACGACCTCCGCGAGCTGAATCGAGCGAGCATCCCCTTCCGCGTCGTCACCACTACCTATCTCGGGTCTACTGAGCGGCGTGCCCTCGATCGGCTTGTCCAGGAGTTCGGAGCCGAGGTCCGAGTGCAGTACGACTCGCAGCGCACACGACTCCACGCGAAGGCATGGCTGTTTCGTCGCAACACCGGCTTCGACACGGCATACGTCGGCTCGTCGAACCTCTCACGTGCCGCGCTTCTCGATGGCGTGGAGTGGAACGTCCGACTGTCCAAGATGGCGACCCCGAGCTTGCTTCAGAAGTTCGAGGCGACCTTCGACTCCTACTGGAACGATGCCAGCTTCGAACGCTACGACCCCACGCAGGACCGGGACCGGCTCGACGACGCCCTTCTCGAAGCGAGCGGACGCAAGCAGCACGACCGCGTCACGCTGACGCTGTCTGGCCTCGAAGTCCGTCCGTACAGCTATCAACAGAAGATGCTCGATGACCTCGACGTTGAGCGGACGGTCCGAGACCGTCACCGCAACCTCGTCGTCGCCGCGACCGGCACGGGCAAGACAGTCGTAGCTGCCCTCGACTACCGGCGGCTGTCGGCCGGTTCCTCGGGATCGAGGCCGACGCTGCTCCTCATCGCCCACAGGGCAGAGATCCTGGAGCAGTCTCGACGCACGTATCGGGAGGTACTTGCCGACGGGGACTTCGGGGAGTCCTGGTACGGCGGCACTCGGCCGGAGCGCGGGGAGCACGTCTTCGCCAGCGTCCAGTCTCTGCACTCATATGGGATCGACCAGATCCCTCGGGACGCCTTCGACATCGTGGTCATCGACGAGTTCCATCACGCAGAGGCACCGACGTACCGACGGATCATCGAGCACCTGGCGCCGCGCGAGTTGCTTGGACTGACCGCGACACCCGAGCGCGCCGACGGAAGCGACGTCCGTCAGTTCTTCGACGGTCGGATCGCGACCGAGCTGCGCCTGTGGGACGCCCTGGAGTCCGATCTGCTGTGCCCGTTCCACTACTTCGCGGTAGCTGACAACACCGATCTCTCCTCGCTCTCGTGGCGTCGCGGCCGCTACGACGAGGCTGAGCTGGAGCAGCTGTACACCGGCAACGATGCTCGCGCGGCCATCGTCCTGCGCGAGCTCCACGACAAGGTCGCCGACCTTTCGGCCATGCGGGCGTTGGGGTTCTGCGTTTCGGTTGCGCACGCCCACTACATGGCGAAGGTCTTCAGCGACGCGGGCATTCCGTCCGTCGCCGTGACCGGCGAAACGGCTGCCTCGGCTCGTCAGCAGGCGCTGAGCGACCTACGCACACGTGGCGTCAACGTCATCTTCGCGGTCGACCTGTTCAACGAAGGCCTCGACATCCCCGACATCGACACGGTGCTGTTCCTGCGCCCCACGGAGAGCGCGACGGTGTTCCTCCAGCAGTTCGGCCGCGGCCTCCGGCGCACCACGGACAAGGCTGTCCTCACCGCCCTCGACTTCGTTGGCCACCAGCACACCGAGTTCCGCTGGGACGCCAAGCTGCGTGCCCTCACGGGTCGCGCTCGTGGCGAGCTCGTTAAGGATGTCGAAGATGGCTTCCCGTTCTTGCCATCAGGAAGCCAGATTATCCTCGACCGAACCTCCCAGGAGCTGATCCTCGAGAACGTCAGGACCCAGGTCACTCGGCGCTGGCCCCAGGTCGTGCAGGAACTGCGGTCCATGGGAGACACGACCCTCCCCGACTTCCTCGCGCGTTCCGGCCTGCCTCTCTCCGAGGTGCTGCGCAGGGGGCAGAAGTCGTGACTCAGCTCCGCGTCGATGCCGGGCTGCCCGTCCGGCTACAGGGCGTTTTCGCACCGGGCCTCACGAGGCGCGCTCGGGCACTTGCCCATGTCGACGATCCGGACCGAGCCAGCGCCTACCTCCGCCTGCTCGCCGACGACGCGCCACCGTATGCGGAACTCGACGAGATCGAGCGGCGATATGCGCACATGCTCT
The DNA here is from genome assembly GCA_035765695.1 of Nocardioides sp. Taxonomy (GTDB): domain Bacteria; phylum Actinomycetota; class Actinomycetes; order Propionibacteriales; family Nocardioidaceae; genus Nocardioides. The sequence goes on along the minus strand of DASTXB010000091.1, from coordinate 11,989 downwards.
TCTTCTCGCTCTGGCCGGACGGTAGCGGCTTCTCGTCGTACGACGACGGTATCGAAGCGCTACGCGGTGAGCATGCGGCTCGCGAAGAGCTCTCCTCCGTCGTCGAGTTGGCAGTGAACGGTGCCGAGCACGTCACCGTCCCGCTGCCCGGCTCCCTTGCCCCGTATCCGCTGCGCGTCCACGCTCGCTATCAGCGCGAGGAGATCCTCGCGGCCGTCGACTACGCCACGCTCGAGCGGAAGCCGACAAGCATGATGCAGGGCGTCGCCTATGCCCCCGCCGCAAACGCCGACCTCCTGATGGCCACCCTCAAGAAGTCCGAGGCGGACTACTCCCCCACGACGATGTACCGCGACTATCCGATCAGCCCGACGTTGTTCCACTGGGAGTCGCAGAACGCGACCACCGTGGCATCGCCGACAGGGCAGCGTTACCTGAACGGCACAAGCAACGTCTTGCTCTTCGTCCGCGACACCCACCAAGACCCGTTCGGCACGGCGCCCTACCAGTTCCTCGGCCCGGCCAGCTACGTGAGTCATCAAGGTGAGCGGCCGATCGCGATCACGTGGCGGCTCGCGCACCGCATGCCAACGGACTTCTTCCAGGGCGCGGCGGTAGCCGTGAGTTGAGGCAGAGGCACTCGCGGCGAAGTGACGCGCACGAGTTGCGCGGGGTGGAGTCGCGGTGGGGTTGCGGTCAGTCGTCTCGCAGGGTGGCGTGGACCCGTGGGCCACTGTCCTCAGATCGAAGAACCGGCTTTGCCCCGGTCTGGTCGTTCGAGTTGTGACCGACCGCTTTAGCCACGCAGCTGTGCGGCCAGGGGGCAGTCGAAGGGGTCACGGGCCCTCAGGCCGACGTTGTTGAGGTAATCGACCACGATCGCGTAAGACTCGAAGAGTCCGACCTCCGCATAGTGAATTCCCTCCCGTTCACAGTGTGCTTGAACTAGCGGTCGCGCTTTCTTGAGGTTGCACCGCGGCATGTTGGGGAAGAGGTGGTGCTCGATTTGATAGTTGAGCCCACCCATTGCCCAGTCGATGACGGGGTTGCCTCTGACGTTGCGCGAAACCATGACTTGGCGACGCAGAAAGTCGAGCTTCATGTCCGGCGGAACGATGGGCATGCCTTTGTGCGCCGGCGCAAACGAGGCGCCCAGACAGAACCCGAAGACAGCCATCTGGATCGCGAGGAACGCCACAGCTTTGCCGAGCGGCAGAAAGGTCAGCAAGATCGCGACGTACGCCGTCAGGCGCGTGACAACGAGGACCAGCTCCAGTCGGCGCCAAGGTTGGTTGATTTCCTTGCCGAGGCCGGCGCGGATGCTCTCGACGTGTAGGTTTATACCTTCGAGGGTCAACAGGGGGAAGAAAAGCCAACCCTGGCGTTTGACGAACCAGCCAGCGAACCCAGTGGTGCGCTGAGCGACAATCCCGGGGGTAAACGCAATAGCGCCGGGGGCAATGTCGGGGTCGTAGCCTTCCAGGTTGGGGCTCTTGTGGTGCTTGTTGTGCTTGGCGCGCCACCAGGCGAAGGTCAGCCCGGCGAAGGCTCCGGCCAAGATGCGCGCAGTCCACGCGTTCCACGCTGAGGAAGCGAACAATTGCCGGTGAGCCGCGTCATGGCCTAGGAATCCGAACTGGGCTAGAGCCACACCCAGTGCTGCTGCGAGCGTCAACTGGAACCAGGAGTCGCCGAGGAGAAAGAAGCCCGCCCAGATACCGAGAAACGCCGTGACGTGCGCACCGATCTGCAGCCAGTAGTAAAGGTGCCTTCGCTCGAGGAGACCAGCATTGTTAACGGCACGCATGAGATCGGTATAGCGGCTCGTGTACTGCTTGGTACCGGGTTGAACTATCGTCACGCCGCAACCCTCCGAATACCGTTGTGGTCGCACGAACCACGCCCCGCCGTAGACATACCCGATTCACGGCTCCGATACTCTCCGCGCGCGTTCGGGGTCCGCCACACGCGGGCCGGTGTGTAGCAAGGCACCGAGTGTTGCTGCTGGTCGGCGGGGACCTCGGCGGCTCAGCCTTTGCTACTCCAGGTCCGGTGCAGGGCTTGCGGCAAACCCCACGCGCTGCGTTCTGTGACTCGCTCATCCTCGTCCAGGACCGAGGTCCTGCCACCGGGGTCAAGTGGACCAGGGCCATGTCCAGCACGGCAGGTGGCCTTCGAGGTCCTCAATCTCGCCGTCGACCTCCTTGAGGCGTGCGATGTCGGCTCCTGACAGATGACGCTCCAGGCATCAAGAGGAGTGCGAATCGATCGCGACGTTTCGCGTTCAGGGAACCGGTTCGCTGGCGCGGCTCAGGTCAGCTCCGTGGACGCTTTGGCGGTCGCGCCCGTGTCCGCCGTGCCAGTCCAGGCACAGCACGGTTGCGTCGTCGCTGAGCGTGTGGTCGGTCGCTTCGAGGACCCGGTCAGCCAGGGCGCGAACCGCCTCGCGCGGGTGCAGGGACCTGGTCTCACTGATCACTTCAGCGATATTGACCTCCACGGGGGTGCGCTCGAGCATGCCATCGGTGACGAAGATGACCCGGTCCCCGGGCTGCAGGCCGAGCTGGCTGATCCCGTAGGTCGTGTCACCGAAGAGCCCGAAGGGAAGATCTACTGGAAGGCTCACAGTGGTCACGAGCGGACCGCGGGCGAGGTAGGGCGCTTCGTGGCCGGCGTTCACCAGGTCCATCACGCCGGTGCGCAGGTCGACGCGGCCGATCAGCCCGGTGGCGAAGTCCTCGAGCGAGGCCTCGGCGGCATGCTCGTACAGCGCCTGGTTCGTTGAGGTCACCGCGTCCAGTAATGACGCCCCCTCGTTGCGGGCGTTGCGCAGCGCGCCTACACACAGGGTCGCTTCCAGGGCGGCCTCAACGCCGTGGCCCATCGCGTCAGTCAAGGACAGGTGCAGGACGTCGCGATCCACGCTGAAGTCGAAGGTGTCCCCGGCGACGGTCGCGGCGGGCTCCAACCAGCCCGCGAGCGTGAACGACCCGGCCTCACAGGTCTGCGGACCGGGGAGCAAGCGGCGCTGAATCTCCGACGGCAAGCTCGCACGCCGGGTCCGCTGTCCCCACTCGAAGAGATCGGTGTGCCGCCGGTTCGCGATCACCACGAACGCCAGCAAGTGTGCCAGCTCCGCGATCTCACCGAGCGTGCCGGTATCGGGGCGGTCGGGGAGGGTCAGCTCTAAGAGACCGATGACCTCGCCACGCTCGGTCACCGGGGCCAGCACCACCCACGACTGGACCTCGTCGGAGTCCGCATGTCGTGGGTGGGGCGCGACGACCTGGACCTCCTGTGTGCGCATCGCGCGCTCAGCTGGCCCGCCATCGAATGGCTCAACCGTCGCGGACTCCTCCACGGCACGCCGTTCCCCACTCACTACCGGGGAGTCGATGTCACCCCCGTCGGCGTTGTGGAGGTGGATGTGCGCGAGGCGCACGACGGCTCGCCCGGACAGGTCGGCGATGAGGAAGGACACCTTCGTCGCACCCAGGGCCAGGCCCAGCTCGCGGGTGACGGCCTCGACGGCGTCGACCGGCGATGCCGCCTCAGCAGCGGCCAACACGCTACCCAACCTGCGTGCGCCGTGACTCGGCTCCACTCGTCAAGCCTAGACGAAGACGGGTATGACAGCCCGGTGCGGACTGGACGTGTGTCCGGCACGAAGGACGCTCCCGTTGCGGAGTGTCTGGCCACGAGCCGGGGGGTGTCCCGATCAGAAACCCAGGGTCTCGTAGAGAGACCGGATTGTGCTCGGCATAAGACACTGATCGGACGGCGACTTAGTCGTCGTGCTCAACACCGGCCATCGAAGCGACGCGGCGCCAAGCTTCGCGCTGCCCCGTTCCTGGCCGATAGCGAAGTCGCGTCTTAGTGGGCGAAATCGGCGTCCGCGCGTGGCCTAAGACGCGGGTAGACAGCAAACGGTTCGACCAGTGGACGGTCGCTCAGCCTCGATGGCTGACGACGCGGGTGGACTGCCGAGCCAATCAACTTTCGCTGTCGCTGCCAGCTGCAATGCTTCGCGGTTGCAGTCATCAAGCACGCCGACGGCCTCGACACCACAAAGGTGCCGAGGCCGCCGGGTCGGTGTTGTTAGCTGACTCAGCTGTCAACGGTCATCCAATGTCCATCCAACGGTCACGCCGACATTGAAGCCCGCGGCGTCAGTGAGCGAGGGACGAGCGTCGAGCTGCACGAGACTGCATCTTAGGCGGGCGAGCTGACGGGCTGCGGCGACACGTCGACCTGGGAAGGAAGTGACGCAAGGGACTCGATGCCGGGGAACTGGCTGAGGGGCTTCGAGCCGACGAGTTCCAACATCACGCTCGTCGACAAGGCCAACGTCCACGTGGCCGGGACCGGGGCATCTGCAGCGTCCAGGCCAGCCTTCCCCTGTGCGGGGGCTGCGGCGGCGCGGATGCCAGATATGACTTCTGGGCAAGCACGCATCAGCCACCGGCGTTCCTGTGCGAGGAGTGCGCAGAGCCCCTGCAGGGCATCGAACTCGGCACCGGCTCGGCGACGTACATCTACACCCTGGACGAGATGCCTTGGGTGATCCGCGACATCTGCGACGCAATCACTGACGAACTCGGCCGGCCCGGCCTCTGGGCTGACGCGCCGCCCCATGAGGCCCACGAAGTGACCCCGCGAAAGAGCCTCAGGACTCGGACCACCAAGCGAAGCCACTGTCATCTCGGCGGATGGAGCCCAGAGGTCCGCGGCCCGGCGATTCCCTCAAGTTCAACCCTGGTGGTTGACGATTGACTCCATCCACCGGTCTACCAGATTGGAGGCCCAGCGAGCGCGAACTTGAGGCCGTCCTGGACGCGGCAGCGAGCTGGAGATGCGCGACAGCGGAATCCGGCCGTCACCTGCTGCAACCTGACTTTCCGTCGTGCAGAAGGGCTGGGTCTTGTGCGGGAGGTGTTCGAGGTGGTGAAGCGCAAGACTGAACCGAACGGCGCCGGGAACGCCACGTCCGCCCGGGTGTGCGACAAGGCTCACGAACTGCTCCAGTTGGCTACTGCTGACTCCCGCGCAAAGCGCCGCGACGTTTGGACGACCAGAGATGGGGTCGCGTCCGGCGCGGCGGATGTACTCGGGATCGTCGAGGTCGCCGCTCATCTCTAGCGCGACTTCGCTCATGTCGATCTGCCCGGAACAGGCGAGACACGGAACACCGGGGGTTGCTGTCTGAGCGCGTCGGGTGGCGCTGCGCATATTGCCGGTCTGGAAGGTGTCGATGGCGATACCGCCGTCGATGACGGGGATCAGGTCGGCGTACGCGAGCGTGTTGAGGGCGGCGCGGGGCCAGGGCCGGTCTACGCAGCTGACGGTGACGTCGTAGTCGAGAGCGGCTCTCTGCCCGGTTGGCGTGCAGACGCTGTCGTGGTGTCGAGTGACCTTGAAGTTGTCGGCAGTGGCGGCCTGTCGTGCGAGACGAGCGGCGACGTCAACCTTGCGACGACGAAGGCGTGCGTCGCGGCGAGTGGCGCCGATCATGCGGTCGCGGTTGATGGGCTCGACCCGGTCGAAGTCCATGACTCCGAGGTGGAGAATGCCAGTGGCCGCGAGGCGCTGAACGATGTCGAGGCCGACGCTTCCGACGCCGACGACAAGGACGCGCAGGCGTGTGATGTCGCGGTGGGAGTCTTCGCCCCACGCTGAGATGCTCCGTGCCTGCGTTGCTGCATCAGCGAGAGACGGAACAAGGTCGTCGTTCCACGACGTGTGGAGCTTGGCTCCGACTCGTCGCACTGAGCCGGCCCACTGGGGGGTGCCCTTGACCCACACTCTTGCGGACCATGCCCCGTCGCCCGCCAAGGTCATGCCGACCAGCGGCAGTCCAGTCAACCGCTCGACGAGACCCGAGAACGAAGACTCCGCGTCAGCATCAGGTGAACTCATCCGCTGCCAGCGACGGCCGCCGGGGTGGCTGTGCATCATGACGACGCCGCGGCCCTCGCGGGCGGCCTTCGCAGCGACGCGGAGCACGTAGCCGCCGGCGATGGTGGCGTTGCCGTGCACCTGCCTGTCGCCTTCGCCGGGTAGCTCGATGTCGGCGATCAACCTTGTGGTCCGGTCTGCTCCGGTCGAGACCGTGTAGGTCGCGAGGCAGATGTCCTCTTGACCGTCTGTGCGGAGAAGGTGTCGGCTCAGGTCCTCGTGGTGGACCGCCGTCATTGCAACCGAGTGCCACGTCATCTCAGGCCGCCTGGCCGAGCATCCCGCGGACGTGCGAGATCCAGATCAAGATCGGCTTCCGGTTCATGTTCCACGGGCCGGCCTCACGCGAGTGGCGACGCCATCCCGGCTCACAGTCCTGCGTATCGGTGTTGGTCTGGGCGAACGTGACTTCGTCTGCCAGGTGGATCCAGTGTGGCGGAACCGTCGGCCACCCCTGGAGCTCGCTAACACTGACACCCGTGACCACCTCTTCGCCGGCGAACCGGCCCGCTGCAGGTACGACCGTGTATCGCACGGACTCTCCGCAACGGACCGGCTTGTGACCTTCCTCCTCGAGGTCGGCGATGAACCGTGCGACCCCGTCGTCGGGGGAAGGCCCGGCGGTCATCAGGCGACCTGGGCGCTCTGGCGAACGGTGACGAAGGCGTCGCCGTCCTTGAGGTCGATGACCTTCTCGTCGCGGTAGACCCTGGGCTCGCCGTTGTGCTTGATCTTGGCGAGGTCGTACTGCGCCGGGTCGACGCCGGCCAGACGGAGGAGGGATGCTGCCTCCTGGTCGTCGTCACGGGTCGTGAATGACTGGCCGTCGATGGTGATGGTGATCCTCTTGTGCTTCTCGTGCTCGTCGTTCTTGTCGTTCTTGTCGTTCACGGTTCCTCCTGGAGAACTCGTTGTCTTGGTGCTGCTGCGAAGGGTCCGGCTGGTGACCGACAACGTCGGGTTGCCGGTCACCCCACCTCACTTCTCGTTGCGGACGCCCTTGTGCTGCTGCGGGCTGCCGTTGAGGATGCGGCCGGTCTTGGCGTCACGCTTGAACCACGTGCCGTTGGACTTGAACTCGCTGCGCGCCTTCACGGCGCCGACGCGGTGTCCCTTGCCGGTGTTCTTCGCCATGCCCGATTCACCTCCCCTCCGAGGGCTACCGGATCGGCCGGTATCCCCTCACTAGGTAGTCGAGGTGGAGGCTCTGGCTGTTAGCGGCAGTCCTCGCACTTGCCGTCGACGAGCAGGTTCTTCCGGTACTTCAGGAAGCAGGAGCCTTTGCAGAGCACAAGCTCGTCGTTCTGCTTGTCGCAGCGACACTTCTTGCACGCGGGGCAGTGGACCTGACCGCACTCGTTACACGGGTACCCACGGGCGACCCGAATCTGGCCACAGCAGGCGATCTCCTGTTCGGGGCGCTCGTCGTAGCTTCGATTGGTCGGCGGATGGAATGCCTCGGCGCCCCACAAGTCAGTGTCGGCCAGGATCGCAATGGTTCGCCGTGCATTTATCGCGATGGCGTCGATGTAGAACACCTCGCGCTCTCCCCAGGGTGTCGACCACCAGCTGCGGCGCCTGACTGGAGCGCCTTCGGTGATGAAGCGCAGGGGGTGAGCGGGCGGGACGGTTTGGCCCGGCCAGGGGTAAACCTTCGGCCATCCCCGTTCCAGGTCAGGCCGCACGCTGGCGTACCTGACCACGGGGTCACCATCCGGTTCGTCGCGATCAACCAGGATGACTGCGCCAACTCCGGGGAGCCGAGCAGCCAAGGCGATCGCACACGCAGGAAGACTGGCCTGACTCGTTTCGTACAGCTTCAGAACGTGACTGGCCTGAATCGGCCCGGCGCCGATAACAGCGCCCATCGCACCGTCGCCGAGCAGCAGGCGCTGGGCGATCCGGTCGCACAGCGTCTCGAGCATCTTCTTTGGGTTCGGTTGGTCGACCAGCCAATCGAAGATGCCGGGCACTTGGTTGACGAGCCAGTGTCCGAGCTCGTGAGCGAGAGTGAAGTTCTCGCGCCGCGAGTTTCGAGTCGGTGCGTAGAGAACGACTCCGTCCTTCAAGAAGGAGAGACCGTCGCACGCGCCGCCGTCGGCACGCTTTTCAGTCAGGTGTTCAGCCTCTTGAACCTTCAGGCCAAGGTCTACCCGCATCGTATGCAACGGGTCTGCTGGGAATCGGCCCAGAACCTCTGCGCCGAGCGCCGCCATCGCCGCCGAGGCGCAATCGTCGATCGTCCGCATCGTCACTCTTCTTCGAGGGCTCGAACCAAAACCTCCAACGACTCCAACATCTGCTCCACCTCGGGTTCGCGACCGCGCTGAGCAGTCGCCAGAACGCGCGTGCGCAGCACTGACTGCGCCATGCTCGGCGAGATCCGCTGAGCAAGCGCAAACCGTTGGACCAAGTCGCCAAACCTCTTGGTGGCGGCGACGAGGTCAGCCAAGGCGTCCAGGCCTCCCTGCTGCGCGGAAGGAGGCGCCGCGAGCTTGTCGGGGGTGGTGCGGATCTCCTCTGCAATGGCACGAATCAGCGCCGGCGAAACCTCTGATGCGACGCTCATCTGCCAACGGAACACGTCCGCGGCGTCGACCTCCCAGCCACGTGCGCGCAGCCGCTCAGCGAGACGCGCCGGCTTAACCTTGCTACGCGAGCAGAGCTGCGTGAAGGCCATCGAATCGAGGCGGAAGGACGGGTCCGGGACCAGCCCCAGCATCGCAGCCACCGGGTCGTTCTGCAGTGGTGGTGCACCATGGTTGGACTCCCACACCAGATCGTCGATTTCCAGGAGCTGCGCAAACGCTGCACGGGTCTCGTCGTCGAACCCGGCCAAGCGACGATCGCGCTCCGGGCCGGCTGGCATCTCGAGTAGAAGCTCCATCAGCTCGTCCCTCTCGTTGAACTCGTCTCCACTCACAGCCCACCTCCGCTCGCATTCAGAATGTCGATCAACTGGCCTCGTGCCCGCATCACGAGCTGCCGCACCCTCGAATCTGAAATGCCCATATCCGCTGCGACTTCCCCGGACGTCCGCCCCAGGCCCTTGACCTGCCAGTAGACGTGAGCGGCCTGCGAGTCCGCCCTGGTGAGCAAGGACATGGCCTCACGGACGCGCGCGATGTCACTGGCACGATCGAAAGTCTCCTCGACCATTTCAGCAGGATCCAGTCCCAGGTCATCTCCGCCAAGTTCGTTGTCGAGTGGACGAGCGTCCTCAAAAACAAGCCGCTCGTGCTCGTGCGCGGAGGACTTCCACAAGTCGTAAACCTTCCGCTTCACCGCCTGCACGAACAGCGCCTCCCAGTTCTCGACAACCTCGGGCGGGTTCCGCCAGATCGAGAGGACGGCCTCCTGGACGATGTCCTCCGCACGGTGCTGGTCATCGCCGCGCAGCAGCCTTCGCGCGGTGCCGTACATCGCGTCCTTGTGCTTCTCGTAGAGCGCTGGAAAGTCCAGCCCGGCATCGCCGAAGCCAGTTTGAGGTGACTCCTCATGTTGCGGATCCATGCTCGCCTCCCGCGGGCCCACGGAATCGGTTGCTACTTGGTAGTCGACGCAGCAAGACGGCGCGTTAGCCGCAACCTCGTCCACAGCCACCGCGCCCGTGACTCTAATGAACGGAACCCCCACTCGTTCGGCTGTTAGTGCCGTCGGACGAACGACAGATGACCCGGCCCGCCGAAGCGGAGCCGGGTCATCTGTGTGCGTCCGGCGGCCAGAATGTCCGATTGACCGAAGCCTGGACATTGCTGACCGATCTCAGAACATTGCCGACCGATCCAGCCGGGACATTCCCTGACCGTTCACATCAGCTGCAGCCGCTGGTGCTGCCGCAGCCCTCGCAGACGTAGCAGGAGCCGGCGGGGCGCATCTTGGTGCCGCAGGTGAAGCAGAGCGGGCTGTCGACCGCGTGGCCGGTGATCTGCTCGAGGAGCTCGGCGGAGGTGTGGGCGGTCTTGGCGGACTGGGCCGGGACCTCCCGCTGGTCGGAGCCGTGGCTGTCGTGGGTGACGACGGGCTCGGCGTCGACCACGTCCTCGGTGGTCTCGGTACGTTCGCTGGCGCTCGCCACTCGACCAACGATGTCCGAGGTGGCCTCGATGAGCTCGGCCGGGGAGCCGGTCTCCTCGACGGGCTCGTAGGAGCCGGTCTCGAGGTAGCGCTGGCGCTCCTCGGCGGAGTAGATGCCCAGGGCGGCGCGCTTGTCGTACGGCAGGTAGTCCAGCGCCAGGCGACGGAAGATGTAGTCCATGATCGACTGGCTCATCCGCACGTCCGGGTCGTCGGTGAGGCCGGCGGGCTCGAAGCGCAGGTTGGTGAACTTCGAGACGTAGGTCTCCAGCGGGACGCCGTACTGCAGGCCGATGCTGACCGCGATCGAGAACGCGTCCATCACGCCCGCCAGGGTCGAGCCCTGCTTGCCGAGCTTGAGGAAGATCTCGCCCAGCTCGCCGTCGTCGTGCGCACCCGAGGTCATGTAGCCCTCGGCGCCACCCACGGTGAAGGAGGTGGTGCGCGAGACGCGGGACTTCGGCAGCCGCTTGCGGGTCGGGGCGTAGACGATCTTCTCGACGACCTTGGTCGCCGCCTCGGTCGCAGCCGCCGCCGCGTCGGCGGCGTCCTTCTTGGCCTTGCCGCCACCGTCGGCGAGCGGCTGGCCCACCTTGCAGTTGTCCCTGTAGCAAGCGGTCGCCTTCAGACCGAGCTTCCAGGACTGGAGGTAGATCTCCTCGATCTCCTCGACCGTGGCGGTCTCCGGGAGGTTGACGGTCTTGCTGATCGCGCCGCTCAGGAACGGCTGCGCGGCGGCCATCATCCGCACGTGGCCCATCGGCTTGAGCGCGCGGGCACCCATCGCGGTGTCGAAGACCTCGTAGTGCTCGGTCTTCAGGCCCGGCGCGTCGACCACGTGGCCGTGCTCGGCGATGTAGGCGACGATCGCCTCGACCTGCTCGGGCTGGTAGCCCAGCTTCTTCAGGGCCCGCGGGATCGTCTGGTTGACGATCTGCATCGAGCCGCCGCCGACCAGCTTCTTGAACTTGACCAGCGAGAAGTCCGGCTCGATGCCAGTGGTGTCGCAGTCCATCATGAAGCCGATGGTGCCGGTGGGCGCGAGCACCGAGGCCTGCGCGTTGCGGAAGCCGTTCTGCTCGCCCAGCGCGATCACGTCAGCCCACGCCTGGGTGGCCAGCTTGTGCACCTGGGAGTCGGCGATCGACAGGGTGCGGACGGTGTCGTTCGCGGCCTGGTGCTTGCGCATCACGCGCTTGTGCGCCTCGGCGTTGCGGGCGTAGCCGTTGTACGGGCCGACGACGCCGGCGAGCTCGGCCGAGCGCTTGTACGACGTACCGGTCATCAGCGAGGTGATGGTCGCCGCCATCGCGCGGCCGCCGTCGGAGTCGTAGCCCAGGCCCATCGCCATCAGCAGCGCGCCGAGGTTGGCGTAGCCGATGCCGAGCTGGCGGTAGTCGACGGTGGTCTTGCCGATCGACTCGGTCGGGAAGTCGGCGAAGCAGATCGAGATGTCCATCGCGGTGATGATCAGCTCGACGGCCTTCGCGAACAGCGGCGCGTCGAAGGTGTCGTCGTCCTTGAGGAACTTCAGCAGGTTCAGCGACGCCAGGTTGCAGGACGAGTTGTCCAGCGACATGTACTCCGAGCAGGGGTTGGACGCGGTGATCCGGCCGGTCTCGGGGTTGGTGTGCCAGTCGTTGATGGTGTCGTCGTACTGCAGGCCCGGGTCGGCGCACTCCCAGGCCGCCTTGGCGATCTTGGAGAACAGCTCACGCGCGTCGACCTCCTCGATCACCTCGCCGGTCTTGCGGGCCCGCAGGCCGAAGCTCGTGCCCTGCTCGACCGCGCGCATGAACTCGTCGCTGACGCGCACGGAGTTGTTGGCGTTCTGGTACTGCACGGACGTGATGTCCTTGCCGCCGAGGTCCATGTCGAAGCCGGCGTCACGCAGCGCGCGGATCTTGTCCTCCTCGCGCGCCTTGGTCTCGACGAACTCCTCGATGTCGGGGTGGTC
>DASTXB010000090.1:0-42700 GCA_035765695.1 Nocardioides sp. | reverse complement strand
CGGTCTTGTCCCCCGTTGTCGGTTCCCCCACCCGCCGGCCGGATCTTAACCTCGGGAAGGCACCCGGACCACAGGGTCGTGAGCAGTCGCTTTCCCCTCCGTGCCCATTTCACACGTGCCGGGGCCCGGCCCCGGTCACGGCCCGGCTGCGGAGCGACCAGGCGCGGCTGCTCCGTCGCCGATCAGCGCCTCGATCGTGCCCGCGCCGTCACGCACCGCGTCGGTCGTGCGGATCGCCGCTCCGGCAGGCTCCGCGCGCGTGGTTAGGGTGCGTACCGGTCGCTGGGTAGAGTGGCGCAGCCAACGATTTCAGGGAGTCCGACTCACGTGCCTGCCATTCTCGACAAGATCCTCCGCATCGGCGAGGGGAAGATCCTGCGTCAGCTCGAGGGCATCTCGCAGGCGGTCAACGCCATCGAGGACGACTTCGTCGCCATGAGCGACGCCGAGCTCCAAGGCATGACCGCGGAGTTCCGCGAGCGGCTCGCCAACGGCGAGTCCCTCGACGACCTCATGCCCGAGGCGTTCGCCACGGTCCGCGAGGCCGCCCGGCGCGTCATCGGCCAGCGTCACTTCGACGTCCAGGTCATGGGTGGCGCCGCGCTGCACCTCGGCAACATCGCCGAGATGAAGACCGGTGAGGGCAAGACCCTGGTGTCCACCCTGCCGGCGTACCTCAACGCCCTCGAGGGCAAGGGCGTCCACGTCGTCACGGTCAACGACTACCTGGACAAGTTCCAGTCCGAGATGATGGGCCGCATCCACCACTTCCTCGGGCTCACCGTCGGCGTGATCCTCCCGGAGATGCGCCCCGACGAGCGGCGCGTGGCGTACGGCTGCGACATCACCTACGGCACCAACAACGAGCTCGGCTTCGACTACCTGCGCGACAACATGGCCGGCTCCATCGAGGAGTGCGTCCAGCGCGGCCACAACTTCGCGATCGTGGACGAGGTCGACTCGATCCTCATCGACGAGGCGCGGACGCCGCTCATCATCAGCGGCCCGACGCAGGACGAGGTCAAGTGGTACGACGAGTTCGCGAAGATCGCCCGCGGCCTGGTCCGTGACGAGGACTACGAGGTCGACGAGAAGAAGCGCACGATCTCGATGCTCGAGCCGGGGATCACCAAGGTCGAGGACCACCTGGGCATCGACAACCTGTACGACTCGGTGAACACCCCGCTGATCTCGTTCATGCACAACTCCGTCAAGGCCAAGGAGCTGTTCCACAACGACAAGGAGTACGTCGTCATGGACGGCGAGGTGCTCATCGTCGACGAGCACACCGGCCGGATGCTGGCCGGCCGTCGCTACAACGACGGCCTGCACCAGGCGATCGAGGCCAAGGAGGGCGTGGAGGTCCGCGAGGAGTACCAGACCCTCGCCACGATCACGCTCCAGAACTACTTCCGCATGTACGACAAGCTCTCGGGCATGACCGGTACGGCCATGACCGAGGCCTCGGAGTTCGACAAGATCTACGAGCTCGGCGTGGTCCCGATCCCGACGAACAAGCCGATGGCCCGCATCGACCAGCCCGACCTCGTCTACCGGACCGAGGAGGCGAAGTACGACGCGGTCGTCGACGACATCGCCGAGCGGCACGAGAAGGGCCAGCCGGTCCTGGTCGGCACCGTCTCGGTCGAGAAGTCCGAGCACCTGTCCGACAAGCTCAAGCGTCGCGGCATCCCGCACTCGGTGCTGAACGCGAAGGTGCACGCCGACGAGGCGAAGATCGTCGCGCTCGCGGGCCACCGCGGTGCCGTCACCGTCGCCACCAACATGGCCGGTCGAGGCACCGACATCATGCTCGGTGGCTCGGTCGAGTTCCTCGCCGACCTCGAGCTCCGCAAGAAGGGCCTCGAGCCCGCCGGCGAGACCGCCGAGCAGTACGAGGCGGAGTGGCCGTCGACGATCGAGCGCATCAAGGGGCAGGTCGCCCACGAGCACGACGAGGTCAAGGAGCTCGGCGGCCTGTACGTCGTGGGCACCGAGCGCCACGAGTCGCGCCGCATCGACAACCAGCTGCGCGGTCGTTCCGGCCGTCAGGGCGACCCGGGCGAGTCCCGGTTCTACCTGTCGCTCCAGGACGAGCTGATGCGGCTGTTCAAGTCCGACTGGGTCGACCGCGTGCTCCAGGTGCTGAAGATCCCGGACGACGTCCCGATCGAGAACAAGCGCGTCACCAACGCCATCGCGAACGCGCAGGGCCAGGTGGAGTCGCAGAACTTCGAGTCGCGCAAGAACGTCCTGAAGTACGACGACGTCATGGACCGCCAGCGCAAGGTGATCTACGCCGAGCGCCGTGAGGTCCTCGAGGGCAAGGACCTCCGCGACCAGATCGACGGCTTCATCGCCGACACCGTCGAGTCGTACGTCACCGCGGCGACCGAGGACTTCCCGGAGCAGTGGGACCTCGACGCGCTGTGGACCGCGCTCGGCCAGATCTACCCGATCGGCGTCGACTGGCAGACGCTCGAGAAGGAGGCCGGTGGCCGGGCGAACCTCGACCGCGGCGAGCTCATCGAGCTGCTGCAGCGGGACGCCCGCGAGGCGTACGCCCGCCGCGAGGCCGAGATCGGCGAGCCCGTCATGCGTGAGCTCGAGCGACGCGTCGTGCTGTCGGTCCTCGACCGCAAGTGGCGCGAGCACCTCTACGAGATGGACTACCTGCGCGAGGGCATCTACCTGCGGGCGTACTCGCAGCGCGACCCGCTGGTCGAGTACCAGCGCGAGGGCTTCGACATGTTCGCCTCGATGATGGAGGGCATCAAGGAGGAGTCGGTCGGCTTCCTGTTCAACCTCGAGGTGCAGATCGACGTCGAGGAGGAAGAGGTCGAGGAGGAAGAGGTCCTCGAGCCGATGCGCCAGCCCGTCCCGTCGGGTGTCCCCGGCGAGCAGCCGCTGATCCGCGCCAAGGGCCTCGACCGTCCCAGCCAGCCGCAGAACCTGTCCTACTCCGCGCCCACCGAGGCCGGCGAGGCCGAGGTGCGCGGCTCGGCGGCGACCGCGGCGGACGACGAGTTCGCCGGCGTGGGTCGCAACGACAAGTGCCCCTGCGGGTCGGGCAAGAAGTTCAAGCAGTGCCACGGCCGTCCCGGCGGCCCGACGGGGCTCACGGCCCGCGTCAGCTGACCTCGCAGGTCGAGCCTGACGAGACCCCGCGGCGTGTGCAGGGCGGTGACCTTCGTGGTCACCGCCCTGCTTCTTCGTCGCGACACGCTGCTCGCTCGATCTCGACAGGCCCGACCGACCGCACTCGCTTGATCAGGCGAATTCCAGCGCCGTGCAGCACCACCGCTGGTCGGTGGTCCGCACGAAGCGCGCGGCCACCGCGCGCGAGCGGTCGCCGTACCGGACGTGGGCGCTCACCTCGACCCGGCTGCGGGCCAGGAAGCAGGTGTGGACGCCGACGACCCGCGGTCGGACCGGCTGCACCCTGCCCTGACCGGCCTGGTGGCGCCCGGCGCGGGCGACCAGCTGCGCGCGTCGGTCGAGGTCGGCGAAGACCTCGCGGGAGCTCCATCGCAGCAGCTGGCTGACCGGGCGGTCGCCGCCGACGATCTCGACCGCGGCCTGCACGTAGCGGCCGGCCCACTGCTCGAGGCCGCGCCGCAGCGGCGCCTCGATCGGGGTCACGTCGGCGACCGGGTGGTGGCCGTACGACCCGGGCGCACCGGGCTCGGGCGGGTCGAACCGCGGCTGCAGGTCGAGGGCGAGCGTGCCCTGCACGCTGGCCACCGGCGCCGGCTGGGGGAGGGCGACGATGTCGGCCGAGTTCTCGTTCATCGGTTCTCCTGGAGGTGGACGGGCAGCCGGAGGCGCTGGGCCGGCCGGATCACGTCCGGGTCGGCGCCCACGACGGCGCGGTTGAGCGCATAGACCTCGGGCCAGCGGTCCCCGGCGCCGAGGTGCTCGTCGGCGATCGACCAGAGCGAGTCGCCCTCCTGCACGGTGACGACCCGGCGCTCGTGAGCGTCGGCGTGGGCCGGGCCGTGCGGCCGGTCGGGCAGCGGGAGCCCGGCGATCGCGGTGGCCACCACGGACGCCGCCGTCTGGGGTGGGTCCTGCCGCCCGGTCGTGGCGCCGGCCGGCGTCGCCAGGCCGGCGACGACGGCGACGCCGCAGGCCGCCAGCAGTACCCGCCGGACCGGCGCGGGCACGCCCCGGACCGGTCGCGCGCTGCCGCGCACCGCCTCGACGAGGACGGCGGCCGTCACCAGCCAGAGCCAGGCGGTCGCCCCGGCGCCCACGCCCGCGCACCACCGGACCAGCGCCTCGTCGAAGCCGGTCGCCGGGGCCAGCGCGACCGGCACCAGCCAGCCGAGCAGCAGCGCCCCCGCCGTCGTCGCGGCGAGCGCCACCGCGAAGCAGCGGTGCAGCGGAGCGGGCATCCCGAGAGCCAATCTATGCGTTTGCTTCTGTTTGCTTCAGGCTGCGCTTCTTTACTTTCGTAGTCAACGGTGTCTCCACAGCGTCGTAACCGGCTGCTGGTCGCGCCGTTGGCTGGGTCATGAGACGCGTCCTGATCGCTGCCGTCGGCCTCGCGCTGGTGAGCCTCACCCCTGTCGCGCCGGCCGCCGGGGCGGCCGATCCCTGTGCCGCGTGGATGGACCCGCGCGACCCGGCCGACCACCGCGCGGACGAGGTGGTCGAGGCGATGACCCAGGACCAGAAGCTCGGGATGCTGACGTTCAGCGACCCGCCGTGGTTCGCGTTCTACGGCACGGCCGGGCACGTCGACGGGATCCCGGAGCTGTGCGTGCCCGACCTGGTGCTCAGCGACGCCGGCTCCGGGGTGGCCGGCCTCCAGGTCGCGACCACGGTGTTCCCGTCCGGGGTGGCCCAGGCGTCGACGTGGGACCCGCGGGTGCAGCGCCGGCTCGGCCGCGCGATCGGCGAGGAGGCGTACGCCAAGGGCATCAACGTGCTGCTCGGCCCGGGCATGAACATCGCGCGGACGCCGTACAACGGGCGCAACTTCGAATACCTCGGCGAGGACCCGTTCCTCGCCGCCAGCACGGCGACGGCGTTCATCCGCGGCATCCAGGACAACCCGGTGCTGGCCAGCGCGAAGCACTACGCGTTCAACAACCAGGAGACCGACCGGATGACCGTCGACGTGCGGGTCGCCGAGCGGACGCGGCGCGAGATCTACCTGCCGGCCTTCGAGGCGGCGGTGAAGAAGGCGCACGTCGGGTCGGTGATGTGCTCCTACAACCGGGTCGGCGGTGCGTACGCCTGCGAGAACCCGCGGATGCTCACCGGGTACCTGCGCGACGACTGGGGCTTCGACGGATTCGTCGAGTCCGACTGGGGCGCCACCCACTCCACGGCGCCGGCGGCGATGGCGGGCATGGACCTGGAGATGCACGCGTCCCCGCTGCCGGAGCGGTACTTCTCCGCCGACAACCTGCGGGCCGCGCTCGCGGACGGTTCCCTCACGCAGGCGCGGGTCGACGACATGGTGCGCAACATCGTGCGGCCGATGTTCGAGCACGGGCTCTTCGACCACCCCGTGGAGCCCGGCCCCGCGCCGTACCTCAGCGACGTCTCGACGCCGCACACCGACCTGGCGCGCCAGGTCGCGGCGGAGGGGACGGTGCTGCTCAAGAACCGCGACGGGCTGCTGCCGCTGCACCGGGACGGGGGCCGCACCATCGCCGTGATCGGCTGGGCGGCGAACCCGGTCGGCGCCTCGAGCGCCACCTCCGGCGGTGGCTCGTCGCACGGCTCCGGCGTCGCCCGCCAGGTATCGCCCCTCGAGGGGATCACGGACGCGGCGCTCGCGCACGGCGACCGGGTCGTGTACGCCGAGGGCTCGAGCACCGCCGACGCGCGGGCCGCGGCCGCGGCGGCCGACGAGGTGGTCGTGGTCGCGACCGACGGGTCGAGCGAGGGCACCGACCGGCCCGACCTCGGGTTGCGGCCGGCGGCGTGCGCCACGGTGTTCTGCACCAGCGTCCCGGGCAACCAGGAGGCGATGATCGCGGCGGCGACCGCCGTCAACCCGCGCACCGTGGTGGTCCTCGACGTCGGCGGGCCGGTCCGGATGCCCTGGCTGCGCGACGCCGGCGCGGTGCTCCTGCCCTGGTACGGCGGGCTCCAGCACGGCAACGCTCTCGCCGACGTGCTGTACGGCGACGCCGAGCCCGGCGGGCGGCTGCCGCAGACGTTCCCCCGGTCGGAGGAGCAGGCGTCGTTCGCTCCCGCGGCGTACCCCGGCGTCGACGGCAAGGAGTCGTACGACGAGGGCCTCCTGGTCGGCTACCGCGGGTACGACGCCCGCGGCGTGCGGCCGCTGTTCCCGTTCGGCTTCGGGCTCGGCTACACGACGTTCGCGCTGCGCGACCTCGACGTGCGACGGGCCGGGGCGGGCGCGGACGTGCGGTTCACGGTGCGCAACACGGGCGACCGCCGCGGCGCCGTGGTGCCGCAGGTCTACGTCTCGTTCCCCCGGTCGGCGGGCGAGCCGCCGAAGCAGCTCAAGGGCTTCGACAAGGTCCGGCTCGCTCCCGGGAGGTCACGGCGCGTGACGATCCACCTCGACCGGCGCGCGTTCGCGCACTGGGCCCGGGGCTGGACCGTCGACCCGGGGTCGTACCGCATCGCCGTCGGCACCTCGTCGCGCGACCTGCCGCTGCGCCAGCGGTTGACGCTCGACTGAGCGGGCAGGCTCCCGGCATGTCCTGGGAGGAGGAGGTCTTCGCACTCCTCGACGACCTCGAGCAGCAGGCGGAGGCGCTGTACGCGGCCGAACGGGACGTCGACCTGGCCGACCGCAGCCGTGCGGCGTACCGCGAGGTCACGCTCGCCTCGCGGTTGATGGCCTCGGTCGGCGAGGAGGTGCGGCTGGACGTCGCGGGCGTCGGACCGGTCGCCGGTGTGCTCGACCGCGTCGGCGACGGCTGGTGCCTGGTGACGGGCGCGGCCCAGGACTGGGTGGTCCACCTCCCGGCGGTCGCCGTCGTCTCCGGCGCCGCCGAGCGCTCGGTGCCCGAGGTCGCATGGTCGCCGGTCGCGCGCCTCGGCCTGGGCTCCGCGCTGCGCCGGATCGCCGACGCGGGGGAGCGGTGCGTGGTCCACCTGACCGACGGCACGTCGTACGACGGGCGGCTGCGCCGGATCGGGGCGGACTTCGCCGAGCTCGCCGTGGCCGACCGGATGGTGCTGGTCGCCCTCGCAGCGGTCGCGGCGGTGCAGCGGCGGGACTGAGGCGAGCCGCCGCGGGGCGGGCGGTGCGTGAGCAACCGAATGCGCGACCGAGATGGTTGCTGGTGCACCGCTGCCGTGGTGCGGCCCGGGGCCTGCGGTGCATGAGCAACCGATGGGGCGACCGAAACGGTTGCTCACGCACCGCCGGCCGCGGCTGGCCCGGGACTACGTCGCGTCGGCGTCGTACGGCGGGATCTCGCCCGCGTCGAGCGGACGCTGGCCGCGCCGCGCCGGCCGGGCCGGGTCGTCGTCGTCCTCCTCGAGCGCCTCGGCGATGTGCCGCTTGACGATCTCGCGGGGGTCGAGGTCGCGGAGCTCGAGGTCGGCGTACTCGGGGCCCAGCTCGGCGCGCAGCTCGTCGCGGGCGTTGTTCGCCATCCGGCGGAGCTGCTTGACGATCTGGGCGGCCTGGCGGGCCAGGTCGGGGAGTCGGTCGGGACCGAAGACCAGGATCGCCACGAAGGCGATGACGGCAAGCTCCGTCAGTCCGATCCCGAACACGGGCCAGAACCTACCGCTCTAGAACTTGCTGGTCGGCGTCAGCCCGAGCTGCATGCCGGCGAGTCCACGGCCGCGGCCGGCGAGCTTCTCGGCGACCGCGGTGAGGACCCGCGCCCCGGGGGACGTCGGGTCGGACTCCACGATCGGCTTGCCGGCGTCGCCGCCCTCGCGCAGGGAGGTGTCGATCGGGACCTGGCCGAGGACCGGTACGTCGTACCCGAACCGGGCCGACAGCGTGCCCGCCACGCGCTCGCCGCCGCCGGAGCCGAAGATCTCGATCCGGTGCTCGTCGGCGCCGCAGTGCGGGCAGGGGAGGTAGCTCATGTTCTCGACGACGCCCACGACGCGCTGGTGCATCATCGAGGCCATCGTGCCCGCCCGCTCGGCGACCTCGGCGGCGGCCTCCTGCGGCGTGGTGACCACGACCACCTCGGCGCCCGGCAGGTGCTGGCCGAGCGAGATGGCGACGTCGCCGGTGCCCGGCGGCAGGTCGAGGAGGAGCACGTCGAGCGAGCCCCAGTACACGTCCGCGAGCATCTGCACGAGCGCCCGGTCGAGCATCGGGCCGCGCCACGCGACGACCTGGTCGCGTCGCGGCTTGAGCATGCCGATCGAGATCACCGAGACGCCGGACGGGGTGGGCACCGGCATGATCAGGTCCTCGACCTGGGTCGGGCGCTGGTCGGCGACGCCGAGCATCGCCGGCACCGAGTGGCCGTAGATGTCCGCGTCGACGACGCCGACCTTGAACCCCTGCGCCGCCATGGCGAGCGCCAGGTTCACCGTGACCGACGACTTGCCGACGCCGCCCTTGCCGCTCGCGATCGCGAAGACCTTGGTGAGCGAGCCCGGCTGGGCGAACGGGATCTCCCGCTGGGCCTGGCCGCCGCGCAGCACGTCCTGCAGGCCGGCCCGCTGCTCGGCGGTCATCACGCCGAGGCTGAGGTCCACGCCGGTGATGCCGTCGACCCCGCCGACCGCGGCGGTCACGTCGCGGTTGATGGTGTCCTTGAGCGGGCAGCCCGCCACGGTCAGCAGCACCGTGAGGTGCGCGACGCCGGCGTCGTCGATCTCGACGGAGTCGACCATGCCGAGGTCGGTGATCGGACGCTTGATCTCGGGGTCGTTGACGGTGGCCAGGGCGGCGTTGACCCGCTCGAGAAGGGGACTGCTCATGATCCCTGAGTCTACGTGGGGACGTTCTCCGGCTCGTCCTCGCCCGGGTGAGCCTGGCCACGCTCCTCGGAGCGCTCGTCGAGGTCGGCCAGCAGGCTGCGCAGCTCGGAGCGCAGGAAGTCGCGGGTCGCGACCTCCCCGACCGCCATCCGCAGCGACGCCACCTCGCGGGCGAGGAACTCCATGTCCGCGTGCGCCCGGGCGTCGGCCTGCCGGTCCTGCTCGGCGATCACCCGGTCGCGCGCCTCCTGCCGGTTCTGCGCGAGCAGGATCAGCGGGGCGGCGTACGACGCCTGGAGGCTGAGCATCAGGGTCAGGAAGATGAACGGGTAGTCGTCGAAGCGCAGGTGCTGCGGCGCCGTGAAGTTCCAGATCACCCAGAACGCCACGAAGAGCGTCATGTAGATCAGGAACTGGGCGGTGCCCATGAACCGGGCGAACTGCTCGGCGAAGACCCCGAAGGTGTCGGCGTTGTACGACGGCCGCCGGACCAGCGGTGGACGGCGGAGGTCCTTCGGGGTGTCGAGGCGCGGGGTGCGGTCGCTCACCGGTCCGCCTCCTGCCGGACGGCCCGGTCGCGCCAGCCCTCGGGCAGCATGTGGTCCAGCAGGTCGTCGACGGTCACGGCGCCGAGGAGGTGCCCCGTGTCGTCGACCACGGGGGCCGCCACCAGGTTGTACGTCGCGAGGTGGGCCGCCACCTCGTCGATCGTGGCCTCCGGGCGCAGCGACTCCATGGAGTCGTCGAGCGCGCCGGCCACCAGCGTGGACGGCGGCTCGCGGAGCAGCCGCTGGATGTGGGCGACGCCGAGGAACTTGCCGGTGGGCGGCTCGAGCGGCTGGCGACACACGTACACCAGGGCGGCGAGCGCCGGGGTCAGCTCCGGGTTGCGGACGTGCGCGAGCGCGTCGGCGATGGTCGCGTCCGGGCCGAGGATGACCGGCTCCGGCGTCATCATGCCGCCGGCCGTCTCCTCGGCGTACGACATCAGCCGCCGGACGTCCTCGGCCTCCTCGGGCTCCATCAGCTCCAGGAGCGCCTCGGCGGTCTCCGGCGGCAGGTCCGCGATCAGGTCCGCGGCGTCGTCGGGCGACATCTCCTCGAGGATGTCGGCCGCGCGCTCGTTGTCGAGGTGCTCGAGGATGTCGACCTGGTCCTCCTCGGGCAGCTCCTCGAGCACGTCGGCGAGCCGCTCGTCGTCGAGGGCGGCCACCACGGCCGAGCGCCGCTCCAGGGGCAGGTCGTGGATCATGTTCGCCGCGTCGGCCGGGCGCATCTCGTTCAGCGCGGCGATCAGGTGGGTGGCGCCCTGCGACTCCTCGCGCTGGGTCAGGCCCTCCACGTCGCGCCACTCGACGACGTGCGTCTGGCCACGCCGGCGCAGCCCCTTGGCGGGCTCCTGGATCGCGACCCGGCTGAGCACCCAGTCGCGGTTGCGGGCCTGCTCCATGGCGACGTCGTAGACCGTGCCGCTGATCCCGGTGATCGGCACCCGCACGGTCCGGTCGAGCATCTGGCCCATCACGAGGGTCTCGGTCGGGCGCTGCTCGAAGCGGCGCATGTTCAGCAGGCCGGTCGTGTACACGTGTCCGCTGTCGATGTTGGTCACCCGCGTCATCGGCACGAAGATCCGGCGGCGGCCGAACACCTCGGCCACCAGCCCCAGCACGCGCGGCTGGTGGACCTCCGACCGCACCGCCGCGACGAGGTCCCGCACCTTGCCCACCTGGTCGCCCTGGGGGTCGAAGATCGGCAGCCCGACCAGTCGGGCCGCGTACACGCGGGCGGGGGTGGTGCTCACATGTTGTAACGCTACCGGCCCGGGCGGGTGGCACGATGACACCGTGCCGCGCATCGTCCTCCATGTCGGGCTCCCCAAGACCGGCACGACGTACCTGCAGGCGCTGATGGGGGAGAACCGCGACCGCCTGCGCGAGCACGGGGTCCTCTACCCGTTCGTGCGACCAGGGGCGATGTTCCACGGCGCGGTCGAGGTGCGCGGCAGCGCCGCGAAGTTCGGGCTCGCCGACGAGCAGGTGGCCGGCGCGTGGGCCGCGGTCTGCGAGCGGGCGATGTCGTACGACGGGGTCGCGGTGATCAGCCACGAGGTGCTCGCCGGGGCGACGACCGCGCAGGTGCGCGCCGCGCTAGGCCCGCTCGCGGGCGCGGAGGTGCACGTCGTCGTGACCGCCCGGGACCTCGGCCGCCAGGCCACCGCCCACTGGCAGGAGGAGGTCAAGCTCGGCGCGACCTGGTCGTTCGCGGACTTCGAGCGCGGGCAGCTGCGCGCCGACACCGGCCCCGACGACGGCCCCGACGCCGGCGGCGTGCGGCCGCACTTCTGGCACGCCCAGGACTTCGCCGACTGCCTGCGCCGCTGGTCGACCGGCGTGCCGGCTGGTCGCGCCCACCTCGTGGTCGGGCCGCCGCCCGGCGCCGGGCCCGAGGTGCTGTGGCACCGGTTCGCCGACGCCTGCGGCTTCGACCCGGCGGTCCTCGACCCGGGGGCCGCCCCGGCCAACCCGTCGCTCGGCACCGCGGAGGTCGCGCTGCTGCGCGAGGTCAACGCCCGGCTCGCCGACCGCGTCGACCGCGCGACGTACCTCCGCGTGGTCAAGCGGGGGTTCGCCGAGGACGAGCTCGCCGCGCGGCCCGGCCCGCGGCCGCGGGCGCCGTACGAGCTCGGCGACCTGCTGCGCGACGCGACCGCGCGGTGGCTCGAGCAGGTCCGCGCCGCCGGCCACCCCGTGCACGGCGACCCGGCCGACCTCACCCCGGTCGTCGCCGCGGCGGGCGAGCCGGGGCCGGACGACGCCGTCCCGGCCGACGACCCGGCCACGGTCGTCGAGCGACTCCTGGCGCGCGGTTGAGCCGCGTGCTGCTCGGGTAGGCTCGGGGGGACCTGGGCACCACCTGAGGATCGGGAGAGGCATGACCAAGCACGTCGGTCCCTCCGACCCCGCCGAGACCACCGGCGCCGCCGTCGCGACCATCGCGGTCGTGGGCGTGCTGGGGGTGGTCATCGCCGTGCTCGCGATCTTCCGGCCCGGCGGCGGAGCGGCCGCCCCTGGACCGGGCACCAACGCCGCGAACGTCGCGATCGCGACCCAGTCGCCCACCGAGTCGCCGGTGCAGTCGGTCAGCGTCGGCCAGCGGGTGAAGGCGGCGCCGACGGTCGAGCCGCAGCAGGTCGGCAAGGTCGGCAAGGAGCTGCGCAAGAAGACCCAGAAGGTCGCCGCCCAGGAGCCCACGACGTTCCGCGTCGGCACCTTCAACGTCCTCGGTGCCTCGCACACCCAGCCGGGCGGCAACAAGAAGGGCTGGGCGCCGGCCACCACCCGGATGGCGTGGGCGACCTCGATCCTGACGTCGTACGACGCCGACGTGATCGGGTTCCAGGAGTTCGAGAGCCCCCAGGTCAGCACGTTCCTCGCCCGCACCGCCGGCCGCTGGGCCGTCTACCCCGGCAACGGCGGCGATCCCCGCAACTCGATCGGGTGGCGCACCGACACCTGGGAGCTCGTCGAGGGCGCGACCGTCCCGATCCCGTACTTCCACGGCCGCACGGTCGGCATGCCCTACGTCCGGCTGCACAACCTCGCATCCGACCAGGACGTGTACTTCATCAACGTCCACAACCCGGCCACCACCGGCCGCTGGGGCAACAACGAGAGGTGGCGCGACGCCGCGACCGCCCGCGAGATCACGCTCATCAACCAGCTGCACGCGCAGAACTTCCCGGTGGTCCTCACCGGCGACTTCAACGAGCGCGACGAGGTCTTCTGCAAGGTCACCGGGTCCGGCGCGATGGTCGCGGCCAGCGGCGGCGCGGCCTCGAACGCCACCTGCCTGCCGCCGTCCGGGATGGGGGTGGACTGGATCTTCGGCTCGAGCGTGATCCGGTTCAGCGACTTCGTCAGCCAGCGCGGCGGGCTCGTGCAGCGGGCGACCGACCACCCGTTCCTGGTGGCCACGGCGACGATCCCGCCGCTCTCCGCCCGCTGACCGCCTGCCGAGAGCCCGCGCGCGGCGCGCCTGCCCGAAAGGACAGGTTGTGCCGCGAGGGACGGATGTGACAATCGTTGTCCGTGAGCACTCTCGGAGCCCGTCTCGCCCTCGTGGTCGGCCTGGTGGCCGGCCTCCTCGTGCTGCCCGTGTCCGCGGACGCCGGGACCGGCCAGCGGATCCAGCACTACGTCCCACCCTCCGGGCCGAGCTTCAACAACCCGATCGGCACGCCCCAGCAGCAGCGCAAGCTGCTCCAGCAGGTCATCCGCACGGTCAACAGCACGCCGCCGGGCTCGACCATCCGGATGGCGGTCTTCTCCTTCGGTGACGGCCCGACCGCCGACGCGCTGATCGCGGCGCACCAGCGCGGCGTCCACGTG
This sequence comes from Nocardioides sp., assembly GCA_035765695.1. Lineage (GTDB taxonomy): Bacteria > Actinomycetota > Actinomycetes > Propionibacteriales > Nocardioidaceae > Nocardioides. The sequence continues at coordinate 29,417 of DASTXB010000090.1, read as the reverse complement.
AAGATGGTCTTCGCCGGTGAGAACGTCTACCCGGCCATGGCGCGGCTGCGCACCGCGCTCGGCACTGACGCCGACGCGCCGTCGTTCGTGCGCATCTGCCAGAACAGCTGCCGCGGCGTCCAGGGCCAGATGCACGCGAAGTACTTCTCGTTCAGCAGGGCCGGTAGCGCGAGGTGGATCACGATGGTCGGCTCGGTGAACCTCACCGAGCACAACGCGCAGGACCAGTGGAACGACCTCTACACCCGGGTCGACGACCGGCCGTACTTCCGCGCCTACGGCCGCTGGTTCGGCCAGCTCAAGAACGACGAGCCGGTGACCAAGCAGTACCTCCACAAGTCGGTCGACGGCGCCGACATCCGGATCACGCCCGTCGACCTGACGGCGGAGACCGACCCGATCCTGCTCGCGCTCGACGACGTGCAGTGCGTCGTGACGGTCGACGACCGGGAGGTCCGCACCGGCGTCTACATCAGCACCCACGCGTGGAACGAGGAGCGCGGCAAGGCGATCGCCTGGAAGGTCGCGGGGCTGCGGGGCGAGGGCTGCGACGTCAAGGTCTTCTACGGCACCGGCATGGGCGCCGCGGTGAAGTCGATCCTGAAGAACCACGGCGTCCGGATGCGCAAGGGCAAGCACGCGGGCATCCGCACCCACCAGAAGGTGATGATCGTGTCGGGCGGGTACGCCGGCGAGCCGTCGACGGTGCGCGCCTGGACCGGCTCGCAGAACTGGAGCACCCGGGCCACCCGCCGCGACGACCTCATCGTGCGCGTCGACGACCAGGCCGAGGCCGCGGCGTACGAGAAGCGCTTCCTGTGGATGTGGGACCACGGATAGAGGCTTCGCGGCCGACCCCCGTTACGATCACGCCCCATGACGAGACCGTTCCGCCGAGCCCGCGTGTCCTCGGTCTCCGTCACCGAGGAGGGGATCGCCGCCCGCTCGCGGCGTGAGGTCGTGCTCGACGTCGCGTTCGACGGCCGCCGGATCTACTCGTTCTGGCTGCACCGCGACGGCAGCCGCCAGGCCACCGGCGCCCGCCTGGTGCCGTGGCCCCAGGCGATCCGCAAGTTCCTCGACGGCACCACGCGCCTGACGCTCACCGTGCACGAGACCGGCCAGGTCGTGCACGACGCCGAGGTCGGCCTGGGGGCGGGCACGGGCCGGATCGCGGTGGTCAACCAGGACGGCCAGCCGCTCAGCCTCGACAAGTCGCTGCGCCTGGTGCAGACCTTCGACAACCGCAGCGAGGAGAACGTCCGCCCGCTGCTCGACGCCATCGACCACGTCCTCGCCGGGCTGAAGGACGCCGGGATCGACGCGTTCCTCGCCTACGGCACGCTGCTCGGCGCGATCCGCAACGGCCAGCTGATCGGCCACGACAGCGACGCCGACCTCGGCTACGTCAGCGCCCACGAGCACCCCGTCGACGTGATCCGCGAGTCGTTCCGGGTGCAGCGCGCGCTCGTCGCGGCCGGCTACCAGATCACCCGCTACTCCGCGCTCGCGTTCAAGGTCGACGTGATCGAGAGCGACGGCCACGTCCGCGGCCTGGACGTCTTCGGCGGCTTCATGCGCGACGGCTACCTCCACCTCATGGGTGAGATCCGGACGCCGTTCCGCCGCGAGTGGGTGACCCCGCTCGGCCGCGCGACGCTCGAGGGCCGGGAGTTCCCGGTCCCGGCGGACACCGACCGCTTCCTCGCCGCGACCTACGGCAAGCGGTGGCGGGTGCCCGACCCGGCGTTCCACTTCGCCACGCCGGCGTCCACCCACCGCCGCTTCGACGGCTGGTTCCGCGGCATCCGCACCGGCCGGCCAGGCTGGGACCGCTACTACTCGCGCCGGCGGGTCCCCGGGGACCAGCCCTCGGCGCTGGCCCGCCTCGCGGCGCAGCGCGAGGACCCCGCCACCCCGGTCGTCGACCTCGCCTGCGGCACCGGCACGGACGTGCTGTGGTTCGCCCGGCGGGGTACGCCGGCGACCGGCGTGGACTTCGTGCGCCGCGGCTTCGCGGCCGCGGAGGAGCAGGCCCGGGCCCAGGCGCTCGACGCCCGGTTCCTCGCCTGCAACTTCCTCGAGGTGCGCTCCGCGGTCGCTACCGGAGGGCTGGTCGGCATCGACCCCGGGCCGCGGGTCGTGCTCGCGCGGCACCTGGTCGACAACGTCGACCGCCGGGCCCGCAGGAACGCCTGGCGCTCCGCGCGGATGATGCTGCACGACGGCGGCCGGTTGTACGTCGAGTTCCTGGTGCAGCGAGGCGACGGCGTCCTCGCCCGGCGCGAGCGGGCCCGCATCCGCAAGCCGGCCATGGTGGCCCGGGAGCTGCGCGCGGCCGGTGCCAGAATCGTCGAGCGCGAGACAGTGAAGATTCCGAGGGCGGGCCGCAGCGGCGGCTCGCCCACCAAGATCTGCCGGATGGTGGCGACATGGGAATGAAGGACCTGCGCGGGCGGCTCAAGGCGCCCGCCACGCACGACCTGCGCAAGCGGGTCGCCGCCCTCGAGGCGGAGGTGCAGGAGTGCCGCCAGCTGAACCAGCGGCTGGCCGAGCTCACCGACCTCGTCACGGACCTGCTGGTCCCGCTCGCACGTGGCGACGAGGCCGGCACGCGCGAGGTGCTGGCCAGGTACCAAGAGAGCATCTGACCTCCGTGGCCGAGCGGGTCTTCCTCCACATCGGTCTGCCCAAGACCGGCACGACGTACCTCCAGGGCGTCCTGTGGGACAACCGCGACCGCGTACGCCGCGACGGCGTGCTGCTGCCGGGGGAGGGTCACCGCGACCACCTCTGGGCGGCGCTCGACCTCCAGGGCCGCAAGAAGCTGGGCCGCCGAGGGCCGCGGGCGAAGGGGTCGTGGGGCAGGCTGCGCGACGAGCTGGCGGCGTACGACGGCACGGGGCTGATCACCCACGAGTTCTTCTGCGGCGCGTCGGCCGAGCAGGCGGCCCGGGCCGTGGCCGAGCTGGCGCCGGCCGAGGTGCACCTGGTGGTCACCGCCCGCCACACCGCGGGCATGCTCGCCGCCGGCTGGCAAGAGATGGTCAAGAACGGTGGCACCGAGCCGCTCGACCGGATCCCGCACAAGAAGGGCGCGGGCTCGGAGTTCAGCTGGCGCACGTGGGACCTGCACGGCGTGCTGAAGCGCTGGAGCGGCACCGTCCCGGCCGAGCGCGTGCACGTGCTCCCGATGCCCGGCAAGGGCGAGCCGCCGGACCGGCACTGGAGCAACTTCGCCGGGGTGGTCGGGCTCGGCGCCGACTACCCGCTGCCGGACCGCGCCGCGAACCAGTCGCTGGGGGTGGTCCAGGTCGAGCTGCTCCGCCGCATCAACGCGCACCTGGAGGACTTCCGCAGCCCGGGGGACCGCGGGCGGTGGATCCGGGGCTACCTGGCCGAGAAGCACCTGGTCGCGCAGGGCGGTGAGCGGTTCGGCCTCACCGACGAGCTGGTCGAGGAGTGCCGACGGCGCTCCGAGCGGGCGGTCCGGATGATCCGCCGCCGCGGATTCGACGTCGTCGGCGACGTCGACTCGCTGCTCGTCCCCGACGACCTGCCGCCCCAGCGGGCCGTGTCCTCGGTCACCGACGCCGAACTCGTCGATGCGGCCGGGGACCTCGTCGCTGTTATGCTCGCGGACGTTCGTGAGTTGTCTGGGGGCACGACCCGACGTCGTGCGCGTCGTTCAGCGAAGACACCACCCACCGCCTGAGCGGCGCCGTCCGGGTGTGCCGGCACGACGTCGTCCCCCGACGCAGCAGAAGGGTTCTGGGTGTGGGTGTGAGGTCGAGGCTCCTCGTCGTGGCCGGTGCGATCGCGTTGGCGGCTCCGCTGCTGGCGATCCCGGCGGCGACCGCCGGCGGCGCCGGGAGCAGCGCGTCCGCGGCTGCTGCGGCGACCGTGCCGGCGGCGAAGCAGGCGGTGGCGAGGAAGGCCGACGCCACGGTGCCGTGGAAGCCGACGACCGGGGGCTGGTTCAACGACCCCTGGGGCGACGCCGCGTCGCAGTACCGCATCGAGCGGCAGATCGCGGACGCGATCCGGCACGCGCGCAAGGGCTCCTACATCCGGATCGCCCTCTACTCCTTCGACCGCATCAACATGGCGAAGCTGCTCATCAACGCCCACCACCGCGGGGTCCACGTGCAGGTCCTGCACAACGACCACCAGTACACGACCGCGATGAAGATGCTGAAGCACGACCTCGGCGTCAACCGCGGCAAGAAGAGCTGGGACTACACCTGCAAGACCGGCTGCCGCAGCGAGCAGGGCGTGCTGCACGACAAGATCTACCTGTTCGAGCAGACCGGTGGGGCCGAGGACGTCGTGATGACGGGCTCGCACAACCTGACCGGCAACGCGGTCAAGCACCAGTTCAACGACCTGCTCATCAAGAACAACGTCCCGCGGCTGTACGACCGGATGCTCTCGCTGTTCCGCGAGCTGAAGAAGGACAGGACCGCGAAGCCGCTCTACGAGCACGACGACCTCGGCACGTTCGAGACCTGGGTCATGCCGCACCCGCACACCACCGAGCAGAACGACCCGGTCATGCAGATCCTGCGGCCGGTCCAGTGCCAGGGTGCCACCGGCAGCACGGGCACGGCCGGTCGGACGAAGATCCGGGTGTCGATGCACGCCTGGAACGGGACCCGTGGCACCTACATCGCCCGGCGCCTGCGCAACCTCTATGCCCAGGGCTGCGACGTCAAGGTCATGTGGGCCCTGGGCGGCGCGCAGATGAAGCAGGTCATCGGGATGAGCACGCCGCGGGGGACGGTGCCGCGGCACACCGACAGCTACAACACCGACTGCGACGAGCTGCAGGAGGTGGACATGTACAGCCACCAGAAGTACCTGACGATCTCGGGCCACTACGGCAAGGACACCTCGACGTCGTACGTCTTCACGGGCTCGAGCAACTACACGCACTCCGGCCTGGTCGGCGACGAGCTCATCCTGCGCGCCACGGGCTCGCACCTGGTCAGCCAGTGGAACCGGAACTTCGACTTCATCTGGAACCACCGCTCCCGGCCGGTCGGGAACAGCCCCGGCCCGAGCTTCAACCCGGCCCCGCCGGTCTGTTCGACGACGCCGCGGGGCACCACGGCGCGTCGCGCGACGACCCATGACCTGTCGTTCTCGGGCCGCTACTGGGAGGGCGACTGACGCGTGGCCGAGCGCGTGGTCCTGCACGTCGGGACGATGAAGTCCGGCACGACGTTCCTCCAGAACGTCCTGTCCAACAACCGCGACGTGCTGCGCGAGCAGGGCGTGAGCTTCGTCGGTCGCAAGTGGCGTGACCAGATCAAGGCCGCCCAGGACGTGATCGAGCACGGCGGCGAGGACCAGAAGCCGGTCCAGCCCGACGGGCCCTGGGCGCGGATCGTCCGCGAGATCGAGGAGTGGCCGGGCACGGCGCTGTTCTCCGTCGAGTTCTTCGGAGCGCGCAAGGTCGCCAAGATCGAGCAGGTCGTCGCGGCGTTCGGCGACACCCCACTCACCGTGGTCATCACCGCGCGCGACCTGGCGCGGCAGATCCCGAGCATGTGGCAGGAGTCGATCCAGAACGGCGGCCGCGCGACCTGGACGGAGTACCTCGAGGCGATCCGTGCGGAGCGCCGCGGTGACCCGTTCTGGCGCCAGCAGGGGGTCGCGACCTGGGCGAAGCGCTGGTCCGGCGTGGTCGGCACCGAGAACGTCGTGCTGGTGACCGCCCCGCCGAAGGGGGCGCCCAGCAACCTGCTGTGGGAGCGGTACGCCGGGGTGGTCGGCATCGACCCGGCGTCGTGCAGCCTCCAGGTCACCGCGAACCCCTCGCTGGGCCTCGCCTCGACGCTGGTCCTGCGGGAGCTCAACGAGGCGCTGGCCACGGACCCGCTCAAGCGCAGCGCCTACCACTCCCGGGTCAAGCGGGTGCTGGCCAAGCAGGGCATGGCGCAGCACCGCCGCGACGAGCCGTCGCTCGGCCTCGACGAGCCGTGGGTCTACGCGCGCTCGGAGAAGGAGATCGCCGCGCTGCGCAAGGTCGGCTGCCCGGTCGTCGGCGACCTGGCCGAGCTGACCTCGCACCCGGTGCCGGGAGTGCAGCCGTCCGACGTGCCCGTCGAGCAGCAGCTGCAGGCCGCCGTACGTGGCCTGTCTCACGCGGTGCGCGATCTCACATGGGACCGGGGCCGGAAGAAGAAGTAGGTTACCGATCGGTTACCTGTACTCCCGAACGGAAGGACGCCGCCATGGGCCGCCTGTGCGAGACCGACGGACTGAACGAGGACCAGATCGAGATCCTCAAGGCGGTGCGGACGTTCGTGGAGGAGAAGATCCTCCCGGTCGCGACCGAGCTGGAGCACGCCGACGAGTACCCGCAGGAGATCGTCGACGGGCTGAAGGAGCTGGGCATCTTCGGGCTGATGATCCCCGAGGAGTACGACGGCCTGGGGGAGTCGCTGCTGACCTACGCGTTGTGCGTGGAGGAGATCGCGCGCGGCTGGATGAGCGTCTCGGGCGTGATCAACACCCACTTCATCGTGGCGTACATGATCATGCAGCACGGCACCGAGGAGCAGAAGAAGAAGTACCTGCCGGCGATGGCCGCCGGGGAGGTGCGCGGCGCGTTCTCGATGTCCGAGCCCGGGCTCGGCTCGGACGTGTCGGCGATCAAGACCAAGGCCGTGAAGGACGGTGACGACTACGTCATCGACGGCCAGAAGATGTGGCTGACCAACGGCGGCACGTCGAACCTCATCGCGCTGCTGGTGAGGACCGACGAGGGCCAGGACTCGGTCTACCGGAACATGACGACCTTCCTGGTCGAGAAGGAGCCCGGCTTCGGCGAGGTCGGCCAGGGCATCACGATCCCGGGCAAGATCGACAAGATGGGCTACAAGGGCGTCGACACCACGGAGGCGGTCTTCGAGGGCCACCGGATCTCCGCCGGCCAGGTCCTGGGCGGGGAGCCGGGCAAGGGCTTCTACCAGATGATGGACGGCGTCGAGGTCGGCCGCGTCAACGTCGCCGCCCGCGCGTGCGGCATCGGGCTGCGCGCCTTCGAGCTGGCGATCGCCTACGCCCAGCAGCGCGAGACCTTCGGAAAGCCGATCGCCGACCACCAGGCGATCATGTTCCGCCTCGCGGAGATGGCCACCAAGGTCGAGGCCGCGCACGCGATGATGGTCCGCGCCGCCCGCCTCAAGGACAAGGGCGAGCGCAACGACGTCGAGGCCGGCATGGCCAAGATGCTGGCCGCGGAGTACTGCAACGAGGTCGTCCAGGACTCCTTCCGGATCCACGGCGGCTACGGCTACTCCAAGGAGTACGAGATCGAGCGGCTCTACCGCGAGGCGGCGTTCATGCTCATCGGCGAGGGCACCAGCGACATCCAGAAGATGATCATCGGCCGCAGCCTGCTCAAGGACTACAAGCTGCGATGAGCAGCCGGGTGGGCTGACCCGCCGCCACGGATGAGGCCGGTGTGACGGAAGTGACGTTAGAGTTCTCCTGACACTCAGGAGGACTCATGTTGCCGGACGCTCGCTCGCGCCAGCGCCTCACCGTCGTGGCCGCTCTGCTGCTGGGGATGGTGTTCGGCGCCGGTGCCCTGCGCCTCTCGGGCATGGGCGGGTCCGGCGACGCCGCCGCCCAGCTCGCCGACGGGGAGACGTCGGGGCCGACCCAGTTCACGATCAGCTCCCTCAACGCGCTCGGCGCGGACCACACCGACGCCGGCGGGAACAAGCACGGCTGGGCCTCCGGGGCGCAGCGGATGAAGTGGCTGACCCAGGTCATCAACGCCGAGGGCGTCGAGGTGATCGGGCTCCAGGAGTTCCAGTACCCGCAGTACGAGGTGTGGGAGCAGCAGATGGGCACCAGCTGGGACACCTACCCGGGGCTGGCCTGGGGCAAGAAGGGCATGCGGAACTCCGTCTCCTGGCGCTCCGACCAGTGGTCGCTGGTCACCGGCAGCTGGATGAAGATCCCCTACTTCCACGGCACCATCCTGCGGATGCCGCTGGTGCTGCTGCAGCACGTCACCACGGGGCAGCAGATCTACGTGGCGTCGGTCCACAACCCCGCGAACGCGCGCGGCCCGGCCGCGAAGTGGCGCAAGCAGGCGACCGAGATCGAGATGGCGACGGTGAACCGCCTGCGCGCCGACACCGGCCTGCCGGTCTACCTCACCGGTGACATGAACGAGCGGGACATCTTCTTCTGCCGGATGACCGCCGGCACCGACATGGTCGCCGCCAACGGCGGGGTCAACACCGGTAGCGGTGGCCTGGGCGGCTGCTCGCCGACCCGCCCGACGTACATCGACTGGATCATGGGCTCGCCGGAGACGACGTTCACGAACTACCACGCCAACCGGGGCCCCAAGGTCCGCAAGTCCACCGACCACCCGATGATCGTCGCCGACGCGGAGCTCCCGCCGGTGCTGACACCGGACTGCCCGACCGGGTCGCCGTCCCCGACCGGCACCCCCACGCCGACCTCCCCGCCGCCCACGACGCCGACGACGTCGACGCCGCGGCCCACGGGTTCGCCGGGGCCGAACGTCCCGTCCCCGTCGCCCTGATCCCCGGGCGGAAACGCCGTAGCGGCCGGGTGCGGTCGCGTGCGATGGTGAGGTATGACCGAGTCGCACGCGAACGACGACCTGAAGGCCAAGATGCGCGAGGCGCTGGACCGGAAGAACCAGCAGGAGAAGGGCGTCCACCAGGACGGACCGGTGCGCGAGAAGGCCCACGGCGCCGAGGTGTCGGGGGGAGCGGCGCCCAAGCTGCACCGCCGCAAGGCCGGCGGGGGCGGCTCCTGACTGTGGGGTAACCCACGGTGCGCGCCCGCCCGCGGACGGGCAGAGTGTGCGCATGCAGTTCGGACGCAGCTACGAGGAGTTCGAGGTCGGCGCGACCTACAAGCACTGGCCCGGCAAGACGGTGACCGAGTACGACGACCACCTGTTCTGCCTGCTCACGATGAACCACCACCCGCTGCACCTCGACACGCACTACGCCGAGGAGACCACGCAGTTCGGGAAGAACGTCGTCGTCGGCAACTACGTCTACTCGATCCTGCTCGGCATGAGCGTCCCGGACATCTCCGGCAAGGCGATCGCCAACCTCGAGATCGAGTCGCTGCGCCACGTCGCCCCCACGTTCCACGGCGACACGCTGTACGGCGAGACCACCGTGCTCGACAAGTGGGAGAGCACGTCCAAGGACGACCGGGGCGTCGTCCACGTCGAGACGATCGGCTACAACCAGGACGGCAAGGTCGTCTGCATCTTCCGCCGCAAGGTGATGGTGCCGAAGCAGAACTACCTCGAGCAGCGCGGCGGGGAGCAGCCCGGACGCCCGGTGCCGCAGCCGGACAAGACCTGGCCGGGGCCCGCCGCCGGGTAGGTCTCGATCCGTGTGCGGGGTCCGGTCGCGGTGGCCGTCGGACTGCCGCTGCTCCTGGTCGTGAAGCCGGTCATGATCCTGACGGCGGGGGTCCACCGACCCGGGCCGGGAGGATCCGCGGGGCGAAGGCGGGCGCGAGTGGCAGGATGCCGAGCACCAGCACCATCGGCACCGCGAAGCCGATCCGCAGGGAGCCCGCCCCGACCAGGCCGGTCATCACCGAGCCGAGGATCGCGCCCAGGTAGTTGAACTGGTTGAACCGCGCGATCACCGCGTCGACGCGCGCCTGCCGCACGGCCGGCTCGAAGCCCTCGCCGCCGGCGATCTTCGCGGCGGCGGAGAAGCTCAGCGGCGCGACCACGGCCACCCCGGCGCCCAGGACCGTGAAGCCCAGCACCGCGACCTGCCACGTGGGGGAGAAGACCACGACCGCCAGCGCGCCGGCACCGATCACGGCGCCGGCGCGCAGCACCGGCACCGGGCCGAACCGCGCGACGATGCCGTCGCCGGCCAGCCGCACCGCGCCGCTGGCGAGCAGGTAGCACAGCGCCGGCAGCGCGACGTACCGCTCCGGGGTGGTGAACGTGTGGTCCACGAACAGCGGTCCCCAGGTCTGCACGGCGGTGTCGACCATGTAGAAGAGCACCATCGCGGTGCCGACCAGCAGGATCGGCCGCCACGGCACGGCGACCTGCGTCGCGAGCTCGGTCGGGCCGTGGTCGCGGGGGAGGAACGGCGCGAAGGCCACCAGGAGCGGCACGACGCCGAGGGCCGCGCTCGCCTCGAGCGGCAGGTCCGACGTGACCAGCGTGGCGGCCGCGCCGATCACGCCGCCGAGCGTCCACGCGCCGTGGAACGACGGCAGGATCGGCCGGGCGTACCGGTGCTCGATCGCGACCGCCTGCATGTTCGTGCACGCGTCGACCATCCCGAGGCCGAAGCCGTAGACCGCCAGGCCGAGCACGAAGAACGCCGTCGCCGGGGCCGTGCAGAGCACCGGCACCCCGACGGCGACGGTGACCAGGCCGACGCGGAGCAGCAGCGCGCTGTCACTGCGCCGGGCGAGCGCCTCGGCCGTCACCGACCCGGCGCCCGCGAGCAGGATCATCATCAGGAGAAGCACCGACAGCGTGACGTCGGAGAGCCCCCACCGGTCCTGGAAGTCCGGCAGCCGGGTGGTCAGGCTCAGCAGGATCAGGCCCTGGGACAGGAAGCCGGCGGCCGTGGCCAGGCGGGCCCGGGAGATGTCCATGGGCGGCATCGTGGCACGCGTTCGACCAAAACGGGTGTCGGTCGCCCCGCCGTGCGCGACGATTCCACGGGCACGGGCACGGGCACGGTGGGAGATGAGAGATGGCACGGACCGGGCAGCAGCTGCGGCAGCGGACGGCGAAGGCGATGGCGCAGCCGAAGGCCGCACCCACGCAGGCGCGTGCCGCCCGGGCACCGGCGTCGGGCCTCGGGGACCGGCTCCGCTACCGCTTCGACAACAGCATGTCGCGCGGGACGCCGGCGCTGATCGCCTGGCTGACGCTGGTCACGCTGCTGCTGATCCTGCTCTTCTCGGTCGTCGTCACGGCCTTCGGGCTCAGCGACTCGCAGGGCGACTTCGGCGAGTCCGTGTTCGGCAACCTGCTGCACGCGCTGGATCCGGGGACCATCGGCGGCGACACCGGCTCGTGGCGCTTCAAGCTCACGATGCTCGCGCTCACGATCGCGGGGCTGTTCATCGTCAGTGCCCTCATCGGTGTCATCGCCGCCGGCATCGACACCAAGCTCGCCGACCTGCGCCGCGGTCGCTCGATCGTGCTCGAGAAGGACCACACGGTGATCCTCGGCTGGTCGGACTCGATCTTCACGATCGTCCGCGAGCTGACGATCGCGAACGAGAGCCGCCGCAAGCCGGTCATCGTGATCCTCGCCGACCGCGACAAGGTCGAGATGGAGGAGGAGCTGCGGGCCAAGGTCGACGACTTCCGCGGCACCCGCGTGGTGTGCCGCAGCGGCTCCCCGATGGACATCGACGACCTCGAGCTGAGCAGCCACACCACGGCGCGCTCGGTGATCCTCCTGGCGCCGGACACGTCCGAGGACCCCGACAGCGAGGTCATCAAGACCCTGCTCGCGCTCACCCACTCCGGGCCGGACGGGCCGCGGATCGTGGCCGAGATCCGCAATCCGACCAACCTCGAGGCCGCGCGCCTCGTCGGCGCCGACCGCACGGTGCTGCTCGACATCCGCGAGACCGTGGCGAAGCTGGTCGTCCAGACGTCGCGCCAGTCGGGGGCCGCGGCCGTGTACACCGAGCTGTTCGACTACGGCGGCGACGAGATCTACTTCCTCGAGGAGCACAGCCTGGCCGGCCGGACGTACGCCGAGGCGCAGCTGGCCTTCGAGCGAGCGACGGTCATCGGCGTGATCGACGCCGGCGTGCCGACGCTGAACCCGCCGCCCGACACGGTGCTCGGCGGGCACACCCTGATCGTGGTGGCCGAGGACGACTCGGTGCTCGGGGGCGAGCCGGACTCGACCGCGCGACCCGACCTGAGCCGGCTCGGCACCGGCGCCGGCCTCGACGACCACCCGACGCGCGCGCTGCTGATCGGCTGGAACGAGCGTGCACCGATCGTGCTGCGCGAGCTCGACCACTACGCCGCGCCGGGGTCGACGCTGACGGTGCTGACGTCGTTCGACGTCCGCGATGTGCCACCCCTGGAGAACCTCCAGATCACGGTCGCGCCCGGGCAGACCACCGATCGCAGCACGCTCGAGGAGCACGTGAGCGGCGACCTCGACCACGTGCTGGTGCTCTGCTACTCCGACGACCTCGAGCCGCAGGCCGCCGACGCGCGCACGCTCGTCACGCTCCTGCACGTCCGCGACATCCTGTCGCGCTCCGACGCGGCGACACCGGTCGTCAGCGAGATGCTCGACGACCGCAACCGGGTGCTGGCCCAGGTCGCGCACGTCGACGACGTGGTCGTCAGCGGCGAGATCGTCAGCCTGTTGGTGACCCAGCTGTCGGAGGACCACCGCCTCGAGGCGGTCTTCGACCAGCTGCTCGGCGACGAGGGCAGCGAGATCTACCTGCGACCGGCGGAGTGGTACGTCGAGCCCGGCGCCGAGGTCAGCTACGCGACGATCATCGCGGGCGCCGCACGTCGCAACGAGACCGCGATCGGTTACAAGTCCGAGGCGTTCGCCGACGGTGAGACGTCGTTCGGCGTGCGCGTGAACCCGGCGAAGTCCGAGACCTTCCGGGTGCTGCCCGGGGACCGGGTGGTCGTGCTCGCCGACGACTGACCTGTTCCAATGGGCCGGTGAACGAGCTGTGGCTGGTCCGGCACGGGAAGACCGAGTGGAGCGCGAACGGGAGGCACACGTCGACCACCGACCTCCCACTCCTGCCCGAGGGCGAGGAGGTCGCGCGATCGCTCGCGCCGCGGCTGGCCGAGGTCGACTTCGCGCTGGTGCTGACCAGCCCGCGCCTGCGCGCGCGGCGGACCGCCGAGCTGGCCGGCTTCGGGTCTGCCGAGGTCGACGAGGACCTGGTGGAGTGGGACTACGGCGACTACGAGGGCGTGACGACCCGCGAGATCCGTGAGCGGGTGCCCGGCTGGACGGTCTGGAACCAGCCGGTGCCGGGGGGCGAGACGGCCACGGAGGTCTGCGCGCGGCTCGACCGCGTGGTCGCCCGCGCCCAGGCCGCCGACGGCGACACGCTCGTGTTCGGCCACGGCCACGCCCTGCGCGCGCTCGCCGCCCGCTGGCTGCGGCGCCCGGTCGCCTTCGGCCAACACCTGCGCCTCGACACCGCGACCGTCTCCGTCCTCGGCTGGGAGCACGAGGCCCCGGTCGTGCTGCGCTGGAACACCTGAGCGGGCGGCGCCCCGGAAGCCGGATGACTGCCGGTGGCCTGCGGGTGGCCTGGGGGTGCGACCGCCCGGAAGCGAAGCGGGTAGGCAGGTGGGTGGCTGCGGCCGTCTCCCGGCTCGCCGGTTCCGGTGGGGCGAGGTGCCCGGTGGTCGAGGTGCGAGGAGCGTCCGCGACGGGCCTCGAAATCACCACCGGAGCGGCATCTCGACGTTCTCAGAACCCCTGGGGACAGGGGGGATCTCCCGACGGGTCGTCGTCGGTGGCGGGTGCTTGAGCAGATCCATGGCGCCCAGCACGATCACCCGGGAGCAGCAGCTGATCGATGCTGCTCGGGCGGCCCGCGCGGCGATCACGGTCCGGGAGCGTTCTGCGTCCTTCCGGCATCGTCCTGGGCGCCCTACCGTAAGGCGCATGCTGACCGCCAGCTGCGTCCGGTGCTCGGGCCCGGTGCCGTGCCCCGACCATGCGGGGGTGGCGCCGCTGTGGCGGCCCGAGGAGCCGACGTACGAGGCGTTCGCGGAGCACCTGGCGGAGACGCGCGGCTTCCCGACGTACCTGCCGTGGCCGATGGGGCCGGGGTGGAGCGTCACGGACTTCGCGGCGGTGGGTGACGGCGTGGAGCGGACGCGGGCGACGCTGACCTGCGTGTCCGGCATGACCGAGCTCGATGGGCCCGTGGACGTGCTGGTCGTCGCGGAGGAGGCCGGGACCGGCCTCGGCGGGCGCTGCGCCGGGACGCGGTACGACGACCCGGGCGCGGAGATCGCCCTGCGGATGCCGACCGCCCGGGTGCGCATCGGGAGCCAGCAGGTGAGCCTGTGGGACGTCTCGACCAGCACGGCGGACGGGGAGTTCGACCGCTCCGTGGTGGCCGGTGAGGCGGCCGGCCGGTGGCTGTGGATCGTGCTGCGCCCGGCGGGGGCGCTGCTGATGCTCCGCGACGACTGGTTCCTGCGCGACGTGTCGCACGTGGGGCCGGAGCTCGTGGAGGTGCCGTTCGGGGGGCCGCGGCCCACCTGGTGAGGGTCAGTAGGCTCCGGGGGTGCGCATCGACCTCCACACGCACTCGCGCGCCAGCGACGGGACCGACACGCCGGCCGGGCTGGTCCGCGCGGCCGCGGACGCCGGGCTCGACGTCCTGGCCATCACCGACCACGACACCGCCGGCGGCTGGGCCGAGGCACAGCGCGCCGCCGAGGAGACCGGGCTGACGCTGGTGCCGGGCATGGAGATCAGCACCCGTCACCACGGCCGCGGCGTGCACCTCCTGGCGTACTGGCCCGACCCTGAGCACCCGGGCCTGACCGCCGAGCTCGACCGGGTCCTGGAGGGTCGCGAGGGGCGGGTGCCGATGATGGTCGGCCGGCTGCGGGCGCTCGGCATCGAGATCACCGAGGACGACGTGCGCCGCGCGGCCCACGGCGCCGTCGCGTCGGGCCGGCCCCACGTCGCCGACGCCCTGGTGACGCTCGGCGTCGTGCCGGACCGCACCGCGGCCTTCGACCGCTACCTGGGGTGGGGGAGGCCCGCCCACGTGGACCGGTACGCCGTCCCGCTGGAGCGCGCGCTCGGGCTGGTCCGCGACGCCGGCGGGGTGACCGTCGTCGCCCACCCCTGGGGCCGCGGCGGTCTCGGGCACCCGGACGAGGCGGCGTTCGCCGAGCTCAAGGAGCTCGGCCTGACCGGCATCGAGGTCGACCACCAGGACCACGATCCCGCCACCCGTGACCGGCTACGCGCGATCGCCCGCAACCTCGACCTGGTCGCCACCGGCTCCAGCGACTACCACGGCGACGGCAAGGCCGACCACGACCTCGGGTGCAACACCACGGCGCCGGAGGAGTTCGAGCGGCTCACTTCCGCCCGAGCGACTGGAACCGCTGCAGGACGCCACCCGGGATGAGCCGGGCGGCGGTCGAGATCGCCTTGTACTGCGGGCTCGGGATCGAGAAGACCTTGCCCTTGGCGTGGTCCCGGAGCGCGGTGCGCACGAGCTCGTCGGCGTCCAGCCACAAGAAGTCCGGCGCCGAGCCCCGGCCGACCTGCATCCGCTCGTGGAACTCCGTCCTCGTGAAACCCGGGCACAGGCAGGTGACCGTCACCCCGTGCTGGGCGTACTCGCGGGCCGCCCACTCCGAGAAGCTGTTCACGTACGCCTTCGCCGCGGAGTAGGACCCCCGCGGCAGGAACGCCGCCACGCTCGACACGTTGATGATCCCGCCGCGGCCACGCTCGGTCATCGCGCCCAGGGCCGCGTGGCTGAGCCGCATGACGGCGGTGACCAGCACCTCGAGCATCGCCTGCTCCTCGTCGACGGTGTTGTCGAGGAAGCGCTTCTTCAGGCCGAACCCGGCGTTGTTCACCAGCAGGTCCACGGGCCGGTCGCGGTCGGCGAGCCGGGCCTCGACGGTGGCGAGCTGCCCGCGGTCGACCAGGTCGGCGGGGAGCACCTCGACCGCGACGCCGTACGCCGCTCGCAGCTCGTCGGCCTCGGCCTCCAGGCGGGACCGGTCCCGGGCCACGAGGACCAGGTCGTAGCCCTGCTCGGCGAGCTGGTGGGCGAAGGAGCGGCCGATGCCCGCGGTGGGGCCGGTGACGAGCGCGACAGACATGTGCGAAGTCAAACAGGTCGGTGCACGATCAGCGCAAGCCCGTCGGGCATGATGGGCTTCGATGACCACGACGCTCGCGATCGCCAACCAGAAGGGCGGGGTCGCCAAGACGACCACCGTCGCCTCGGTGGGTGCCGCCCTCGCCGAGCTCGGCCACTCGGTGCTCCTGGTCGACCTCGACCCCCAGGCGTGCCTGACGTTCTCGCTCGGCATCGACCCCGAGGACCTCGAGCTCTCGGTGCACCACGTGCTCACCAAGGGCCTGGACCCGACCGAGGTGCTCATCGAGACCGAGGACGGCGTCGACCTGCTGCCGGCGACCATCGAGCTGGCGCGTGCGGAGGCCGAGCTGCTCACCCGCACCGGGCGCGAGCACGTCCTGTCGTCGATGATCGAGGCGCTCGCCGAGGCCGAGGTCGACTACGACTGGATCCTCCTCGACTGCCCGCCCTCGCTCGGCGTCCTCACCGTCGCCGCCCTCACCGCCGCCGACGGCGTCCTGGTCCCGCTCCAGTGCGAGACACTGTCGCACCGCGGCGTCGGCCAGCTGCTCGACACCGTCCACGACGTCCGCCGCTTCACCAACCGACGGCTCGAGGTCTGGGGCGTGCTCCCCACGCTGTACGACGGCCGCACGAACCACGCGCGCACGGTGCTCGAGACGATCTCCGACACCTACGACCTCGAGGTCGTCGAGCCCCCGATCCCGAAGACCATCAAGTTCGCCGAGGCGCCGGCCGCGGGCCGGTCGATCCTGGCGACCAGCCGCAGCAGCAAGGGCGCCCGGGCCTACCGCGAGGTCGCCGAGAACCTCGTGGTGCGCTCGCAGCGCCCGAAGCCGAAGAAGGGGAAGCGGTGAGCAAGCACCGCGCCCAGGTCCGCCCGCGCTACGGCCGGGTCGCGGCCCTCGTGTCCTCGCTCGCGGTCACCGGCGTCGCCGTGCTCGGCGGCACCGGCGTCCTGCCGTCCGCCGGGGACGCCCAGTCCGCCGCGGCCGCGTCGGTCGCCGACACCACCGCCGACGTCCCCTCGGGTACGACGGCGACCTCGACGCCCTCCGGCGACCCCTCGACGCCGAGCAGCCCGCGCCTGAGCGCGGAGTCCGACGACGCGGCGGCGCGGGAGGTCGCGCTGCCTACGGGGACCGGCACCGGGAAGCGGGTCGTGTTCAGCCAGGGCCGGCAGCGGGTGTGGCTGGTGAGCAAGGGCAAGCACGTCGAGCGCACCTACCTGGTCTCGGGCAGCGTCACCGACAACCTCCACCCCGGCACCTACTCGGTCTACTCCAGGTCCGAGCAGGCGTGGGGGATCGACGACTCCGGGACGATGAAGTGGTTCGTCCGCTTCACCCAGGGCGACACCGGCGCGGCCATCGGCTTCCACGACATCCCGATCAACGACGGGAAGCCGCTGCAGACCAAGACCCAGCTGGGCACGCCGCAGTCGCACGGCTGCATCCGCCAGAAGGAGACCGACGCGAAGGCCCTGTGGGCCTTCGCGCCGATCGGCACGACCGTCGTCGTGGTGGCCTGAGCGCGGGCTACTCCGCGGCGGGAGCGGGCTTGCTGCCGCTGGACCGGCGGCGACGCCGGCGGTTCCGGTTGCCGCTCGAGCCCTCGGCGTCCGACGCCTGCTGCTCGCCGGCGCCGTCGGACGACGCGACCGACTCGCCGCTGCGCGTGCGGGTGCGGGTCCGGTTGCGGTTCCGCTCGCGGGGCGCGCGGTCCTCGCGCGGCGCACGCTTCTCCGACTTCTCGGCGGGCTTCGGGTCGACGATCCGGCCCTTGGTGCCCGGCGCGATGCCCTGGTCGTGGAAGAGGTGCTCGGAGGTCGAGTACGTCTCCACCGGCTCGTCGAACGGCAGGTCGAGCGTCTTGTTGATCATCTTCCAGCGGTGCAGGTCCGCCCAGTCGACGAAGGTGATCGCGGTGCCGGTGGCACCCGCGCGACCGGTGCGCCCGATCCGGTGGACGTAGGTCTTGTCGTCCTCGGGGCAGCTGTAGTTGATGACGTGCGAGACGCCGGCCACGTCGATGCCGCGGGCGGCGACGTCGGTCGCGACGAGCACGCGGAGCTTGTTCTCGCGGAACCGGGTCAGCGCCTTCTCGCGCGCGACCTGCGCCATGTCACCGTGCAGCGGGCTCGCGCTGAAGCCCCGCTCGGCCAGGTCGTCGGCGACCCGCTGCGCCTGGCGCTTGGTGCGGGTGAAGACGATGAACTTGTCGGCGTCCTCGGCCTGGAGCAGGCGGCCGATGATCTCCGGCTTGTCGAGGTCGTGGACCTGGTAGATGAACTGCGCGGTCGCGGGCACGGTGGCGTTCTCGTACGACGACTCGGCGCGGATGTTCATCGGGTGCCGCATGTGCATGCGGGCCAGCGAGACGATCGCCGACGGCATCGTCGCCGAGAACAGCATCGTCTGCCGGGTCTCGGGGGTCATCCGCAGCAGCTTCTCGACGTCCGGCAGGAAGCCGAGGTCGAGCATCTCGTCGGCCTCGTCGAGGACCAGCGCGTGCACGTGCGACAGGTCGAGGGCCCGGCGGTTGGCCAGGTCGATCAGGCGGCCCGGCGTGCCGACGACGATGTCGACGCCCGTCTGGAGCGTCTCGAGCTGGGTGTCGTAGCCGACGCCGCCGTAGACCGTGAGGACCCGCAGGCCGAGGTCCTTGCTGGCGAGGTGGAGGTCGTTGGAGACCTGGAGCGCGAGCTCGCGGGTGGGGGCGACGATCAGCGCCTGCGGCTTGCCCTGGGGCATGTCGGCGTACGCCGGGTCCTTGGGGGCGACGCTGCGCTGGAGGACCGGGATGCCGAACGCCAGCGTCTTGCCGGTGCCGGTGCGGGCCTGCCCGATCAGGTCGGTGCCCAGCAGGGCGACGGAGAGGGTCATCTCCTGGATGGCGAAGGGCGTGGTGATGCCGGCGCGCTCGAGCGCGTCGCAAATCTCGGGGAGCACCCCGAGCTCTCGGAACGTGGTCAGGGTTCTATCGCTTTCGTGAGTTCACTGCCGTCGGTTTGCGGCGGACTCATCCGAAAAGAGGAGCGGTCTGCCGCGCACATACGCGGGTGCACCCGGGAGTGGGCGCGACCTCGATCGCCCCGAGTCTATCGGTAGGGTGCGCATGTGACCGCATCCACGCCCGTCGCCTTCGAGGATCCGCAGTACCGGGAGGCGGTCGTGGACCTGCTGGGCGCGATCGCGTACGGCGAGATCTCCGCCTTCGAGCGGCTCGCCGAGGACGCCAAGCTGGCGCCCACCCTGGAGGACAAGCTCGCGATCGCCTCGATGGCGACCGCGGAGTTCGGGCACGTCGCCCCGCTCAACGAGCGGCTCACCGCGCTCGGCGCCGACCCGTTCCGGGCGATGGCGCCGTTCCAGGAGCCGATCGACCGGTTCCACGAGTACACCGCCCCCGGCGACTGGTACGAGGGCCTGATCAAGGCGTACGTCGGCGACGGGCTCGCCAACGACTTCTACCGCGAGATCGCGGCGTACCTCGACGCCGACACCCGGGACCTGATCCTCGCCTCGCTGGAGGACTCGGGACACGCGGCGTTCGTCGTCGACCGCGTGCGCGCGGCGATCGCCGCCGACCCGCGGCTGGGCGGCCGGCTCGCCCTGTGGGGCCGCCGGCTGATGGGGGAGGCGCTCACCCAGGCGCAGCGGGTCATCGTCGACCGTGAGCCGCTCTCGGCGCTGCTCGCCGGCGGCGTGGACCGCCCCGGGATCGACCTGGCCGCGATCGGGCGGATGTTCACCCGGATCACCGAGCGGCACACCGAGCGGATGACCGAGCTCGGCCTCGACTCGTAGGCCGTCGGCGTCAGCTCCTGAAGCCGACCTGGCCCAGCGTGCCGTGGCCGATCTCGACGTAGGCGAGCTTGTCGACCGGCACGACGACCTTGCGTCCCCTGTTGTCGGCGAGCGTCAGCACGCCGCCGGCAGCGAGGGCCTCGGCGATCTGCTTCTCCACGGCCTCCGCGGACTCGTCGGTGTCGATGTGCAGCTCGCGGGCGGCGTTCTGGACGCCGATCTTGACCTCCACGAGGTCCTCCTTCACAGGCTTCTGGGCCTTGGGCTTCTGGGCGGGTTGTCAGTGGTCGTCGGAGCGGGGGTAGCCGCGGATGCCGCGCCAGGCCAGCCCGGCCACCAGCGCGGCGGCGTCGGACTTGCTGATCGCCCCGGGGTCCGACAGCCAGAACCGGGCGCTCACCTGGGCCATTCCCACCAGCGACACCGCCAGCAGGCGGGACGCGTCGTCGGGGAGACCGGTGTCGTCGTGGATGACGTGCGCGATCGTCGCGGCGCACTCGGTCGTCACGCGGTCGACCTGCTCGCGCACGGCCGGCTCGTTGGTCAGGTCGGACTCGAAGACCAGGCGGAAGGCGCCCGAGTCGCCGGCGACGTACTCGTAGAAGACGTCCATCGTCGCCGCGACGCGGTGCTTGTTGTCCTGCGTGGACTCCAGCGCGTCGCGGGTGTTCTGGATGATCGTGTCGCACGACTGCTCCAGCAGCGCGAGGTAGAGGTCGAGCTTCCCGGGGAAGTGCTGGTAGAGCACCGGCTTGGACACGCCCGCGCGCTCGGCGATGTCGTCCATGGCAGCCGCGTGGTAGCCCTGCGCCACGAACACCTCGAGCGCGGACTCCATCAGCTGCGCGCGGCGCTCACGCCGCGGCATGCGGGCACCGCGCGGCCGGGCCGCGGGTACGTCGTACTGCTCTGCCGTCACCCCGCGAACACTACCGGTCGGTCACACCCGTCCGGATGACGGGACGCGGCGATCCGCGCACGGGTCCAGTGGGGAACATGGAGGCGACGGAGCTTGTTGGGGCAAGCGAACGCCAACGTGATCGAGGAGTACGCCGTGTCCTTTCCCGCGCTCGTGGAGCCTGCGGACGAGCTGACCATCGACGAGGTGCGCCGCTACAGCCGGCACCTGATCATCCCGGACGTCGGGATGGCCGGGCAGAAGCGCCTCAAGAACGCCAAGGTGCTGGTGATCGGCGCCGGAGGCCTGGGCAGCCCGGCGCTGCTCTACCTGGCCGCGGCGGGAGTCGGCACGCTCGGCATCGCAGAGTTCGACGAGGTCGACGAGTCGAACCTCCAGCGCCAGGTCATCCACGGACAGTCCGACATCGGCAAGTCCAAGGCGCAGTCGGCCAAGGAGTCGATCAACGAGACCAACCCGTACGTGAAGGTCGTCCTCCACGAGGGCCGCCTCGACAACGACAACGTCATGGACGTGTTCCGGGGCTACGACCTGATCGTCGACGGCACCGACAACTTCGCGACCCGCTACATGGTCAACGACGCGGCGTACTTCCTGGGCATCCCGTACGTCTGGGGCTCGATCTACCGCTTCGACGGCCAGGCGTCGGTCTTCGCGCCGACGCTCGCGGACGACGCGCCGTGCTACCGCTGCCTGTACCCCGAGCCCCCGCCGCCGGGCATGGTCCCGAGCTGCGCCGAGGGCGGCGTGCTCGGCGTCCTGTGCGCCTCGGTCGGCTCGATCCAGGTCAACGAGGCGATCAAGCTGCTGGCCGGCATCGGCGACCCGCTGGTCGGCAAGCTGATGATCTACGACGCCCTGGAGATGGAGTACCGCAAGCTGCGCGTCCGGAAGGACCCGAGCTGCGCCCTGTGCGGCGACAACCCCACCGTCACCGGGCTGATCGACTACGAGACCTTCTGCGGTGCGGTGTCCGACGACGCCGCCGAGGCCGCGGCGGGCTCCACGATCTCGGTCACCCAGCTCGAGCAAATGCTCAAGGAGCGCGAGGAGGGCACCCGCGACTTCGTCCTCGTCGACGTCCGCGAGCCCAACGAGTTCGACATCAACCGGATCCCCGGCTCGGTGCTCATCCCCAAGGGCGACTTCCTCAACGGGTCGGCGCTGGAGAAGCTGCCGCCCGTCGACGCGGGCACGCAGGTCGTCATGCACTGCAAGACCGGCGTGCGCTCCGCCGAGACCCTGGCGATCGTCAAGGGTGCGGGGTACGCCGACGCCGTGCACGTCGGCGGCGGGGTGTCGGCCTGGGTCAACCAGATCGACCCGTCCCAGCCGTCGTACTGACCGCCGGGTCGGCGTGAGCTGCCTCCAGGTCCGGTAGCTCACGCCGACCCGGTGCTCACCGGGTGCTCACCCCTCCGGGCTGACCCGGGACGACTACCGGCGCGTAACCCGTCCGGACCACCGCTCGTTGTGCCCTCCGTCATAGCAATGGCTGCCGGTCGTCCCGGCACCCCTATCGGGAGGGTCACTCACCCCATGCGCTTCTCCGCCAAGCACGCCGCGGCCGCCGCCGCGATGCTCAGCAGCGGTGTGCTCGCCGCCGCCATCTCCACCGCTGCCCCGGCCACCGCCGCCCCGACGTGGGCTCCGGCCGACTCCGCCGACATCCACCCCGGCACGATGATGTACACCGAGGGTGCGCAGTGCACCGCGAACTTCGTCTACACCGACGGCGCCGGCACCGTGTACGTCGGCTACGCCGCGCACTGCGCCGGCACCGGCTCCTCGACCGACACCGACGGCTGCCAGACCCAGTCGCTGCCGCTCGGCACCAAGGTCACCTTCAACGAGGGCGGCAGCCTGGTCAGCGAGGGCACCCAGGTGGGGTTCGGCACGCTGGCGTACTCCTCGTGGGACGCGATGCGCAAGGCCGGGGAGACCGACGCGAACACCTGCGCCTACAACGACCTGGCCCTGGTCAAGGTCGACGCCGCTGACGTCGGCAAGGTCAACCCCACCGTCCCGTTCTGGGGCGGCCCGACCGGCATCGACACCGACGGCACCGCCGCCGGCGACCGGGTCTACACCTACGGCAACTCCAGCCTGCGCGCCGGCCTCGAGCCGCTCTCCCCGCACACCGGCATCAGCCTCGGTGACAACGCCGCCGACGGTGGCTGGTCGCACCCGCTCTACACCGTCACCCCGGGCATCCCCGGTGACTCCGGCTCCGGCTTCATGAGCGCGGACGGCAAGGCGATCGGCGTGCTGTCGACCCTGGGCCTGGCCCCGCTCCCGGCGTCGAACAACATCGGCGACATCGCCAAGGAGATCGCGTACGCGAACTCGCACGGCATGTCCGGCCTCACGCTGGTCAACGGCACGGAGCCGTTCTCGCCGATCCTCTGACCGCACCCTCCCGAGGGAGCTGCCGACGGCCCCGTCCTCCTCGGACGGGGCCGTCGTCGTGCGTGGGCTAGTTTGCCGTCATGACAGCTCGGCGGGCGGGGGCGTCGGCGGTGGCCGCCGTCGTCGTGACGGCGCTGCTCGTCGTCGTGCTCGCCGCCTGGGCGGCGTCGATCGGCCCCAGCGACGTGCTCACCGGGCCCGGTCCGTCCCGCGCCGGCACACCGAGCCTGGAGCAGACGCCGTCGCGCGACACCGGCGACCTGACCCCGGGCGAGGACCAGCAGCCGGACCACGGCACCCCGGGCTGGGTGCGCACCGTGGCGTTCCTCATCGACGTCGCGGCCGCGCTGCTGGTGCTCTTCCTGCTCGCCCGGTACGTCGGGAAGCCGCTGCTGTCGTGGGGCATCGGCCGCCGCCGGCGCCTGCGCCGGGGCCGGGGCGGCGGTGCCGACGACGCGGACTTCACCGTGCTCCAGCCCGCCGAGGCGGTCGCGCAGGAGATGCTCAAGGACGCCGAGGGCCAGCGCCAGGAGCTCGCCGGCGCCGGCACCCCGCGCAACGCCGTGGTCGCGTGCTGGCACCGGTTCGAGACCCAGGCCGCCGCGGCGGGCGTGGCCCGCCACCCCTGGGAGACCTCGTCGGAGTACACGATGCGGGTCCTCGACCTCGTCGACGCACACCAGCCCGCGGTGTCCCGCCTCGGCCGGCTCTACCGCGAGGCACGGTTCTCCGAGCACGAGCTCACCGAGGAGCACCGGCAGCAGGCGCTGGACGCGCTCGACGCCATCCACCGCACGATCGGGATCCCGGCATGAACCCCTCGAGCCGGCGCTGGTGGCGCCGGGCGGGCGCGGCGGTGCTCGTCTTCGTCGTGCTCGAGGTGGTGCTGGTGCTCGCCCACACCGGCCCGGACGCCGTACGTCTCGCGCTGCTGGTGGCCACCTGCGTGGGCGTCCTCGGACTGGTGCTCGACACGCTCTCCGACGGCAGTCCGACCTGGATCGTGGAGGTCGAGCGACCGTCGGCGCGCACCAGCGGTGACCCGCGGCTGGCCCGCTACGTCAACCTCATCGAGGCCCACCTCTCGGCGCGCAACGACGACAGCGCCCTGCGCGACCGGCTCGCGACGCTCACCGACCAGGTGCTCCGCCAGCGGTACGGCGTGCACCGCGGCGACCCGCGCGCCGAGGCGCTGGTGGGCCCCGAGCTCGCCGCCGTGCTCGACGGACCCGTGCGCCGGCTCTCGCCGGCCGACATCGGCCGCTGCCTGACCAGGATCGAGGACCTGTGACCGCTCACGACACCACCGCCCCCCTGACCGTGCCGGAGACGTCCGCGCTCGCCGCCCGCGTCGTCGACGAGGTCGAGCGGGCCATCGTCGGCAAGCGGGACGCGCTCATGCAGGTGCTCGCCGCCGTGCTCGCCAAGGGGCACGTGCTCCTCGAGGACTTCCCGGGCCTCGGCAAGACGCTTGCCGCGCGCTCGTTCGCCCGGGCGCTCGGGATCGAGTTCACGCGCGCGCAGTTCACCCCCGACCTGCTCCCCGCGGACCTCACCGGCTCGTTCGTCTACGACCAGCGCCGCGGGGAGTTCGAGTTCCGCCGTGGGCCGCTGTTCACCGGGCTGCTGCTCGCCGACGAGGTCAACCGCACCCCGCCCAAGACCCAGGCCGCACTGCTCGAGGCGATGCAGGAGCACCAGGTGACCGTCGAGGGCGAGACGTTCCCGCTGCCCGCGCCGTTCCACGTGCTCGCGACTGCGAACCCGATCGAGTACGAGGGCACCTTCCCGCTCCCCGAGGCCCAGCTCGACCGGTTCCTCCTGCGCGTCAGCTTCGGCTACCCCTCGCCGCGCGAGGAGTACGACGTGCTGGCGCGCCGGATGGAGCGGCGCCGGGAGGAGGTCGACCTCGACGCGGTGACCGACAGCGCCGGCCTGCTGGCGATGCAGGAGGCGGTCGAGACCGTGACGGTCGACGAGAGCGTCGGCCGCTACTGCGTCGACCTCGCGGTCGCCACCCGCAACCACCCCGACGTGCTCACCGGGGCGTCGCCGCGCGGCTCGCTCGGGCTGGTCCTCGCCGCGCGTGCCTTCGCGGTGCTGCGCGGCCGGGACTACGTCGTGCCGGAGGACGTCAAGGCGATCGCCCGCTCCGTGCTCGCCCACCGGATCACGGTCAAGCCCGAGCTCTGGATGACCGACGCCAGCGGGCGGTCCGTCGTCGACGCCGTCCTGCAGCAGGTCCCCACGCCGACGACGCTCGGCCGGCCATGAATGGCTGGCACGCCACCGCCGCGCTCGGTCGGGCGCTGGTGCTCGGCGCCGTCGGCCTCGCGCTCGCGCTGGTGGCGGGCGACCCCGCCGTGGTCGTGCTCGCCGCGCCGTTCGTGGTGCTCGCCGCGGTGACGCTCGTGCACCGTCCGACCCGCCGCCCGCGGATCGACTCCCGCCTCGACCACGTCGCCCTCCGGGAGGGCCATGGCACCACCTCAAGGCTCACGCTCGACGGCGCGGAGGACGTCGAGTTCGTGACCCGGTCGGCCGGGCAACCGCCGTACGTCGTGCAGCGCCCGGACGGCGGCCGGGTCGGCGGCCTGGTCTCCCGCGGCGTCCCCGTCGTCGAGATCGGCCCCCGGCGCTGGGGACGGCGGATGCTGGGGGAGGAGAACGTCGCGCTCTACACCCCCTGGGCGGGCTTCCGGTTCGGCCCGGTCGAGCGCGGCGGGCAGCCGGTGCGGGTGCTGCCGGCGACCGCGCCGTACGACTCCCGCGCCGAGGTGCCGCAGCCGCTCGGGTTGGTCGGCCGCAACCGGTCGCGCCGGACCGGCAGCGGCACCGAGCTGGCCGGCATCCGGCCGTTCCAGGCCGGTGACCGGCTGCGCCGGGTCAACTGGCGGGTGTCGCTGCGCACCGGCAACCTGCACGTCGTCACCACGCGCGCCGAGGAGGACACCGGCGTGCTGCTCCTCGTCGACGCGCTCGCCGACCACGGTGTCTCCGGCGGCGTCGGCGGACCCGCGAGCAGCATGGACCTGACCGTGCGGGCGGCCGCGGCGATCGCCGAGCACCACGTCCGCGCCGGCGACCGCGTGGCGCTGCGCGTGGTCGGCCGCGGACGGGAGCAGGTCGGGTACGGCGCCGGTGCCCGGCACCTGCGCCGCCTCCAGGACCGGCTCGCCGACCTGCGGGTCGGCGACGTCGGGGACGGGACGCTGCAGCTGGGCGTGACCGGCGGCGCCGTGGTGGTCGTGCTGTCGCCGATGCTGGCCGAGTCGATCGGCACGGTGGCCGCGGGGCTGACCCGGCGCGGTGTCGCGGTGCTCGTCGTCGACACGCTGCCGCCGGACGCCGAGCCCGCCGTCGCCGAGGGCGTCGACCCGGTGCTGGCCGGGCTGGCCTGGCGGATGCGGCGGGTGGAGCGGTCCGTCGTGCTGGACCGGCTCGCCACGCTCGGCTGCCCGGTGGTCGCCTGGCGCGGTCCGGGCACCCTGGACGACGTGATGCGCCGGCTGGCCCGACGGGCCCAGCTGCCGCGGGTGGTGAGCCGCTGATGCCGCGCTCGCAGGTGGTGCTCCGGGCGGTCGTGCTGCTCGGCCCGGTGGTCGCGCTGCTGATGACCGGGCCGGCCGGGCACTGGCCGCCGTGGTGGCTGGTGCTCCCGTTGACCGGTCTGGCCGCGCTCGGTGCCGTAGCGCCGGACTCACCGGTGGTCGCCGGCGCCGGGTTGCTGGTGCTGGTGTGGTGGACGGTGTCGCTCGGGAACGGCGTCCCGGTCTCGGTGCTGGTCGCCGCGGCCGCCCTGCTCGCCGGCCACGTGGCCGCGCTGCTGGCGGCGTACGGCCCGCGGGAGATGGCGCTCGAGCGCGCGACCGTGCTGCTCTGGGTGCGCCGGGGCGCGCTGGTGCTGCTCGCGGTGCCCGGGGCGTGGCTGGTGGCCCGGGTGCTGCGCGGGCAGCCGGAGCAGCCGGGCATCTGGGTGCTCGCGGTCGCGGCCGCGTGCGTGGCGACCGTGGTCGGCACGGCCGCCGTCGAGGTGCGGAGGGCGGAGTCGTGACTCTCGACCACGAGGAGTACGTCGAGCGGGTGCTGCAGTGCGTGGAGGCGGTCCCGCGCGGCCGGGTGACGACGTACGGCGCGATCGCGGAGGTCGTCGGCGAGCTGCTCGGGGGCGGCGGCCCCCGCCAGGTCGGGTCCGTGATGGCCGGCCACGGCGGCCCGGTGCCGTGGTGGCGGGTGGTGCGGGCCGACGGCTCGCCGCCGGACTGCCACGACGGCGAGGCGCGGCAGCACTACCTCGAGGAGGGCACCCCGCTGCGGCCCAGCGGCAGCGTCGACATCAGGAAGGCGTTCTGGCGGCCGCCCGCGCTGCGAGCCGAGCCAGGGCCTTCGGGAAGATCTCCGCGGGAGGCGTGACCAACCCGGCGCCGACCTGGCCGACGCCCGCGACCTTGCCGGCCATGCCGGTGTTGATCTGCGGCAGGATCCCGGTCCGGCACACCCGGGTGACGTCGATGCCAGTCGGCGTGCCCTGGAACTCCAGGACCGGGATCGACCAGCGCGGGTTCTCGCCCAGCGTGATCTCGTGCATCCGGCGGGTCGTCGCCAGCGCGTCGGGCACGGAGCCGCCGACGAACCGCACGATCGCCGGCGCGGTCGCCATCGCGAAGCCGCCGATGCCGGCGGTCTCGGTGATCGCGCTGTCGCCGATGTCGGGGTTGGCGTCGTCGGGGCCGTAGTCGCCGAGGAACAGCCCGTCGGCGAGCTGCGCCGGACCGGTGAACCACTCGTCGCCGGTGCCTGCGACCTGGATGCCGAAGTCGGTCCCGTTGCGGGCCATCGCCACGACCATCGTCGATCCCTCGATGCCGCGCGCGGCGTCGAGCGCGAGCTTGCAGGCCGGCATCGCGAGGTTGAGGAAGAAGTGGTCGTTGCCGCCGATGAAGCGCAGCGCCTCCGCCACGTCCGCCACGTCGGTCCCGGAGGCCACCATGGCGGGGGAGAGGTCGCGGAGCAGCATCAGGGTGCCGGCCCGGTTGCGGTTGTGCGCCTCGTCGCCCATCTGCAGCATCTGGGTGAGGATGCCGGTGACGTCGACCGGGCCCTGGTCGTCGCGCACGCGGCGGACGGCGGCCTGCAGCAGCGGGCCGAGCACGTCGCCCATCCAGCGCAGCCGGGTGAGCACCTCCGGGCCGTAGGCGCCGTAGCGCAGGACCTTGCCGAGGCCCTCGTTGAGCGAGCAGTACGTCCGGCGTCCCGTCTCGAGGTCCTCGAGCACGAACATCCACATCGACGGGGTCACGACGCCGGCCATCGGGCCGACCGCGCTGCGGTGGTGGCACGGCTCGAGGCTGACCGACGAGCCGGACTCGAAGAGCGCGACGGCGTCCTCGGCGTCCCCGACGAGGCCCTCGAGCGCGGCGCCGCCCATCAGCGCGCCGCGCAGCGGGCCGGACGCGCGGTCCCACGCGATCGGCGGGCCGGCGTGGAGGAACTGGCCGGGCTCGAGGCCGAGCAGCTCCGAGGCCGGGGCGACGTCGACGAGATGGGCGGTGACGCCGAGCATCGCCTCGACGGCGCGCCGGTTGGCCGCGTCGCGGCGGGGGTCGGTGGCCACGGTGGCGAGGTGCTCCTCCGTGCCGGGCATCGGCGGGCGCCAGTCGACGCGCTCGACCGGGACGGACTGCCCGGCGACGGCCTCCGCGAACATCTCGGCGCCGACGTTGACGACGTCGGTGAGCGGGCCGGTCTGCGTGCTGCTCATCGGGTGCCCTCCAGGACGAGCTCGATCGCGCGGCGGGTGGCGCCGGCGTTGGACAGGTGGACCTCGGCGCCCGCGGCGACGAGCGCGTCGCGCTGGCGGTCGAGGTGCTGGGGGTCGAGGTCGGTGCCGACGAGGCTGAGGACGACGGGGACCGGCCGCGCGGACCGGGCGGCCCCGATCGCCGGGGCGAGCAGCGCGGCGGGGTCCGGCTCGGCGCCGTGGCCGAGGACCACGTCCAGCAGCAGCACGCCCGTCCGGTCGTCGGCGGCGGCCGCGGCCAGCTGCTCGAGCCGCAGGGTCGGGTCGATCATCGGGTGGGCGCGGCCCTGGGTGAGCGCGTCGTCGCCGAAGTCGACCATGGTGTGGGTGTGGACGAGCAGGTCGCCGCGCCCGTCGGGGGCCAGGGCGAGGTCCTCGCTGAGCGGGATGTTGCTGCGGACCGGGCCGAGCGCGGCGGCGGCCATCAGCATCGACTCGTCGCACAGCGTGCCACCGACGAAGAGCCCGCGCAGCAGCGGGCCGGTGGCCGCGCCGGTGTTCTCCCTGCCGTGCACGGGCCAGGCCGGCGCCTCGTGGCCGAGCCGCGCGAGCACCGCCTCGGCGACGGCGGTCAGGTCGCGCTGCCCGG
>DASTXB010000089.1:0-59403 GCA_035765695.1 Nocardioides sp. | reverse complement strand
CACCCGGAACGGGGTGACACAGCGCCGACTCGAGGGTGCTGCGGGGTGACTCTGCGCCGGCTCGGCTCAGAAGGCGGACTCGTCGAGGTCCATCAGCTCGAGGTCGATGCCCTCGGCGATGGCGCGCTCGGCGGAGAGCTTCGGCAGCACGTTGCGCGCGAAGAACTGCGCGGCGGCCACCTTGCCCTCGTAGAACGCCGTGTCCTTGCCCGGGTCGCCACCGAGCTTCTCGAGTGCGACCTCGGCCTGGCGCAGCAGCAGCCACGCGCAGACGACGTCACCGAGCACCATCAGCAGGCGGCTGGTGTTGAGGCCGACCTTGTAGATGTTGCGGACCTCGTCCTGCGCGGTCATCAGCTCGTTGATCATGTGGCCGACGATCGCCTGGGCGTCGTCGAGGGCCCGGGCGAGCAGCTCGCGCTCGTTCTTGAGGCGGCCGTTGCCGGCCTCGCGGTCGATGAAGCCCTGGATCTCGCCGGCGAGGTGGCCCAGCGCCGCGCCCTGGTCCTTCACGATCTTGCGGAAGAACAGGTCCTGGCCCTGGATCGCCGTCGTGCCCTCGTAGAGCGTGTCGATCTTGGCGTCGCGGACGTACTGCTCGATCGGGTACTCCTGCAGGAAGCCCGAGCCGCCGAAGGTCTGCAGCGACTCGGTGCCGAGCAGGACCCACGAGCGCTCGGAGCCGTAGCCCTTCACGATCGGGAGGAGCAGGTCGTTGACCTTCTCGGCCAGCTCGTCGCGCTCGCCGGCGTGCTCGGCGACCATCACCTTGTCCTGCCAGGTGGCGGTGTAGAGCACGAGCGCGCGCATCGCCTCGGCGAAGGACTTCTGCGTCATCAGCGAGCGGCGTACGTCGGGGTGGTGCGTGATCGTGACGCGCGGCGCGGTCTTGTCGGCCGACTGGGTGAGGTCGGCGCCCTGGACGCGCTCCTTGGCGAACTCCAGCGCGTTGAGGTAGCCGGTCGACAGCGTCGCGATGGCCTTGGTGCCGACCATCATCCGGGCGTTCTCGATGACCTGGAACATCTGCGCGATGCCGTTGTGCACCTCGCCGAGCAGGTAGCCGCGAGCCGGCTCGCCGCCGCCGACGGACGGGTCGCCGAAGGTGACCTCGCACGTGTTGGACACCTTGATGCCCATCTTGTGCTCGACGTTGGTCACGTAGACGCCGTTGCGCTCGCCGAGCTCACCGGTCTCGAGGTCGAAGTGGTACTTCGGCACGATGAACAGCGACAGGCCCTTGGTGCCCGGGCCGCCCGCGCCCTCGACGCCCTGCGGGCGGGCGAGCACGAGGTGGACGATGTTGTCGGACAGGTCGCTCTCACCGGAGGTGATGAAGCGCTTGACGCCCTCGATGTTCCAGGTGCCGTCCTCGTTGGCGGTGGCCTTGGTGCGGCCGGCGCCCACGTCGGAGCCCGCGTCGGGCTCGGTCAGCACCATGGTGGCGACCCAGCCCTTGTCGATCATCAGCTGCGCGATCTTCCGGTCGCGGTCGGTGCCGTTGCGGTGCAGCACGCCGGCGAACATCGGGCCGGCGCCGTACATCCAGATCGCCGGGTTCGCGCCGAGCACCAGCTCGCCCATCGCCCAGCAGACGCTGGCGGGGGCCGGGGTGCCGCCGAGCTCGGCGAAGGTGTTGAGGCGCCAGAACTCGGCGTCCATCCAGGCCTGGTAGCTCTTCTTGAACGCCTCCGGGACCGGCGCGGTGTTCGTCTTCGGGTCGAACACCGGCGGGTTGCGGTCGGCGTCGACGAACGAGCCGGCGAGCTCCTCGCGGGCCAGGCGGTCGACCTCGGCCAGCACCTCGCGGGCGGTCTCGGTGTCGACCTCGGCGAACGGACCGGTGCCGAGCACCTCGTCGCGCCCCAGGACCTCGAAGAGGTTGAACTCGATGTCGCGGATGTTGCTCTTGTAGTGGCTCACAGCCCCACCTTCGCCAGATCTGTACTCGTCAGTAACAACAAGGGTACGTACTGGTCAGTAACCCCGCAACAACGCCCCGGCAAACGTCCTGGGTGCGTGGCCTGGACCACGCGCACCCGGCACCGCTCAGCGGGGTGCCGACGAGGGTCAGGCGCCGAAGACCACCAGGACACCAAGGTCGATCGAACAAGTCGACACATCTGACACACTGGACCCATGCGAGTCTCCGCCAAGTCCGACTACGCCCTGCGCGCGCTGATCGAGATGGCGTCGCGCGCGGACGGGCGTGCGGTGAGCGCGGAGGAGCTCGGCCGGCTGCAGGACATCCCCCACGGCTTCCTCCAGGCGATCCTCGCGGACCTGCGCCGGGCCGGCATCGTGATGTCGCAGCGCGGGCAGTCCGGCGGCTGGCGGATGGGCCGCCCGGCGTCCGACGTCTCGGTCGCGGACGTGATCCGCGCCGTGGACGGCCCGCTGGTCTCCGTCTACGGCCTCCGGCCCGAGGCCGTCACCTACAACGAGACCGCCGACGTCCTCCAGCACGTCTGGATCGCGGCGCGCAGCTCGCTGCGCGGGGTGTTCGAGCAGGTGTCGATCCAGCAGCTCGCGGACCGGACCCTGCCCGACGCGGTGACCCTGCGGACCGCCGACGAGGACGCCTGGCAGCCGCACTAGCGTCAGCCCGCGGCGGCCAGCCGCTTCTTCAGCTTCTTCCGCTTGCGCTCCAGCTCCGCGTTGCGCTCGGCCAGCGCCTGGTTGTGCGCCCGGAGGCGGGTCACCTCGGCCACCACGTCGGCGAGCGCGCCGCTGCTGACGACCTCCGTGGTCGCGGCGTCCATGTCCTCGACCGGGAGCAGGGCGTCGGTGTCGCCGCGGACGTCGCACCCGCCGTCGGCCAGCTGCTTGCGCCAGCGCTCGCCGACCTCGAGGAGGTCGGGGTAGGGCCGGCGCGGCACCGGCCGGGTGGCGCTCCAGTGCCTGGGGAGGGGCAGGTCGGCGGCGTCGAAGCCGGCGATCTCGCCGAACCCCGTCCACACCGCCTGTTCGGGCTCGGTCTCCGGGACCACGACCACGTGCAGGCGGTCCGGCCGGACGACCGGCGTCCAGGTGCGCACGACCTCGCCGAGGTCCGGGCCGACCCAGTCGGGCACCGGCTGTCCGCCGGGCCGGCGGGCGGTGACGACGACGTGGACCTGGAAGCCGTGCAGGCCGTCGAGGAGCAGGTCGATCTGCTCGGGCGTGCAGCCCGCGAGCAGCTCCTGGCTGAGCACGACGTCGTGCCTGCCCTTCCAGGCGCGGCGGCAGATCCCGGCCCAGGTGCCCTCGACCTCGCGGCGCTGGTAGCCCCAGGCCCGGTGGTCCCGCCGGATCTCGATCGCCGCCCGGAACATCTCCTCGGTGGAGATCGCCGGATGCCGCAGGCCGCGCGCCTCGAGGGCGTCGGCGTGCTGGGCCAGGGCCGAGTCGAGGAAGCCGGCGCCGGTGCGGGGGAGGCCGATGTGGAGGAAGGCCTTGCGCTTCGCCATGGCGTCACCGTGGCAGGCGCGGGCGGACAGCCGGTGAAATCCGGGTGACCTCTCCTCGTCGGTGGTCGAGCCCGCCGAGACGTAGAACGTGTTCTAGCATGCGGTCATGATCACGTCGGACGCCATCACCTGGACCGCCCCGAACGACGACCACCCCGCCCGGGCGGCCTCGCAGCGCTCGTACTCCGCGGTCGCGAAGGGCGACCTCGCCGAATGGCTGACCGTGTACGCCGAGGACGCCGTCATCGAGGACCCGGTCGGCCCGTCGATGTTCGACCCCGAGGGCAAGGGTCATCGCGGCCACGACGGCATCGCGGCGTTCTGGGAGCGCGCGATCGCGCCGATCGCGACGTTCGAGTTCGAGATCCACGACTCCTTCGCGAACCCGGGCAGCAACACCTGCGCCAACATCGGCCGGATCCGCACGTCGTTCCCCGACGGCAGCCACACCACCACCGACCTGATCATGGTCTACGTCGTGGACGACGAGGGCCGGGTCACCTCGATGAAGGCCTACTGGGAGCCCGACCGCACGATGGCGACCTTCACCCCGGCTCGGTAGCGGCACCCGACCACGACCGCAGCGTCCGGTCGAGTGCGTCGAGGATGCGGCTCCAGCTCTCCTCGGACGCGGGCTCGCTGTGGTCGAAGCTGCCGCCCTGCTCGAGGTCGGTGTACCCGCGGACGACGCTACCGAGCAGGCGAACGGCGTGCACCGTGTCGGCCTCGCTGAGGGGGTAGCCGCGTAGGACGGCGCGTGCCAGGCCGGCGTGCCGGCGGCCGGCCGCCACGACCGGGCTGTCCGGGCCGACGCGGAGGCGGGTCGCTTGGCTGCGACCGGGGTGGGCGCGTGCGTAGTCGCGGTACGCCGTCGCGAACGCCACCAGGGCATCTCGTCCCGAGCGGCCGGCGATCGCATCGGCCACCCGGTCGGCGAGCTCGTCGAGGGCGAGACGCGCGACGCCCTCCTGGAGACCGACCGACCCGTCGACGTGCGAGTAGAGGCTGGCGACGCGGACGCCGAGCGCCCGGGCGACCGCCGAGACCGTGGCCGCCTCGAAGCCGATCTCGTCGGCGAGGTCGGCGGCCGCCCGGACGACCCGGTCGCTGGTCAGACCCACGCGCGGCACCCATCCACCTCTGATTCATAGGAATTTGCCTAAAGACTATAGGAACCGTACCGTCGGCCGGCGTGAGACCCGTCGCCGAGGCCGAGATCCGCGCCTCCTTCGTCAACTGCACGAAGGGTGAGGCCAAGCGCCTGAACCTCCCTGCCGACCTCGCCGACCGCCCGTGGCACGACCTCGACTACCTGGGCTGGCAGGACCCGAAGGCACAGCAGCGTCGCTACCTCGTCGCCGAGCACGACGGCGTCCTGCGAGGCCTGGTGCTGCGCGCCCCCGAGATCGGGGTCGCGCGCCGGTCGAGCATGTGCTCGCTGTGCCTCACCGTACGCACGGGCGGGGTGGCGCTGCTGGTCGCTCCGCGAGCCGGCAAGGCGGGGCAGCGCGGCCACTCGTCGGGCGTGCCGATGTGCACCGACCTCGCGTGCTCGCTCCTCGTGCGCGGTCGGCTCGCGGCGAACGGACCCGTGGTCTACGAGACCCTGTCGGTCGACGAGAAGGTCGCCCGGCTGCGGGCCAACCTCGACGCCTTCGTCGCGCGGGTGCTCCGGCCGGCCTGAGGCAGCCTCAGACCCGCACGTGCTCGGCGACCCAGTCGACGAGCGCGCGCAGCCGCTGCCAGTCGGTGCGCACCAGGTCGAGAAGCTCCGGGGTGTGGATGACCGGCTCGAACCCGAGCTGGTGGCCCGCGGTCAGCGACCTGTGACGGAGCAGCTCGATCCGCGGGTGGTCGGCGTCGTACCCGCGCGGCGTGGTCTTGAGGCGGTCGCCGCCGATCTCGAACCCCTGGGTCGTCAGTGTGGCCAGGACCTCCTCGAGCTCCGGGCCGAACCGGTCGTGGGCGACCGCCGCGCGGAACGCCGCGAGCCGCGGGCCGCTCGCCTCGTAGAACCCGGCGCCGGTCCGGACCCCGCGCGGCGAGACCTCGACGTACCAGCCGGTGGACTCGCCGACGCGCACGAACGCGCCCTGGTGGGTCTTGTACGGCGTCTTGTCCTTGGCGAAGCGGACGTCGCGGTAGGGGCGGAAGATCTTCGCGGACCCGAACTCGGGCTCGAGGGCGGCGCACAGTGCGGTCATCGGGGCCTTGACCGACTCCTGGTAGACCGCCTTGTGCTTCTCCCAGAACGCCTTGGTGTTGTCGACCTCGAGGTCGTCGTAGAAGTCCAGGGCGGCCACGGGGAAGCCGGAGAACCCGGCGCTGGAGTCGCTCACCCGGACGAGGCTATCCAGCCGGCGCAGACGTGGAGTGGCGACGCCCGCTGCAGCGCCGCCACTCATCGAGGTCCAACGCGGCGGGCGCGAATATGTGACGGCTTCCGTCCCGATTTCTCAGGAGACGGACGCGGTGACCTGCTCGTCGCCTCGCGACGTCATCGCGGTGACGGTGATCGCGTCGCCGCCGCAACGGGGCGCGGAGAGGAACGCCCGGCCGCCCGGTGACTCGTAGGCGACCGCCAGGCCGTCGGCGGCGGTCCAGCGCATCAGCGCGGCCGGGTCGCCCTCGTCCTGCGGGTCGCGCACGAACCACGCCGCGCCCGCACACCACACGAGCGTGCCCGCCGTACCGGGGCCGAGGTCGTCCTGCACGCTGCCGCCGGAGGTGGCGAAGAAGTCCGCCTCCTCGATGCGGTGCTCGTTCGGGATCACCGACCAGATCGCGCCGTCCTCGGTGCGCAGCCCGTCCCAGGCCTTGCAGTCGGGGACGCCCTCGAACGGCGTGGCGTCGGTGCCGTCGAGGGCCATCAGCGTCCGGCACGAGGGGCGACCGGAGTCGAAGCTCAGGACGGAGGCCCCGGTGGGCGTGATGTGGCCGCCGTTGAAGCCGTGCCGCTTCGGTGCGCACCAGCCCAGGGTCGACGTGCGCGTCGCGAGGTCGACGGTCGCCGTGCAGTAGGAGCCCTTGCTGACCGTCGCGTGCAGCAGCTTCCCGTCGCCGAGCGCCCAGGTGCCGCCGTTGGTGGTCGGGACGTCGGACTTCCCGTCGATCGTGAAGGTCTCGCCGGTGGCCAGCTCGGTCACCTCGGCCCGGCTGGGCTGCTCCTCGGCCCGGTCCTGCAGCACGACCACGGCCCAGTCGCCGTCCAGGAGCGCGTCGCTGACGCGGAAGCCGGACCCGCCCCCGCCGGTCCCCGACTGCGGGCCGTCCAGGGCCCAGCTCGCGCCGTTGTTCCTGACGGTGATCGTCCAGCCGCCGCCGGTCGTCACGCTGTCCCGCACCGGCCCCGGCACCGGCTTCCAGTCCAGCTGCTCCTCGACGGGGCTGCCGCTGGGCGAGGACGACGCCGTGGTCGGGGGCGCGCTGGACGACGGTGCGTCGGTCCGCGCCGGGGTCGGCTCGGGCCGGGCGCCCGGGTCGTCGTTGCTGCACCCGGAGACCGCGAGCACGAGCGTCGCGGCGGCGTACCCGACGAGCCGCATCAGACCGCGACGTTGTGGGCGTAGTGGGCCTGGTTGCCGCGGTAGCTCTTGTAGGCGTCGCGCCACTGGACCCGGGCGATGTAGGGCTCGGACGGGTCGAAGCGCTGCTGGTTCCACGGCTCGAAGTACCCGAGCTGGTCCGGCTTCTTGCCGCGCTTGGCGTAGCCGCGCCCGACCTGGAAGTGCCCGGACGCGTCGTCGTCGAGGTACGGGTAGAAGCGCTTGAGCAGGATGGGGTGCAGCACGACCGGCGCCCGGTAGTCGTGGATGTGCCGCATCATCAGCAGCATCCACCTCTTGAAGCTGTAGTGGCCGATGTCGAGCACGACGTACGGGCCGGCGTGCGACGGCTTGTCCCAGCCGGTCGACTGGTTGACCACGCGGGCCATGTCGTAGACCGAGGTGCCGCTGCTGGTCGTGTGCAGGCGCTTGGCCCACCAGTCCTGGGTCTGCCGGCGGTGCCGCCAGCCCCACACGATCATCTGCATGCTGGTCGGACCGCAGTAGTAGGTGCGGGTCTGCTCCGCGACGTCCTTCGTGTCGAGGATCGCCGAGCGGGGCGGGTAGGCGCTCATCGGCTTCACCGTCGACTTGGTCGCGCTCGCGGTCGGCTGCGCCGGCGTCCGCGTCGGCGACTTGGTCGGGCTCTTGGTCGGGCTCTTGGTTGGGGTCGGCATCGCCGTGTTGGGGGTCGACGACCGCTCGGCGACCGGCACGGCGGCGCGCGCCTCGGGGTGGTTCTCGAGGAAGCCGGCCGGCAGCGGGACGCCCTCGATCTCGTGGCGCAGGAGCCAGACCTTGCCGACCGACCGGGCGGCCATCGTCAGCTCCTGGCGGTCGGCCCTCGCCCGCGCGGCCGGGCTCATCCGCGCCTCGCGGAGCAGCGCCGCCTCGGGGGACAGGTCGCCGGTGTTCTCCACGGTGCCGTCCCGGCGCGCGGCCACGCGGGCCGCGGTCGCGACCCGGGCCCGGACCTGGTCCTGGGTGTCCTCGGTCCATCCCGCGCCGAGGCAGTACCGCTGCCCCTCGAAGTCCGCGCAGCGCACCAGCGAGCCGGCGAGCTGCTCGGGCGAGGCCTTGCCGGACACGCGGCCCGCGCTGCGACCGGCCGCGACCACGCGGTCGATCTCGGCCCGCATCGCCGGGGTCACCTGCGACCAGCCGGCCGTCTTCGCCGGTCGCAGCGCGCCGACCTTGCCGTCCCCGGACGGGCGCAGCGATCCGTCGTCCTCGCCCCGGGGGATGAACGGGGTGAGGGCGAGCAGCAGGACCAGGGCGCCGACGACGATGAGCAGGGTGCGGCGGGACATGACGAGGACCTCGAGACGGAGCGGGGAAGAAGCCTTCCTACTGTCCACAATCGTCACAGCAATATCAAGTGCCCCACCCGTCACAGGCGTGCGGGGCCGGGGCGCGGCGAGTTTCGTCGGCCGGCCGACGAAACCCGCGGCGGGACGACGAAGCTTCGTCGTCCCGGATCGCAGATCATCGGCCGGCCGACGAAACTCGGGACGGCGAAGGGCAGAGCGTCGCGCTCGAGCGCGACCTCCAAGGAAGCGTGGAGCAGGCGACGAGACTCGAACTCGCGACATCGACGTTGAACCTGTGGAGCGGATGACGAGACTCGAACTCGCGACATCGACCTTGGGAAGGTCGCGCTCTACCAACTGAGCTACATCCGCACTGACCCGCTGGGGTCGCGCAGATACTAGTCGATCGGCGCGAGGGCCGGACGCTTCGGGTCGACCTCGTCCCCCGAGGAGCGGCCGGTGAGCCGGCGGTGCACCCACGGTCCCAGGAACTCGCGGGTCCAACGCGCGTTCTCCGCGAGCTTCTCGCGGCGGGTGAGCACGGGGATCGGAGCGAGCGGCGGTGGGGTCAGGTCGTGGACGACGCCGAGGGCGTCGAGCACCCGCATCGCCATCAGGGCGTGGCCGGCGGAGTTCAGGTGCATCCGGTCGGAGTCCATGACGGCAGGCAGCTCCACGTCGCGCATCCGCCACTGGTCCACGAGGATCGCGTCGTGGCGGTCCGCGATCTCGCGCGCCCACTCGTTGAACACCGCGAACCGGCCGCGCATCGCGGCGAAGACGCCGGTGGTGCCGGGGTCGAAGAGCGTGAACATCACGACCTGCGCGCCGGTCGCCGCCAGGCGTCCGATGGCCTCGTCGTACCGGGCCGCGAGGGCGTCCAGGTCCACCTTCGGCCGGAGCACGTCGTTGCCGCCGCCGTGGACCGTCACCAGGTCGGGCCGCAGGGCCAGCGCCGGCTCGAGCTGCTCGTCGAGGATGGCGGGCAGCTTGCGGCCGCGGATCGCCAGGTTGGCGTAGCGGAAGTCCGGCTCGAGCGTGGCCAGGTGCTCGGCGACCCGGTCGGCCCAGCCGCGCAGCCCGTTGGGGCGGCCCGGGTCGGGGTCGCCGACCCCCTCGGTGAAGGAGTCGCCGATCGCGACGTACCGCTGGAAGCTCACCGATCCATTGTCGGTCCCGCCGAGCGCCACCGACGAGGCGGGGCCACCGGTAGGGTGCCAGCGTGCTGCTGTCAGACCGCGACATCGTCGCCGAGATCGACGCGGGCCGGATCGCCCTCGAGCCGTACGACGCGGGCATGCTCCAGCCGTCCTCGATCGACGTCCGGCTGGACCGCTTCTTCCGCGTGTTCGAGAACCACAAGTACCCGCACATCGACCCCGCGGCCGACCAGTCGGACCTGACCCGGATGGTCGAGCCCGACGGCGACGACCCGTTCATCCTGCACCCGGGGGAGTTCGTGCTCGGGTCGACGTACGAGGTCGTGACGCTGCCCGACGACATCGCGGCGCGCGTGGAGGGCAAGTCGTCGCTGGGCCGCCTGGGCCTGCTGACGCACGCGACCGCCGGCTTCGTCGACCCCGGCTTCAGCGGGCACGTGACGCTGGAGCTGGCGAACGTCGCGACGCTGCCGATCAAGCTGTACCCCGGCATGAAGATCGGCCAGTTCTGCTTCTTCCGGTTGTCCTCGCCCTCCGAGCACCCGTACGGGTCGGCGAAGTACGGCTCCCGCTACCAGGGCCAGCGCGGGCCGACGCCGTCGCGGTCGTTCCAGAACTTCCACCGCACGTCGGTCTAGCCATCTGAGGTTAGGCTAACCTAACCTCATGATCCATGACGAGGTCACGGTCCTGCGCGCCGAGCGGCTCTCGCCGTCGTTCGTGCGGGTGGAGCTCGGCGGTCCGTGCCTCGCGGACTTCGGGGTGGACGGCCCGCGGTACGACCAGCGGATCAAGCTGGTCCTCCCCGGCGGGCCGATGCGCACCTACACCGTGCGCGACGTCCGCGGCGGCGGCCCCGACACCCGGCTGGTCGTCGACTTCGTGGTGCACGGCGACGACCACGGCGCGGTCGGTCCGGCCTGCGCGTGGGCCCGACGGGCCGCGGTCGGCGACCGGCTGGTCGTGATGGCGCCGCGGCGGGGCGAGGCGTTCGGCGGCATCGAGTTCGAGCCCGGTACGGCGCGCCGGCTGCTGCTCGTCGGCGACGAGTCCGCGCTGCCCGCGATCGCCGCGATCCTCGAGCAGCTGCCCTGGGACGCCGCCGGCGTCGTGTTCGTCGAGGTGCCGCAGGCCGCCGACGTGCAGAAGGTGCCGCACCCGGAGGGGATCGACGTCGTGTGGCTGCCGCGCGACGGGGAGCCGCACGGGGCGCTGCTGCGCGGGGCGGTCCTCGGGCACCTGGGGGCGGTCCCGGATCCGGCCGGCGAGGAGGAGGTCGCGGTCGACCCGGACCTCTGGGAGACCCCGACGTACTCCTCCTCGGGCGAGGACGTCGGCTCGCACGCGGCCCCGGTACGCCCCGGCCTCGACGACCTCTACGCCTGGATCGCGGGCGAGTCCGCGGTCGTGACCGGGCTGCGACGGGTGCTGGTGAAGGAGCTGGCCATGGACCGGCGCCAGGTCGCCTTCATGGGCTACTGGCGTCGGGGTGTCCCCATGCGGGGGTAGCGCACGGAGCGCACGCACCGGCGGCGTCGTTGTCGCTCGCACGCTCGGCACGCTCGGCACGCTCGGCTACGTGTCGATCCGGTCGGCGAACCGCCGCAGCCGTTGGGCCAGCAGGTGTCGGTGGGCGGTCGCGGGGATCTTGGGTGCCGACGCGCGGGCGACGCGCTCGGCGAGCTGCTGACGGTTGGCCTCGGACTCCAGGGCCAGGTTGCCGTACTCCATGACGTTCTCCTTGCTGGGCGGGACGGATGTGGGGTGGTCAGGCCTGGGACAGGACGATGTCGCCGCTGACGACCTTGGCCCGGATCTCGACGTGGTCGGCACCCTCCTCGGGCTGGCCGGCGCCCTGGAGGGTGGAGCGGATCTTGCCGGAGACCGTCGAGATGTCGGTCCACACGGGGACGCCGGCGGGCACGCCCACGTGGACGTTGCCGGACGCGCCCTTGGCGGTCAGGCGGCCGCGGCGCGCGGTGCTCACGACCAGGTCGCCGGACCCCGTGGTCATGGTGACGTCCGTGCCGGCGTCGCCGACCTTGACGTCGCCCGAGCCGGTCTTCACGACCACCGGGGCCCGCGTGGTCCAGAGCTGGACGTCGCCGGAGCCGGTGGAGACCATCAGGGTCGCGGCGGCGTCGACGACGAGGACGTCGCCCGACCCGCTCTTGGCCTTGAGCTCGGCGTGCGCCTCCTCGATGCGAATGTCGCCGGAGCCGGTCTCGACGAGCAGCGGCCCGGCGGCGGTGTCGACCTCGATGTCGCCCGAGCCGCTCCTGAGCTGGGCGCGGCCGACGGTGCCGGTCAGGGTGACGTCGGCGCTGCCCGTCCGGACCGCGACCTCGCTGCCCGTCGGGAGCTCGACGACGACGTCGAGGCGGTTGTTGTCGCCGCTGAAGAAGCCGCGCTGGCGCGGGGCGACGACCGAGATCTGGTCGCCGTCCTGGCGGACGTCGACCTCGTCGGCGTCGCGGCCGGAGATCCGGACGTGGGTCTCGGCGGTGTCGGAGGCCGCCACCGACACCTTGCCCTTGCCGATCTCGGTGAACAGGCGGACGGGCCGCGGGGTGTCGAAGTGGTGCTCGGTCATGGTCATCTCCTGGGATGAGGGTGTGCTCGTCCACGGGGCCGGCCGGTGCCGGTCCCGGGAGGGGGTCTCGCGGTGGGGGGTTACACCCAGCCGGTCATCCGGCGGCCGCCGCGCTTGCCGCCGAAGGGGTCGTTGCCGCCGAGGAACGGGATGCTGGACAGGTCGATGTCGACGTTGATCGCGCCCTCGCTGCGGGTCGCGGCGCGGACGACGTTGACCAGCCACGTGTTGAGGGAGTGGCCCGAGCGGGCGGCCATCTCCTCGGCCTTCGTCTTGACCGCCTCCGGGATGCGGAGGGTGATCCGGGCGACGTTGCCGTCGTCCTCGGCCTCGTCGGCCGGCGGGGCCGCGGGGCCCGCGTCCGGCTCGGTCGGCGCGGTCGGGGTCGCGTGCACCACGAAGTCGAGCTCGCGACCGTTGAGCCGGACGTCGACGCCACCGTTCGACATCTCGGCGGTGATCTCGGCGGCGGCCTGGCTGACCGCCTCCATCAGGGCGAGCCGGGCGGCGGGGTCGAGGGCGAACGCGAGGCGCTCGGTGGCCTCGCGGGCCTCGGGGCCAGCCGCCTCCGCCGCCGCGACCAGGTCCCGGCGGAGGCTCTCGACGTACGGCGTGATGTCCATGTGCACCACGATGACATCATGGTGATGTCATGTCAAGCACCATCTGACGTCACGATGCTGCCGACGTGCCGCCGACGTTTGTTGCCTTCGGCAACGGGGCACCCGAACGGGTGGTCCCTTCCCGGGTGTGAAAGGTGCGTCCATGCAGAGTCCGACCGTCCAGGCGAGCACGATCATCGATGCGAGCGCCGTGGACTACCTGATCGTCTTCCTGTACTTCGCGGTCGTCCTCGGCATCGGCCTCCTGGCGCGACGCCGGATCTCCGACTCGCTCGACTTCTTCCTCTCCGGACGCTCGTTGCCGGCCTGGGTCACCGGCCTGGCGTTCATCTCTGCGAACCTCGGCGCGGTCGAGATCATGGGCATGTCCGCGAACGGCGCCCAGTTCGGCATCCCGACGGTGCACTACTTCTGGGTCGGCGCGATCCCCGCGATGCTCTTCCTCGGCGTCGTGATGATGCCGTTCTACTACGGCTCGAAGGTTCGCTCGGTCCCCGAGTTCATGTTCCGCCGGTTCGGCACCGGCGCCCACCTGGTCAACGCGATCTCGTTCGCGGTCGCCCAGCTCCTGATCGCCGGCATCAACCTGTTCCTGCTGGCCAGCATCGTGCACGCCCTGCTCGGGTGGTCGCTCTGGATCGCGCTGATCGTCGCGGCCGCCGTGGTGCTGTCGTACATCACCCTCGGCGGCCTGAGTGCGGCGATCTACAACGAGGTGCTGCAGTTCTTCGTGATCGTGGCCGCGCTGCTGCCGCTGACCCTCATCGGCCTGCACCGCGTCGGCGGGTGGGACGGCGTCAAGGACGGCATCGCCAAGGCCGCCGGGGACCACCCCGACAAGATCGCCCCGGCCGCCGACCAGCTGAACTCCTGGCCCGGCACGGCGCTGACCGGGTTCTCCTCCGACTTCCTCTCGGTCGTCGGCATCGTGTTCGGCCTCGGCTTCGTACTCTCCTTCGGCTACTGGACCACGAACTTCGTCGAGGTCCAGCGCGCGATGGCCTCGAACTCGATCTCGTCGGCCCGCAAGACCCCGATCATCGGGTCCTTCCCCAAGATGTTCGTCCCCTTCATCACGATCCTGCCGGGCATGATCGCCGCGGTCCTCGTCCACGAGATCGGCCAGGTCAAGGCCGGCGAGAGCGTGCCGGGCGGCTCGTCCGGCGACGGCGTCACCTACAACGACTCCCTGCTCTACCTGATGCGCGACGTGCTGCCCAACGGCCTGCTCGGCGTGGCGATCGCCGGCCTGTTGGCGGCGTTCATGGCCGGCATGGCCGCGAACGTGTCGGCGTTCAACACTGTGTGGAGCTACGACCTCTGGCAGCGGTACGTCGTCAAGGACCGCGACGACCGCTACTACCTGGTCGTGGGCCGGATCGCGACGGTCGCGGCGGTCGTCGTCGCGATCTTCACCGCGGCGCTGGCGTCGAACTACACGAACATCATGAACTACCTGCAGACGCTGTTCGGGTTCTTCAACGCCCCGCTGTTCGCCACCTTCATCGTCGGCATGTTCTGGAAGCGGATGACACCCACGGCCGGCTGGGTCGGCCTGGTCTCCGGCACGCTCGCGGCGGTCGTCGTCGGCATCGCCAGCGAGGACGCCCTGGGCTCGCTGAGCCAGGGCTGGATCTCGATCAGCGGCCAGGGTG
This sequence comes from Nocardioides sp., assembly GCA_035765695.1. Lineage (GTDB taxonomy): Bacteria > Actinomycetota > Actinomycetes > Propionibacteriales > Nocardioidaceae > Nocardioides. The sequence continues at coordinate 45,068 of DASTXB010000089.1, read as the reverse complement.
CGTCGTTCGTCGCCGCGGGCGCGGCGTTCGTGGTCGACCTGGTGCTCAGCGTGGTCGTCTCGGCCTTCACCCGGCCGAAGCCCGTCGAGGAGCTGCGCGGCCTGGTCTACTCCGAGACGCCCAAGGAGGACCTCGTCGATCCCGACGAGGCACGCCGTCCGTGGTACCAGCGGACCCTCCCGCTGGCGGGCCTCTCGCTGGTCATGGTCATCATCCTGAACGTCATCTTCTGAGGTAGGCAGTCATGGCAGAGAGCAACGAGACCGCCGGCGCGTTCGACATCCGCAACGTCATCGGCGGACTGATCGGGGCGTACGGCGTCATCCTCACGCTGATGGGCCTCTTCGGCGACGAGGAGAGCGACAAGACGGGTGGCGTGAACGCCAACCTCTGGGCGGGGCTGGTGATGCTCGTCTTCGGCATCGCCTTCCTGCTGTGGGCGCGGCTGCGCCCGGTCGTCGTCGACCCCGACGAGATCGAGGCGGACCGCCCGGGTCACGACGCGGGGTAGTACGCGAGGGCGACGATCGCGGAGCCCTCACGGAGCACGTCGAGCCGCACCGGACACCCGGTGCGGCCCGGCGACCGCACGAGGACGCCGAACGCGTCGCCGCTGCCGGCGACGGCCGGGTCCGGGACGCCGCAGGTGCCGATGCCCTCGTCGGTGCGCACGATCCGGATCGCCGGGACGGCGTACTCCAGCGGGTGCTCGCTCACCAGCCCGACCTGGCGCGACGCGGCCCGGAGCCCGGCGAGCACCCCGGTGCCCGCCCAGGCCTCCGGGTCCGCCGCCTCGGCGCGGCCGAGGACGACCGGGTCCGCATCCCCGGAGTACACGAACACCCGGTCGGCGAACGGCGGCGCCGCCCCGCGCCCGTTGGCGAAGTCGAGGAGCTGCCAGAACAGCGCCCGGTCCTGGTAGTCGGTCAGGCAGGCGACGTCGGCCGGCAGGGACGTGTAGACGGTGATCGGGTCGCCGGGACGGTACGGCGTGCCCGCGGCCGGGTCGCTGGCGACCACCCGGCCCAGGACCTCGCAGTCACGGGTCTGCGTGACGGTCACGTCGAGGCCGCGCGTCTCGAGCAGGTCGCGCGCGGCGCCGCCGTCGTACCCGAACAGGGACGGCACCTGGTCGCTGCGCAACCGGTCGGGGAGCGGCTGCTCGGGCCGGGTCAGCGCGACGACGACGCCCACGACCACGAGGGCTGCCGCCAGGCCGCCGGCCCCGAGCCAGCGCCCGCGGTTGCTGTGCGAGGGCGCGCCGAGGACGGCGTCACGCAGCGCCTCGTGGACGAGCGGGTCCGGGTCCTCCGCGCGCCGGATCGCCCGGCGCTGCTCGTCCAGCACGCGCTGGACCAGGGCGGGGGCATCCTCCTCCGGGACGCCGAGGTCCTCGGCGCCGCGCAGGAGGGCGTACCAGCGCGCGTCGCGGTACTCCTGCGGATCCACGCCCCCATGCTCGCTCGCCCCCGGTGACGACCACCAGGGGCGAGCGGACGGGTCAGAGGTCGAAGAGCGACCCGGACTCGTGGATGTCGACGTCGGTCTTCGGCTGGTGGGCCTCCCCGTTCGCCGCCGGCTTCGGCTTCTTCTCCTCGGCCTCGGGCTCCGGCTCCGGCTCGGCCTCGGGCTCCGGCTCCGGCTCGGGCTCGGGCTCCGGCTCGGCGTCCGCTGCCGGCTCGTCGCGCGCCGCGGCCGTCGCGGCGGCGCTCAGCGCCGCCGGGTCGGGCTTGCCGGAGTCAGGCGGCGCGGCCTGCTGCTCGGCCTCAGGCTCCGGCTCCGGCTCCGGCTCGGGCTCCGGCTCGGGCTGGGCCTGCGGCGCCTCCCGCTCGGGGGCGGCGATGTCGAAGAGCGAGCCGTCCGCGGGGATCTCGGCCCGGGGCTCGTCGGCCTTGGGTGCCGCGGCCTTCGGCTCGGCGGCCGCGGGTGCTTCGGCCTTGGGTGCTTCGGCCTTGGGCTCCTCGGCCTTCGGGGCTGCGGGCTCCGGCGCCTCGAGGTCGAACAGCGAACCGCCCGATCCCAGGTCCGTCGCGGGCTCCGCCTCGGTCTGAGGCTCCTGGGCCTTCTCCGCCTCCGGCTCGGGCTCCTCCTCAGCCTTCTCCTCGGCCTCCTCCTCGGCCTGCGGGGCAGCCTTCGGCGCCTCCGGCTCGTCCGCGGCGATGTCGAACAGCGAGCCACCCGACGAGGGCGCGGCCTTCGCCGGCTCCGGCTCCGGCTCCGTCTTGTCCTCCGGCGCCGTCTCGGCAGGCGTCTCCTCGTCCCCGCCACCGAGGTCGAAGAGCGAGCCGCCGGACGAGGCTGGCTTCGCGGCCTCGGCCTCCTCGGCGACCGGCTTCTCCTCGGTCGCGGTCTCGGGCTCGGCCGTGGCGGCTTCGGGCTGGTCGAACAGCGACGAGCCGCCGGACGCCTTCGCGGCCGGACCGGCGTCCTCGGTCTCCACGACGGTCTCGTCAGTGACCGTCTCGTCCCCGGCCTCCGGCTCGGCCTTGGTCTCGACCGGCTTCCCGGGCCCGGTCTCGGCCTCGGCGGGGGCAGCGGCACCGGCGCCCGGCGCGAGCTTGGTGGCCATCTCACCCTTGACCGACGCGAGCAGCATCTGCGCGACGTCGAGGACCTCGACCTCCTCGCGGGCCTCGCCCTTGGCCTGCTGGGCGGTGAGCCCGTCGGACAGCATCACCCGGCAGAACGGGCAGCCCACGGCGATCTGGTCCGCGCCGGTGCCGACGGCCTCGGCCGTGCGGTTGACGTTGATCCGCTCGCCGAGGTTCTCCTCCATCCACATCCGCGCGCCACCGGCGCCGCAGCAGAAGGACCGCTCGGAGTTGCGCTCCATCTCGGCGTACTCGGCGCCCGGCAGGACCTGGAGCAGCTCGCGCGGCGGCGAGTACACGCCGTTGTGGCGGCCGATGTAGCAGGGGTCGTGGTAGGTGATCGTGCGCTTGTGGGCGCCTGCGCCGTCGCCGACGGGGGTGAGCTTGCCCTCGCGCACCAGCCGGTTCAGCAGCTGGGTGTGGTGCACGACCTCGAGCTCGACGCCGAACTCCTTGTACTCGTTCTTCAGCGTGTTGAAGCAGTGCGCACAGGTCGAGACGACCTTCTTGACCTTGTACTCCTTGAAGGTCTCGACGTTCTGCTGCGCGAGGCCCTGGAACACGAACTCGTTGCCGGCGCGGCGGGCCGGGTCACCGGTGCAGGTCTCGCCGTTGCCCAGGACCCCGAACGAGACGCCCGCCATGTCGAGCAGCTCGGCCACGGCGCGGGTGGTCTTCTTCGCGCGGTCCTCGTAGGCGCCGGCGCAGCCGACCCAGAACAGCCACTCGACCTCGTCGAGCGACTCGATGCCCCCCTCCTCGGACGGAGCGCCCACGACCTTGACCTCGAAGTCCAGGCCCTTGGCCCAGTCGAGCCGCGCGGACGGCGACATGTTCCACGGGTTGCCCTTGTTCTCCAGCCCCTTGAACAGTCCGTTGAGCTCGGCCGGGAAGTTCGACTCCACCAGGACCTGGTAGCGCCGCATGTCGACGATGTGGTCGACGTGCTCGATGTCCACCGGACACTGCTGCACGCAGGCGCCGCACGACGTGCACGACCAGAGCACGTCCGGGTCGATCACCGCGGAGCCGTCCTCGGGCATGTAGAACCACGAGTCGCCGGTGTCGCCGACCAGCGGCCGCTCCACCTCGGTCGCCAGCGCGGTGCTGCCCTCGACCAGGGCCGGGCGCGCGTCCTCCGCCGCCTGGAGGTACGGCGCCTTCGCGTACGCGTGGTCGCGCAGCGCGGTGATGAGCAGCTTGGGCGAGAGCGGCTTGTCGGTGTTCCACGCGGGGCACTGCGACTGGCAGCGGCCGCACTCGGTGCAGGTGGTGAAGTCGAGGATGCCCTTCCAGCTGAAGTCCTCGACGGCGCCGACGCCGAGCTTGGCGTCCTCGTCGAGGTCGTCGATGTCGTCGAGCGTGATCGCCTTGCCGTCCGAGGTCAGCGGCTTCACCGCGCCCAGCGCCGTGCGCCCGGAGGACTCGCGCTTGAACCAGATGTTGAAGAAGGCGAGGAAGCGGTGCCACGCGACCCCCATCGTCAGGGTCAGCGAGATCGTGATCATCCAGACGAAGGAGATGACGATCTTCAGCATCGCGACGAGGTAGATGAGGTTCTCGACCGTGCCGGTCGACATGCCCGAGAACGCCTCGCCGAGCCAGAACGTCAGCGGGTAGTGCAGCGCCGACGCGTCGTCGTCGAGGGCGTACTCCAGCCCGCGCAGCGTGACGATGCACAGGCCGACGCCGAGGATGACGGCCTCGACGAAGAAGCCCTGCCACATCGTGGAGCCGAAGAACCGGCCGCGCACGCCGCGGACCCGCTCCGACGGCCGGGTCGCGCGGTAGACGATGAACGCGACGATGGCGACGATCATCACCGCCGAGACCACCTCGGTCAGCCACTCCCAGAGGACGAAGTGGCCGATCAGCGGCAGCGCGAAGTGCGGGTCGAAGAGCTGGCCGAACGCCGTGACCAGCGTGAAGAACAGCAGCCCGAAGCCGATGAAGACGAACCAGTGCCCCGCGCCGACCCAGGTCCACTGGAGCATGCGGGTGTGGCCCAGCGTCTCCTTGAGCATGGTGGCGGTGCGCGCACCGGGGTTGTCGGTGCGGCCGGCCGGCTGGCCGACCTTCAGCACCGCGATGATCGACCGGATCGCCCGGACGAACAGGGCGATGCCGACCGCGGCGATGGCCAGCGAGACGACGATGGCGACGGTTTGCATGGAGGTTCGGCTCCTCGGGTCCGTGGTGCACGACGGCGCCCGCGGGGCGCGCCCGGTGAGCCTATTCCCAGCCCCGGGCCGCGTCAGTCCCGCGGAGACGTGAGAAGGATCCTACCCACTGGTAACTTTCATGCCTTCGTCAGCCCCGTCACCCGTCCCGCCGGGGAGAACCGCACGGTCAGGACCACCTTCGGGCGGCCGGCGCTCCGCGCGCAGAACGAGTACGTCGAGCCGAGCCGCTCGTACGGCTGTCCCACCACCTCCATCACCTGGCGCGTCGTCATGCCGCGCCGGATGAGCGAGGTGGCCTTGCCGACGGGCTTGCGCAGGCCCGGGTTGCGGCAGGAGTCCGGCGCGATGCCCTCGGCCCGCTCCCACATCTGGAGGTAGGCCTCGGCCCCGCGCGCCATGTCGTCCTGGATCTTCGCGCCGTCGCCGGCCTTCTCGGCGTCGGCGACCTTGCCGATGTCCTCGATCCAGTCGGGGTAGAGGCCGTACTGCGCGACGCCGTCGGTGTTGATGTCGTAGACCCGCTGGCCGGCGTGCTGCTGCTCGACGGTCACGCCACCGAGGCCCGTGAAGGGGTACGTCACGGGGTTCGGGACGTCGGCCCCGCGCGGGTCGCCCTGCGCACCGAGGCCGTTCATGTCGGCGCCGTACCCGATGCCCCAGTAGTAACGCTTGTCCGCCCAGCCGACGTGGGCCTTCCACTTCTCGACGAACCCGGTCGAGTCCCCGGCGTACGGCGTGATGAACCCGCCCTCCCGGTAGATCCGCGGGTAAGCGTCCGGCGTCGACCAGGAGTGGCTCGAGATGACGCCGTGGTAGCCCATGTCGTCGATCTGGTCGAGCGCGGCGGTCCGCGCCTTCACGCTCATGTGGTCGGGGTCGAAGATCATGTGCTCCTGCGCGAGCTTGCGGATCGTGTACTCGCCGAGCGTGGTGAGGCCCCGCGCGTTGCAGTGGTCCGGCGGCGGGTAGAGCGGCGTCGCCGGCAGGTTCAGCGGCCCGAACAGCTCCGCGACCGCCCCGAACAGCGCGTCCTGCTGCCCGGCCGAGATGTCCGGCGCGGCGAGCTGGTTGTGGTCGTGCGCGCCGGGGATGTCCGGGTCGCAGTGCTGCATCTTCCAGAACGAGCCGGTCTCGAGGAAGTTCGCGGAGTTCACCGCGACGCCGACCTCGCCCTCGTCGCCGGCGATGCCGGACAGCGCGTTGTCGAACTTGTTGACCAGCTCCATCTGCCGGACGCCCATCTTCTTGACCTCGGCGACCTGGCGCGCGATGTCGTCGACGTCGCAGGCGGGCTGGTCGCCGCCGGGCAGCGCCTTGAACGTGCAGCCGAACGGCACGCTGGTCTCGATGCCCATGATCACGGCCATCTTCCCGGCGTTGATGACCTTCCGGGCCTGCCAGGGGTTGAAGACGATCCGGTAGAAGCCCTTGCCCGGCCCGCCGAACTGCGCGTCGATGTAGTCCTGCATCCGGTACATGTCCTTCGCCTGGAGGCGGATGGAGTCCATGTCGTCGCAGGAGTTGTGCTTGATCGGGTAGAGCTGGCACAGCTGGTTGTTCTCGACCAGCAGGTTCACGAAGATCCGCTGCCCGCCGCGCCACGACCGCTCCAGCCAGCGGTAGTAGGTGCCCTCGTGGGTCAGCGAGTTCGGCGCCGGCCAGTCCTTGAACGTCGGCCAGCCCACCGGGTCGTGGTGCGGCTGCCCGGACAGCACCGACTCCAGCACGCCGCCGTACCCGCCGGTGGCGGTGTGGTCGGGGCAGTCGACCAGCGCGTACGGCGCGCCGAACCGGTCCCAGGGCTTGCCGCAGTGGGCGTCGCCGCCGAGGAACTCGAAGGCCATGCCGTGGGTGTGCGCGTCGACGTACCCCCGCACCTCCTGGTACGGCGTGACGCCGGCGTGCGGGCGACCGCGCACGTCGATCTGGGACTCGGGGTACGCCGCGCACCCGCTGGCCCGGGTCGGCCGGAAGCTCGTGGCGCCGTCGGCGGCCAGCGCGGTGCCGGCGTTCCGGAAGGAGTAGCGGCCCTTGCCCGCGCGGGCGATCCGCCAGACGGTCGCATCGCTCGGCTGGTCCGGGCGGTCGCCGTCCGCGACCACGAAGCGCCGGTCGGTGTCGTAGAGGAGGTAGGTCCCGAGGTCGGTCGGCTTGAAGAACAGCGGCTCGCCACCCGGCGTGAGCGTGTAGCAGCCGTTGGCGAGCGCGTACCGGTCCTGGGGGTGCAGCCGGCGCTTCTCCATCACCGGCACGCTCGTGAGCCGCGGGTCCGGCAGCGCGCGCTCCCGCGCGACGTAGGCGGCCGCGGCCTTCTTGTCGGACGCGGTGGTGGGGTCCTGCGTGAGGTCGCCGAACTCGCCGGCCCGCGAGATCGCGTTCTTGTCGGCCTTCATGCCGCCGAGCGCGTTCTGCGCGTAGGCGTAGCGCTGGTTGAGGCCACCGGGTCGCAGGCCGCTGGCGCCGCCGAGCGAGACGGCGACGGCGACCGCGGCGGTGCCGGCCACGGCTGCCCAGATCAGACGACGGGTGGTGGGTCGGTCGGTCACCGGTGGACTCCTTCGCATGCGGACGGGGGTCCAACGAGCGGGGCGGGACGGGGTGATGCTTCCCGGCGACGGGCGCCCGGAACCGAGGTCTAGCCCGGTCCTAGCCCGGGGGCACCACCGGCTTCCGTCCGAGCCCCGCGACCGCGGCCAGGATCAGGATCCCGCCGACGACACCGGCGGCGCCGAGCCGCTCGTCGAGCACGATCGCCGCCAGCGCGGCGGCGGTCAGCGGCTCGAGGAGGGTGGCGATCACCGCGGAGCTGCCCGGGGCGGTGCGCAGCCCGGCGTAGAAGAGCAGGTAGGCGATCGCCATCGTCAGCACCCCGAGGTAGACGAGCGTGCTGCTCACGACCGGGTCGGCCAGCGCCGAGCCGCCGACGCCGGTGACCAGTGCGAGCGGCGCCAGGGCGACGGCACCCACGGTGGTGCTGGCGGTCGCGAGGCTGAGCGGCGGGGTCGTCCCCGCGAGCGACTGGCCGACCAGCGTCGTGAGGGCGTACGCCGTACCGGAGCCGACCGAGGCGAGCACGCCGAGGACGGGGTGCGGCCCACCGGCGGACCCCGCCGAGACACTCACGAGCACCAGCCCCAGCAGCGCGGCGGCCAGCACCAGCACGTGCATCGCGTCGGGTCCGCGCCGCCGGCGGGCGCTCTCGACGACGGTGACGATGACCGGCGCGAGGCCGAGGCTGACCACCGTGGAGACCGTGACGCCGACCGCGACGACGCCGGCGAAGTACAGCGCCTGGTACGCCGCGGTCGCGACGCCGACGGCGACCACGTGGCCCGGCCGCCGCCGCGCCAGGTCGCGCAGCGCGGCGGACTGGCGGGCGAGCGCCACGACGACGAGCAGGAACACCGCGCCGATCAGCATCCGCCACGCGCTGATCGTGACGACCGACATCGGCTCGGCGTCCCGCAGCACCCGCACCGCGAGGCCACCGGTGCCCCAGAGGACGCCGGCCAGGCAGATCTGGCCCAGCCCGAGGCGGGCGCTCACCGGGTACCGCTGATCCGGCGGGTGAGCTGGCCGGCGGTCTGCGCGACCGCGTCCGGCAGCGCGCCGGCGTCCTCCGCGTCGTCGGGGTAGGTCACCGCCACGGCGGCGACGGGGTGCCGGTTGTGGTCGAGCACCGCCACCGCGACGCTCGCGAGCCCGGGTGTCACCTCGCCGTCCTCGACGGCGTACCCGCGCTGCCGGGTGTCGGACAGCAGCGTGCGGAGCGCGCTCGGGGTGGCCGGGCCGCGGCCGTGGCGGTCGACGAAGTGGACGGCGGACGGGTAGAGCGCGCGCACCTGGCTGGCCGGCAACCGGGCCAGGATCGCGCGGCCGCTCGCGGTCAGGTGGGCTGGGAGCCGCACGCCCACGTCGGTCACGAGCGGGGGCCGGCCGGGCGCCCGCTCCTCGATCACGTAGAGCACCTCGCGTCCGTGGAGGATCGCGAGGTGCGCGGACTGCGCGGTCCGGTCGACCAGGTCGGCGAGCGGACGGCGGGCGATGCGCTGGAGCGGCTCCTGGCGGGCGTACCCGCTGCCGAGCTCGAACGCCGCGGGTCCCAGGCCGAACCGGTGCTCGTCGGCGAGGTGCACCACGAATCCCTCCTCCTCCATCGCGTGGAGGAGGTGGTACGTCGTGCTGCGCGGCAGCTCGCACGCGCGCATGATCCGGTCGAGCGGGACCGGGTCGGGCTGGCCGGCCAGGAACCTCAGCACCCGCAGCGCTCGGGTCGCGGCGGGCACCTGGCTCATGGCTGAAGATTAGGGGGCGCGGTGCCGCCCCTCGGGGTCGATCTCGTCGGCCTGGCGCAGCGCGTCCTCCTGGCGGGCCTCCTCGTGGTGCATGCCCTGGCGCGCCTCGGTGGCCTGGTGCTCGAGCCGCTCCGCCTCGGCGCGGGCGACCTCGGCGCGGGCTTCCGCCTCGGCGGCCTCCTGGCGCGCGACATCGACCGCGGGCTCGTGGGCCGCGGCCCGGGTGCGTAGCTGCTCGGCCTGTGCCTGCTGGCGGCGTCGCTCATCGCGACGCTTGGTCCGCATCGCCGCCACGACCGCGATGACGACCGCGATGACGACCAGCACGGCCAGCACGATGATCAGGAAGGAGAGGTCCATACCTGACGGCGTACCCGCCCTCAGGCCGGTTCACGCTCCTCGCGCACCGGCACGAGCGGCACGGCGACCACGGGGAACACGGCCGCGAGGGCGAACGTCGCGGCGTACCCGGCGTGGGTCACCACGAGCCCGGCGACCGGGGGAACGGCGGACGCAGCCAGGAACTGCGCGGTGTTCTGGACGCCCAGCGCGCGGCCGGACCAGAACGGCCCGGCGCGCTCGGCGACGGCGGTGAACGCCAGGCCGTTGTCGGCGACGGTGACGAGCGTCGCGACGACGACGAGCAGGACGGCGACCGCGAGGTCGAGGGCCGCGGTCAGGCCGAGCAGCGCCATCGTGGCCGCCGCGGCGACCGACACCCAGCGCAGCGGCCGCATCCGCCCGCCGACCACGTCGGAGAGGTGGCCGACCCCGATCCGGCCGAGCGCGCCGACCACCTGGGCGACCGCGACCACGACGCCGGCGGCGGCCGGCGACCAGTCGCGGTCCTGCACCAGCCACACGAGGGCGAACGTCCAGACGAGGAACTGCGGCACCACCAGCAGCACCGAGACGCCGTGGATCCGGGCCAGGTAGGAGTCCTGCCGGTAGGGGTTCGCCGTGATGGCGGGGTCACCGCGCTCCGGGCGCGGCGGGTCGACGACGACCAGGGCCACCACGACGGCCGCCAGGACGCAGGCGACGGTCGGCACCCAGATCGCGGCGTGCACGCCCGACCGGTCGGCGACGACCGCGATCGAGATGGCGGCGATGCCGACGCCCGCGGGCTGGGCCATCTGGCGGATGCCCATCGCCAGGCCGCGCCGGCCGGCGGGGAACCAGCCGACGACCACCCGGCCGCCCGCGGCGTTCGTGCTCGCGGCGGCGGCACCCGCCAGGAACAGCGTGGCCGCCAGCAGCGCCGTACCGCCGGAGAGGGCGGCGGCGAGCCCGGCGACCACGGTGGCGGCGAGGCCCGCGAGCAGGGCGAAGCGCTCGCCGCGCCGGTCGGCGACGGCGCCCCACGCCACGAGGGTGAGCATCACGCCGACGGTCGGCGCGGCCGCGACCAGTCCCGCCTCGGCGAGGCTCATCCCGCTCGCGTGCAGTGCCGGGATGAGGAAGGCCGGACCGTGGACCATCACGGCGGTCGCGGCCTGCGCGAGCGTGCTCGCGGCGAGCATCGCCCAACGACGAGCGGCGCCGACGCCGTGCGCGGGGTCGAGCAGCTGGGTCACCCGACCCAGTCAACTCTCCCCGGCACGGCGCGCGGCGCCGCGTCTCGTCGTACGACCTGTGAGAAAGGCGTCAGCGGATCTTGGCCTCGGCGACACCGAGGTCGATGACCGCGCCGGTGCCGTCCAGCAGCGTGATGCGCAGGGCGACGACCGAGATGCCGAACTTCGACTTCGTGACGATGTTCCGCTCGATCTTCGCCAGCCCCGGGATCTCGATGACGTCGGTGTCGGGGAACGACTGCGGCTCACCGTTGGCGGTGATCGTGCCGAGCGTCGTGCCCCGGGTGCTCGACGTGACCTTGTTGCCCTTGCGGGTGACGTTCGCCTGGCCGACGACGGCGTCGACGACGAGCTGGCCGCCGCCGAGGTTCAGGCCCGCGATGGAGCCGCGCTCCATCGCGACGCTCTTGCCCGGGAGCTGCTTGCCGCGCTGGGCGCTGGCGAGGCCCTCGACAACGAGCTGGCCGCCGAGGTCGACGTGCGCGATCTTCTTGCTCTGGACCTTGCCGTCGGTGCCCTGGCACGGCATCAGCGACAGCGGGTTGCGGCCGCTGGTGATGTTCGAGTCCACGGCCGAGATCTGGGTCGCGGCGGAGCTGCCGTGGAAGGCGCCGTGACGGGCACCGTCCAGGACCCGGGCAGAGGTGTGCGCGACCGTCACGTTGGTGTCGGTCGGGATGAGGTGGATGCGGAGCGCGTTGGTGACGGCCACGCCGGCGCGGCCGTTCTGCGTCTTGCTGCCGCCGCCCACGGCGATGCGGGCGAGACCCGGGATGTCGACGGGCTGTCCGGGCGTCGGGATGTCGATCTCCTGCGCGGGACCGGCCGGCGGCACGAACTTGATCTTGCCGATGCTGCTCGAGCGCTCCGCGTGGAACCCGTCGGCGTCGTGCCAGGCGTGGGAGACCGACCGGATCGCCGAGATCTCGATCTTGCCGAGCCCGCTCTGGGCGAGGAGGACGTCCGCGGTGGTGTTGCGCGACCACGTGTGGACGGCGCCGTCCTTGCGCGCGGTCCAGATCTTGGTCTTGACCCCGGAGACCGTACCCGCCCCCGGCAGGGTCGCCTCCGCCTCGTGGTTCTCGTGCACGAGACCGACCTTGGTGGCGCAGCCGATGGCGGTGAACGCGGTCTGGTCGGATCCGGCCGGCACCTGGCCGCCGGTGAGGCGGGTGCCGTAGCCGGTGGCCTTGAGGGCGAAGCCCGCGTCGCGGTTGCCCTTCTTCTCGTGCGTGGTCGGTGCCTGTCCCGCGGCCGGACTCCCGATCAGCCCGCCGAGGGCGGTGATCGAGAGGGTGGACGCGGTGGCGATCGCCACCGCTGCTGAGGTCACGCGTCGCATCGGTCTGCTCCCCTGTGGTCGTTGCATTGACGGCGTCCCCTGAACTGGCCCCCGACGCCGAGTCGTCTGCCCGGTGGTTTCCCCCGTGGTCAGGGGCTAAACGCGACGACGCCCGTCGGGGTTATGCCGACGTGAGCCAAGTCTCGGATGCCAGACACCGTTAGGGGGCCCGGGTCTGGTGGCTTCCGGCGCGGCGCGGCGAGGATGACGGACATGAGCGAGGTGGTCGTCGGTACCGGTCCGGTGTCGTTCGCGGAGCTGGTCGCGGTGGCCCGCGACGGGGCCCCGGTGGTGGTCGGGGACGACGCGGTGGCCGCGATCGACCGGGCGCGGTCGGTCGTCGAGGAGCTGGCCGCGGCCGAGACCCCGGCGTACGGCGTCTCGACCGGGTTCGGCGCCCTGGCCACCCGGCACATCCCGACCGAGATGCGTGCCCAGCTCCAGCGCTCGCTGGTGCGCTCGCACGCCGCCGGCTCCGGCCCCGAGGTCGAGCGCGAGGTGGTGCGCGCCCTGATGCTGCTCCGGCTGTCCACGCTGGCGACCGGCCACACCGGCGTCCGCGTCGAGACCGCGCGGCTGCTGGCCGGGCTGCTCGCGCACGGGATCACGCCGGTCGTGCGGGAGTACGGCTCGCTCGGCTGCTCCGGTGACCTGGCCCCGTTGTCGCACTGTGCGCTGGCGCTGATGGGTGAGGGCGAGGTGCGCGACGCGACCGGCGCGCTGATGCCGGCCGCCGACGCGCTCGCGGCCGCGGGTCTCGCGCCGGTCGAGCTCGCCGCCAAGGAGGGCCTGGCGCTGATCAACGGCACCGACGGCATGCTCGGCATGCTGGTGCTCGCGATCGAGGACCTGCGGATGCTGCTGCGCACCGCCGACGTCGCGGCCGCGATGTCGGTCGAGGCGCAGCTCGGCACCGACCGGGTGTTCGCGCCCGAGCTCCAGGCGATCCGGCCGCACCCCGGCCAGGCGCTGTCCGCCGCCAACCTCGTCGCCCTGCTCGCCGACTCCGGCGTGGTGGCCTCGCACCGCGGCCCGGACTGCAACCGGGTGCAGGACGCCTACTCGTTGCGCTGCTCACCGCAGGTGCACGGCGCGGCCCGCGACACCGTCGAGCACGCCGCGGCGGTCGCCGGTCGGGAGCTGGCGTCGGCGGTCGACAACCCCGTCGTCATCGGCGACCGGGCCGAGTCGAACGGCAACTTCCACGGGGCGCCCGTGGCGTACGTGCTCGACTTCCTCGCGATCGTGGCCGCGGACGTCGCGTCGATCAGCGAGCGGCGCACCGACCGCTTCCTCGACAAGGCCCGCAACCACGGGCTGCCGCCGTTCCTCGCCGACGACCCGGGCGTCGACAGCGGGCACATGATCGCCCAGTACACCCAGGCCGCGATCGTCTCGGAGCTGAAGCGGCTCGCCGTACCGGCCTCGGTCGACTCCATCCCCTCCAGCGCCATGCAGGAGGACCACGTCTCGATGGGCTGGTCGGCCGCGCGCAAGCTGCGCCGGGCCGTCGACGGCCTGACCCGCGTGGTCGCCATCGAGGTGCTGACCGCCGCCCGCGCGCTCGACCTGCGCGCACCCCTCCAACCGTCGCCGGCCACCGCCGCCGTCGTCCACCTGCTGCGGTCGTCCGGGATCGAGGGTCCCGGCCCCGACCGCCACCTCTCGCCCGAGATCGAGACCGCCGTCGGGCTGGTCGCCTCGGGTGCCGTCCTCTCAGCCGTCGAGTCCGTGATCGGAGAACTCTCATGACCGCCGCCAAGCAAGTGCGTGCCCCCCGCGGCACCGAGCTCACCGCCCGCTCCTGGCAGACCGAGGCGCCGCTGCGGATGCTGATGAACAACCTCGACCCGGAGGTGGCCGAGCGGCCCGAGGATCTCGTCGTCTACGGCGGCACCGGCAAGGCCGCCCGGTCGTGGGAGGCGTACGACGCACTGGTGCGCACGCTCACCACGCTCGGCGACGACGAGACGATGCTGGTGCAGTCCGGCAAGCCGGTCGGCGTCATGAAGACCCACCCGTGGGCGCCCCGCGTGCTGATCGCCAACTCCAACCTGGTGGGCGACTGGGCGAACTGGGAGGAGTTCCGCCGGCTCGAGGAGCTGGGCCTGACCATGTACGGCCAGATGACCGCGGGGTCGTGGATCTACATCGGCACCCAGGGCATCCTCCAGGGCACCTTCGAGACGTTCGCCGCGGTCGCCGACAAGAGGTTCGACGGGACCCTGGCCGGCACCATCACGCTGACGGCCGGCCTCGGCGGCATGGGCGGCGCGCAGCCGCTGGCCGTGACCATGAACGACGGCGTCGCGATCTGCATCGAGTGCGACGAGTCCCGCATCCAGCGCCGCATCGACCACCGCTACCTCGACGTCCGGGCGTCCTCGCTCGAGGAGGCCGTGTCGATGGCGGTGGCGGCGCGGGACGAGCGTCGGCCGCTGTCGATCGGGGTGCTCGGGAACGCCGCGGAGATGGTCCCGGCGCTGCTCGAGATGGGCGCGCCCATCGACATCGTGACCGACCAGACCTCGGCGCACGACCCCCTCTTCTACCTGCCGATCGGCGTGCCCTTCGAGGAGTGGGCGTCGCGGCGCGAGGCCGACCCCGAGGGCTTCACCAAGGAGGCCCAGGCCTCGATGGCGGTGCACGTGCGGGCGATGGTGGAGTTCCAGGACCGCGGCGCGGAGGTCTTCGACTACGGCAACTCGATCCGCGACGAGGCGCGCAAGGGCGGCTACGACCGCGCGTTCGAGTTCCCGGGCTTCGTGCCGGCGTACATCCGGCCGCTGTTCTGCGAGGGCAAGGGGCCGTTCCGCTGGGCGGCGCTCTCGGGTGACCCGGCCGACATCGCCGCGACCGACCGCGCGATCCTCGAGCTGTTCCCCGAGAACGAGCGGCTGCGGAAGTGGATCACCATGGCCGGCGAGCGCGTGCACTTCCAGGGCCTGCCGGCGCGGATCTGTTGGCTGGGGTACGGCGAGCGCCACCTCGCCGGGTTGAAGTTCAACGAGATGGTCGCGTCGGGTGAGCTCACGGCGCCGATCGTGATCGGCCGCGACCACCTCGACTGCGGGTCGGTCGCGTCGCCGTACCGGGAGACCGAGGCGATGCTCGACGGCTCGGACGCCATCGCCGACTGGGCGATCCTCAACGCGCTGGTCAACACCGCCTCCGGCGCGACGTGGGTGTCCTTCCACCACGGCGGCGGCGTCGGCATGGGCCGCTCGCTTCATGCGGGCCAGGTCACCGTCGCCGACGGCACCCCGCTGGCCGCCGAGAAGATCGAGCGCGTGCTCACCAACGATCCGGGCATGGGCGTCATCCGGCACGTCGACGCCGGGTACGAGAAGGCCGCGGAGGTCGCGAAGTCCCGCGGCGTCCGGATCCCCATGTCAGAGTGAGCGCGTGACGACCCAGCCGGCTCGATCCCGCGCCACGCTCACCGACATCAGCTCCCGCGCGTGGGAGCACCCCGCCGACCGCGGCGCCCTGGTCGCGCTGCGCAAGCTGAAGGGCTTCGACACGCTGCTCAAGGCGATGTCGGGGCTGTTCAACGAGCGCGCCGTACGCCTGGTGTTCCTCGGCTCGGCGGTACGCGCCGACGAGCGGCAGTTCAGCCGGCTGCACCGGATCCTCGGCGAGGTCGGCCGCACGCTGGACGCCCCGGAGCTGCCGGAGCTGTACGTCGTCGCGAACCCGGCGTTCGGGGCGCTGACCATCGGCATGAACAAGCCGTTCATCGTGCTCAACTCCGGCGTCGTGGACCTGCTCGACGAGGAGGAGCTGCGGTTCGTCCTCGCGCACGAGCTCGGCCACGCGATGAGCGGGCACGCGGTCTACCAGACCCTGCTGCAGCGGATGATCCAGCTCAGCGGGGTGCTCGCGGCGATCCCCGCCGGCGGTCTCGGGCTGCGCGCGATCATGGCGGCGCTGTACGAGTGGTCACGCAAGGCGGAGCTGTCCGCGGACCGGGCCGGGCTGCTGGCGACCCAGGACCCGGCGACGGCGTTCCGGGTGCACATGCAGCTCGCCAGCGGCGGTCACCTCGACGACCTCGACGCGACGTCGTTCTTCGCGCAGGGGGCCGAGTACGACGACGCCGACCTGCGCGACTCGGTCCTCAAGCTGCTGCTGATCGAGAACCGCTCGCACCCGTTCGCGGTCGTGCGCGCGAGCGAGCTGCGCAAGTGGGTGGACTCCGGCGACTACACGCGGATCCTGTCCGGGGAGTACCCACGTCGTCAGGACGACGACCAGGCGAAGGTCAGCGAGGCCGCGGCCGAGGCGGCGCGCAGCTACGCCGACGCGTTCCGGCAGAGCCAGGACGCGCTGGGCAAGATGGTCCACGACGTCGCCGGAGTGCTCGGGAGCATGAAGCTGTGGCTCGACGAGCAGCTCCGGCGAGGCCAGGACTAGCCGAAGCCGGCGCTAGTACACCCTCCGCCGGGAGCCGCCGATCGGCACCAGGTTCAGGATCAGTCCGACGATCAGCAGGATCGCGCCGATGGTGGTGAGGATCGGGATACTCGCCACCAGCCCGATGATCAGCAGGATCAGACCAAGAATCACCATTGTCGTTTTGCCTCCCTCTGGATTCCCCCGCACCCGTGCGTACCCGGTGGGGGCAGGACGGCAAACCTCGCGGCCGCTCAGCCCAGCCTGCGGATGGCCTCGTCGATCGCGAGCGTGCGGCGGGCCGACTCGACGTGGAGGTTCTCGACCATCCGCCCGTTGTACGTGACGACCCCGCTGCCGCGGCCGTCCTCGAACGCCTGGATCAGCCCACGCGCGTCCTCGACGGCCTGCTCGGACGGCGCGAACGCCGCGTTCGCGCCCTCGACCTGGCCGGGGTGGATGAGCGTCTTGCCGTCGAAGCCCATCTCGCGGCCCTGGCGGCACTCGGCGAGGAAGCCGTCGGTGTCCTTCACGTCGTTGTACACGCCGTCGAGGATCGCCAGGCCCGCGGCCCGGGCGGCGAGCAGGGCGGTGTGCAGGCTGGGCAGGATCGGGGCGCGGCCGGGCACGTGCTCGGCGTACAGCTCCTTGACCAGGTCGTTGGTGCCCATCACCAGCGTGCTGAGGCGCTCACTGGCGCGCGCGATGGCGAGGGCGTCGAGGATCGCGACCGGCGTCTCGACCATCGCCCACAGCGTGGTGTGGTCGGGGGCGCCGTGCCGCTCGAGCGCGTCGACGAGCCGGTGCACCTCGTCGGCACTGTTCACCTTGGGGACGACGACCGCGGCCGGGCCGGCCTGGGCGGCGGCCTCGAGGTCGGCGTCGTGCCACTCGGTGCCGATGCCGTTGACGCGGATGGTGACGGTACGCCGGCCGTACTCGCCGCTCGCGGCAGCCGCGCAGGCGGCCTCGCGCGCGGCGGGCTTGGCGTCGGGGGCGACCGCGTCCTCGAGGTCGAGGATCAGGCCGTCGCAGGGGATGGACTTGGCCTTCTCCAGGGCGCGCTCGTTCGAGCTCGGCATGTAGAGGACGCTGCGGAGTGGCACGAAGTCGCTCACCGGTCGGCCTCCGCGTACTGCTCGGCCAGCTCGGGGTCGATCTCCGCGAGCTGCTCGGCGAGCTCGACCATCACCAGGCACTGCTTGAGGGAGGCGTCGTCCTCCATCTTGCCGTCGAGCATGACCGCGCCGGTGCCGTCGCCCATCGCGGCGACCACTCGGCGGGCGTGCGCGACGTCCTCGACGCTGGGGCTGAACACCCGGTTGGCGATCGCGATCTGCTTGGGATGCAGGCTCCACGCGCCGACGCAGCCGAGCAGGTAGGCGTTGCGGAACTGGTCCTCGCAGGCGATCACGTCGGTGATGTCGCCGAACGGCCCGTAGTACGGGTAGATCCCGTGCATCGCGCACGCGTCGACCATGCGCGCGATCGTGTAGTGCCACAAGTCCTGCTGGAAGATCGAGCGGCTCGCCTCGATGTTGGCGACGCCGTTCTCGGCGGGCGGGTCCTCGCGGACCAGGTAGCCCGGGTGGCCGCCGCCGACACGGGTGGTCTTCATCCGGCGATCCGCGGCGAGGTCGGCCGGGCCGAGGGAGACGCCCTGCATGCGCGGGCTCGCGCCGCAGATCTCCTCGACGTTCGCCATGCCCCGCGCGGTCTCGAGGATCGCGTGGACGAGGATCGGCCGGTCCAGGCCGGCCTTCGCCTCGAGCTGCGCGAGCAGCCGGTCGACGTAGTGGATGTCCTCGGCGCCCTGCACCTTCGGCACCATCACGACGTCGAGCTTGTCGCCGATCTCCGGGACCAGCGTGGTCAGGTCGTCGAGCACCCACGGGCTGTCGAGCGCGTTGATGCGCGTCCACAGCTGCGTCGGCCCGAAGTCGGTCTTCTTCGCGATCTCCACGAGGCCCTCGCGGGCGGCGACCTTGTTGTCGGCCTTGATCGCGTCCTCGAGGTTGCCGAGCAGGACGTCGACGGTGCCGACCATGTCCGGCACCTTGGCGGCCATCTTCGGGTTGCTCGGGTCGAAGAAGTGGATCGCTCGGCTGGGTCGTGCCGGGATCTCGGTGAGAGGCGTGGGCGCCCCTACCGCCAGGGGTCGGAAGAAGTCCTTCGCGCTGCGGGATCCGCTCATGGGGCGGAAGGTAGCAGCGGACCGCTACCGGCCGGTATGACGGATCTGACAGGCGTCCGGGGTTTTCAGGAGTAGGTGTAGAACCCGCGACCGGTCTTCCGGCCGAGCAGCCCGGCGTCGACCATCCGCTGCAGCAGCGGCGGCGCGGCGTACAGCGGCTCCTTGAACTCCTCGTACAGCGACTCCGCGACCGCCTTGGTGGTGTCCAGGCCGATCAGGTCGGCCAGGGCGAGCGGACCCTGCGGGTGCGCGGCGCCGAGCACCAGGCCGCGGTCGATGTCCTCGGCGGAGGCGAAGCCGGACTCGAACATCCGGATCGCCGAGAGGATGAACGGGATCAGCAGCGCGTTGACGACGAAGCCAGCACGGTCCTGGCAGTCGATCGCCTGCTTGCCCAGCCCCTCCTGCACCCACGCGCGCGAGCGCTCGGTGGTGTCCGAGGAGGTCAGCAGCGACGGCACGAGCTCGACCAGCTGCAGCACCGGGACCGGGTTGAAGAAGTGGACGCCGATCACCTGGGTCGGGCGCGAGGTGACCACGCCGAGCTTCATGATCGGGATCGAGGAGGTGTTGGACGCCAGGATCGCGTCCGGCGTGGCGACCACGGTGTCGAGCTGCTTGAACAGCGCGACCTTGGCGGCCTCGTCCTCGATGATCGCCTCGACCACGACCTCGCGGTCGGCCAGCGCGTCGAGGTCGGTCACGACCCGGATCCGGCCGAGCACGTCGTCGACCGAGTCGATCTTCCCCTTGGCCGCGGCCCGCTCCAGCGACTTCTCCAGCCGACCGAGCGCGGCCTTCGCGGCGGCGTCGGTGGACTCGACGACCACCACGTCCTGGCCGGCGCGTGCGCTGACCTCGGCGATGCCGGACCCCATCAGGCCGCCGCCGACCACTCCCACGTTCTTCATGACCCTCCCTCGGGACGTCTCCTGCGACGATTCCACCAGTGCCGCTTCGGGGCCGGTGCAGCGGGCTCGTACCGGCGAGTACGCCGGGCGGCGCGCCGCTCCCGCCAGGCGGCGACGGTCTCCTCGACGTCGCGGGGCATGGTGACCAGCGGCGGGCCGGGGTGCAGGGAGTAGCGAGCCCGGATCACGCGGGCGTTGAAGTCCTCGACGTGCGCGCGCACCTCGGCCTCGGAGAAGAGCCGGTCGAGCGCCTCGTCGAGCTCGGCGTCCTCCTTGCGCAGCGCCACGCTGGGCGGCAGCACGGTGATCCGCTCGCGCTCGACGAGCTTCTTGAGCCACCAGTCCGGGTCGTGGTGCTCGCCCAGCCCCTCGATCGGCTTCCCGGCGCCGGGCAGGTTGTCGAAGTCACCGCGGTCCATCGCCTGCCGGATCTGGAGGTCCACCCAGGTCTGCTGCTGCTGGATGCGTGCCCGGGCCGCAGCCCTGCTGCGCTCGTCCTCCGTGCCGTCGTAGGGCTTGCGCTCCTCCGGCTGCGACTCCTCCGGCATCGCTCCAATGTAACCGGGTCACCGCAGGGCGGGCGTCGGCTCCTCGGCGACCTGCTTCGGCAGCATCAGCAGCGCGAGGGCTGCCAGCAGGGCGGCGACCGCGCAGACGCTCCAGACCGTGAGGTAGCCCGAGAGCGGCGCGTGGCCCTCGGTCGGGTCGTCGAGCGAGCCCGTGGCCGCCAGGGCGATCGCGAAGATCGCGGAGGCGAACGCGCCGCCGACGGTCTTGGTCGCGTTGGTCATGCCGGTCGCGAAGCCGGTGCGCTCGGGCGGTGCCGCGGCTGCCGCCGTCGCGGGGAGTGCGGCGACCAGGGCGCCCGAGCCCAGGCCGGCGACCGCCATGTTCAGCAGCGCCTGCCAGGTGTGGTCGTGGAACGGCAGCCACAGCGCGTAGCCGAGCGCGACCAGCAGCGAGGAGAGCACCAGCGCGCCGCGGGTGCCGAGCCAGCGCGTCGTGAGTGGCAGCGTGAACGCGCCGATCGCCAGGAAGATCACGTAGACACCGATCAGCGTGGAGACGAAGCCGGCGGTCGCGCCCAGGCCGTACCCCGCGACCTCCGGGTCGGTGCGCGCGAACGTCGACAGCGGGATCTGCGCGCCCAGCACCGACATGCCGAAGAGGAACGCCGTCAGCTGCACCGGCCACTGGCCGGCGGCGCGGAGCAGGCCGATGTCGACCAGTGGCTGTGCCTGGCGCTGCTCGTAGCGGACGAAGGGCAGGAGCACGGCGAGGCCCGCGACGACCAGTGCCCAGGCGAGGACGCTGCCCGGGCCGTCGAGGCGGATCACGATCAGTCCCGCCATCACGAGGCCGAGCGCCGCGGTCAGCAGCGCGAGGCCGCCGAGGTCGAGGCCGCCGGTGGACGTGCCCGGGGCGTCCTCGATGCCGAACCAGATCACCACGAGCACCGCCGACACCACGATCGCAGGCAGCGCCAGCAGGAAGCTCATGGACGTCGCCTCGACCAGGGCGCCGCTGGTGAGCGCGCCGATGATCACGGCCAGCTCGAGCGCGCCGACCAGGACGGCGGCGGCCCGCCGGGTCAGCAGGTTCTGCCGGCCGGTGTCGGCCGTGCGCCGGTGGATGATCGCCACCTCGAGCGGCAGCCACACGACGTACGCGCCCTGGATCGCGAACCCGATGAGGAACGTCGTGAACGACGGCGCGAACGCCAGGACCCACGAGCCGAGCGCCGTGACGCCGGTCGAGAGCAGCAGCACCTTCTTGTGGCCGACCAGGTCGCCCAGGCGCGCCAGCGGCGGCACGACCAGGGCGGAGACGATCAGCTGCGCCGCCTCGAACCAGTTGACGTCCGCGTCCTTGATGTCGAGGTGGTCGGCGATGTCGCTGTAGATCGGCGTGTAGAAGCCCTGGAGCACGCCGCTGGCGAGCTCGACGCAGACGAGGAACCCGACGATCGCTGCGAGGCCGCGGACCCGGGGGTCGGAGGTGACGGTCAACTCGGGATCCTCTCGATCAGGCGCTGGTACCACCGCACGCCGTCGACGAACGCCTCGATCCCGAGGTGCTCGTCGTACGAGTGGATCGACTCGCGCTGCGCCTTGGTCATCCGGAACGGGGCGAACCGGTAGACGCGGGAGCAGATCTGCGTGAAGAACCGTGAGTCGGTGGCGGCCATCATGACGTACGGCGCGGGCACGGCGTCGGGGAACACCTCGGTGATCGTGGCCTCGATCAGCTCGAACGCCTCGTCGCGCGGCGAGACCGGCGACGGCTCGTTCTCCTCGACCACCGTGACCTGCACCTGGTCGTCGTCGATCGCCCGGCGGACGTGCTCGAGGACGGAGACGACGGTGTCGCCCACCATGATCCGGATGTTCACCCCCGCCCGCGCGGTGCTGGCGATGACGTTGAGCGCGGGGGAGCCGGAGAGCGTGGTGATCGCGAACGTCGTCCGCGTCATCGCGGCGGGCTCGGGCCCGGCCGCGACCAGCACCCGGGTCAGCAGCGGCCGGAGGCGGGCGGCATTCGCCAGCACGGGGCGCAGCGCGGCGTTGGCGTGCGGCGCGAGCCGCTGCAGCAGCTCGACGGTCGGCTCGGGCACCCTGGCCGGCATCTGGTGGCGGTCCAGCCGGGTGATCGCCCGGGCGAGGCGCGCGGTCGGGCCGTTGCGCGCCGGCGTCGACGCGTGCCCGCCGCGCCCGTCCACGCGCAGCTCGAGCGAGGTGACGCCCTTCTCGGTCACGCCGATCACCCCGACCGGCGCGGCCACACCGGGGAACGCCTCGGCCGCGATCGCGCCGCCCTCGTCGAGGACGAACCAGGGGCGCACGCCGCGGCGGACGAGCTCCTCGGCCGCGAGCGGCGCCGCCTCGCCGGACACCTCCTCGTTGCAGCCGAAGGACAGCCAGACGTCCTGCGCGGGCACGAAGTCCTGCTCGAGCAGGGTCTCCACGGCCTCGCAGATCGCGACCAGCTCGCCCTTGTCGTCGAGGGTCCCGCGGCCCCAGACGGCGCCGTCGTGGATCTCGGCCCCGAACGCCGGGTGCTGCCAGGGCGCGCCGTCGTCGACGGGTACGACGTCGAGGTGCGCCATCAGCACGACCGGGCGGTCGCTGCTCCGCCCCTGCCAGTGGAGCAGCAGGCCGTGCGTGTCGACCCGCGTCAGCTCGAGCCGGTCGTGGAGCAGCGGGAACTGCCGGGCCAGCTCGTCGAGGAACGCGTCGAAGGCGCCGGTGTCGACCAGGGTCCAGTCGCGGTGCGAGACGGTCGCGATGCGGACCAGGGCCTGCAGCTTCGCGACTGCGCGGTGGGTCGTCACGACGTGAGGCTAGCCTCCGGGACCCGTCTCGGATGCGAGACTCGGCGTACCGCCCGGTCGTTGACCGCGGGCCGGTGCGCCGGTGGACTGGGGGCGTGTCAGCCCTGCCCGCCCCAACGACCGCGATGCACCAGACCGTCCATCGGCTTGCGCGGCCGCTTCGTGGGCGAGCCGGCGGCACCGACGCTCTCCGCCGGGTGGCCGATCGTGACCACGCCGACCGGGTCGAAGTCGTCGGGGATGCCGAACGCCGTGCGCACCGCCGCGTCGCGCTCCGGCGGGACGCCGATGAAGCACGAGCCCAGGCCCTGGTCGGTGGCGGTCTGCAGGATCAGCAGTGCAGCCATCGCGGTGTCCATGTCCCAGAAGGGCTTGGGCCAGCGGGCCTCGTCCTGGTCGGTCCAGCCCTTGTCGGCCTCGGCGTACCGCCGCAGGTAGGCCGCCTTGCTCGAGCACGGCAGGATCACCACCGGCGCCTTCATCATCCCGGCCAGCCAGGTGTCGGGATGCGCCACGTCGTCCGCCGTGGCCGCCCAGAAGCGCGCGACGTCCTCGGGGGTGTCGAGCACGAGGAACGCCCAGCCCTGGCTGAAGCCGGCGTTCGGCGCGCGGGTGGCGTTGCGCAGCGCCAGGTCGACGACCGCAGGGTCGACCGGGTCGGTCGTGTAGTTGCGGACCATCTTGCGGCGGCGGACGACGTCCTGGAACTCCATGGGAGGCACTGTGCCGGATGACTTCGAGCGGATGTGGGCCGACCTCGCCCCGGTCGGACGGTCGGCCTCGTCCGGGGGCTACTTCCGGCAGCCGTTCACGGCGCCGGAGGAGGAGCTGCGCGCGTGGTTCCTGGAGCAGTGTGCGGCCCGCGACCTGCGGGTGGAGACCGACGGGTTCGGCAACCTCGCGGCCTGGTGGGACACGGGCGCCGGCGCCGCGGTCCTCACCGGCTCGCACCTGGACTCCGTCCTCGACGGCGGCGCGTACGACGGCCCGCTCGGCGTCGTCTCCGCGCTCGCCGCGGTCGACCTGCTGCGCTCGCGCGGCTTCGTCCCGTCGCGGCCGATCGGCGTCTCGGTGTTCGCCGAGGAGGAGGGGTCGCGGTTCGGCCTGGCCTGCCTGGGCTCGCGGCTCGCGACCGGCGCGATGGCGTGGGACCGCGCCCGGGAGCTGACCGACCCCGACGGGGTGGCGCTCGGCGACGTCGTCCCCGGCGGCACGTCGTCGTTGCTGGACG
Organism: Nocardioides sp.; assembly: GCA_035765695.1. Lineage (GTDB taxonomy): Bacteria > Actinomycetota > Actinomycetes > Propionibacteriales > Nocardioidaceae > Nocardioides. The sequence continues at coordinate 21,018 of DASTXB010000089.1, read as the reverse complement.
GCGTCGGCACCTTCGTCGAGCTGCACGTCGAGCAGGGCCGCGACCTGGTCGACCGGGGCGCCGCGATCGGCGTGGCCAGCGAGATCTGGCCGCACGGCCGGTACCGCTTCGAGTTCGCGGGCGCCGCGAACCACGCCGGCACCACGCGGATGGAGGACCGGGTCGACCCGATGCTCACCTACGCCTTCACCGCCCTGGGGGCGAACAAGCAGGCCCGGCTGGCCGGACAGCGGGCGACCTTCGGCCGCGTGGAGGTCACGCCGAACGGGACCAACGCCGTACCGTCCCTGGTCCGCGCGTGGCTCGACGCGCGCTGCGCGACCGACTCCGGGCTGGAGGAGCTCGTCGAGTCCATCGCCGCGCAGTCGTCCGACCGCGCGGAGCGGGACGGGACGACACTGACGGTCACGCCGGAGTCGGTGTCGCGCGCGGTCGCCTTCGACCCGGAGCTGGCGGCGCAGGTCGCCGCCGACCACGAGTCCGGCGACTGGCCGGTCATCCCGACCCAGGCCGGCCACGACGCCGGGATCCTCTCTGCTGCGGGGATCCCGACCGCGATGCTGTTCGTGCGCAACCCCACCGGCGTCTCCCACTCGCCGGCCGAGCACGCCGAGACCGCCGACTGCCTGGTCGGCGTCTCCGCCCTCGCCGACACCCTCGAGCGGCTGACCCGATGACCGGCCCGGTGAGCTCGTACCTGCTCGAGCGCGCCTGGGTCGACGGTGCGGTCCGTGACGACGTGCTGGTGGAGATCGAGGAGGGGCGGCTCGTGCGGGTTTCGGCTGTCAGCAGCCAGAACCCGCAGGACACGCCGGGCGGCGACGGCGTGTCGCGCGGGTTTCGGCTGCCAGCAGCCGAAACCCGCAGGCTCCCCGGCCTCACGATCCCGGGTCTGGTCAACGACCACAGCCACGCGTTCCACCGGGCCCTGCGGGGGCGGACCCAGCGGGGGCGCGGGACGTTCTGGACCTGGCGCGAGCAGATGTACGCCGTGGCGGAGCGGCTCACCCCCGACACGTACTTCGCGCTCGCCCGGGCGGCGTACCGCGAGATGGCGGCGGCCGGCTACACGTCGGTCAGCGAGTTCCACTACGTCCACGACCCCGAGCCCGCGATGGGCGACGCGCTGCGATCGGCCGCCGCCGAGGCCGGCCTGCGGATCACGCTGCTCGACACCTGCTACGTCAGCAGCGGCTTCGGCAAGCCGCCCGAGGGCGTCCAGGTGCGGTACAGCGACGGCACCGCCGAGCGGTGGGCGGCGCGGGTCGGCGACGGCCCCGCCGCGATCCACTCGGTGCGGGCGGTCCCGCGCGACCTGCTGCACGTCTTCCGCGGCCGGGCGCCGCTCCACGTGCACCTCTCCGAGCAGGTCGCGGAGAACGACGCCTGCCTCGCGGCGTACGGCGTGACCCCGACCCGCCTGCTGCACGAGGAGGGGCTGCTCGGCCCCGGCACGACCGTCGTGCACGCCACCCACCTCACCGACGACGACGTCGCGCTGCTCGGCAGCACCGGCACCAACGTCTGCCTGACCCCCACGACCGAGCGCGACCTCGCCGACGGCATCGGGCCCGGGCGGCGGCTCGCCGACGCGGGCTGCCGGATCAGCATCGGTAGCGACAGCCACGCCGTGGTCGACCCGTTCGAGGAGCTCCGCGGGCTGGAGATGGACGAGCGGCTCGCGACGCAGGAGCGGGGGCACTGGTCGGGGGCGGAGCTGCTCGCCATCGGGACGGCGGGGGCTCGGATCGCGGTCGGCGAGCCCGCGGACCTGGTCACGATCGACACGCGCTCGCCGCGCACGGCGGGCACGGGCGCGGACGAGCACACCGCGGTGTTCGCGGCGACCGCCGCGGACGTCGTCCAGGTCGTCGTCGGCGGCCGGGTCGTCGCCACGAGGGACGACCGCGAGGAGATCGGGCGCGAGCTCGACGAGGCCATCGGGAAGGTGCTCGCATGAGTGTCCTCATCACCGGCATCGGGGAGCTCGTCACCAACGACCCCGACGCCGCCGACCTGCTCGGCGCCGTCGAGGACGCCGCCCTGGTGATCGAGGGCGCGCAGGTCGCCTGGGTGGGCCGGGCCGCCGACGCGCCCGACGCCGACGAGCAGGTCGACGTCGGCGGTCGCGCGGTGCTCCCGGGCTTCGTGGACTCCCACTCCCACCTGGTCTTCGCCGGCGACCGGGCGCAGGAGTTCGCGGCCCGGATGGCCGGGACGCCGTACGCCGCGGGCGGCATCCGCACCACCGTCGCCGCCACCCGCGCCGCCACCGACGAGCAGCTCACCAGCCATGTCGCCCGCCTGGTCGAGGAGATGCGCCGGCAGGGCACCACGACCGTCGAGATCAAGAGCGGCTACGGCCTGACCGTTCGCGACGAGGCCCGCAGCCTCGCGGTCGCCCGGCAGTTCACCGAGGAGACGACGTTCCTCGGCGCCCACGTCGTCCCCGAGGGCGACCCCGGGGAGTACGTCGACCTCGTCACCGGCCCGATGCTCGATGCCGCCAAGGAGCACGCGCGCTGGATCGACGTGTTCTGCGAGCGTGGCGCGTTCGACGGCGACCAGGCGCGGGCCATCCTGCGCGCCGGCGAGGCGGCCGGGCTCCGCGGTCGCCTGCACGCCAACCAGCTGACCTACGGCCCCGGCGTGCAGCTCGCCGCCGAGCTCGGGCTGGTCGCGGTCGACCACTGCACCTACCTGACCGACGAGGACGTCGCCGCGCTGCGCGACTCCGGCACCATCGCCACCCTCCTGCCCGGCGTCGAGTTCTCGACCCGGCAGCCCTACCCGGACGCTCGCCGCCTCATCGACGCCGGCGTCCGGGTCGCGATCGCCTCGGACTGCAACCCCGGCTCGTGCTTCACCAGCTCGGTCCCGCTGTGCATCGCGCTCGCGGTCCGCGAGATGGGGATGACCCCGGCCGAGGCGGTCCACGCGGCGACGTACGTCGGTGCGCAGGCGCTCGACCGCGACGACGTCGGCGCCCTGGTCCCCGGCCGGCGGGCCGACCTCGTCGTCCTGGACGCCCCGTCCCACGTGCACCTGGCGTACCGACCAGGGGTGCCGCTGGTGACCCGGACCTGGGTGGCCGGCCGTCCCTCCTAAGGCACCCCGGCAGGAACCTGGGGAGGAGATAAGGCACCTGCCCGATGTGCGGGCCTACCTCAGCCGACGAACCTCGTGCTCACCACCGAGGAGCTGAGGAGCCCACCATGTACGACAACACCATCCACCGGGACTACGTGAAGTCCGAGCTGGAGTACCGCCTCGACCGGATCCGCGACGAGTTCGCGGGACGCCGGCGCCGCAAGCAGCTGCGCCGCGGAGACGGGGGCCAGGCGGGTTGGACCACGGTGCGCTGACCGGGCGCACGGAAATGGTCACCCACATGCCCGTCGGGCACGAGACAATCTCCGGCGTGGCACATACCAGCCGGACCCTGGTCGGACGAGACGCCGAGCTGGCGGAGGTCGCTTCGCTGCTCGGCGTCCGTCCGTCCGAGGAGCACGGGGACGACGAGACCAGCGCCGTCCTGCTCTCCGGCGACGCCGGGGTCGGCAAGACCCGGCTGCTGACCGAGCTGCGCGACCTCGCGTTCACCGAGGGCTGGCAGGTCTTCGCCGGTCACTGCCTCGACTTCGGCGACTCCGCGCTGCCGTACCTGCCGTTCTCGGAGGTCCTCGGCCGGATCGCCACCGACCTCGGCGACGTCGTCGACGACGTCGCCACCCTCCATCCGGCGCTCGCCCGGCTCCAGCCCGGTCGCCGGATGATGGGCCACCAGGAGCGCGACGACCGCGACGACCGCGCCGCGCTCGACCGCGGCGACCTGTTCGAGGCCGTCCACGCGCTCCTCGAGGCGGTCGCCGCCAAGGCGCCCCTCCTCCTCGTCATCGAGGACACCCACTGGGCCGACCAGTCGACCCGGGACATGCTCAGCTTCCTCTTCTCCCGCCCCTTCGCCGGACCCGTCGCGATCGTCGCGTCGTACCGCTCCGACGACCTCCACCGCCGCCACCCGCTGCGCCGCCAGGTGGCCGAGTGGTCCCGCCTGCGCGGCGTCCACCGGGTCGCCCTGTCGCCCCTGTCGGACGACGCGGTGCGCGCGCTCGTCGCCGAGCTCGTGCCCGAGGGCCTGGCCGAGAGCGAGCTCGCCGACATCGTCAGCCGCGCGGAGGGCAACGCGTTCTTCGTGGAAGAGCTCACCAGCGCCGCCGCCGGCCCGGGTCGCTGGGTGCCGGCCGACCTCGCCGACGTGCTCCTCGTGCGTCTCGACCGGCTCGACGACACCGCGCGGCAGGTGGTCCGCGCGGCCAGCGTCTCCGGCCGGAAGGTCGCCCACGAGATGCTCGCCGCGGTCTCCGGGCTCGACGACGGCGCCCTCGACGAGGGCGTGCGCAAGGCCGTCGAGATGAACATCCTGGTCGCCGGCGAGGGCCGCTACTCCTTCCGCCACGCCCTCCTCGGCGAGGCGGTGTACGACGACCTGCTGCCCGGCGAGCGGGTCCGGCTGCACGAGCGGTACGCCGCGGCGCTCCAGGCCGGCGATGCCCGGGGGACCGCCGCCGAGCTCGCCCGGCACGCGCGGCTCGCCATGGACCTCGACACCGCGCTGACCGCGAGCATCCGGGCCGGGAACGAGGCCACCCAGGTCGGCGGCCCGGACGAGGCGGCGTACCACTACCAGCAGGCGTTGGAGCTGCTCGTCGACCCGCGCCGCTGTGCCGAGGTGGACATCGACCTGTCCAAGCTCGTGGTCAGCGCGGCCGAGGCCCTCTCGGCCAGCGGCGACCACGAGCGCGCGGTGAAGATCATCGCCGAGCAGGTCGCCCGGCTGCCCGTGGACGCCCCGACGAGCTGGCGGGCCCGGATGATGTCCACCCAGGCGCACCTGATGACGATGCTCGAGGGCCACGACCCCGTGCCGTTGTCCGAGGACGCCGTCGCGCTGGTCCCCGACGGCGAGAGCGGGCTGCGCACCCGCGTCCTCGCCAACCACGCGCGGGTGCTGGCGAACATGGGCCGGTACGACGAGGCCCAGAGCGTCGGCATGGAGGCCCTCTCGCTGGCCGAGCGGCTGGACCTCAGCGAGCTCGTCGCCGACGTGATCACCACCCTCTCCGGCCTGAAGAAGGCCGGTCCGCGCGAGGGCCTGCGCGAGGCGCTGCGCGAGGCCGTCGCCCGGGCCGAGGAGTCCGGCGCCCTCAACCCCGAGCTCCGCGCCCGCTATCTGCTCGGCCGCTCCTACGAGGACTGGGCGGAGTTCGACGAGACCGAGGTGTGGTTCCGCAGCGCCATCGACCGCGGCGTCGAGGCCGGCATCCCGTTCGCGCCGTACGCGTTCTACGCCCGGTGGCAGCTCGCGTGGGTCTACGACGTGCAGGGCCGGTGGGACGAGGCGCTGGCGCTCACCGACGTCGCCTCGGACAACCCGCCGCCGATCCCTCGCGCGCTGCTGCAGGCGCAGCGGCTGAAGATCCGGCTCGCGCGCGGGGAGGACGTCGCCGCCGACGCCCGGTCGCTGCGGATGTTCTGGGCCCGCGAGGGCGGCGTCGCGATCAACGCCGCGGCCGTCGAGATCGACGCGGCCGGCGACCGCGGCGACGCCGCCGGCGCCGTCGAGACGTACGACGAGGTCGTCGCCGTGCTCAGCCGGATCTGGCACGAGTGGTTCAGCGCGCGCATCCGCCTCGGCGCCCTGACCATCGCTGCGATCACCCGGGCGGTGCCGCACCTGTCGGCGGCCGAGCGGGCGGAGTACGCCGCGCGGGTCGACCGCATCCACGCCGACGGGCACGTGGTGCTCGAGCGCTACTCCGACCCGTCCGGCCACTGGGGCCCCGAGGGGCGGGCGTGGATGAAGAGGCTGGACGCCGAGACGCTGCGGTTCCGCTGGCTCGCCGGCATCGACGCCCCGCCGCAGGAGGCGCTGCTCGACTGCTGGCACGACGCGATCGCGCTCTTCGAGGACTTCGGGCACGCGCACGAGCTGGCCCGGGTGCGCACCGCGCTGGCCGGCATCCTGCGGGCGGGCGGCGACGTCGCGGCCGCCCGCGAGCACGCCGACCCGGCGCGCGACGTCGCGCACCGGCTCGGCGCCGTACGCCTGCTCGAGGACCTGCGCGCGATCGGCAGCGCCCCGGTGCGGGCCGAGGCCGTGCCCGACGCGTTGACCCCGCGCGAGACCGAGATCCTCGCGCTCGTGGCCGAGGGCCGGTCGAACGGGGAGATCGCCAAGCAGCTGTTCATCAGCGCGAAGACCGTCTCGGTCCACGTCTCCAACATCCTCGGCAAGCTCGACGCGTCGGGGCGCACCGAGGCCGCGGCGATCGCGCGGCGGCGGGGACTGCTGCCGGGGTAGAGGGGGTACCGCTTGTCCGCCGGTCCGCACCGCAGCAGACTGGCGAGCACCACACCGAACCCAGGAGGACGCATGGCCCCGGAAGAGCCCCTGAGCGACGACGACATGACCACCGGCCCCGTGGTCGACACCTCCGCCGGCGGCGACGCCGACGGCACCGACGGTGACGGCACGGACGGCGACGCGAGCGACGGGTCGGACAGCGACGGCACGGACAGCGACGGCACGGACGGTGACGGCACCGACGGCGACGGGTCGGACAGCGACGGGTCGGACAGCGACGGTGACGCGAGCGACGGTGACGGCACCGACGGTGACGGCACCGACGGAGACGCGTCCTGAGCGCTCTCGACCTGCTCAGCGGTGACGCCCAGACCTTCCTCTCGAAGGTCTGGGCGTCCCGCACGCACCTCCACCGCACCGACCCCGACCTGCTCGTCGGCCTGCTCTCGCTCGACGACGCGGACCAGCTGCTCACCTCGACCGCGATCCGCACGCCGTCGATCCGGATGGCCAAGGACGGCGCAGTGCTGCCCGAGTCGGCGTACACCCGCAGCGCCACGCTCGCCGGCAAGTCGCTCACCGGCCTGGTCGACGGCCGCAAGGCCCTCGCGCTGTTCGCCGACGGTGCGACGGTGGTCTTCCAGGGCCTGCACCGGTACTGGCCGCCGCTGACCCGGCTGATCGCCGAGCTCGAGCTCGAGCTCGGCCACCCCTGCCAGGCGAACGCCTACCTCACCCCGCCCGGATCGCAGGGCTTCGCGGTCCACTCCGACTCCCACGACGTCTTCGTGTTCCAGACCGCCGGCTCCAAGCTCTGGGAGGTGCACGGCCAGGACGGTCCCGAGGAGGTGCTCCTCGAGCCCGGGCTGTCGATGTACCTGCCCACCGGCACCCCGCACGCCGCCCGCGCCCAGGACACCGTCTCGCTCCACGTCACCCTCGGCATCAACCAGCTCACCTGGCGAGGCCTGGTCGAGCGGTCGCTCAAGGACGCCGTCGCCAGCGTGCCCGACCAGCACCTGCCGGCCGGCTACCTGGACGACCCGGCCCTGCTCTCCGACGCGCTCGCCGACCGCCTGGCCGAGCTGGCCGACGCCGTCCGCCGCATCGACGCTCCCGCGGCCGTCGAGGCGGAGATCCGCCGGTTCCTCACCTCGCGCCCGCCGCGCCTGCCCGGCGGCCTGCACGACGTGCTCGGCTCGATCGAGGAGACGACCACGCTGCGGCGCCGTCCCGGCCACCCGTGCGTGCTGCTGGACCGCGGCGACCGGGTCGAGGTGCTGCTCGGCGACCGGGCGATGACCGTGCCCGCGTGGATCCGGCCGGCCCTCGACGAGGTCCGCCGCCGCGACGAGCTCACGCCGGTCGACCTGCCGCTGGACCCGCAGAGCAACCTGGTCCTGTGCCGGCGCCTGGTGCGCGAAGGACTGCTGGAGATCGCGTGACCCCTCCCGCAGGGTTCCGCTGCGCGGCCGAGAGCGTCCTGCGCGACGAGCCCGTCGCCGGCACCGCCACCCACGTCCGCACCTGGCTGCTGCTCGAGCACGTCGGGCCCTGGGGCGCCGACGCGCTCCTCGACGCGCGCCTGCCCGACGGCCTCGGGCCGGCCCTCAAGCAGCGCGCCCGCACCCTGCGCGCCAAGATCCTGTTGATCCGCCGGTTCAGCTCGAAGCCGGACGGCGAAGGCGTCCGCGTCTTCGCGGCGTACGCCGACCCCGTCCGCCCGCGGCTGGAGACCGGCGTGCTCGGCGACGAGCGCGAGGTGCTCGACCTCGACCTCGCGGCGCTGCGGGACGGCGGCACGACCGGGCTCACGCCGTACGACGGCTCGCTGCTGTGCGTGTGCACCAACGGCCGCCACGACGCCTGCTGCGCCGAGCGCGGCCGGCCGGTCGCCAAGGCGCTGGACGCCGCGCACCCCGAGGAGACCTGGGAGATCTCCCACGTCGGCGGCGACCGGTTCGCGGCGAACATGGTCGTGCTCCCGCACGGCCTCTACTACTCCCGGCTCGACCCGACCTCGTCGATCGCGGTCGCCGGCGCCCACCTCGCCGGCGAGCTGGACCTCGACCACCTGCGCGGCCGGTCGTCGTACCCGATGCCCGTCCAGGCCGCCGAGATCGGCTTGCGTCGCGAGCTCGGCGCCACCCGCGAGGGCGACGTCAGGTTGCTCGCGCAGTCACGGGACGGCGAGCTGACCACGGCGACGTTCGGCGTCGCCGGCGGCACCTACGAGGTCGCGGTGCGGACCACTGCGGACCCCGCGACCGCCGCCCGGCTCACCTGTAAGGCGCACCGCGACAACCCGATCCCGCGGCACGACCTGCTCGGCGTGGTCAGGAAGTCCTGAGCGCGGCCAGCACGCCCGATCCACCGTCCCAGGCGCCGGTCAGCACCGACTCGCTCTCGCCCTCCTCGCCGACGACACGGACGACGACGATCTCCCCCGGCCCGCCGCCGCTCCCCGCGACCGAGACCTTCGGCTCGCGGGCGATCCGCTCGCCGTCGACCTCGAAGTACTCCTCGGCGCCGGTCCCGCCCTCGACGATGGTCGCCGTCAGCGCCGCCCGGTAGACCGGGTCCGCCGGAGCGTCGTACACCCAGCGCGTGCCGAGCACCGAGTGCTCGGTGGTGCCGAGCAGCGCGTCCTCGGCCCCCTCGAGTGGCGCGGCCCGGTAGGTCAGCGGCACGTGCACGACGACCCCGCCGTCCGCGCTGCGCAACAGGATCCCCTCGATGCCGACCTCGCCAGCCGGATCATCGAGTCTGAACCCGCCGATCGGCGTCACCTCCGGCAGCCCGGCCGCCCAGGGCTGGGACGGGAGCCACGCCGCGATCAGCTCCGGCTTGGGCGGGGTCAGGGTCGCCTGGTGCAGGAGGGCCATGGCCGGAGCCTACGGGCGACGGGATCGTTGACGCGTGTCAACTCCGCTACTAGCGTCCCCGAGGTGCCTCCCACCACACCTCCGACGACGGCGGTCATCGGCGCCGGTATCAGTGGCCTGACCGCCAGCAAGATGCTCGACGACTACGGCATCCCGTACACGACGTTCGAGTCCTCCGACCGGGTCGGCGGCAACTGGGCGTTCGGCAACCCGAACGGCCACAGCTCGGCGTACCGCTCGCTGCACATCGACACCTCGAAGCACCAGTTGTCGTTCCGTGACTACCCGATGCCCGAGGACTACCCGGACTTCCCGCACCACACCCAGATCAAGGCCTACCTCGACGGGTACGCCGACGCGTTCGGGCTGCGCGAGCACATCGAGTTCGAGAACGGCGTGGTGCGCGCCGAGCGGCTGGCCGACGGCGGGTGGGACCTCCTCGACCAGCGCGGCGAGCACCGGCGATTCGACCTCCTCGTCGTCGCCAACGGCCACCACTGGGACCCGCGGATCGCGGACTTCCCGGGCGAGTTCACCGGTGTCACCCTGCACTCGCACCACTACGTCGACCCGCGCACGCCGCTGGACTTCACGGGCCAGCGGATCCTGATCGTCGGCATCGGCAACAGCGCCGCCGACATCGCGGTCGAGCTGTCCAGCAAGGCGCTGCAGAACGACGTGGTGCTCTCCACCCGGTCCAGCGCCTGGATCGTGCCGAAGTACTTCGCCGGCAAGCCGGCCGACAAGTACTACCGCACCTCGCCGTACGTGCCGCTGAAGTGGCAGCGCAAGCTCGTCCAGGTGATGCAGCCGGTCACCGCCGGCCGCCCGCAGGACTACGGCCTGCCCGCGCCGAACCACAAGTTCTTCGAGGCCCACCCGACCCAGTCGGTCGAGCTGCCGCTGCGGCTCGGGTCCGGCGACGTGGTCGCGAAGGGCAACGTCGCGCGCCTCGACGGCGAGACCGTGCACTTCGAGGACGGCACCAGCCAGGACTTCGACGTGATCGTCTACGCGACCGGCTACAACATCACGTTCCCGTTCTTCGACCCGGAGTTCCTCAGCGCGCCGGACAACCGGATCGACCTCTACAAGCGGATGTTCAAGCCGGGCGTCGACGACCTGGTGTTCGTCGGGTTCGCCCAGGCCGTGCCCACGCTGTTCCCGTTCGTGGAGTGCCAGGCGCGGCTGCTCGCGGCGTACGCCGCCGGTCACTACCGGCTGCCGCCGGTCGCGGAGATGGAGCGGGTGATCGCCGAGGAGACCGAGAAGTACACCGGCCACATGGTCCCCACCGCCCGGCACACCCAGCAGGTCGACTACTTCCTCTACGAGCACGACCTGCGCACCCGCGAGCTCCCCGCCGGCCGCCGGCGCGCGGAGGCCGCCCGGTGAGCGCGACCAAGGGAGACGTCCGTCGCGGGGCGCTGCTGACGGCGCTGGAGGAGCACCTCGAGCGGTCCAGCCTCGACGACATCAACATCGCCGACATCTCGCGACGCGCCGGCGTCACGCGCTCGGCGTTCTACTTCTACTTCGAGAACAAGGCGGCCGCGGTCGCCGCGCTCTACGAGGAGATGTACGCCGCGGGCTTCGACGCGGCCGAGGTGCTCGGCGGCGAGGGCAGCCTGCACGATCGCATCTCGACCGCGATCCGCGCGATCTTCGTCGGCTGGGGCCACCGCACGCACCTGTACCGCGCGATCCTCGACGCCCGGGCGCAGAGCCCGGCCGTCCGCGACCAGTGGGACGCCTTCCAGCAGTCGTACGTCGACCTGGTCGCCGAGCTGATCCGCGAGGAGCGCGCGTCCGGCGCGGCGCCCGAGGGCCCCGACGCGCACGCGCTGGCCACCGCGCTGCTTGACCTCAACGACCGGACGCTGGAGCGGCTGGTGCGCGCGCCCGAGGGGTTCGACTGGGACACCCACCTGGAGTCGGTCGTGCACGTGTGGTTGGCGAGCATCTACGGGAGGGACGCATGAAGTTCGATGAGGTGACCTTCCGGTCCGGCGCGGACGAGTGCCACGCCTGGCACTTCACCGGCGAGGGCGACGACCTGGCCACCGACGCCGGGCGGCCGGTCGTCGTCATGGCGCACGGCCTGGCCGGCACCAAGGACTCCGGGCTCCGGCCGTTCGCCGAGGCGCTCGCCGGCGCCGGGCTCGACGTGCTGGCCTTCGACTACCGCGGCTTCGGCGCCAGCGGCGGCACGCCGCGGCAGACGGTGTCGCTGGCCGGCCAGCTCGAGGACTACCGCGCCGCGATGGCGGCCGCGGGCCGGCTGCCCGGCGTCGACGCCGGCCGGCTGGTGCTCTGGGGCGTCTCGCTCGCGGGCGGCCACGTGCTGGCCGCGGCCGCGCACCGCGACGACGTCGCCGCCGTGGTCTCGCTGACCCCGCTGGTCGACGGGATGGCCGCCGGCCGGCACGCGCTCGCGCACCACAAGCCCTCGGCGATGCTGCGGTCCACGGCACTGGCTCTGCGGTCCAAGGTCGGGAAGCCGCGGATGATGCCGGTCGTCGCCCGTCCGGGCGAGCTGGGCGCGCTGACGCTCGACGGCTGCCTAGAGGACTACCTCGCGATCGCCGGCCCGACCTGGCGCAACGAGGTCGACGCGACCGTCGGCCTCGAGCTCGGCAACCATCGCCCCGGCAAGGAGACGAAGCACGTGCGCGCCCCGCTGCTCGTGCAGATCGCCGACCTCGACCGGAGCGCGCCGCCGCACGCCGCGGCGAAGGCGGCGTTCGCCGGCCGCGCCGAGGTGCGCCACTACCCCTGCGACCACTTCGACGTGTGGCCGGGCAAGGAGTGGCACGCGCCCGCCGTACGCCACCAGGTCGCGTTCCTGCGCAGGAAGCTGGGTACTGACGCGTCGACCGACTGACGAGGCGAGAGGTGACGCGTGCCGATCTGGGTGCAGGCAGGGTTGTGGGGGCTCCTGGCGGGCGGTGCGCTGGTCGTGGGTGCCGCGATCGCCTGGTGGGCGCGGGTGCCGCGCATCGCCGTGGCGACCGTGATGGCCTTCGGCGCGGGCGTCCTGATCTCCGCGCTCGCCTTCGACCTGATCGACGAGGCCGAGCAGACCGGCGGCCTCGTCGCGACCGCCATCGGGTTCATCGTGGGCGCGGTCGTCTACGTGCTCGCGAACATCGCCCTGGCGCGGCGCGGCGCGCGGCACCGCAAGCGCGCCGGTGACGAGCAGCCGTCCGAGGACGAGCAGGGCGGCAGCGGTGCGGCCATCGCGATCGGCGCGCTCCTCGACGGGGTGCCGGAGTCGATCGTGCTCGGCCTGTCGCTCCTCGGTGGCGGGGGCATCGGCGTGCCGGTCCTGGCCGCCATCTTCATCTCGAACCTGCCTGAGGGCCTCTCGAGCTCCTCGGGCATGAAGCGCAACGGCCGCAGCGCGACGTACGTCTTCGGCGTCTGGATCGGCATCGCGGTCGCCAGCGGACTCGCCGGCGCGATCGGCGTGCTGGCCCTGCAGGGTGCCTCCGGGCAGACGATCGCGGTGATCACCGCGCTCGCCGCCGGGGCCATCCTGGCGATGATCGCCGACACGATGATCCCCGAGGCGTTCGAGCGGGCGCACCTGCTCACCGGGCTCATCGCCACGGTCGGGTTCCTGTGCTCGTTCGTGGTGGAGCGAGCCGGGTGACGTTATTGACTGATGTTCAATAGCGGGCGTAGCCTCGCGGATGTGACGACCCTGGACGACGTCAGCGGCCTGACCAGCGAGCGGTTCCGGCGGATGAGCCCGGGCAACCAGGAGAAGCTCCCGCCGGTCGACACGACCGGCCTGCCGCCGGGCCCGAGGTGGCCGGTGCTCGTGCAGACCTCGGCGCTGCTGCGGTTCCGGCACCGGTTCCACCCGTACCTGCGGCGCAAGTACGGCGACGTGTTCACCATCCGGCTCGCCCCCGGTGGCCGGCCGCTGGTGATGTTCACGCGGCCCGAGCACGCCAAGGAGATCTTCGCCGGCGACCCCGAGGTCTTCCACGCCGGCAAGGCGAACGGCATCCTCGGCCCGATCATGGGGGAGCACTCGCTGCTGCTCCAGGACGGCTCCGAGCACAAGCGGGCCCGCAAGCTGCTGATGCCGGCGTTCAACGGCCACGCGCTGCGCGAGTACCAGTCGCTGGTCACCGAGGTCGCGAGGGCGGAGGTCGCGACCTGGCGCGACGGTGAGGAGTTCCGCTCGCTGGACCGGATGAACCGCCTCACGCTGGAGGTGATCCTGCGCGTGGTCTTCGGCGTCACCGACGAGGAGCGTCTCGCCAAGCTGCGCCCGCGGGTCAACGAGACCGTCAACATCAGCCCGATCGTGCTGCTCGGCTGGGCCTACTCGTGGCTGCAGAAGTACGGCCCGTGGAAGGCGACCGTCGACAACCAGCGCGAGCTCGACCGGCTGATGTACGCCGAGATCCGCGAACGGCGTACCGCTCCCGACCTGCACGAGCGCACCGACGTGCTCTCCCGCCTGATCGTGCAGGGGGAGGACGGCGACCAGCTGTCGGATGTCGAGCTGCGCGACCAGCTCGTCACCCTGCTCCTCGCCGGGCACGAGACGACCGCCACCGCGCTGGCGTGGGCGCTCTACGAGGCCGGGCGCGACCCGGAGCTGCTGGCGCGCTGCCGGAAGGCCGCGACCGAGGGCGACGACGAGTTCCTCGAGGCCCTGATGAAGGAGTCGATGCGGCTGCACCCGGTGATCCCGATGGTGGTGCGGACGCTGATGGAGCCGGCCACGATCGGCGGCTACCACCTGCCCCGCGGCACCACGGTCGGGCCGTCGATCATCATCGCCCACCAGCGCGAGGACAACCACCCGGACCCGTGGACCTTCAAGCCAGAACGCTTCCTGAATCACCACGGTGGGCCGCAGCAGCCTGCTTCGAACACCTGGATCCCGTTCGGCGGCGGCGTGCGCCGCTGCATCGGCGCGGGGTTCGCGCAGATGGAGGGCGTGGCGGTGCTGCGCGAGGTGTTCGCGGCGTACGACGTCACGGCGGTCGGCACGGACGAGCCGAAGGTCCGCAACATCACCAGCGTTCCGCGGCGCGGCGCCCGGATCCGGGTCACGGCTCGATAAATCGGTACCCGCACGGGGCGGGGTCCTGCGACGATCGCGGCTTGTGATCGAACGCCTGCGCGCGCTGCGGATGGACACCACGCCGCTGCGCACCTCCCGCGACTTCCGGCTGCTGTTCCTGGCCGGCACCGTCTTCTACTTCGGTGCGATGGTCAGCTACGTCGCGGTGCCGTACCAGATCTACACGCTCACCGGCTCGAACTTCGCGGTCGGCGCGATCGGCCTGGTCGAGCTCGCCCCGATCCTGGTCTTCGGGCTGTACGGCGGGGCACTCGCCGACCACGTCGACCGCCGCAAGCTGCTGATCCTCACGGGCCTCGGACAGGCGGTGTTCACCGCGGTCCTGGCGGTCAACGCGTTCCGCGACGAGCCGGACGTGTGGGTGATCTTCGTGGTCGCGGTCGCGCTCACCTCGTGCGGCGCGCTGCAGCGGCCGTCGCGCGAGGCGCTGCTGCCGCGCACCGTCGCGCACGACCAGCTCCCGGCCGCGAACGCCCTGTCCAGCCTCGGCATCCAGCTCGGCCTGCTCGCCGGTCCGGCGCTCGGTGGTGTGCTGGTCGCGTACGTCGGCATCGGCTGGTGCTTCCTCGTCGACGTCTGCGGGCTGTTCGTCGCGTCGTACCTGTACTTCCGGATGCGGTCCTACCCGCACCGCGACGAGACGACGCCGCCGAGCCTGGCCGGCATCAAGGAGGGCATGGTCTACGCGTTCCGCCGCCGCGACCTGCTCGGCACCTACTTCGTCGACATCGTCGCGATGCTGTTCGCCGCGCCGGTCGTGCTGTTCCCCGCGCTCGCCGAGGAGGTCTTCGGCCGGCCCGAGCTGCTCGGCATGCTCTACACCGCCGAGGTGATCGGCGCGATGGTCGCGACCGGACTGTCCGGCTGGACCGCCCGCGTGCACCACCACGGTCGCGCGATCGTCCTCGCCGCCGCGGCGTACGGCGCGATGATCGCGCTCGCCGGCGTGATGCCGTCCATCTGGCTGGTCGCGCTGTTCCTCGCGTTCGCCGGGGCCGCCGACATGATCTCCGGCATCTTCCGCTCGACCGTATGGAGCCAGACGATCCCGGAGTCCATGCGCGGCCGCCTCGCGGGCATCGAGATGCTGTCGTACTCCGTCGGCCCGCTCTCCGGCCAGGTCCGCGCCGGCGTCACCGCCGACCTCTGGTCGGTCCGCGGCGCGATCACCTCGGGCGGCATCGCCTGCGTCGCGGGTGTCGGCGCCACGGCCCTGTGGCTGCGCGACTTCTGGACGTACGACGCCCGCACCGACGAGCACGCCGTCGCCGAGCGCGCGGTGCGGGAGGCGGCCGGCGAGTCCTGACCGGTGTGACAGGGTCGCCACATGGTGCGGACGGTGCTCGGGCTGGTCCTGCTGGCGGGGATGCTCGCCGGCTGCGGTGAGGAGAAGGCGGCGAGCGAGCCCCGACCCCGGGTGTTCGACCCGGGCCAGCTCATCTGGGCGGAGCGGTCGACGATCCACGTCGGGGACCGGACCTACGACGTGGGCCGCCGGATCATCGAGTCGATGGAGCGGACGCCGTACGGGCTCTACCTCGAGGTGACCCGGGACCCGATCCACGGGCCGTTCAAGGACGTCTTCTTCGACGGGACGACGATGACGGAGGTGCCCGACGTGTACTCCGACGTCATCACGTCGCCGGACGGCGAGCTCGCCGCCTGGATCGACCGCACCGGTCCCGAGCGGCCGGCGGGCCGGGTCGCGCAGGTCGTGGTCGTCGACACGCGGACGGGCGACCCGGTCTTCGAGAGCAGCGAGGGCCTGGGCGGCGAGAAGGGCGACGACCTCGGCGACCGTTACGAGGAGCTGCCGCCGTCCGTCGTCGACCTGACCGCGGACCGCCTGGTGTGGATCAACTCCGAGGGCAGCGGGAGCTGGGTGACGACGGACCTCGCCACCGGCACGAGCGAGGTCTCGGACTCGAAGCCGGACCTGAAGCCCACGAGCGGCTACGAGTTCTGGTCACCGGACGGGAAGTACCGCGTCGACGCCAGCCGCACCGGCCGGTTGCGGGTGCAGCCGCAGCAGCCGGACTTCGGCCACCGCTGGCAGACGCAGGGCGGCTGGCGCGGCGACCACACGATGCTCGCCCTCGGCCAGGACGAGTACCACTTCAGCTACGACCCGACGAAGCCCGACACCACGCCCGGCTACCTGCTCTCCTGCGTCCTCGACGCCGGCACGTGCCAGCAGCTCGCGACGGTGTCGGGAGCCCGCGACGTGGTGTTCCCCGGCGTCGACGTCGAGTACTGACCCCCGATCAGTGCTCGCCGCCGTGGAGGTGCGGCCGACTAGTCCGTGAGCCACGCGATGACGGAGCCCACGATCGCACCGACAGAAGCGCCCGCCGCTCCAGCTGCCGCTCCCGGTCCGGCGCCCACTCCTGCAACGATCAGACCGGCGCCGCCGCCAAGGGCTCCCCCGATCGCGTCGGCATCCTTCACGTTGTCGACGGTGTCCCTTGCCACCGCTTCGGGATCGTCCGCGCCCTCAGCGATGATTCCGTAGAAAGGATGGTCGGTCGAGTAGATCGAGTCACGACCGTCTTCGAGCATCAGTGCTACCGAATCCAGAACCTCAGCCGTTCCCTCATCCTTGCGAAGGCGGCTGTCGCCGTCGGTCAATCTGCGGATCTGCTCGTCGATCGACCGGCCGGACAGCTGCTTCTTGAGTGCCGTGGAGCTCAGACCTGAGCGGCGAGTGGTCACCGACCCGGACTCCAGCATCGACAGAACGTCGATGGCGGCGGAGATCCGTCGCTTCACGTCGTCATCTATCTGTTGGACCTTCAGCGCCGCCTCGAGGATCTCCACTTGCGACGGCTCCGAGTTCTTCCAGTCCAGGTACTTCAGAACCTGCATGGGATAGGTCATGACCGCGTCCACGATGGCGGTGTGGTCGCGGGCAGAGAGGGGGACCGTGTCCTCCCAGCTCCCCATCTCGGGGTGGTCAGGATCGATCCACAGGCCGAGGGTGCGGCCTGGGAACTTGTCGAAGATGGATCCCTGGAGTCGACGACTGCGGACGAAGTCCTGCTCCGCAAGTGCCCGAAGCACAACTGAGCGGATATCGGTTTCGACCTGTTTCTCCAGGACGGGAGGCAGCTTGATGCTGCCTAGATCAACAATGAATCGGCTGCCCTTCGGGTTTGCCTTGGCCATGATTGCCGTGCTCCTTTCATTCGCTGACAGGAACGCCGTGCGCATCCACCCGCGTCACCAAGGGGCAGACGCGGCACGCGTCCAGCCCCCTCTGGGCGTGCCATCGGCAGCTTGCGCGTATCGAACACCGCGGCGGCGGGTTGTCCTGGGCGGGTAGGAGGTCGATGAGGCGATCCGGCAGCCCGCAGTGCCCCCCCGCCCACTGGGCGCAGGCCGCTTCCTGGCACGGGGCCGCGAACCGGAACCTCTGGTCGATGGGTCCACCCTGTCGGGCGGCTTCCAAGAACGCGGGGGTGATCGGCATCGCGTCGTGCGGGTAGGCCGGCGTTCCGTCAACCGTCACGACACTGAGCAGGACTGCTCCTGCATCGGGTGGGGAGCTCGGGCACATCTGTTCCTCGGATGGGGCACGACCCACCGCACGAGGGACCCGATCCCTGCTGGCTGGCACCTCCGCGGGGTCACCCGCCTCGGTCGGTGACTCGCGAGTGCGGTCTTCCATGTCGACCCCCGAGGTCGTTGGGTCCGTGACTCCCGCTGCAAACGGCGTGCAGATCTACCTTGGCGGTGCCGGCGGTCGGATATCCATGACGAGTTGGTGCCAGTCGACATCCCCCGGGCGGGCGAACCCGATCGGACCATTGACCTGGTATCGCATGTTCACGGCCTACGGCTCGGCCACCGAGCCGGGGGGGTGGCGGTAGCGACGCCCTGTCCTGGGCGGCAGCCACGGTGGAGGAGAGGAAGAGCCGCTATCCGGCGTCCAGCACCCGCGCCAGGAAGCGCCGCGTCCGCTCCTCGCGCGGGTCGGTGAGCACCTCGGCGCCGCCGCGCTCGGCGACGACGCCCTCGTCGAGGAAGAGCACCTGGTCGGCGACGTCGCGGGCGAAGCGGACCTCGTGGGTGACGATGACCAGGGTCCAGTTCTCCGCAGCGAGGTCGCGGATGACCGCGAGGACCTCGCCGACGAGCTCGGGGTCGAGGGCGGAGGTGGGCTCGTCGAGGAGCAGCACCTCGGGGCGGAGCGCGAGGGCGCGGGCGATGCCGACGCGCTGCTGCTGTCCGCCGGAGAGCTGCGCGGGGTAGGAGTCCTCGCGGCCGGTGAGGCCGACCTGCTCGAGCAACCGGCGCGCATCGGCGACCGCCTCGTCCCTCGGACGACCTTGGACCTGCACCGGTCCCTCGATCAGGTTGCCGAGGACGGTCTTGTGGGGGAAGAGGTTGTGCGCCTGGAAGACCATGCCGCTGCGGGCCCGCAGGGCCTTGACCGCGCGGCGGTCGGGCGGGGTCGCGAAGTCGATCGCGGCGTCGCCGATCCGCACCAGGCCGGCGTCCGGGGTCTCCAGCACGTTCAGCGAGCGCAGCACCGTGGTCTTGCCGGACCCGGACGGGCCGAGCAGGACGGTGACGGTGCCGGCGGGCGCGGCGAAGTCGACGCCGCGCAGCACGTGGTGCGAGCCGAAGGACTTCTCCAGCCCGCGCACCTCGATCAGGTCGGTCATGTGGCGTACCTGCTCAGTCGTCGTTCGAGCGGCCCCTGCGCCAGGCTCACGAGGTAGCAGACCACCCAGAAGTAGAGGGCCGCCATCGTGTAGAGCGGCAGGTACTCCGTGGTGGCCGCGGCCGTCACCTGCGCCTCCCGGAACAGCTCGGGCACCAGCACCAGCGAGGCGAGGGCGGTGTCCTTGACCAGCGACAGCAGCGTGTTGCCCAGCGGCGGTACGGCGATCCGCGCCGCCTGCGGCAGCACGATCCGGCGCATCGACTGCCAGTAGTCCATGCCGATCACGGTCGCCGCTTCGTACTGCCCACGCGGCACCGACAGGATCGCGGCGCGCACGACCTCGGCGGCGTACCCGCCCACATTCAGGCTCAGCGCGGCGATCGCGGCCGGGTACGGGTCGAGGTCGATGCCGAGCTGCGGCAGCCCGTAGAACACGATGAACAGCTGCACCAGCAGCGGGGTGCCGCGGATGATCGAGATGTACGCGCGGGCGATCCAGTCCAGCGCTCGGATCGACGACAGCCGCGCGAGCGCCGCGCCGATCGCGAGCACCAGCCCGATCAGGAAGCTGAACACCGTCAGCGGGATGTTGCCCTTCACCAGCCCGACGAACATCGGCCAGGCGGAGTCCTTGATGACCTCCCAGGTCGTGCGCGAGTCCGACGCCCCGACGCTCACGTCCTTCGACCCGCCCTGCACGGTGACGTCGGCGCCGAAGTACTTGTCCGAGATCTTCGCGAGCGTGCCGTCGTCGGTGAGCTTCTTGATCGCGGCGTCGGCCTCCTGCTGGAGCTGCGGATCGCTCTTGCGGAACACCAGCGCCTGCTCCAGGACGTCGTTGCCCGCGTTGCCCGCGATCTTGACCTGGTCGTTGCCGGACGTCGCCAGGTAGTCGAGCACCGCGATGTTGTCGTTGACGATCGCGTCGACGCGGCCCTGGACGACCAGCTGCACGCCGGGCCCGAAGTCCTGGACGTACTCCACCTTCGCGCCGGCGTCCTTGGCGACCTGGGCCCAGTTGCTGCTGGCGGTCTGCGCCGTCGTCTTCCCCTTCAGGTCCGCGAGCGACGAGATGTCGTTGTTGTCCTTGGCGGTGACGATGACGCCGTGGGAGTACGTGTACGGCGTGCTGAACAGGTACCGCGCCTTGCGCTCACCGGTGATCGTCACCTGGTTCGCGATCACGTCGATGCGCCCCGAGTCGAGCGCGGGGAACAGTGAGTCGAACGGCGCCTCGACGAACGTCAGGTCCCAGCCCGCCTCCTCGGCGACCGCCTCGACCACCTCGATGTCGAAGCCGGTCAGCTCGTTGGTGTCCGGGTCGCGGTAGCTGAACGGGGGGTACACGCCCTCGGTCCCGACCCGCACCACCCGCGGGGCGATGTCGTCGTCGGCGTACGCCGGGGCGCCGAGCGCGAGGAGGGCGCCGAGCAGCCCTGCGAGCAGGGCGATCAGGAGGGGGATCCGGCGCACCTGGTTGTTCTACCCGATCCTGGCCGTCCTAGCCTCGGCACATGTCGCCGCCACCCGAGCTGACCCCGGACGGGCGGTACGTCCTGGTCGACGGCCGGCGCTGGCGGGCCACCGACCCGGTGATCCCCGACGACCGCCGCGACGAGCTCACGGCTGCGCTGATGGCGTGGCGCCGGGAGGTACGCCGCACGCGCGGGACCGATGACGAGCGGGCTGCTCGCGCCGGGGTGCAGGCGGCCAAGGTCGCCCTCGGCGAACGGGGCACGCCGTGGTGGGACCAGACCGACGCGGAGCGCCGGGCCCGGTGGAGCGCCGACGTACCCCTGCCCGGCGGCGGAGACTGAACCCGGCCGGCGTACTCCGCGCGGCACACCATCGACGAGGACGCCGTCGGCGGCGGGTCTTCCCCACCACGTCACGCGGGCGCACCTTGGCGAGCAGCGCCTGGGCCTGGGCCGCGGACAGGTCCCCGCTCGGCCCCGCCCGGGGATGAGCTCGGGCAGCAGCTGGTGCA
>DASTXB010000088.1:0-87502 GCA_035765695.1 Nocardioides sp. | reverse complement strand
CCGAAGCGGCGCCCGTTTCAGAGTCCCTCTTTCATCCGCGCCGTCTCGACGTGCTCCACGCTGAAAGTCGCGCCGCCTCGGCGGAGATCAGGCCTTCAGTCGAGCCGTCTCGACGTCGGCGGGGGATGCGGCGGCGACCGGGGTGATGAGCACGGTGCCGACGCGGTTGCGGCGGCCCTTGGCCTCCTCGGCGCGGAAGACGAGGCCGGCGACCTCGACGGTCGAGCCCGGGATCGGGACCTTGCCCAGGTGCTTGGCCATCAGGCCGCCGACCGAGTCGATCTCGTCGTCATCGATCTCGACGCCGACGACATCCTCGAGGTCGTCGACGGGGAACCGGGACGACACCCGGGTCGAGCCGTTCGGCAGCCTCTCGAGGGGAGCCTCGTCGCGGTCGAACTCGTCGGTGATCTCACCGACGATCTCCTCGAGGATGTCCTCGATGGTGACCAGGCCCGCGGTGCCGCCGTACTCGTCCACGACCACCGCGATGTGCTTGCGCGACTTCTGCATCTCGCGCAGCAGGTCGTCGGCCGGCTTGGAGTCGGGCACCCAGAGCACGCGTCGCATCACCGACTCGACGTGCTCGGTCGTCTCGGCGTCCTTGCGGTCGAACACACGGCGCGAGACGTCCTTGAGGTAGGCGAAGCCGACGATGTCGTCGAGGTCCTCGCCGACGACCGGCACCCGCGAGAAGCCGCTGCGCAGGAACAGCGACATCGCCTGGCGCAACGTCTTGTGGCGTTCGATGTACACGACGTCGGTGCGCGGCACCATGACCTCGCGCACGATGGTGTCGCCGAGCTCGAAGACCGAGTGGATCATCGCGCGCTCGTCGGACTCGATCAGCTGGCTGGCCTCGGCCAGGTCGACCATCTCGCGCAGCTCGGCCTCGGAGGCGAACGGCCCCTCGGAGAAGCCCTTGCCGGGCGTGAGCGCGTTGCCGACCGCGATCAGGAGGCGCGGGATCGGGCCGAGCACCTGGGTCACCGCGATGATCACGGCCGCCGAGCCGAGGGCGATTCGCTCGGCGTGCTGGCGGCCGAGAGTGCGCGGACCGACGCCGATGACGACGAACGAGATCACCAGCATGACGGCGACCGAGACGAGCACGACCGCCCAGCGGCCGCCGTCCATCGCGTCCTGGATCATCAGCGTCGCGAGCACGATCGCCGCTGTCTCGGCGAGCAGCCGCAGGAAGAGCGCAGTGTTGAGGTAGCGCGGCGGGTCGTCGAGGATGCGCAGCACGCGCCGGGCGCCCGGTCGCCTCTCGTCGTCGAGCTCGTCGGCGCGCGCACGCGAGAAGCCGGCCAGCGCCGCCTCGGCGGCGCTCAGCAGTCCGGCCACGAGGACCAGGCCGATGACGGTCAGCAGCAAGCCCGGACTGTCTGCCCTCATCTCGGGGCGGACCCCTCGGACGGTGCCGCCGGCTCCCCCTGCCACTCGGCGAGGAGTCGGGCCTGGAGGCCGAACATCTCCTTGTGCTCCTCGGGCTCGGCGTGGTCGTAGCCGAGCAGGTGCAGGATGCCGTGCACGGTCAGCATATCGAGCTCGGCGATCGGGGTGTAACCAGCTTGCCCCTGCTGGACCGCCTCCTCGGCCTGCCTGACCGCGACCGACGGGCACAGCACCAGGTCGCCGAGCACGCCCTCCTCGGGCTCCTCGTTGACCTTGCCCGGCCGGAGCTCGTCCATCGGGAAGGCGAGGACGTCGGTCGGACCGTCCTTGTCCATCCACTTCGCGTTGAGCTCGGCGATGGTGTCCTCGTCGACGGCGGTGATGCACAGCTCGGCCTGGGGGTGCACCCGCATCCGGTCGAGCACGAACGCCGCCAGCCGCTGGGTCCGGCGTACGTCGACGAGGTCGAGTCCCGACTCGTTGAGCACCTCGATCGTCATTCGGGGCTGCTTCCGGACCTCATCGTTCGGCGCTGCTCGGCGCGGGCGTCGAACTCGTCGTACGCCGCGACGATGCGGCCGACGAGCTTGTGCCGGACCACGTCGTGGGCGGTCAGCCGGTTGAACGACACGTCGTCGATGCCGTCGAGGATGCCTTCGACGACCCGGAGCCCGGACTTCATGCCGCTCGGCAGGTCGACCTGGGTCACGTCGCCGGTGACCACGATCTTCGAGCCGAAACCGAGCCGGGTCAGGAACATCTTCATCTGCTCGGCCGTGGTGTTCTGCGCCTCGTCGAGGATGATGAACGAGTCGTTGAGGGAGCGCCCGCGCAGGAACGCCAGCGGCGCCACCTCGATCGTCCCGGCGGCGAGCAGCTTGGGGATGCTCTCCGGGTCGACCATGTCGTGCAGGGCGTCGTACAGCGGCCGCAGGTAGGGGTCGATCTTCTCGCTGAGAGTGCCCGGCAGGAAGCCGAGCCGCTCCCCTGCCTCGACGGCCGGCCGGCTGAGGATGATCCGGTTGACCTTCTTGGCCTGCAGCGCCTGGACCGCCTTCGCCATCGCGAGGTAGGTCTTCCCGGTGCCGGCCGGGCCGATGCCGAAGACGATCGTGTGCTTGTCGATCGCGTCGACGTAGCGCTTCTGGTTCAGGGTCTTGGGCCGGATCGTCCGGCCGCGGTTGGACAGGATGTTCAGCGAGAGCACGTCGGCGGGACGCTCGGTGGTCTCCGCGCGCAGCATCGTGATCACGCGCTCGACCGTCTCCGGGCTGAGCCCCTGGCCGGTGCGGATGATGGTGACCAGCTCGTCGAGCATCCGCTCGGCCAGCGCGACCTCGCCGGGCTCACCCATGAGGGTGATCTGGTTGCCGCGGACATGGACGTCGGCCTCGAGCGCCTGCTCGATGAGACCGAGGTGCGCGTCGCCCGGGCCGAGCAGCGACACCATGTTGACGCTCGTCGGCACGACGACGGTGTGCAGGGTCCCGGGTCCCGGTGCGGGTTCGCGGTCGGGGTTCGCCTTGCTCGTGTCAGTCATCCGTGCCCTTCGCGGGCGGCCTCTCGGTGCGATAACAGGTGCCTCTCAATGCTACGGGAGCCACGGGTGCGGGGCACCTGAGTTGGTCAGGGCCGGGTGACCAGCAGGATCCCGAGGCACATCTCGTCGGTCGTGCCCTCACCCCAGACGACGTACCGGTCCTCGCGCTGGGTCGCGAACGCGCGCAGTTTGTCGCGCAGGTCCTGGCTGTGCGTGCAGGTCACCTTGATCGTGTCTCCGCGCTCCAGGTGGATCGGCGGCGTCGGTCGACTGCCCTGGTTGTCGAAGTCCCAGACGGGGATGTCGAGGACGGTGCTCGCCCGGTCCGTGCCCGGGTTGGCCTCGATGGTGATCTTGCGGCCGAGCAGGTGCATGTGGCCGGCGGCGCCGATGACGGTCATGCCGCGCAGCACGTTGCGGGTGCACGACGTGGTGTTCGACGGCTTCGTCTCGCCGCCGCACAGCAGGTGCAGGAGGCTGTTGGTGTTGCCCGCGCTGCCGAAGCGGCTGAGCACGTCGGCCACCGCGGCGTCGCGGTCGCACAGCGGGCCGTCGTCGTGCCCGGGTCGGCACGGCAGCTCGACCGGCGCCGGGAGGAGGAACGTGTGCAGCGGGGTGAGGCCGCTGCTGCCCTTCATCCAGCGCAGCTGGGTGCTGGACACGTCCGGTGCGCTGCCCTGCAGCAGGTTGTAGTGGACCTGCATCACGATCCGCGACCCGGCCTCGAGCCTGGTGCCGTACCCGTCGCGGACCTTGGTCTCGTCCCCGCCCGGGGCCCAGGCGGCCAGCCAGGAGGCGTCGTCGATGTTCTGGAAGTCGCCCTCCAGGCCGGTGCCACCGAAGCAGGTCCAGCCCTCCCCGGGGGTGGACGCGTCCTCCGACTCGGCCTCGGCCACCTTGTCCGGCGGGACGCGGAACAGGATCACGTGGTGGACGACGGACGGGTTGCCCGGCAGCACGTTGCTGCCGGTCAGGAACACGTCCTTCTTCAGGTGCGGGTCGAGCAGGAAGCAGCGGTAGTCGTCGGTGCCCACGCCGGTCGGCGCGGACGGCGTGTACTCCTCCGGCATCCTCAGCGTCATCCGCTTCTCGCCGGCGCGCAGCGGCAGCAGCTTCCCGGGCGGGATCGCGGCCAGCTGGCTCGCCTCCACCTCGGGCGGGTTCGTCGGGAGGATCTCGGTGGGTGATCCGGTTCGCCGGTCCTGTCCCTCCTGGACGCAGCCGGTCAGCGCCAGCGCGAGCGCCAGGCTGACGGCGAGGGCGAGGGCCAGTCGCCGGATCAGCGCGGTCACCCCGGCGGCCAGGTCATCGAGCGCCCGGCCAGCAGGTGCAGGTGGGTGTGGAAGACCGTCTGCCCGACGCCCGCACCGGTGTTGAACACCAGCCGGTAGTCGTCGTACCCCTCGGCGGTGGCGACCGCCGAGGCCGTCGTCAGCAGCTCGGCCGAGGCCGCCGGGTCGCCCGCGGCGAGCTCGGCGGCGTTCGCGAAGTGGCCCTTCGGCACCACGAGGACGTGCAACGGTGCCTGCGGGTTGAGGTCGCGGAACGCGACGGTCCGCTCGGTGGTGTGCACGATCTCGCCGGGGACGTCCCCGCTGACGATCTTGCAGAAGATGCAGTCCTCCACGAATCCTCCTGTGTCCAGTAAACCGGATGGCCACCCCGAGCGTGGCACTACCGTGACAACGGTGACCGACCGGCTCGTCTGGACCGCGGACGAGGCGCTGGAGCAGCTGTACGCCGCGCACTGGCGACCGCTGGTCCGCCTCTCGGTGCTGCTCGTGCGCGACGTGGGCACGGCCGAGGAGGTCGTGCAGGACGCGTTCGTCGCCGTGCACGCCCGTTGGTCGCGGCTGCGCGACCCGGACAAGGCGTTGGCGTACCTGCGCCAGGCGGTCGTCAACCGCTCGCGATCGACCCTGCGGCACCGCGCCGTGGTGGCCCGGCACGCCGCCTCGGTGCGGCCCGTCGACGCACCCGACCCCGCGCCCGAGACCGATCGCCGGGACGCGGTGCTCGATGCCCTGCGGGCGCTGCCCGGCCGCCAGCGCGAGGTGCTCGCGCTGCGCTACTACCTCGACCTCTCCGAGGCGGAGATCGCGGACACGCTCGGCATCAGCCGCGGGGCCGTGAAGAGCCACGCGTCGCGCGGCGCCGCCACCCTGCGCACCCTGCTCCAGGAGGACGCGTGAACGTCAGCGACCTGCTCCACGACGCCGTGGACGACATCGAGCCCGCCGACCGGATCGATGCGATCCGGGCGCGTACGGCGTCCGCGCCGACCCGGGCCGCGCGGCCGTGGTTCCACGCCGCGGGCGGCGTGGTGCTGGCGACCGCGGCCACGGTGGCGGCGTTCGCCGTCCTGGACGACTCCCCGCCGCCCGACCACGGCTCGATGACGATGCCCACCGGGACGCAGGTCGTGCCGGTGTACTTCACCGGACGCGACGCGGCCGCCGACCGGCTGTTCCGCGAGTTCGACACGGTGCCGGCCGGCGACCCGGCGCAGGCCGCGCTGGACCGGCTCCAGCAGCCGCCGACCGACCCGGACTACGCGACATCGTGGACGCCGGGGGCGTTCGGGAAGGTCACCGTCGACGGGCGCGCCATCAACGTCGAGCTCGACGTCAACGACCTGTCCGACCGGCTGGCCGTCCAGCAGGTCGTCTACACGGTGCAGGCTGCGGTCGGCGAGCGGCTGCCGGTGTACTTCTGGCTCGAGGGCCAGCGCGGCAACGCTCCGTACATGGCGGACCCCGGAGTGCTCAGTCCCGTGCTGATCAGCGACCCGAGCGACGGGCTGGCGGTGCACGGGCACGTCACGGCACGCGGCGCGGCCCCGGCGGGCGGCCCCGTCCGGTGGGAGGTCCGCCGCGACGACGGCACCGTCGTGGCGCACGGCGCGGCCACCATCTCGGGGCGGGCCTGGCGGGCGCGGGTGGGCGTCCACGACCTGCCGTTCGGCTTCTACACGTTCGTCGCCTCGGTCGGGCCCGACTCCGACACGCGCACGATCATCGTCCGTTGACGCCTGTCCCCCGGAAGGATGGAGCCATGACCCGCCACCACCGGATCCCCGCCCTGCTCGCCGTGACCGTCCTCGCCCTCGCGGGGTGCGGCAGCGACGACACGGGCGCGGACCAGCGGCCCGCCAGCGGCTCGACGAAGGACCAGCAACCGTCCGGGGAGGAGTCGCCGAGCCAGTCGTCGTCCCCCGCGGCCGAGCAGGTCACGGTGCCGGTCTACTTCACCGGCGACACCCCGCAGGGCACCCGCCTGTACCGGGAGTTCCGGCGCGTCGACGCCGGCGACCCGCTCGGCGCCGCCCTCACCCTCGCCGCGTCCGGCCAAGCGCTCGACCCGGACTACTCCACGCTCCTGCCGGACGGCACCTTCACCACCTCCGGCGACGCCACGGTCGCACTGCCCGACGACTCCTGGACCCGGCGACCCGACGGCATGAGCGAGTCCGACGCCCTGCTCGCCGTCCAGCAGCTCGTCTACACCGCCCAGGGCGTGCTGCAGTCCCGCGACCCGATCACGTTCACCGACTCGTCCGGCGCCGCGACCCAGATCTTCGGCATCGCCTCCGAGGACGGGTTCGCCGCCGCTGACCCGATCAAGACGCTGTCGCTCGTGAGCATCACCACCCCCGAGGAGGGCGCGACCGTCAGCGGCTCGTTCACCGCGACCGGGGTCTCCAGCTCGTTCGAGGCGACGACACCCTGGGAGGTCCGGGACGCCTCGGGCAAGGCCGTCGTGAAGGGCTCGGCGATGGCGGAGGGCTGGATGGACAAGCTCTACCCGTGGCAGACCGAGGTCGACGTCTCCGACCTCGCGCCCGGCGACTACACCTTCGTGGTGCAGACCGACGATCCCTCCGGCGGCGAGGGCCCCGGCCCGATGGTGGACACCAGGTCGATCACGGTGCAGTGAGGGTCAGCCCCACCGCGCGGTCCGGGACAGCAGCGCCGCCACGGCCGCGAGACCCGCGGTCGAGGTGCGCAGCACCTCGGCACCGAGGCGCACCGACACCGCCCCGGCGGTCACGAACGTCGCGACCTCGTCCTCGCTGAGCCCGCCCTCGGGGCCGACCACGACCACGACGCGCCCCGTGACGGGGACGTCGAGCGCGGCCAGCGGTGCCGTCGCCTCCTCGTGGAGCACCACCGCCAGGTCGGCGGCCGCCACGAGAGTCGCGACCTCCGCGGTGGAGGCCAGCTCGTGGACCTCCGGGAACCATGCCCGCCGCGCCTGCTTGGCCGCCTCGCGCGCGGTGGCGCGCCAGCGGGCCAGCGACTTCGCGGCGCGCTCCCCCTTCCAGACCGCGACGCTGCGGCTGGCGGCCCACGGCACGATCCGGGCGGCGCCGATCTCGGTCAGCACCTCGACCGCGAGCTCGCCGCGGTCGCCCTTCGGGAGCGCCTGCACGACCACCACCTCGGGCGCCGGCCGTTCGTGCCGGGTCACCTCCTCCGCGACCACGGTGAACACCCGCTTGCCCGTCGACGCGACGGACCCGCGCGCCGCCGTACCGGCCCCGTCGGTGATCACGACGTGCTCGCCGACCCGCAGGCGGCGTACGGCGACCGCGTGGTGCGCCTCGTCGCCCTCGACCGTCACCTCGGTGCCGACGCCGACCCCGTCGAGCGTGGGGACCACGTGGACCGGGAGGGACATCAGTGGGGGTTGAACGCGTCGCGGAGGCGGCCGAACATCGACTTGTGGCTGGGTCGCACCTGGCCCGAGGGGGCCTCCTCCTCGCGGATCCCGGCGAGCTCTCGAAGCAGCTCCTCCTGGCGGGCGTCCAGCTTGGTCGGGGTCTCGACCACCACCGTGACGACGAGGTCGCCGCGGCCGCCCCGGAGCCCGGGGACGCCGCGGCCGCGGAGCACCTGCTCGGTCCCGGACTGGGTGCCGGGGCGCACGTCGAGCTCGAAGGTCGTCTCCAGGCCGGTGTCGCTCTCCTCGCCCTCGACGACGTCCGCCTCCAGCGTCGGCAGCGTCAACGTGGTGCCGAGGGCCGCCGCGGTCATCGGGAGCGTGACCGTGCAGTGCAGGTCGTTGCCGTTGCGGGTGAACGTCGGGTGCGGCGCGATGTGGATCTCCACGTAGAGGTCACCGGCGGGGCCGCCGCCCGGGCCGACCTCGCCCTCCCCGGTCAGCTGCACCCGGGTGCCGTTGTCGACGCCCGCGGGGATCTTCACGGTGAGCGTGCGCCGCGACCGCACCCGGCCGTCGCCGGAGCACTCCCGGCAGGGGTCGGGGATGACCGTCCCGAAGCCGCGGCACGCCGCGCACGGCCGCAGCGTGCGGATCTCGCCCAGGAAGGACCGCTGGACGTGCGCCACCTCGCCCGCGCCGCGGCAGGTCTCGCACGGGATCGGGTGGGTGCCGGGCGCCGTGCCCTCGCCGTGGCAGGTGCTGCACAGCACCGCGGTGTCGACCTTGAGCTCGCGGGTGACGCCGAACGCCGCCTCGGCGAGGTCGACCTCGAGCCGGATCAGCGCGTCCTGCCCGCGCCGCTCGCGGGGCCGCGGTCCGCGACCGCCGGCCGCGCCCGCGCCACCGAAGAACGCGTCCATGATGTCGGTGAACGAGAAGCCGGCACCCTGGCCGCCGAAGCCGCCGCCCATGCCGCCGAACGGGTCCCCGCCCCGGTCGTACGACGCGCGCTTGTTCGGGTCCGAGAGCACCTCGTAGGCGACCGAGATCTCCTTGAACCGCTCCTGGGCGTCCGGGTCCGGGTTGACGTCCGGGTGGTACTGCCGCGCGAGCCGCCGGTAGGCCTTCTTGATGGTGTCCGCGTCCGCGCCGCGGTCGACACCGAGAAGCTCGTACAGGTCCTGGCTCAAGATGTGCTTCCTTCTGTCTGTCTGTTCGTTCGTCGGGGCGTTCGTGGGGCGGTCTCAGGCCTCGTCGAGGATGCGGGAGACGTACCGGGCCACGGCGCGCACCGCGGCCATCGAGCCCGGGTAGTCCATGCGCGTGGGGCCGACGATGCCGAGCCGGGCCAGCGCCTCGTCGCCAGGCCCGTAGCCGGTCGCCACGACGCTGGTCGACGCCAGCTCCTGGTACGGCCCCTCGTGGCCGATCCGGACGGTCAGCATCTCGCCGGTCGTCGCCTCACCGAGCAGCTTGAGCAGCACGACGTGCTCCTCGAGCGCCTCGAGCAGCGGCCGCACGGCCGAGTCGAAGTTGTCGCCGTACCGCGCGAGGTTGGCGGCCCCGCCGACCGCGATCCGCTCGTCGGAGCGGTGGTCGGACATCGCCTCGACCAGCGTCTCGACGACCGCGGCGGTCGTGGCGTTCGCCCCCTCGGGCTGGTCGGTCGGCACCAGCCCGCGCAGCCCGGTCACGGCGTCGGCGATGATCTCGCCCACCGCGGCCCGGTTGACCAGCGAGCGCAGGTCGGTCAGCTCGTCCTCGGAGAGGTCGCCGGAGATCTCGACCAGGCGCTGCTCGACGCGGCCGGTGCTGAGGATCAGCACCACCAGCAGCCGGTACGGCGCCAGCGCGATCACCTCGACGTGGCGGACGGTCGAGCGGGACAGGGTGGGGTACTGCACGACCGCGACCTGCCGGGTCAGCTGGGAGAGCAGCCGCACCGACCGGTTGACGACGTCGTCGAGGTCGACCGCGCCGTCGAGGATCGTGGCGATGGCGCGCTTCTCGGCGGTGCTCATGGGCTTGACCGACGCGAGCTTGTCGACGAACAGCCGGTAGCCCTTGTCGGTCGGCACCCGGCCGGCGCTGGTGTGCGGCTGGGTGATGTAGCCCTCGTCCTCGAGCGCCGCCATGTCGTTGCGGACCGTGGCCGGCGAGACGCCGAGCCCGTGCCGCTCGACCAGCGCCTTGGAGCCGACCGGCTCGTCGGTGGCGACGTAGTCCTCGACGATCGCGCGGAGGACGGCGAGCCTGCGCTCCTCCTGCATGTCCGCCTCCTCCTGTCGTCGTGGCTCGGTTGGCACTCGGCTGACCGGAGTGCCAAGCGTACTAGCCCTAGGGTGTCGACGTGACTTTCACCGAGGTGGCACACCGCGTCTGGGTCGCCCGCTACCCGCAGTGGGACGTCAACGTCACGCTGGTCGGCGGCGAGCGGGGACTGCTGGTCGTCGACACCCACGGCTCGGCGGCGGCCGCGGCCGAGGTGGTCGACGACGTACGCCGCCTCGGCGCCGGCGAGGTGACCGGGATCGTCAACACCCACTGGCACTTCGACCACACCTACGGCAACGGCACGTTCCGCTCGGCGTACGGCGAGGTGCCGATCGTCGCCCACGAGACCGCGGCCGAGGAGCTCGCGGAGTGGGGCGACGGCGATGTCGCAGTGCCGCCGGACCGGACGTTCTCGAGCGCCCTGGTGCTCGACCTCGGGGACCGCCAGGTCGAGCTCGTGCACCCGGGCCGCGGCCACACGGGCGGCGACCTCGTGGTGCGGGTGCCGGACGCCGACGTGCTGCTCGCCGGCGACCTGGTCGAGGAGTCCGCTCCCCCGTCGTTCGGCAGCGACAGCTGGCCGATGGACTGGCCGCTCGCGCTCGACGTCGTGCTGGGCATCACCACTCCCGCGACCGTCGTGGTGCCGGGGCACGGCGCGCCGGTGGACCGGGAGTTCGTCGAGGAGCAGCGCAACACCATCGGCATCGTCGCCGAGACGATCCGCGACCTCGCGGGCCGCGGCGTCCCCGTCGACCAGGCGCTCGCCGCCGCCGACTGGCCGTGGCCGGCGGAGCGGCTGGCGGACGCCGTACGTCGCGGGTACGAGCAGCTGCCGCGCAGCCAGAAGCGGTTGCCGCTGGTCTGAGCGGGTACGGACCCGCCATGAGCGAGAGCAGCAACGAGCACGCCGGCATCGCGGACGAGGACCTGCCCGCGGACCTCCGGCCCACCGACGACAACCCGCTGGCCCAGGACCTCGACCCGGACGAGGCGAAGTCGCCCGAGGAGCTCGACGTGCTGGGCGGCAAGGCGCCCGAGCAGGACTCCCCGCAGGACGGCTCGGGGGACGACTCCGGGGACTGACGGCGCGCCCTCCCCGCACTGTCGGTGGACTCTCCTAGCGTTGCCGGGTGAGCTTCGACCGGTACGGCAGTGACGTCCTCTCCACCGACTGGCGCGCCCCGAAGCGCGGCCGCGCCACCGAGGCGCCGGCGGAGCTCGGCGCCGTGGTCGAGGAGGTCACGACCGACTGGTGCGGCGAGATCGTCGCGGTCGACCGCGACCTGCACACGGTCACGCTCGAGGACCGGCGCGAGCGGCGCCGTACGTTCCCGCTCGGGCCCGGCTTCCTCCTCGAGGGCAAGCCGGTCATCCTGACCGCCCCGGTGCGGTCGGCGGCCCCGGCGAAGCCGACGCGGACGGCGTCCGGCTCGGTCGCCGTGCACGGCGCGAAGGCCCGGGTGGCCCGCGCCAGCCGGATCTTCGTCGAGGGCCGGCACGACGCCGAGCTGGTCGAGAAGGTCTGGGGCGACGACCTGCGGATCGAGGGCGTGGTCGTGGAGTACCTCGACGGCGTCGACGACCTCGGCGACCAGCTCCGCGACTTCGGCCCCGGGCCGGACCGCAAGGTCGGCGTGCTCGTCGACCACCTGGTGCGCGGCTCGAAGGAGAGCCGGATCGCGCAGGCCGTCGCGAAATCTCCGGTCGGCAAGCACGTGCTGATCGTGGGCCACCCGTTCATCGACATCTGGGCCGCGGTGAAGCCGGAACGGCTCGGGATGAGCGCCTGGCCGGACGTGCCGCGGTCCATCGAGTGGAAGAAGGGCGTCTGCCAGCAGCTCGGCTGGCCGCACCGCGACCAGGCCGACATCGCCCGCGCCTGGAAGCACATCCTCGGCAAGGTCACGTCGTACCACGACCTCGACCCGGCCCTGCTGGGCCGGGTCGAGGAGCTGATCGACTTCGTGACCAGCTGAAGGCACTGACGGGCTGGCGCGCGGTCAGCTCATCCGCAGTGGACGTCCCTGGGAGTCGGTGACGTTGTCGGTCGCGAGGATGATGATGCCGTCGATGAACGGCCAGAGCGCGCCGATGCCGCAGGTCACCAGGGTCACGACGAGCTGCCACACGCCGGTCTTGGTGTCGCCGAGGTAGAAGCGGCCGATGCCGAACGGCAGCAGGATCTGGAGCAGGCCGGCGACCAGCTTGGTCTTGTCCGAGTACGGGATGCCGGTGACCGGGTGCACGCCGTACGGCGCGGCCGGGTTCGGCGGGTAGCCGGGCTGCTGCTGGTAGGGCTGCTGGTACCCGGGCTGCGGCGGGGGCTGCTGCTGGTACTGCTGCTGGTAGGGCTGCTCCGGCGGCTGCTGCTGGTAGGGCGGCGGCACCGGCTCGCCGTACGGCGGCGGCACCGACTGGCCCTCGGGCTGCTGGTTCGGGTCAGGAGTCTGGGGACCTTCAGTCATGGCCGACACCCTAGGCCCGGAGACCGCGCTACGGCAGCAGATCACGCACGAGCGCGTCGGCCAGGAGCCGGCCGGTCCGGGTCGGCACCAAGCGGCCGTCGGTCTCGGTCACCAGGCCGCGGGCGACCAGGTCGGGGACGTGCGCCCGGCCCGCGTCGTCGAGCACGTCGAGGGGCAGCCCGTCGCGCAGCCTCAGCTCGAGCAGCACCCGCTCGACGCGCCGGCTCTCGGGGTCGAGGACCTCGCGGGCGTGGGCGGGGCTGCGCTGCGCGGCCAGCCGCTCGGCGTACGCCGCCGGGTGCTTCACGTTCCACCAGCGCACGCCGTTGACGTGGCTGTGCGCGCCGGGCCCGACGCCCCACCAGTCGCCGCCGGTCCAGTAGAGGAGGTTGTGGCGGCACCGGCTCGCGTCGTCCCGGGCCCAGTTGGAGACCTCGTACCACTGCAGGCCGGCCGCGCCGAGCCGCTCGTCGACGAGCAGGTACTTGTCGGCGAGGTCGTCCTCGTCGGGCATCGGCAGCTCGCCGCGACGGACCCGCCGGGCCAGAGCGGTCCCGTCCTCGACGATGAGCGAGTACGCCGACACGTGGTCGGGCGCGCAGGCCAGGGCCGCGTCGACGGTGGTGGCCCAGTCGTCGACGGACTCCCCCGGCGTGCCGTAGATGAGGTCGAGGCTGACCTGCTCGAAGCCGGCGTCCCGCGCCGCGGCGACGACCTGGGGCACGCGGAGCGGGTCGTGGGTGCGGTCCAGGACCGCGAGCACGTGCGGCACGGCGGACTGCATCCCGAAGCTGATCCGGGTGAAGCCCAGCGCGCGCAGGGCGTGCAGGTCGGTGGCGTCGACGCTGTCGGGATTCGCCTCGGTGGTGACCTCGGCGCCCGCGACGAGCCCGAACTCGTCGTCGATCGCCCGCAGGATGCTGCCCAGGTCGGCCGGGTCGAGCACGGTCGGCGTACCGCCGCCGAAGAAGACGGTGCTGACCGGGACGTCCCGGTCGCCGAGCACCTGCCGCGCCCGGCGTACCTCCGCGACGGCCGTCTCGGCGTACGACGCCCGGCTCGCGCCGGGCCCCAGCTCGTCGGCGGTGTAGGTGTTGAAGTCGCAGTAGCCGCACCGCACCGTGCAGAACGGCACGTGCACGTAGAACCCGAACGGCCGCTCGCCCACCCCGGCCAGCGCCGACCCCGGCAGCGACCCGTCCTCGGGCGCGGGATCACCGGGCGGAAGGGCGGAGGGGGGCACTGCCTCATCCTCCCACCCCGTTGAATCGGAACTTGTGGCGGTCGAGTCCGGACTTCTCGACACTCGACCGCGAGAACTCCCGACTCAACCGACAGAACCACGGACTCAACGGTAAGAAGTCCGGACTCGACCGTCAGTGGAAGTCGCGGGAGCGGTGGCGGGCCCGGAGGGCGGCGCCCGCGCCGGAGTGGACGGTCTCGATCGGGTCGAGCCGGTCGGCCACCAGGTTGGTGACGCCGTCCTCGCGCTCCAGGATGCCGCGGATCACCATGCCGGCGGCGCTGTTCGCGACGGTGCGGTAGCGCCGCCACACCCCGACCGTGCAGACGACGTTGAGCATGCCGGTCTCGTCCTCGAGGTTGAGGAACGTGACGCCGCCCGCCGTCCCCGGCCGCTGCCGGTGGGTGACCAGCCCGGCGACGTGCACCCGGCGACCGTGCTCGGCCGCGAAGCAGTCACCCACCGACTTGATCCCGGCCGCGCGCAGCCGCTCGCGCAGGTGCTCGAACGGATGGCCGCCGGGGGTGATGCCGGTCGCCCACATGTCCGCCATGGTGATCTCGACGTCGTCCATGTCCGGCAGCATCGGCGCGGGTCCGGCGACCCGGATGCCCTCGAGGTGCTCCTCGGTCTCGGTCCAGCCGGCGTTCCAGAGCGCCTGCCGCCGCGACAGCCCGCCAGAAGGAAACGCAGCGTCGAAGGCGCCCGCCGTGGCCAGCGCCTCCAGCTGCCGCGCGTCCAGCCCGGCCCGCCGGGACAGGTCGGCCTGGTCGGCGAACGGCCGCTCCTCACGGGCGGCGACGATCCGCTGCGCCACCTCGGCGCTGATCCCCCGGATCGAGTCGAGCCCGAGGCGGACGGCGTACGCCGTGTCGCGCCGGTGCTCCGGCGTCGGGTCGGGCGTGCCGGGCACCCACTCGGTGCGCTCGCCGTCGTGCAGGCACGCGTCGCGGCCGGTCGGCCGGCCGTCGGTGGTCGAGCCTGTCGAGACCAGCTCCAGGTCGGCGGTCGCCCGCGAGAGCGCCAGGTCGGGGCGCAGCACCTCGACGCCGTGGCGGCGCGCGTCGTGCACCAGCGACTGCGGTGAGTAGAAGCCCATCGGCTGGGCGCGCAGCAGCGCGGCGAGGAACGCCCCCGGGTAGTGCAGCTTGCACCACGAGCTCGCGTAGACGAGCTTGGCGAACGACAGCGCATGGCTCTCGGCGAACCCGAAGTTCGCGAACGACAGGATCTGCAGGTAGATCGCGTCCGCCCGGTCGCCGGTGATGCCCTTGGCCTCCATGCCGGCCATCAGCTTCTCCTTGACCGACTCGATGCGCTCGACGCCGCGCTTGGACCCCATCGCCCGCCGCAGCAGGTCGGCCTCGTCGCGGTTGCAGTCGCCGAGCACCCGCGCCATCTCCATCAGCTGCTCCTGGAACAGGGGTACGCCGCGGGTGCGCTCGAGCACCGGGATCAGCAGCGGGTGGGCGTACTCGACCGGGTCGCGCCCGGTGGCGCGGCGGACGTAGGGGTGGACCGCGCCACCCTGGATCGGGCCCGGGCGGATCAGCGCGATCTCGATCGCCAGGTCGTAGAACTCGCGCGGCTGGAGCCGCGGCAGAGTGCCGATCTGGGCGCGGCTCTCCACCTGGAAGACGCCGACCGAGTCCGCACGGCAGAGCATGTCGTAGACCGCCGGCTCCTCCTTGGGCATGGTGGCCAGCGTCCAGTCCTCGCCGAGGTGCTCGCGGACGATCGCCATCATGTGGTCCAGGGCGCTGAGCATCCCGAGCCCGAGCAGGTCGAACTTCACCAGCCCCATGAACTCGCAGCCGTCCTTGTCCCACTGCAGGACGGTCCGCTTCTCCATCCGCGCCCGCTCGATGGGCACCACCTCGCCGATCGGCCGCTCGGTGAGCACCATTCCCCCGGAGTGGATGCCGAGGTGGCGGGGCGCGCCGAGGAAGCCGTTCGCGAGACCGACGACGGTGGCCGGTACGTCGTGCTCGCCGCCCTCGCGGACCGCGACCTCGGTCCACGACGTGATCTGCTTCGACCACGCGTCCTGCTGGCCGGGCGAGTGGCCGAGCGCCTTCGCGGCGTCGCGGACCGCCATCTTCGGCCGGTAGCCGACGACGTTCGCCACCTGCGCGGCGTTGTGCCGGCCGTACTTCTCGTAGACCCACTGGATCACCTCCTCGCGCCGGTCGGAGTCGAAGTCGACGTCGATGTCGGGCTCCTCCTCGCGGTGCTGGGAGATGAACCGCTCGAACGGCAGCCGGTAGAAGACCGGGTCGACCGCGGTGATGCCGAGCGCGTAGCAGACCGCCGAGCTGGCCGCGGATCCCCTGCCCTGGCAGAGGATCCCCTGCGACCGCGCGAACGCCACGATGTCGTGGACGATCACGAAGTAACCGTCGAAGTCCTTGTCGGCGATCACCCGCAGCTCGTGCTCGACCCGCTCGCGGGCCTCCCGGGCGTGCGGCTCGTGGGCGTAGCGCTCGGCGAAGCCGCGCTCGGTCAGCTCGCGCAGCCAGCCGGACGGCGTCCAGCCGTCCGGCACGAACTTCGGTAGCCGCGGGCTCGCCTTCTGCAGGTCGAAGGCGATCTCGTCGGCGAGCACCACGCTGCGGCGTACGGCGTCGGGGTAGCGGGCGAACCGGCGCGCCATCTCCTCCCCCGACCGCAGGCTGGCCATCCCGGACGCCGGCAGCCAGCCGTCCATCTCGGCCAGGCTCCGCCGCGCGCGTACGGCGGCCATCGCGTCGGCCACGCGGTGCAGCTCCGGTCGCGCGTAGTGCACGTTGTTGGTCGCGACGTACGGCAGCCCGTGGTCGACGGCGAGCCGCGCGAGCAGGTCGTTGTGCGCCGAGTCGGCCGGGAACCCGTGGTCGACGAGCTCGACCGCGACGTTCTCGTGGCCGAACAGCGCGGTCAGCCGGTCCAGCTCGTCGGCGGCGTGCCGGGGACCGCGAGCCAGCGCCTGGCGCACCATCCCCTTGCGGCAGCCGGTGAGCACCAGCCAGTGCCCCCGGCCGCGCTCGGCGAGCTCGTCGAGGTCGTAGACCGGCCGCCCCTTCTCGTCCCCGCGCAGCTGGGCGTCGGTGATCGCCCCGGCCAGCCGGTGGTAGCCCTCGACCCCGCGCGCGAGCACCAGCAGGTGGCTGCCCTCGGGGTCGGCGACGCCGTTCTGCGGCTTGGTGAGGCCCAGCGACAGCTCGGCGCCGTAGATCGTGCCCAGCCCGCCGTGCAGCTGTGCGGTCTCGGCGAGCAGGGGGGCGCCGTAGAACCCGTCGTGGTCGGTGATCGCCAGCGCGTGCAGTCCGAGGCGCAGCGCCTCGAGCACCAGGTGGTCGGGGCCGCTGGCGCCGTCGAGGAAGCTGAAGCTCGAGTGGCAGTGCAGCTCGGCGTACGGCGTGATCGGGCCCGCCGGCCGCTCGACGTCCACCGTGCGGTGCTGGCGCTTGCGCTGGGAGATCGGCGCCTCGGGGTCCTGGGGCGTGACGATCCGGCCGGAGAGCCGCTTCTCCAGCTCGCCCCAGGACATCTTCGGGTTGTTCCACCCCATCAGTCGGCCCTTGGTCTCGACACCCCGGTCGCGGCTCGCTCGACCACCATCAGCGGGTCCGCTGCCGCGTCCCCGCTAGTCATACGCCGCCTCGGTCCACCAGACGCCCGAGTCCCAGGTCATCAGCCAGGCGCGGCCGTCGACGCCGACCACCTGGAACCGCGCGACCCGGCGCGGGTCGCTCTCCCACCACAGCTCCTCCACGGGCCACGGGCCGGCCCAGGCGGCGACCGGCTGCCAGTCCGCGGCCGGCCCGGGACGGAACCGTGCCGGCTCGGCGGTCACACCGCCGCGCTCGTCCACGTCGACGGTGCGGCCGCCGTCGCCGACCATCTCGGCCGCCCAGGGCGTGGCGAGCACGCGGGCGGGAGCCGGCGGCGGGATGCTGCCCGGCCACGGCGGACCCCCTCGATCCGAACAGGGCCGCAACCCGGTCGGCCGCTCGCCCCACGGCACCAGCGCCTGCCGGTCGCGCGGGGCGCGCCCGCCCTGCAGGACCGGGCGGACCACGGCCTCGTGGCCGAGCATCCCCTGCACCCGGGCGATGCCGCGCTCGACCCGCTCGTCGGTGCCGCCCCACAGCCCGTCGGCGTGCACCGCGTCGGGCACGACGGTGAGCGGGGTGAACAGCACCCGGTCGACCGGCGCGCGCACGTCTCCACCCCGGCTCTGCCCGTTCATGGCTCCCTGCAGCTGCCAGTGCAGCCGATCGACCAGGTCGGCGGCGGTGAACCAGCGCGGGTGCAGCCACGACCGCGAGGACGCCGGCTCCGCCTCGCCCTCGCAGCGCGCCTCGACCAGCACCTCGGTGCAGACCAGCCCCTGCCGGGCCAGCCCCGCCACGAACCGGTCCGCGGTCTGCCGGACGCTGAAGCTGATCGTCTCCGCGGAGTCCAGCGGGGGCTCGAAGTCGACGTGGCAGGCGAGCTCGGGCGGCGGCGTCCGGGTGCTCAGCTGCACGGCACCGTCGCCACCGACCACCCGGTGCACCCACGCGACGTGCGGGCCGAACCGGTCGCGCACGTCGGCCGCGGACAGGTCGCCGAGGTCGCCCAGCGTGCGCAGGCCGAGCCGCTTCATCAGGCTGACGGCCTCGGCGTCGTCGATCGCCTCGACCGGCAGGTGGCGCAGGAACGGCACCGACTCCCCAGGCCCGACGACCAGGCAGTCCTGCCGCTCGGCGCGGCGCGCGGCCTGCTCGGCGGTGAACAGCTCGTCGGCGGTGCCGAACCGGCAGTCCCACACCCCCAGCCCGACCAGCCGCTCGGCCAGGAGCGCGGCGCCGGCCGGCTCACCCCCGTGGAACCGGCCCGGCGCCCGCACCGCCGCCAGCCCCGGGCGCAGCGGGGCGACCCCCGGGCGCAGCTCCTCGACCGCGGCGAGCACCGGCTCGAACGCCCGAGCGTCGCGGTCGGGGTTGGCGGCGTGCACCTGGAGCTCCGGGCAGCGCGACTGCGCGTCGCGGCGCCGCATCCCCCGGCGTACGCCGGTCGCGCGGGCGCCGTCGTTGCACGCCTGCACGACGTTCGCGCTGAACACCGCCGCCGGCAGGTGGGTGGGCAGCCCCTCGTCGGCCAGCGCGGCGACCACCGGCCAGTCCGGGCACCACACCGCCATCACTCTCATGGGGAGGCCCTCAACTCGCTGCCTCCACGGCCACCGGCGCGCCCCGCTCGAACGACGGGGTCTCCGCCCGGCGGTAGGTCTGGTCCTCGGCCGGGAACCACAACGCGCCGCGCCGCGGCGGGGCGGACCCGCGCTGCGCCTCGACGAGGATCCGGCGCGCCCGCAGGTGCCCGTGTCCCGTGCCGACGCCGTCCCAGGCGGGCTCGCGCGTGGTCAGCCGCACCTCGGCGCGCGGCCAGTCGCCGAGGACGACCAGCGCGGCCGACCGCTTGCGCAGCCGGGCGCCGAGCGTCTCGGCCACCCGCTCCGGCACCCGCCCCTGCGGCCGGACCAGGACGACGGTGACGACGTCGACCAGCGCGGCGGTCACCTCGAGCCACTGGTCGCCCGGGTCGGGCACCAGCACGGTCCGGCCCAGGTCGACGCCGAGGGCGCACGCCGCCTCCGCGCCGAAGTCGTCCACCCCGACCACCCCCGCCCAGCCACCCGCCCCGGACGGGCCGGACAGCAGGGCCAGCGCCAGGCTCGCGCTGTCGACCGAGTAGCTTCCTCCCGCACGCAGCTGGACCAGCCCGGCGAGCGCCGGGTGGGTCTCCAGCGGCAGCCGTGGCAGGCCGTCCTGCATGCCGGCCATCCGGCTGCGCAGCTGCGCGATGGTGTCGAGGGTGCTGGCCACACCCCATCTTCGAACATCTGTTCGATCCGGTCAACAGGGGGTGCCGTCACTCCGTGGCGATCGCCCGCAGCACGTCGAGCCTCGCGGCACGCCGGGCCGGGAAGACCGCGGCGAGCACCCCGACCCCGGCCGCCAGCACCATGAACACCACCAGCCTGACCCACGGGATCGCGAGCACGTCGATCCCGTCGTCGGCGATCTCGCGCTGGAGCACCCAGCCGAACAACAGCCCCATCACCACCCCGAGCAGCGCGCCCAGCACCGCGATGGTGATCGACTCCAGCCGGATCATCGTCCGCAGCTGACTGCGGCTGACGCCCACCGCGCGCAGCAGCCCGATCTCCCGGGTGCGCTCGATCACCGAGAGCGCCAGCGTGTTGGTGATGCCGAGCACCGCGATGACCACCGCGAGCCCGAGGAGGGCGTAGATCAGGTAGAGGAACGTGTCGATCTGGGCCTTCTGCTCGTCCGCGAACTCCTGCTGGTCCTTCAGCGTCACCGTCGGGTTGTCGGCGAGGATGCCGTCGATCGCCGACCGGACCGCAGCCTGGTCGGCTCCCGGCTCCGTCACGATGAACAGCAGCGAGTCCTCGGGCACGAAGCCGGCCTTGCGCAGGCCGCCGAGCGTGGTCAGGAACTGGTCGGTGGTCGCCGACCCGGTGGTCGGGTACACCCCGGCCACCTCGTAGGTACGCCGGCCGCTCGGGAAGGTGAGCGTCACGTCGTCGCCGACCGCGAGACCCCGGTCGGCTGCGACCGACTGCCGCACCAGCACCGTGTCGTCGCGCAGGTCGGCGAGGGAGCCGGCGATCACCGGCACCCGCACCGCCGACCCGAGCAGGCGCGGGTCGGCCGCGTCGACGAACACGGTGCCACCGCCGTACTTCGCGCTGGCGGACCGGACCGCGACCACGGCCGCGACGCCGTCGACCCCACGGATCTGCCGCGCGTACTCCGGGGAGAAGAACTGCCCGGTCACGTTCGACACGACCAGGTCGGCGGTGAGGTTCTCCTCGATCGCCTTGTCGGTGCTGGCCTTGGCCGACTGGCCGAGGATCGACATCAGGGTCACCACCGTGAGCCCCACCATCAACGCGCTCGCGGTGGCCGCGGTGCGGCGCGGGTTGCGCAGGGAGTTCTGGCCGGCGAGGGTCCCGACCATCCCCGAGGTGCGACGGAACACCGCGCCCAGCCCCGCGATCACCGGGCGGCCGACGACGGCCGAGGTCAGCGAGACGCCGACCAGGATCACGAGCATCCCGAGGCCGATCAGGAGCAGCCCGGACCTGCCCGAGCCGGTGATGCCGAGCACCAGCGTCCCGACGCCGGCGAGCACCATCAGGCCCCCGACCAGCAGCCGGCGGCGGAGGGCCGCCTCCGGCACCGAGACGTCCTCGCGCATCGCCTCGACCGGCGCGACCCGCCCGGCGCGGCGGGCGGGCAGGTACGCCGCGAGCAGCGTGACGGTCACGCCCACGGCGTACGAGACGAGGACCGTGCGCAGCTCGAGCGGCATGTCCGCCCGGCCGAGGTCGAGCCCGATCGCGCCGAACAGCGTCTTGAGCCCGATCGCGAGGAGGTAGCCGAACCCGATCCCGACGGTGGAGCCGAACAGACCGACCACCAGCGCCTCCGCGAGGACCGACACGTTGACCTGCCGTCGCGAGGCGCCGAGCGCCCGCAGCAGGGCCAGCTCGCGGCTGCGTTGGGCGACCAGGATCGAGAAGGTGTTCACGATGAGGAACGTGCCGACCACCATCGAGATCGCAGCGAACACGAGCAGGAACGTGTTGATGAAGCCGAGGATCTGGCCGATCGCGTTCTTCGTCTCCTCCGACCAGGCGTCCCCGGTCTTGACCTCGACGCCGGGCGGGACGACCTGCGCCGCGGCGTCGCGCAGCTCGGTCTGGGACACGCCCTCGGCCGTCGTCATCGAGATGTTCGTGTAGACGTCGCGGCCGTCGAAGAAGAGGTCCTGCATCCACTGGTCGTCGAAGATCGTCAGCGTGGCGCCGAGGAGCCCGCCCTCCGAGCCGAACCGCACCAGGCCGACCAGCCGCACCTCCATCGTCGGCGGATCGGTGGGCGTCACCAGGGTGACCACGTCACCGACGGCGTACCCCGCCCTGTCAGCGGTGTCGAGATCGAGGGCGACCTCGCCGGGCGCGTTGGGGACGCGGCCCTCCGCGAGGCTGAGGATCCGGTCGCCGGTGATCGACGTCATCTCGGTGTAGTTGAGCGCCAGCCCGGGCGGGCCGTTGCCACCGACGAGCTTGCCGTCGGCGCCGATCACGTAGACGCCCGGGACGGAGTCGGTGCCCGCGACCTTCGCGGCGCCCGGGAGCTCGGCCAGCCGGTCGGCCACCGCCGCCGGGATGGTCCGCGCGTCGACCCCCAGCGTGTCCACGTCGCCGGCGCCCTGCGGCATCACCTCGACGTCGGCCGTGGTGCCGCCGACGATCCCGTCGAAGGCGCCGCCCAGGGTGTCGGTGAAGATGAACGACCCG
The DNA here is from genome assembly GCA_035765695.1 of Nocardioides sp. Taxonomy (GTDB): domain Bacteria; phylum Actinomycetota; class Actinomycetes; order Propionibacteriales; family Nocardioidaceae; genus Nocardioides. The sequence continues at coordinate 65,555 of DASTXB010000088.1, read as the reverse complement.
GCGACGAACGCGACCCCGAGCACGATCGCGAACGCGCTGAGCGCGAGCCGCACCTTCTTGGCCAGGAGGTTGCGCAGGCTGACCCGCCACATGCCGGTCAGCTCCCCAGCGACGGGTGCGGTACGCCGAGGTCGGCGCCGAGCCGCGCCATCCTCTCCAGGACCCGGTGCGCGGTGGGCTCCGCCAGCTCGTCGACGATCCGCCCGTCGGCGAGGAAGACGACCCGGTCGGTGTAACCGGCGGCCGACGGGTCGTGGGTCACCATCACGATGGTCTGGCCGAGCTCGTCGACGCTCTCGCGCAGGAACGCGAGGATCTCGGCGCCGGCGTTGGAGTCCAGGTTGCCGGTCGGCTCGTCGGCGAAGACCACCTCGGGCCGGGTCACCAGGGCCCGGGCCGACGCGACCCGCTGCTGCTCACCGCCGGAGAGCTCGCTCGGCCGGTGGTCCAGCCGGTCGCGCAGGCCGACGGCGTCGACGACGGAGTCGAACCACGCGCGGTCGGGCCGGCGTCCGGCGATCGCCAGCGGCAGCTCGATGTTCTCCCGCGCGGTCAGCGTCGGCACCAGGTTGAACGCCTGGAACACGAACCCGATCCGGTCGCGGCGCAGCCGGGTCAGGGCCCGGTCGCCGAGGCCCGCCAGGTCGACGTCGCCGAGGTAGACATGGCCCGACGTCGGGGTGTCCAGCGCGGCCATGCAGTGCATCAGCGTCGACTTGCCCGAGCCCGACGGCCCCATGACCGCGGTGAACTCACCGGCGCCGAACTCGAGACTGACCCCGTCGAGCGCGGCGACCCGGGCCGCGCCCTCGCCGTACACCTTGAAGAGGTCGACGGCGCGCGCGGCCACCCGACGGGACGTGGACGTGTGGAACGGCTGCGACTCGGCCACGACTCCAGCCCATCGCCGGGCGGCGATCGGTCACAGGGGCAGAGGTCCCGGCCCGACCCGGACCTCTGCCACCCGGCGACTCGGAAGCCGGTCAGCTGTAGAAGCTGTCGATCAGCGCCTTGTTGTTCGCCTCGACGACGTTGCGCTTGACCTTCATCGACGGGGTCAGCTCGCCCGACTCGATGGTGAGGTCGTGGTCGAGGAGCTTCCACTTCTTGATGGTCTCCCAGCGGTTCAGGTGGGAGTTCAGCTGGTCGACGTAGTCCCCGACCATCGCCTGCACCTGCTCGGAGTTGACGATGTCGGTGTAGGACGCCCCGGCCATGCCGTTCTCCTCGGCCCAGCCGGCCATGGCGTCGGGGTCGAGGGTGATCAGCGCGACCACGAAGTTGCGCTCGTTGCCGAACACCAGGAACTGGCTGGCGTACGGGCAGAGCGCCTTGAACTTCGACTCGATCGCGGACGGCGCGACGTACTTGCCGCCGGAGGTCTTGAAGAGGTCCTTGATCCGCCCGGTGATGGTCAGGAAGCCGTCGGCGTCCAGGCTGCCCTTGTCGCCGGTCCGCAGCCAGCCGTCGTCGGTCAGCGTCTTCTCGGTCTCCTCCGGGAGGTTGTGGTAGCCGGCCATGACGTGCGGGCCGCGCAGCAGCACCTCGTCGTTCTCGCCGATCTTCACCTCGCTGCCGGGCAGGGCCGGGCCGACGGTGCCGATCTTGTAGTTCTCGGGGTGGTTGACCGTCGCGCCGGCGGCGTTCTCGGTCATGCCGTAGCCCTCGAGGATGAGGATGCCCGCGGCGTGGAACCACTCGGCGATCTCGGCGTTCAGCGCCGCCGAGCCGGAGATGAAGAACCGCACCCGGCCGCCGAAGCGCTCCCGGACCTTGCTGAACACCAGCTTGTCGAACAGGCCGTGCTGGACGCCCAGCAGGAACGGCACCGCCTGCCCCTCCCGCTTGCGCCGGTCGACGTCGACGCCGACCTGGAACGCGCGCTTGAAGATCTTCTCCTTCAGCCCGCCCTCGGAGGCCTGCATGGTGACGATCCGGCCGTGCGCCTTCTCGAAGATGCGCGGTGCGGCGCCCATGAACGTCGGCTTGACGATGCCGAGGTTGTCGACGATCCGGTCGACCCGGCCGTCGATCGCGGTGGCGAAGCCGCACGCGAGCTGCGCGGAGAGCAGCACCTTGCCGAACGAGTGGGCCATCGGCAGCCAGAGGAACTGCAGGTCGTCCTCGTGCAGGATGTCCTGCACCTTGATCGCGGTGCCCTCGTAGACCCATGCCCGGTGCAGCAGCCGCACGCCCTTGGGGCGGCCGGTGGTCCCGGAGGTGTAGATCAGCGTCGCCAGCTGGTCGGCCGGGATCGCACGGGCGGTCTCCTCGACCACGCCGGGGTGCTCGGCGAGGTGGGCCTCCCCCAGCTTCGCCAGGTCGTCGAGGCCGATGATCCAGTCGCCGTCGGTGGTCCCGTCGAAGGTCACGACCTTGACCAGGTGCGGCAGCTCGTTGCGGTGCTCCTTGAGCTTCGCGATCTGCTCGTCGTCCTCCGCGAACACCACCCGGCTCTCGGAGTCACCCAGGATGTACGCCGTGTCCTCGGCGTTGGTCGACGGGTAGACGGTGGTCGTCGCGCCCGCCGCGCACATGACCGCGAGGTCGGCGAGGATCCACTCGTACCGGGTCGAGGACGCGATGCCGACCCGCTGCTCGGGCTGCAGCCCGAGCGCGAGCAGGCCCCCGGCGAGCTTCTCGACGAGGTCGCCGGCCTGCCGCCAGGTGACGGACTCCCAGACCTCCCCCCGCGGGTAGCGGAACGCCTCCAGGTCGGCGGAGGCGGCGACGCGGTCGAGGAACTGCACCGCGAAGTTCTGGGTCAGGTCGTTGACGAAGCCGGGGTCGACGGACGTGCTGGCCTGGGCGGTCAATGTCACTCCTGCTGGGCGGCCGAGACGGACGGGGATGCCGAGTAACCTAGATCACTTCACTTACCCGCGGGTAGCACTCCCGGGTTTCCCACGTGGTGACACGGGTACGAGAACCCCGGGGACGTAGTGACCAGACCGGGGGTTGGCCGTGCGCGGTGGTGTGATCGACCTGCTGCCGTGGCTCCGCAGCGTCCGTCCGGTGCTCACGGCCGTCGACCCGCTCGCCGTGGTCGTCACGGGGCTGGTCCTGCGGGAGGACGCAACGGTCGCCGCCGTCGTGGCCGCCGCGCTCGCCGCCCTGCTCGTGTGCCGGGGCGCGGACCTGCACCGGTCCCGGCTGGTGCTGTCCGTGGTCGAGGACCTGCCCAAGCTCGCCCTCGCCGCCGTGGTCGCCACGCTCACCTTCGCCGCGCTCTCGCCGGGCACCGAGGCCCAGCAGCCCTGGGGCACGCTGATCGCGTTCGTCGGCACGACGTTCGTGCTCCTGCTGCTGCTCCGCTCGGTCGTCTACGCGCTGGTGCACTCCTGGCGGCGCAGCGGCCGCAGCTCCCACCCGGTCATCATCGTCGGCGCCGGCGCCGTCGGCCGCCGCCTGGCGACGACGTTCCTCCACCGCCGCGAGCACGGGCTGGACCCCCTCGGCATCATCGACACCGCGCCCGGGCTCTCCGCGCGCGACCTGCCCGTCCCGCTGCTCGGTGGGGTCGACGACCTCGAGCGGGCGATGGCCGACCTCGGCGTCGACGACGTGGTGCTCGCCTTCCCCGACCCGCCCGACGACCGCACCATCGACCTGGTCCGGCGGCTGGTGCAGGCCGACCACCAGGTCTTCGTGGTCCCCCGCTTCTTCGAGATGATGGGCCTGGACCACCACCGGCGCACCGAGGTCATCGGCGACGTCGCCGTGATGCGGCTGCGCCGCTGGGGACGCCGCCCGCACACGCTGCTGCTCAAACGGCTGCTCGACATCGCGATCTCCGCCGCCGCGCTGGCCCTGCTCTCGCCGGTCCTGATCGCCTGCGCCGTCGCCGTCCGCCTCGAGACCGGCCCCGGCGTGATCTTCCGGCAGGCGCGCGTGGGACGTGGCGGGCGGGTGTTCACCATGTACAAGTTCCGCTCGTTGCAGCCGGTCGACGACGCCGAGAGCGCCACCCAGTGGTCGATCGACCACGACGCTCGCCTCGGCCCGGTCGGCCGCTTCCTGCGCCGTACCAGCCTCGACGAGCTCCCCCAGCTGGTGAACGTCCTCCGGGGCGACATGAGCCTCGTGGGTCCGCGCCCCGAGCGGCCGTTCTTCGTCCGGGAGTTCGCCCGCTCGCAGGTCCGGTACGACGACCGCCACCGGGTGCAGACCGGCCTGACCGGCTACGCCCAGGTGCACGACCTCCGCGGCGACACCCCGATCGACGCCCGCGTCCGCTTCGACAACTACTACATCGAGAACTGGTCGCTCTGGGGCGACGTGAAGATCATGTTCCGCACCGTGCGGGCCGTGTTCCGCTCGCAGCCGGGCAGCGCCCGCATCGACCTCGGTCCCCGCGCCGCCGACGCGCCGGCCCGTCCGGTCCAGGCCGCCCCGGCGGCCGTCCACGGGCGCCCCCACGTGCTCCACGTCTCGCAGCCGACGACCGAGGGCGTCGCTCGCGTCCTGCTGGGCTACGTCCGCGACCAGGTGACGCGCGGCTGGACCGTCACCGTCGCCTGCCCGCCCCGGTCCTGGCTGGCCGACGCCGCCGAGGCCGCCGGCGCCACGACGGTCCCGTGGAGCGCGCGGCGGAGCCCGGGGCCGAGCGTCCCGGGCGAGGCACGACGCCTGCGCCGGATCGTCAGGCAGGTCGATCCCGACGTCGTCCACCTGCACAGCGCCAAGGCCGGCCTCGTGGGCCGGCTGGTGATCCGCGGTCGGCGGCCCACCATCTTCCAGCCGCACGCCTGGTCCTTCGAGGCCGTCCGCGGGCCGGTGCGACGGGCGAGCCTCGCGTGGGAGCGCTGGGCCCAGCGCTGGACGACCGAGCTCGTCTGCGTCAGCGCTGCCGAGCGGCTGACCGGGGAGCGGCACGGGATCCAGACCGCCGCGACCCTGGCGCGCAACGGGGTCGACCCGGCCCAGTTCGCCGGCAGCGGCGAGGAGCGCCGGATCGCCCGCGACGTGCTCGGTCTCCCCGAGACCCCGATCGCCGTGTGCATCGGGCGCCTGACCGAGCAGAAGGGTCAGCACGACCTGCTCGACGCGTGGGAGCTCGTCCGCCCCCGGGTGGGTGACGCGACCCTCGTCCTCGTCGGAGACGGCCCGGACCGCGACGACCTCGAGGAGCGGGCGAGCTCCGACGACAGCGTGGTGCTCGTGGGCAACCGCGTCGACGTCCGCGCGTGGCTGGCCGCCGCCGACGTGGTCGTCGCGCCGTCGCACTGGGAGGGCATGGCCGTCGTACCGCTCGAGGCGATGGCGGCCGCCCGCAGCGTCGTCGCGACCCAGGTGGCCGGCATGGCGGAGAGCGTGCCGCGCGGCGCCGGGGCGCTGGTCCCGGTCGGCGACACCGTCACCCTGGCGACGGAGGTGGCGCGCCGGCTCTCGGACCCGGCTCTCGCCCTGCGCGAGGGCCTGCACGGCCGGCGCCACGTCGTGGCCAACCACGACTCGGACGCCTCCGCCGAGCACGTCGCCCGGGTCACCCTGCGCCAGTTCTGGCGCTCGAACGGCACGGGCGACGCGATGGCCGCCCTGGCCCCCCTGCCGTCGGCGCTGCCGGTGGCGGCGGCCCTGCCGGCACCGTCGGGCGTCGTCGTCCCCGCGCCGCGCCGCTCCGGATCTCCCGGGGGCCTGGCGCCCGCGCGCGGCGGCGCACTCGGCGACTGACGCACCCCTCTCGGCCACCGGCTGGAGGCGGTGGGCGGCCTTCCGGCGCTCCCGACATGCGGTTGGTGACCAATCCGCACGCCTGGGGCGGCCACCGACCGCACCCGTCACCTGCTGTCCGGGCCGGCAGCGGTGCGTGAGCAACCGTTCCACGGCCCGAATCGGTTGCTGACACACCGCCCACCCACCACAACCCGGGCCAGCGGTGCGTGAGCAACCGTTCCACGGCCCGAATCGGTTGCAGACACACCGCCCACCCACCACAACCCGGGCCAGCGGTGCGTGAGCAACCGTTCCACTGCCCGAATCGGTTGCCCACACACCGCCCACCCACCACAACCCGGGCCCGGGCCGGCGCGAGCAGACCTAGGAAGCGATCCGCTCCGTGCGCTTGGCGACGAGCACGACGCCGAGCAGGCGGCTGCCGACGGAGCGGATCCGCCCGATGTGGCGGCGCAGCTCGCGCTGCGGCACGCCGTTCTCGGGGACGACGAGCAGCAGGGACCCGCCGGCCGCCATGATCCGGGCGTCGTCGCACTGGTCGACCGCGGGGGCGAGCACGACCACGACGTCGAAGATGCGGGCGGCGTCCTCCATGACGGCGCCGAACCGCGTCTCCAGCAGCGTCTCCGGCGACTCCCCGCCCCACTGCCCGGCGGGCAGCACGGTGAGGTCCTCCACGGGCCCGGGGCTGAGGGCGGACTCGAGGTCGCCGCCGACGAGGACGTCGTACAGGCCGCTCGTGCCGGGGCCGGCGGAGATCGGCCGGCCCTCCTGCTCCCCGAGCCGGCCGTCGACGAGGAGCACCCGCCGGTTGACGTTGGCGAGCGAGACCGCGAGGTTCGCGCCGAGCCAGACGTGCACGTCGCCAGGCTGCACGCCGCTGACGACGACCAGGCTCACGGGGTCGCGGCTGGCCTCGGCCTCCAGGGCGATGCGCAGCTCGCGGAAGACGTCGGCCGCGGAGGTGCCCGGGTAGAGCGCGGGCAGCGTGGTCGGGTCGCGGGGCTGGGTCAGCTGTGCGAGCACGGGGGCATCGGCCAGCTCCTCCACCTCGTGGACCTCGCCCACGCCCGCCACGCGCCGCTCACGCAGCAGCGCGCCGCAGACGGCGAGGATCACGGCCAGCAGGGCCCCCACCGCGATGGCGAGCAGGAGGTTCGGGCTCGAGAACGACGCGGCGGGACGCGCCGGGTTGCTCGTGGTGAAGAGGAACGCGCCGTTGCTCGGGTCGTAGAGCGGGAGCACGTCGGCGGTCGTGTTCGCGATCTCGGCGGCCATCCGCGGGTCCGGGTCGGAGGCCTGGATCTCGATGAGGATCGTGCCCTGGATCCACTGGCCGGTGATCGAGGTGCGCAGGTCCTCGGCGCTGCGCGGCTCGCTGAGCCGGGACGCGACCTCGGCGAGGACGTCCTCGGAGTTCGCCAGCTCCCCGACGCTGCCCCGCAGCGAGTCGAGGTCCACCCCCGTCGCCGTCGCCTGGGGCGACGCCGCAGCCGACACGGTCGCGGTCGAGACGTACGACTTCGGGGCGAACCACAGCCCCGCGGCGACCGCCGCCCCGGTGACCACCAGGATCACCACCACCAGGAGTCGGTGCCGCCACACGGCCCGACCCACGTCCTTCGCTTCCACTGCTCCCCCGCTTGCTCTCGTCGGCAGACGCGGGGAGGTCCTCCCCGCCTGTGTCGTGCGTCCCGAGAAGTCCACCGGGGGCCGGGATGACCAGCCGCCCTGGACGGACACTCGGGACAACGGTCAAGGTCTCGCTTTGGTTACGACGGGTTCCCCCTCCCCGATGGCCAGCGCGTACGCATTTCGGTACCCGCCGACCATGCCGGCCGACGAAAACCGTCGTGCGACCAGCTCCTGTCCACGGGCGGCGAGCCCGGCCCGTCGTGGCGGGTCGGCGAGCAGCCCGGCCACCGCCCCGGCGAGCGCGGCGGCGCGCCCGGGAGCGACGAGGTGGACGGCGGACGGGTCCAGCTCCCGCAGGCCCCCGACGGCGGAGGCCACCACCGGTACGCCGGCGGCCATCGCCTCCAGCACCGCCATCGGCAGGCCCTCGCGGTCGCTCGGCAGGACGAGCAGGTCGGCGACGGCGAGCAGCCGTCCGACGTCGTCACGGTCGCCGAGGAAGGTCACCCGCGACACGCCGCGCCGCTCCAGCGCCGCCCGGTCCGGACCATCCCCCGCCACCAGCAGGTGCGCGTCCGGTACGGCGGCCCAGGCGTCGAGCAGCAGGTCGAGCCGCTTCGGCGGGGCGAGGCGCGCCACGCACAGGACCAGCGGCACGCCGTCCGGCACGGCCAGCCCGGCCCGCGTGGCCGGCGCCTCGGGGCGCGGGTCGGGGACCGCGTTCTCGACGACGACGACCCGCTCCGCGGGCAGTCCGGCCCGCACCAGGCGCTCGCGCACGTCATCCGAGACCGCGACCACGACGTCGCTGGCCCGCGCCAGGACCCGCACCGCGGGCCCGTAGTGGTCGTCGGCCAGGCCGTGCACGGTGGTCACGAGCGGCGGCCGGTGCCGTCCCGGCCGCCCCAGTGACGCCGCGTGCACCGCCGCGGTCGCCCGGACGTTGTGCGTGTGCACCAGGTCGGGCCGCCACGACCGCTGCACCCGGCGCAGCACGCCGGCGGAGCGCAGCATCGCCGGCAGCCCGGCGTCGGCGAGCGGTACGGCGGGCGTGGCGATGCCGGCAGCGGCCAGCCGGTCGGCCCGCCACCCGCCGTTGCTCGCCACGGCCACGGCCACGCCGTCGGCGGCCAGCCGGGAGGTGAGGTCGTGCACGACGGCCTCGGCCCCGCCGGAGCCCATCTCCGCGATCACCGTCAGCACGCGCACGGCTCACTCACCCCGACTCGCGTAGTAGCTCGCCTCGAGGCCGTCCAGGCAGTGGTCGGTCGTGTAGCCGTCGAGCACGCGCCGCCGCGCGGACGCGCCCATCCGGGTCCGGAGACCGGCGTCGCCGGCGAGGCGTCGGAGCGCGGCGGCGAGGGCGTCGCGGTCGTCGGCCGGGCAGAGCAGCCCGTCCACGCCGTCGCGCACCACCTCCGGGACTCCCCCGACCGCCGTGCTGACCACCGGGAGCCCGCTCGCCATCGCCTCGAGCAGCGCGAGCGGGCAGTTCTCCGCGCCGGACGTGAGCACGAACAGGTCGGCATCGGCGAGGTACGGCGCGGGGTCCGCCACCCGCCCGGCGAGCTCGACCCGGCCCACGAGGTCGGCGCGCGCGGCGCGGGACGCCACCGCGTCGCGCAGCGGACCGTCGCCGATGACCTGGAGGTCGAGCGCGGGCACCTCGGCGACCGCGTCGAGCAGCAGCGGCAGCCGCTTCACCGGCGCGAGGACGCCCACCCACACGGCGCGGGGACGCGGACGGTCCGGGGTGGCCACGGCGTACCGCTCGGCGTCGACGCCGTTCGGCACCACGTCGACGACGTGCCGCGGCAGGCCGACGTGCTCGACGGCGTACCGGGCGACCGCCGCGCTCGGGACGACCACGCGGCTGCCTCCCCAGCGCGTCACCAGCCGCTCGCCGGTCAGGTAGTAGAGCCGGTCGCGGCGGCGGCGCCGGGCCACCCGCGCGTTGCCGGCGACCAGGTCCGACAGGCCGTCGGCCACGCCGTGGAGCGTGTAGACCACCCCGACGCACCCGCGCCGGCGCAGGACCGGCGCCAGGCCGCGGCCGAGCCACCCCGCCCGGCGGTCCTGGAGGTGGACGACGTCGGGGCGCAGCGCGTCGAGCCGCCGGGCCGCGGCGGCGGCGCCGCCGACGTCGCGCTTGGACGCGACGGGCAGCTCGTGCCAGGTCACGCCCGCGGCCACCGCGGCGGCGGTCCGGGGCGTGCGCGGGCCCAGGACGTGGCTGTCGTGCCCGCGCGCGGCGAGGCCGGCGGCGACGTCGACCGCGTGGTCCGCCGGTCCGCCGGTGTCCTGGGTGAGGACCTGCACCACCCGCAGCCCGGTCATGGCTCCCTCCGCTCCGCCACGCCGACCGCGAGGACGGCGAGCAGCCAGAACGGCAGGTAGTACTGCTCGGTCACGAACGTCGCCGCGAGCGCGGTGCCGACCAGCGAGACGCAGACCGCCGCGGCCAGCGGGTCGCCCCGGCCGCGCCAGGTACGGCGGGCCTCCGTGTACGCGAGACCGAGCATGGCCACGAACGCCGCCAGGCCGACCACGCCGAGCTCGCTGGAGAGCTCGAGCCAGGTGTTGTGGGCGACGTCGAGCGGGTGGTTGACGTCGTCGGGCAGCGACGACGTGTACTCCTGGTGGTCGAGGGCGAACGCGCCCGGCCCGAGACCGAGCACAGGGTGCTCGACGGTCATCTGCGCCGCCGCACCCCACAGCTGGAGCCGCTCCGACACGTTCTGGTCCGCGATCACGCTCTTCTGCTGGAGGCTGACCGACACCAGCTGCGGCACGGCGGCGACGCCGACGAGCACCGCGGCTGCCACGGCGGCGACGAGCCCGGTCGCGACGCGCAGGCGTACGGCGCCGCTGAGCACCGCGACGACGAGCATGCCGGCGAGCCCGACCAGCGCGCCGCGGGACAGGGTGCCGACGATCGCCATCGCGACGACGACCGTCGCGAGGTCCCAGAGTCGGCGGTCGCGACCGCTGCCGCGGACCGCCGGCCCGAGGGCCACCGCGGGCAGCAGGAAGAACGCCAGGTCGTTCGGGTCCCCGATCGGGCCGCCCACACGGCGGTCCGCGCCGAGGAAGAACGCCGCCAGTCCGCACAGGGAGGCGGCCGCGCAGGCCACGACGTACCAGCGGGCGAGCCGCTCGGGGGCCAGCCCGTCGCGGACGGCGTCGGAGAGCACGATGAGCACCGCGAGGAAGCCGGCGTACCGCAGCACGACGGCGAGCCCCGGATCGCCGTTGTTGTGGAGGAGGGTCGCGGCGGCGAGGACGGCGGCGAACGCGGTCGCCGCGGCCAGGACCGGGCTGCGGTGCCGCGCCTGCGGGCGGTGGTGGCAGCGGCGCACCATCCAGGAGACGACCAGCACCGCGGCGACGAGCTTGGTCACGCCCGGTTCGACGCGGGCCAGGTAGTCCTCGAAGACCGCGGTCACGACGACGACCGCCGCGGCCCACTCCAGCCGGAGCAGCAGCGCGGCGGCCGTCGCCACGCCGAGCAGCGCGAGGGCGGCCGGAGCCGGGGCGGAGCCGACCCCGAGTCCGGCCACGACCGCGGCGGCCAACGGGAGCGCCACCGTCCAGCCGGTGCGCTCGCGGCGCGGCGGCGGCGGGGTGACCAGCGCGCTCCGGTACCCGCCCGCGAGCCGGCGCCGGGGGCGGTACTCCAGGAGCAACGGACGGGGGCTCACCATCCGGGTGCCTTCCGGCGGCGCCAGCGGTCGAGCGGCGCCAGCACCGTGTAGGCACCGTCGAGCACGAGCCGCAGGTCCTGCTGGTCGGTCGGGGCGAACGAGCGGCGCAGCGACAGCAGCGGCGTGCGTGCGGTGTTGAGCCCGCGGTCGACGGTGATCCCGATCCGGTACCCGACCTCCGCGGCGATCGCGCGGACGGCGGGGCTCCAGCCGCCGGTCGGGTACGCCAGCGAGTCGACGGGGCGGCCGAGCAGCTCCTCGATCGCGGCCCGCGAGTCGACCAGCTCGCGCTTGACCTCGTCGGCGTCCAGGGACGGCAGCCACGGATGGGTCACCGTGTGGGACCCGATGTCGAGGCCCGTCGCGGCGGCCGCGACGACCTCGTCGGCCCGGGCGAGCCGGTGCCGGTCGTGCACGGGCTCGGGGCGGTCCCACGCGAACCGGCCCTCCCCCGAGAGGTACCCGGAGACGACGAAGAGGGTCGCCGGCAACCCGCGCTCGCGGAGGATCGGCCAGGCCGTCTCGACGACGCTCGCGTACCCGTCGTCGAACGTCAGGCACACCGCCCGGTCCGGCAGGGTCCCCGCCTGCAACCGGTCGACGGCCTCGCCGAGCGGCAGCACCGTGGCCCCCCAGCCCTGGAGGACGTCGAGGTTGCGCCGGAAGTCGTCGACCCCGGTCGAGAGCCCGGAGCTGCGGCGGCCGTCGACCCGGTGCCAGCCGACGATCGTCAGCCCGGGACGCGTGCGCAGCCTGCGGCTGGCGGCGGCGAGCGGGCGGACCGCGGTGCCGAGCGTGCGTACCTCTGCCCTCATGACGTCCTCCGCACCAGTCGGACCGCGTCCCGGAGGCGGTCACGGTCGACGAGCCACACGGTCGCGGCGTACGCAGCGACCCCTACGGTGCCGGCGAGCACGAGCCCGACCAGCGACGGCCGGTGCGGGTCGAGCACCGGTCGCAGCACGAGCACCACCGCGACCATCGCGAGGGTCGCGACCGCGGCACCCCGCAGCGACGACGCCAGCCGTCGCAGCGAGAAGCCCGGGAGGTGCAGGCGTCCGAGCGTGAGCGCGAGCAGCGCGACGAGCGACGCCGCGCCGGCCTGGCCGACCGCGACCGCGGTGATCCCCTGGTGCACGACCACCAGCAGGGTCGCGAGCAGGAGCAGCAGGTGGCACAGCCGCAGCACCATCGAGAGGGCCGGCCGGCCGGACGCGTTGAGCGCCGTCTGCACGATCTGGCCGACGCTGAGCAGGAGCGCATACAGCGCGAGCCAGGCGACGACGGGGACGCCGGGCGACCACTTGTCACCGAGCAGGACCAGGTCGTCGGCGAAGAGCGCGAGCCCCAGGCAGATCGGCGCGACGAGCGTCAGCGTCGCGGTCATCACCGCGACCGTCGCGCGCCCCAGGTCGCCGCCGCGCTGCCGGCACAGGTACGGGAACGCCGCTCCGGTCGTGACCACGACGATCATCAGGTACGGCATGAACGCGATCCGGAACGCCAGCGAGTACTGGCCGAGCGCGCCGCCGCCGAGGACCCACGAGACCACCAGGTAGTCGACGTTGAGCTGGACCAGCTCGAGCAGGTTCGCGCCGGCGTACGGGCCGCCGTAGGAGAGCAGCCCGCGCGCGTCCTCGGCGTTCCAGCCGGGGACGACCGGCGGGTGCACGACCCAGGCGAGCACCATCGTGAGCGACGCCTGGACGATCTGCCCGACGACGAGCGCCATCACCCCGTGCCCCTCGACGGCGAGGGCCACCGCGGCCACCGCTCCCACGACCGACGACACCGTGTCCGGGATGATCCGGCGGGCGAAGGCCAGCCGGCGCCGCAGCAGCTCGTTGGTGACGGCCGCGACCGCGAGGCACGGCAGCGTCACGGTCAGGCCGCGGATCACCGCCGCCCCGCCGTCGGAGGCGTTGAGCGCAGCCGCGAGCCAGGGTGCCGCCAGCCACAGCAGTGCGGCCAGGACGCCGCCGGTCCCGACGCCGATGGTCACCGCCGTCCGGGCCGCCCGGTGCACGTCGCCGCGCCAGTAGACCAGCGCGCTCGCCGTCCCGAGGCTGGTGACGATCGCGGAGACGTTGGCCACCAGCGTGCCGAGGGCGACCAGGCCGAGCGAGGACGGCGCGAGCATCGCCGCGAGGGTCAGCAGCACCACCGTCTGCGAGGCCTTGACGACGATCCCGTTCGTGGCCAGCCAGAGCGCGCCGCGGGCGGTGCGGCCGGCCTCGGTGTCGACCACCGGCACCGGGGTCGTCTCCGAGTACGCCGGGAGGCCGGTCAGCGCCCGGTCCACGGCGTCGAGGTGGCGCTGGAGCTGCTCGGCGCCCAGGTCGTGCAGGGAGCGGTTGCGGAGGTACAGGACGACGGTCGCCAGGGCGAGCGCCGTGCGCTGCTCCTCGGGGTGCTCCGCCCACAGCCGGCCCGCGACGGGGAGGTCCGCCACCGGGGCCGGGTCGGCGGCCATCGTCATCAGCTCGGCGGTGACCAGCCGGTCGGTCCCGGCCACCGCCCGGAGGGCGCGCAGCAGCAGGAGGTCGACGCCCTGGGGCGCGTCGTCGGAGGCGTTGTCCCAGTCGATGACGGTGGTGACGTCGCCGTCGAGGAGCACGTTGCCCGGCCACAGGTCCCCGTGGCACCACGCCGTCGGCACGCCCGCCTCGAGGGGCGCCAGGCGCTCGGCCCACTGCGCGCGGACGTCGGCCGGGACGACGTGCGCGGCCGCGGTCCAGCGGGGGGCCCAGCCAGGTCCGGTGTGGCCGACGACGCGGGCGGACAGCACCTGCGCCAGCTGCTCGGCGACCGCCCACCGGCGGTCGGGCCGCGGCCACGGCCAGCTCAGCGGGCGGCGCCGGCGCGGGGTCCAGTGCGTGGCCAGCCACGGTCGGCCGGCGGTGCGCCCGGAGGCCGCGACCACCGGGAGGAACGGCGCCGCCTCGGGGACGTCGGCCAGCACCTGCGACGAGACGTCGACCACGCGCTCGTCGTCGGTCACCGAGACGCGGACGGCGAGGTCGCCGTCCCCGGTCCGCGCCCGCAGCACGACCTGCCCGGCCGTCACGAGGCCCACGAGCCGTCCCGCCGGCTGCCCGGTCGCGGCGCCGAGGTCGTCGAGCACCCGGTCGGCCAGCGAGGCCGCCGGGCCGGTCACCCGCAGCCGCGGGACCGCGGTGCCGCGGCCGACGGCGAGGCCCAGCCGGCGGCGTACCCACGGCACCGGGCCGGCGGTCACCTGGACCGGCCAGCCGCGACGCCACACCAGCTCGGGGTGGTCGAGGGTCGGGTAGATCCGGTACGTGCCGCTGCGACCGAGGGCGGCGAGGGTGCCGTCCGGGGCCAGGAGCCCGGCGGCCGTGCTCTCGTCGTACGACGTGGTGTCGATCACGACGAGGCCCGCCGACCCCCGGGCCATCGGCGGGCGCTCGCCGTCCCAGCGCACCACCCGGGCGCCGTCGGGCCACCGCGTGCCCGGTCCGTCACTGAGCACGACGGCCTGCGGGTACGCGGCGAGCAGGTGTGCGGCGAGGTCGTCGCTGACCATCAGGACGACCGCGCCGATCGGCTCGGCGGGCAGCAGGGCCGTGAAGGCCGCGAGCCGGTCGCCGACCGTCCAGTGCGGTGCCTCGACCGCCGGTGCGGAGCCGCTCACGGGCGAACCTCACCGTTTGCCGGGGCCGTTCCCGGGTATGGGCCGAAGGGGAGGGTCACTCCGACGACACCCCAGGGGGACACGTGCAGAGGAAGTTCGCAGCCAGCCTGGCCGCGGCCGCGCTGGTGCTGACGACGACCGGCTGCTCGGCCATCTCGGACCAGCTCAGCGGCGCCGAGGTGCCGACCGCCGAGGCCACCACCAGCGGTGGCGACACGGCGCCGATCCTGCAGACGACGGGCTGGGGCGTCGTCGACGGCATGCTGTCGGTGGTGGTCTGGAACACCTCCGACCGGACGCTCCGGTACGCCGAGGGCGTGGTGACCGCCAGGACGGACGACAACCAGCTCGTCGCCAGCTCGCTCGAGTACAGCGACGCGGCGTGCTGCCAGGTCGAGGCGCTCGCCCCCGGTGAGAGCTACGGCTTCTACGTCGACGTCGGCGACCGTGCCTCCGACATCACGCAGGTCGACGTCACCTACCGCAACGTGTCGTGGGCCTCGGCCACGGAGGTCGACCACCACGACCAGGTCACGGCGCGCCCGGTCGCCCTGCGCGACGGCACCCTCGGCGCGGTCGCCGTCGCCGACATCACGAGCGACACCGCGATCCCGACGGTGGTCGCCCAGGCGTTCCTGACCGACCCGGACGGCAAGCTGGTCGCCGTGGTCTCCGGCCGCTGGACGTGCGTCGAGCCGGGCCAGCGCCGCTTCTACATGCAGCTGTTCCACGACGTGCCGCCGGGCACCCGCATCGACGAGGTCCAGGTGCACCGGGTCGCCGACGACCCGACCCGCCCCGCACCCGAGTGCAAGGCGAGCCGGACGCTCTGAGCGGCCGCGGCGTCCCCGAGGTGAGACCACCCGGGTCGTCACCCCTGCGAGTTCCGGAAGAGCCAGCCCAACGGCCGCGCATCCTCCGGGTTCTCACCGGCAGGCGCATCGGCCGCCGGTGCGGCGACCTCCTGCGGGCCGGCCGGCATCGGCGCCGTCTCGACGCCGGGCGCGTCCTCGAGGGCACCGGTCGCGTCCCCGGTGACGTCGCCCGACGCGTCACCCGGCGCGTCACCGGCGAGCAGGTCGAGCGAGCCGACCACCTCGCCGACGGTCGTCCCGGCGGCGGTCAGCAGGGGCGCCAGCTCGCGGAGCGCGGCACGTGCCTGGCCGAGGACGGCCGCGACGCGGTCGCGCTCGGCCGCCACCTCGGCCTCGAGCGCAGCGGTCACCTCCGCGCGGAGCCGCTCCCGCTCGCTCTCGGTCTTCTCCTCGAGCTCGTCGGCCTCGGCCCGGGCGCGGGCCACGATGCCGTCGGCGCGCTCCTGCGCCTCGGCGACCAGCTGCTCGGACCGGGAGCTCGCCTCCTCCACCAGCTCGCTGGCGAGGGTCTCGGCGTCGGCGACCATCGCGTCGGCGTCGGCCGCGGCGCGCTGCCGCAGCTGGCTCGCCTCGGCGAGGAGCGCCTCGGCCTCCTGGCGGACACCGAGCGCGGCGCGCATCTCCTGGGCCCGCTCGCTCCGCGAGGGCTGCCCGGAGCCGGACGGCTCCTGTCCCCCGGACCCGCCCTCGCGGGTGATCATGGACTTCTGCGCTGGCTTCCGGGCCGGCTTCGGCGTGGACGATGCAGCGTCCTTGGACATGGCTCAGTTCCCCCTTGAGTCAGAACTCACGCCGCCAGCCGCAAGGCCCCGAGAGAGGAAGTTCGCGAGCTTCTCCGACAAGACCGTGCCCGGTCTCGTTGATTTCAAAACTGTTCAACGTCGTCGGGGCGATCCGGTCACGGTGCCTATCCTTCGGCCCATGAGCACGACCACCCTCCATGTCCGCCCGGAGCTCGGGCCCTGGCGGAAGCACTGGGACGACCTCGTGCTCCGCCAGCCACTTCCGTCGCCATTCCAGCGGAGCTGGTGGCTCGAGGCGCTCATCCCTTCGGGTGTGGTCCACGCCCTGGTGACCGACGGCGACCGGCTCCTCGGGGGCCTGGCCCTGGGCAGCGCCACGCGCGCCGGCGTCACCCGCCTGACCGCTCCCGGTCCCCCGGTGCTCTGTCCCGACCACCTGGACGTGCTGGCGGAGCCCGGCCACGAGCCGGCGGTCGTGCAGGCGCTCGGCAGGTGGTTCCGCTCCCCCGGCCAGCGCCAGGTCGACGTCCGGGGCGCGGTCGCGGGCGGGCTGCTGGCGCAGGTCGTGGGCGGCACGCACCACCAGCACGACGAGGCGCCGTACGACGAGCTCGAGCCCGGCGCGGACTGGCTGGCGGCCCGCTCCTCGGGGTTCCGCCGCAGCGTCCGCCGCGGTCGCAAGCGGCTCGACGAGGCCGGGTACGAGCACCGCCGCCTCCCGGCCGACGAGGTCGGCCGGGGGCTCGAGGAGCTCCGCCTGCTGCACGAGCGGCGCGAGGACCGCGGGCCGCTGCTCGACGCGCTGCCGGTCCTCGCCCGGGCCGTGACCGCGGGGGCCGCCCGGGGAGAGGCGCGGGTCGACGTGCTCGCCTCGGCGCACGACACCGCGGCCGTGGTCGTGTCCTTCGTCGTCGGGGGGCGGCTCAGCCTCTACCAGGTCGCCCGGTCCACCGCGCCCGAGCACGGCAGCGCCGGGACCGCCCTGCTCGCCGCGGTCGTCGAGGACGCCGCCGCCGCGGGGTGCCGCGAGGTCGACATGCTCCGCGGGAGCGAGGACTACAAGACCTCGTTCGTCGACCGCACCCGCGCCCTCGAGCGGGTGCGGGGTGCGCACGGCGGCTGGGCGGCCACCCTGCTGCGCGCCGAGGACGGCGCGCGCCGGGTCAGTGCGAGGCTGAGGTCTCGGGGCGGAAGCGGCGCTTGACGCCGGCGTAGCCGCGCATGACGACCGCCTTGGCGCGGTCGCGGCCGGGGGCCTGGCCGTACGTCCGCGGGTGGAGGCCGGCCCGCTTGAGCTTCTCGTTGAAGACCTGGACGTGGGACTCGTCCTCGTTCGACCGGTTGAAGAAGGTCACGGTCAGCGAGAGCGACGTGCTGTCGCCGTTGCTCAGCCAGTGCGGCGTGTACGGCGGGATGTACGCGCCCCGCCCCGGCGAGAGCGCCATCTCGCTGGTCTGCTCGGGCATCGCCTCGAGCCGGCCGAACGACCCGTTCCAGTAGCGGCTGACCTCGCGCTCGCGCTGCCCGTCGTCCGCCCACCGGCCGAACGACAGCGTCCGGTGCCCCTCGAGCTGCAGCAGGAAGCTGTGCTCGATGTCGAAGTGCGCCGCCGTGACGGAGCCGGGCGAGCTCGCGAAGACGAACCCCATCCGGCGCCGCAACGACCTCGGGTCCAGCCCGCCGCTCCGGGCGATGCCGTCGACGATCTGGTCGACGAGAGCGGCGTACGACGGCGAGTTCTCGATGTTGAGCAGGGTGAACCACGAGTCGTTCGCGGCGAGGTCGAGGATCTGGTCGGAGACCCGCTCGACGGTCATCGCCGAGGTCGCGCCCGCGTCGGCGGAGACCAGCGGCTTGCTCGCCTTCTCGGCCGAGATCATCTCGGGCCCGAGCTCGTCACCGAGCCGCGCGATCGCCTCGATCGAGAAGCGCGGATCGCCGGCCAGGCCGTGGCTGAACGGTGTCGGCGTGCGTGCCGCCAGCCGCTCGGCGAAGGACCGGTCCAGAGCCGGCCACGGAGTCGCTGTCATGTGTTCCCCCACAGGCAGAGTGCGTCCAAGAGATATCCGCTCCGGGCTGCGGCGAAACATCAGGACCGGTCAGCCGAGCCCGGCGGCCGCCCGCTTCTCCGCCGCGGCGCGCGCCTCGGCGACCAGGCCGTCGACCTTCAGCAGCTCCGGCAGCAGGTCCGCCTCCGTGGTCAGCGCGCGGAACATCGTGCTGACGGTGACGCCGTGCCCCGGCCGGTGGAGGACGGTGATCTCGTCACCCGCCGCGAGCTCCCCCTCGGTCCGGATCCGCAGGTAGGGACCCGGCCGGCCGACCTGGGTGAACCGCTTCACCCAGCGCTGGTTGTCGAAGCCGCCCAGGCCCATCCAGTTCTTGAAGTCGTTGCAGGGGATCCGCACGCTGGCGACCTCGAGCTCGGCGGTGCCGATCCGCCAGCGCTCCCCCACCTCGGCCTCGTTGACGTCGATGCCCTGGGTGGTGAGGTTCTCCGCGAACATCCCGTTGCGGATCTCCTGCCCGAGCTCGCGGGCCCACCAGTCGAGGTCCTCCCGTGCGAACACGTAGACCGCCTGGTCGATCCCGCCGTGGTTCTTCGTGTCTCCGACGGCGTCGCCGTCGAGGCCGAGCGCCCGCACGGCGACCGGTCCGGACCGCGGGTTCTTGTCCATCGCCGAGAAGCCCAGGTTGGCGTACGGCGCGTCGCGGACGGCGCCGACGTTGACGGAGATCACGGATGGCACGCCGCCCATCCTCGCAGCCGAAGGGCTCATTCCTGCACCGATTTCGCGATCGTGATGCAGCGGGTCACCCAGGCGGCGTCGTCCGGATCCCGCACGGCGTTGACGACCATCCGGAGCACCACCCAGTCCCGGGCCCGGTCCTCGTCGAGGCCGGCGGCGTCGATCGCGGCGTGGAACCGCGCGCGGACGCCGCGCCGTACGCCCGGACCACCGGGTGCCTCGAGCTCGTCCCACCGGTTCCAGAGCAGGGGCGCGACCTCGTAGTGCGGGTCCCCGCTGAGCGGCTTCGGGTCGATCACCAGCCAGGGCTCGCGGTCCGCGGCGAGGACGTTGTCGTAGTGCAGGTCGGTGTGGAGCAGCCGCCCGTCGGTGGACCCATCGGACGCGAGGTCCCGGCCGAGCGCGACGACCTGCTCGACCAGGCGCCGCGGCACCGCTGCGTCCCGCGGCAGCGCCGCCAGCTCCCGGGTCCAGCGCTCCACGCACGACGAGAGGGTCGTCAGCTGGGGCGGCGCCGGCACGTGCAGCCGGCGGTAGAAGCCGGCGACGACCTCGCACGCCTCGACGTCCCACAGGTCGGTGAGGTCCTCGCGGTGCAGGCGCTCGAGCAGGAGCGCGAACCGCCGCGGGTCGGCGCGGAGCAGCCGGACCGCGCCGTCGCCGTGCCAGTGCTGGAGCGCGAGGTGCTCGTGCTCGGCCTCCGGGTGGGGCCAGCTGACCTTGAGCACGGCCGGGCGCCCGGCGACGGTGCGGACGGGCACGACCACCGCGGCGTGCCCGTGGGTGGCCTCGCCGTCGGCCGCGAGCTGCCACTCCTCGAGCAGGTCGCGCAGGAGGCCCGGCAACCGGTCGACGAAGTCGGCCCACGACGGGCTGCGCGCGGCGAATCCGCGGAACGTCTCGGGCAGGGCGACCACCCGCCCATCAGATCAGGTCACGCCGACCAGAACGGCATGGCGTTGCCCACGAACGCGACGGCGACCGCGGCGAGGAGGAGCGCCGCCCGGTGGTACGCCCAGCCGCGGAGGCCGACGTACGCCGCGAGGGGGTTCAGCGCGACGGCGACGAGCGACCAGGCCTCGCCGGTGCCGAGGAAGAAGATCACCTGGAGGGGGATCAGCGACGCCACGGCGACCAGGAAGGTCGAGATCCGCCGCCGGCTCCCGTTCGAGGAGTGGTGCCGCCGCCAGCCGACGGCCTGCCGGAGCGACAGGTGCTCGGGCGTGGTGGGGCTGACGAGCTGCTCACTCACCGGCCGCGTCCTTCGCCCGCAGCAGCCGGTCGTGCTCGGCCCGGAAGTCCTCGTCCGCCTCGCGCAGCTGCGCGACGACCTCCTCGACGTCCGCCGCGACGTCCTCGCGCAGGGCCACGGCGGTCCAGTGGTCGTCGGCACCGGTCAGCACGTCGTGCCAGGTGGTCTCGCCGCGCACGACGCGCTCGGCGAGCGCGCGCTGCTCGGGACCGAGCTCGCCGTTGCGCAGCGCGTCCCGGACGGCCCGGTCGGTCTCCTCCTGCTGCCGGCGCAGCTGCTCGCGCAGCGGCGCCATCTCCGCCCGCACCCGTCGGGCGGCCAGGGTGATCTGCATGGCCTGCTCCCGCGCCCGGGCGACCACGGTGCGCAGCTCGGCGAGCTCGGCCTCGGCCCGGGGGTCGGTCATCGTGGCAGCCTCTCAGAAGCCGGCGGCGGCGATGTCGTCGACCTTGGACCCGGAGTTGCTGTTGGCGGCGACGTTGCCGACCCGGAAGACGGCGTCGAGGGCCTTCATCATCGTCGACATCACGGCGCACGCCTGGAGCAGCGGCGGCACGACGTTCTGCAGCGTCTTGACCGCGTCGATCGCCTTGGTGGCCAGGCTGATGATCTTGCGCACGGTCTCGCCGCCCGACGCGAGCTCCTTGGCCAGCTTGAGCCAGCTGGTGACCAGGGTCATCGCCGCCTCGTCGATGAGGCTGATCGCCTCAGCGACCACCTCCATGACCGCCTTGGTCGCGGTCAGCATGTCCTCGAGCGCCGTCGAGATCAGCTGCGCGCCCTCCGCCTGCTGCTCGAAACCACCGGCGAAGTCGGACATCTTCGTGACCGCCGCGCTGCCCGCGTCGCCGGTCCACACAGAAGGGGTCGCGCCGGCCAGGATGCTGTAGTTCTGGCCGATCTCGCCGAGGCCGGAGCCCAGGACCTTCCAGTTCGCCGCCATCGCGTCGACGGCGTCGAAGTCGCCGGCCAGCGGGTCGAAGATCAGGGCGATGAGGTCGATGCCGATCTGGCGGAGCACCCAGTCGATGCCCTGCACGATGAAGCCGCAGTCGTCGCGGAGGTCGTCGATGAGCGAGCCCTCGCCGCCCGCGCCGGCGGGGGTGAAGCCGGGGTCGCCGAGGCTGACGGTGAGCGTGCTCATCGGCCGTGCTCCTCGACGTACTCGTCGGCAGCCTCGGCGTGGTCGAGGCCCTCGCCCGTGCCCTGGGCGTCGTCCATCAGGCCGAGCGTGCTGTCGACCAGGTCCAGCGGGTCCCCGGTGCTCGCCCCCGGCACCCACGACGGCGGCTTCGGCCCGGACATCGGCGTGTCCACGTCGAGCACGTTGTTGAGGTTCTTCACCAGGCCCGGCACCTCCGGCAGGTCGGTGGCGCCGGCCCCGGGCGTGTACGGCTGGCAGGAGACCTCACCCTCGAGCCGGGAGTGCAGCGCCGCGACGCCGTGGTCGGTGTGGCGCAGGTCGTCGCGGACGTCGGCGATCCGGTCGGAGAGCCGCTTGGCGCCGGTCAGCGCGTTGCCGATGCTGTCGGTCACGGTGTCCAGGGCGTCGGAGTAGGACCCCTGGAACAGCCGCAGGAAGCCGCTGAACGCGCCGGTGTTGGCCAGCTGGGCCGAGCACAGGAACCCGGATGCCTCCGAGAGGTTCAGGTACTGCTCGTTCGTCAGCCGCACCAGCTCGGCCGTGCCCTGCCACGAGATCTGGACATCCCCCGCCATGGCCGACCGTTACCCGCCGCGACCTGCGTCGAAACGCCGGTCGGGGACCGCCGTCGGCGTCGTCGTCAGGGCAGCTGGACGTACCCGTGGCGCATCTTCCAGAGGAAGTACTTCTCGAACCCGAGCTTCATCAGGTGCGCCTGCGGGCCGGGGATGAGCACACCGTGCTTGCGCGGCGGCAGCATCTTGTCGGCCAGGATGATCACGCCGTTGTTCCCGGCGTCCATGACGCAGACCGCCTTGATGTCCTCGAACCTCTTCTCCGCGGTCGGGACCTCGCCGCGCACCTGCGCCGCGATGTTCGTCGCCGCGGTGTGCGCCATCTGCTCGGTCGGGAAGCCGGTCTTGGGGATCCCCACCGGCGTGGGGGTCTGCCACGGGACGTCGACGGCCGCCGCGACCCCGACCGCGTAGATGTCGTCGTACTTCTCGCTCTGGTAGGTGCCGCGCACCCGGATGTAGCCCTTCTCGTCCGCGAGGTCGGCCGCTCCGACGAGGAACTCCTGGCCGAGGAACGGCGGGACCACCATGGCGTAGGAGAACGGGAGGCGCGTGCCATCGGCGAGGTCCATCGCACCGGCGTCGATGTGGTCGATGCCGACCGAGACGTGCGCGTCGATGCCCTCCTTCTTCAGGAACATCCCGAGCAGCTTCTCACCGTGCGGCAGACCGCCGATGCCGAAGTGGCCCAGGAACGGCTCGGACGTGACGAACCGCAGCCGGACCTGCTTCTGCAGGCCCGCCTTCTTCAGCTGGTGGGCGGTGTTGAAGAGGAACTCGTACGCCGCACCGAAGCAGCCGGCGCCCTGGGTCGCCGCGACGACGACGTCGCCACCCGGGTCATCGACGAAGCGTCGCCACCCCGCCCCGGCGCGCTCGGCTTCGACCAGGGTCGTGATGGTGTGCGCGTTCTCGGTGAACCCGGGGACGACGTCTGTCTTGTTGCGGTACCCGGTCGCCACGACCAGGTAGTCGTAGCCCAGGGACCGCCCGTCGGCGAGCTGGACGCGGTGCCGGACCGGGTCGATGCCGGTGGCCGCCACGTGCTGGAAGTCGATGGCGTGGTCCTCCAGCGTCGGCGCGACGGGGAACGTGATGTCCTCGCGGTCACGCTTGCCGAAGGGCAGCCAGATCAGGCTCGGGTTGAAGAGGAACCGGTCGTCGGGGGCGACGACCGTCACGTCGATGTCGCCGTCCAGCTCGTGCTTCACCGCGAGGGCCGCGGTCAGCCCCCCGAAGTTGGCACCCAGCACCACCACGCGCTTGCGCATCCCGCACCTCCGGCTCCCGTCTCTTCCTGGGTCCAGTCATACCCCTAGGGGTATGCGCGGAGGAGGGGCGAAGGTCCCTACTTCTTGGACTTCTCGGTCGGTTGGGTGGTGGAGAGCGCGGCGACGAAGGCCTCCGGCGGAACCTCGACGGTGCCGATGTTCTTCATCCGCTTCTTGCCCGCCTTCTGCTTCTCGAGCAGCTTGCGCTTGCGGCTGATGTCACCGCCGTAGCACTTGGCGAGCACGTCCTTGCGGATCGCGCGGATGTTCTCGCGGGCGATGACGCGGGCGCCGATGGCGGCCTGGATCGGCACCTCGAACTGCTGCCTCGGGATCAGCTCCTTGAGCTTCCCGGCCATCATCACGCCGTAGGAGTACGCCGCGTCCTTGTGCACGATCGCGGAGAACGCGTCGACCGGCTCGCCCTGCAGCAGGACGTCGACCTTCACCAGGTCGGCCGCCTGCTCGCCCGAGCGCTCGTAGTCGAGCGAGGCGTAGCCCTTGGTGCGCGACTTCAGCTGGTCGAAGAAGTCGAAGACGATCTCGCCCATCGGCAGCGTGTAGCGCATCTCGACGCGGTCCTCGGACAGGTAGTCCATCCCGAGGAGGGTGCCGCGCTTGGCCTGGCAGAGCTCCATGATCGTGCCGATGTAGTCCGACGGGCTCAGGATCGTGGCGCGGACGACCGGCTCGCGGACCTCGTCGATCTTGCCCTCGGGGAACTCGCTGGGGTTGGTCACCACGTGCTCCGAGCCGTCCTCCATGACGACGTCGTAGACGACGTTCGGGGCGGTCGAGATCAGGTCGAGGTTGAACTCCCGCTCCAGCCGGTCGCGGGTGATCTCCATGTGGAGCAGGCCCAGGAAGCCGCACCGGAACCCGAACCCCAGGGCGCCGGACGTCTCCGGCTCGTACGTCAGCGCCGCGTCGTTGAGCTGCAGCTTCTCGAGGGCCTCGCGCAGGTCGCCGAACTGGTCGCCGTCGATCGGGTACAGGCCGGCGTACACCATCGGGTTCGGGTGCTTGTAGCCACCGAGCGCCTCGGTGGCCCCGTGGCTCTGGGTCGTCACGGTGTCACCGACCCGCGACTGGCGGACGTCCTTCACGCCGGTGATCAGGTAGCCGACCTCGCCGACCCCGATCTCGCTGGCCTTGACCTGCTCCGGGCTGATCACGCCGAGCTCGAGCAGCTCGTGGGTGGCGCCGGTCGACATCATCTTGATCCGGTCGCGGTGGGTCAGCTTGCCGTCGACCACGCGGACATAGGTGATCACGCCGCGGTAGGTGTCGTAGACCGAGTCGAAGATCAGGGCCCGGGCGGGCTTGTCGGCCTCACCGACCGGCGGCGGCGTCTGCTTCACGATCTCGTTCAGCAGCGCCTCGACGCCCACCCCCGTCTTCGCGCTGACCTGGAGCACCTCGGACGGGTCGCAGCCGACCAGGCCGGCCAGCTCCGCGGCGTACTTCTCGGGGTTGGCGCTGGGCAGGTCGATCTTGTTGAGCACCGGGATGATGTGCAGGTCGGCGCCCATCGCCAGGTAGAGATTCGCGAGCGTCTGCGCCTCGATGCCCTGGGCGGCGTCGACGAGCAGGATCGCGGCCTCGCACGCCTCCAGCGAGCGGGACACCTCGTAGGTGAAGTCCACGTGGCCGGGGGTGTCGATCATGTTGAGCACGTAGGTGCCGGGCTCGGCGTCCTGCTCGTTGCCGGCGGGCACGGTCCACGGCATCCGGACGGCCTGGCTCTTGATCGTGATGCCGCGCTCGCGCTCGATGTCCATCCGGTCGAGGTACTGCGCCCGCGCACTCCGCTCGTCGACCACGCCGGTCAGCTGCAGCATCCGGTCGGCCAGCGTCGACTTGCCGTGGTCGATGTGCGCGATGATGCAGAAGTTCCGGATGATGGCCGGAGGGGTGTGGCCGGGCAGCGGTGCACTCATGGTGCGGCCATTGTTCCATCGCCGGCCCCGAAAGCCTCACTCGCGGCTCTCGAGGAACTCCTTGGTCTTGGCGATCGCGAAGCCCCAGCCCTGCTCGAGCGTGGGCTTGGGCGGCACCGCGATCTCGTCCGGGTTGGTGAGCACGTCGATCAGCACCGGGCCGTCGTGGGCGAACGCCTCGACCACCGCACCCTCCACCGCGTGCGGATCGGTGACCCGGATGCCCTTGATGCCGATCGCCTCCGCCACCGCGGCGAGGTCGGGGTTGTCCAGCTCGGTGCCGTACGCCGGCAGCCCGACCTGCTCCATCTCCAGCCGCACCATGCCGAGGCTGCCGTTGTCGAACACCGCGAGCTTGACCGGCAGGTCGTGGGCGACCGCGGTGATCAGGTCACCGAGGAGCATGGTCAGCCCACCGTCGCCGCAGCAGGCGACGACCTGCCGGCCCCGGTCGAGCGCCTGGGCGCCCAGCGCCTGCGGCATCGCATTGACCATCGAGCCCAGGTTGTACGAGCCGAGCAGCTGCCGACCGCCACCCATCCGGACGAAGCGGGCGAGCCACGTGGTCGCCATCCCCGTGTCCGACGTGAACACCACGTCCGGCGCCGCGTGCCGGCCGAGCATCGCGGTGAGCAGCTCCGGGCGCACCCGCCCCTGCGGGTTCTCGACGGTGCGGCGAAGCAGCCCTCGCGGCCTGCTCTCGTAGTCCAGGTCGGCGAGGTGGGCCTGGCGCTCGCGCCGTACCCAGTGCTGCCCCCAGGAACGGGTGGCGCGGTGAGAGCCGCCCGGTCCCGCCCTCGGCGTCGTCGACGACGATGAAGTCGGGTCACACCCTCCTCCGGCCTCGCCTTGCAGGTGCACGTCCTGCGCAGTACCCGCTGCCCCCGGTCCCGCAATCCGCCTCGCGCCGCCCGACGGTCGTGTCCGAGGATGGCCCGGTGACCGCCGTACGCCTACCCACGACCATCCCGCACGGCAGGACCGCGCGCCGCCTCGAGTGGCCGCACCTGCCGCCGCACCTGCGGGCCGTGATCGAGCGCCGGTGCGGGTCGCCGGTCGAGTCCGCGGCCTCGCAGGGCGCCGGCTTCACCCCGGGCTTCGCCTCCGTCCTGACCTGCGAGGACGGCTCCCGCCACTTCGTGAAG
The DNA here is from genome assembly GCA_035765695.1 of Nocardioides sp. Classification (GTDB taxonomy): domain Bacteria; phylum Actinomycetota; class Actinomycetes; order Propionibacteriales; family Nocardioidaceae; genus Nocardioides. Next base: position 39,190 of record DASTXB010000088.1, on the reverse strand, counting down.
GCCGCGTCGCAGAAGGCCCAGCGGATGTTCGCCGAGGCCTACCGCGAGGAGGCCCGCAAGCTCGCCGCGCTGCCGCCGGACGCCCCCGCACCCCGGCTGCTGTGGGCCCACGACGCCGACGACTGGATGGTGCTCGGCATCGAGCACGTCGAGTCCCGCCAGCCCGCCCGTCCGTGGCGGAGCGAGGACCTCGAGCGGTGCGCCGCGGCGGTGGAGCGGATGGCGGACACGCTGACGCCCGCACCTCCGGGTCTGGCCGTCGACGACTTCGCGACCGAGTTCGACGGCTGGCCGGCGTACTGGGACCGGCTGCGGTCCGCTCCCCCGGCGCTCCCCGGGTTCGGGGAGCACGCGGACGAGGCGGCGTCCCTCGCGGCGCGATTCCGCGAGGTGACCGGGGGCACGACCCTGGTCCACACCGACGTCCGCGACGACAACCTGATGCTGGCCGCCGACGGACGCGTGCTGCTCTGCGACTGGAACTGGCCGGTCCTCGGCGCCGCGTGGCTCGACACCGTGTTCCTCATGATCGGACCGCGTGGCGACGGCCTGGACGTCGACGCCGTGCTGGCCACGTCCGCGCTGACCCGGGACCTGCCCGCAGACGCCGTCGACATCGTGATCGCGCTGGTCACGGGGTACTTTCTGTACTCGGCAGCCCAGGCGGTGCCTCCGACGTCACCGCACATGCGCGACGCGCAGCGGTGGCAGGGCGAGGTCTGCTGGGGCTGGCTGGCCGAGCGGCGCGACTGGGCATGACACGCGATTTGGGCCGCTCCGGGGCCCACTGCTAGCCTTGATCTCCGCGTGTCCGGCTGTCCGCACGCCGATACGCACCACCAGACTTTCCATCCAGCACACCGACGACGAAGGCGCATGTAGTGGCGAACATCAAGTCCCAGATCAAGCGGAACAAGCAGAACGAGAAGCGGCACGAGCGCAACAAGGCCGTCAAGACCGGTCTGAAGTCCGCCGTGCGCAAGTTCCGCGAGGCCGCGGAGGCCGGTGACAAGGAGACCGCGGTCGTGCTCGGTCGCGACGCCGCCAAGAAGCTCGACAAGGCCGCCTCGAAGGGCGTCATCCACAAGAACCAGGCCGCGAACCGCAAGTCCGCGATCGCCAAGAAGGCCGCCTCGCTCTGAGGTAGCCCGCAACCGACCCGCCAGCTGGTGCTGGCGGGTCGTTCTGCATTCCGGGGGTTTCCGGAGCTCCCGAGGTCAGCGCCCGTCGCGCAGGTCGGTGATCGTGAGGACCAGCCGCTCCAGGGTGTACGACGCGTCGCTGGCCGCCCCCTTGATGTCGGCGTCGGCCTGCGCGATCGCGCGGATCGCCCGGGCGATCCCGCCCTCGGACCAGCCACGGGTCTGGTCGCGGACGATGCGCAGCTTCCACGGCGGCACGCCCACCTCGCGCGCGAGGTCGCCCTCCCGCAGCCCCCGGGGGGCCGTCATGTACCGGGCCAGTCCGCGCGCGCCGGACGCGAACGCCGCGGTCACGAGGACGGGCGCGGTGCCGCCGTCCAGCGCCCACCGCAGCTCCTCCAGGGCGACCGTCCGGCGGCCGAAGAGCGCGGCGTCGGCGACCGCGAAGGACTTCGCCTCGGCGCGGCCGCCGAAGTACTGCTTCACCTTCGCCTCGGTGATGGACTCCCCCGCGAAGTCGTTCGCGAGCTGGTGGGCCGCGGCGGCCAGCGCCCGGAGGTCCTGGCCGACCGCCTGGACCAGGGCGTCGGCGGCCTCGCGCTCGATCGTGGAGCCGTGAGTGCGCACCTCGGCCGCGACGAACCCGGGGTACTCGGACGCGCGCAGCTCGCCCGACTTGACCTCGGTGACCGGACCCAGCTTGCGGAGCTTGGTGAGCACGCCCGAGCCCTTCGGCCCACCCCCGTGGACCAGCACCAGGGCGACCTCCTCCGCCGGCGCCGCGGCGTACTCCAGCAGCCCGGCCACCGACTCCTCGGGGAGGTTCTCCAGGCCCCGGACGACCACGCACCGGATGCTCGAGAACAGCGACGGCGCGGACAGCTCGCCCAGCGTGGCGAGCGTCAGGTCGGACGCCGACGTCTCGGAGAGCTCCGACTCGGGGTCGTGGTGCCGCACGGCCTCGCGGACCGCGCCGACGGTGCGCTCGTTGAGGAACTCCTCCTTGCCGGTCACCAGGGTGACCCGACCGAGGACGTCGGACGCGCGGGGTGAGGCTGCCATGATGCTCGAACCCTAGTGGGTGCCCACCGACAGTCCGTCGCCGTCCTCGACCACCGCGACGGCGCCGTCGCGGTCGGTGCGGAGCACCCGAGTGCCGGCCGCCGCGAGCGGCTCGAGCGTCCCGGCCGCCGGGTGGCCGTAGTCGTTGTCCGCACCGACCGACGTGATCGCGATCCGGGCGCCCAGGGACAGCAGCCAGTCCTCGTCCTGGTACCGGCTGCCGTGGTGCGGCACCTTGAGGACGTCGACCCTCAGGCCCGGGTACGCCCGCGCCAGCGCGGCCTGGCCCTCGGGCTCGACATCGCCGGTGAGCAGGATCCGCACGCCGCCGACCTCGGCGAGCAGCACCACACTGGACTCGTTGGCGGTGCTGCCGTCGCCGGGCCCGACGGTCGGCGAGTCCGGTGGCGGCCAGAGCGCCTGCAGCGTGACCGCGCCGACGCGCTGGACGGTCCCGTACGGCGCCGCCACGGGGTCGGCCACCGCCCGCACCGTCGCCACGCCGTCCGGGGGGTCCTGCAGCCGCGTCGTCTCCACGGTGCCGACCGCGCGACCGTCGAGCACGCCCGCGATGCCGTCGACGTGGTCGGCGTGGAAGTGGGTCAGCACCAGCAGCGGCACGGCGGTGACCTCCAGCTCGTCGAGGCAGGCGTCCACGGCGCCCGCGTCGGGCCCGGCGTCGACCACGACCGCCGTGTGGGGGCCGGCGTTCAGCACCAGCGCATCGCCCTGGCCCACGTCGCACGCGACCAGCACCCAACCCTCGGGCGGCCAGCCGGGGGTCGGCAGCCGGACCAGCAGGGCGAGCACGAGCACCGCGCAGGAGGCGAGACCGGTCGACGGGCGGCGCAGCAGCGCCGGTCCGACGAGCACGACGACCACGACGAGCACCGTGAGCAGCGCCAGCGCCGCCGCGCCCGTCCCCCAGCCGACGGCCGCCGTGGGCAGGTCGGCCCCGCGGGTCGCCACCACGACGATCCAGGCCACGCACCACCCGGCGCCGGTGCCCATGAGCCGGCCGAGCGGGTCCCACACCAGCCCGGCCAGGCCGCCCGCGAGCCCCAGCACCGTCGCCGGGCCGACCGCCGGCGCCGCGGCCAGGTTGGCCACGACCGCGACGAGGCTGACCTGGCCCGAGAGCGCCGCCACCACGGGCGTGCAGGCGAGCTGGGCTGCCGCGGGGATCGCGACCGCCTCCGCCACCCAGCGCGGCAGCCACCGGGCCAGGGCGTCGCGCCAGCCGGGCGCGAGCAGCAGGATGCCCGCGGTGGCGAGCACCGAGAGCGCGAACCCGGGCGACACCGCCAGCCCCGGCTGGACGAGCAGCAGCGCGAGGACCGCGACCCCCAGCGTCCGGGCGCCACGGCGGCGCCCGTCGGTCCCCATGGCGAACAGCGCCACCGTGCCCATCACCGCGGCCCGGAGCACGCTCGGCTCGGTGCGCGCGAGGAGCACGAACCCGACGATGCCGGCCGCGCCGACGACGTACAGCCACCGGCCTCGGACCCCGCACCAGCGGGCGAGCAGGAGCAGGCAGCCGACGACGAGCGTCAGGTTGGTGCCGGAGACGGCGAGCAGGTGCGTCAGGCCCGTGGTGCGGAAGTCGTCGGCGAGCCCCGTGTCGACCTCGGCGTCGTCGCCGTCCACCAGCGCGGGCACCAGCGCCCGCTGCGCGGCGGGGCGGTGCGCGACGGCGTCGCGGATCGACGACCGCACCGCGGCCGCGGCGTCCCACCACGCGTCCGGATCGGCGGTGACCTCGGGCGGCCCGCGGGCTCCGAGGACGGCGGCGAGGTCGTCGCCGTCGGCCGGCGAGAGGCGCCCGGACGCCGCCACCGTGCTGCCGAGCGGCACGGTGCTCCATCTGCTGTCGCCGAGGACGAGCACCGGCGCCCTCGTCGCGTACGTCGCGCCGCGGCCCGACACCCGGCGGACCTCGACGCGGGTGATGGTCAGGTCGCCGTAGCGACCAGCGGTCCGGCGCGGGTCGCTCGTGACGGTGCCGGTCAGCCGCACCGTGGCACCGTCGGCGGCCAGCCGCGCGACCGGGCCGGAGGCGACCCCGTCGGCCCGGATGACCGTCACCCCTGCGACTGCGGCGAGCACGAGCGCCACGGCGCCCGCGGTCCGCCACCAGCGCGCGGCCACGACGCCGGCCACGGCCAGCAGCGCCCACCAGCCCAGCCACCGGCCGCACAGCGCACCGGCCCAGGCAGCGCCGCCGAGCAGCAGCATCCGCAGGTCGGTGCGCACGTCACACCGTCACGTACGGCGCGACCTGGCCGAGGGTGGCGTCGCCGATGCCGTCGACCTCGAGCAGCTCGTCGACCGCGGTGAAGCCGCCGTGCTCGTCGCGCCACGCGAGGATCGCCTGCGCGGTCACCGGACCGACCTCCGGCAGTGCCTCGAGCTCGCTCTGGGAGGCGGTGTTGAGGTTGACCAGCGGTCCGCCGGGTGCCCCCGGGGTCGCGACCGCCGAGGCCGCGGCGCCGGCGGGTGGCGGCACGCCCACGACCACCTGCTCGCCGTCGACGAGGAGGCGGGCGAGGTTGAGCGCCGCCAGGTCCACGCCGGGGCGGGCTCCCCCGGCGGCCTCGAGCGCGTCGACCACCCGCGCGCCGGTGTCGAGCACCACGATGCCCGGGCGACGGACCTTGCCGGTGACGTCGACCGTCACCGAGCCGGCGCTGGCGCTCGCCGTCGAGCTCGCGGCGACCGGCGAGGCGTCGACGAGCGGCGTCCCGGACGCGACCGGGACCGGCGCCGGCGCCTCCACCTGCCGCGGCTGGCCGCGCAGCACCCACCAGCAGGTGACCGCGAGGCCGGCCGCGACGAGGATCGCGACCACGGTCAGCTGCGCGGGACCGAGCACGACCCGGCCCCGGAGCGGCCCCGGCACCCACGACTCCGCGGCCCGCCCCGCCGCCCGGCGCGCCGCGTGGCGCCCCGGCACGGGCACCGCCGGCGCGGGCAGCGGGTGCGGCTCACCCCCGGGCTCACCCTCGGACTCGCCCGCGTGCACGGCGCTGAGCAGGGCGAGCCGGCGGGCGACGGCGTCCTGGTGGTCGGAGGATCGGGCCATGACGCGACGCTAGGCAGCGCGTCCGACCGGCGGCGGCACGTGGCGCCCGGCCTGGGGACGCACCTGCCGGGAGGGGACCCTGTGGACGGTGACCGGCCCGGTCGGGGCGCTCAGGGCGTCCAGGCCACCTGGTCGGCCCACCGCTCGGCCGCGTCCATGATCAGGTCGCACACCGGGTCCTTCACGGCGTAGTAGGCGTCCACGTCGTCCGGGTGCTGCCGGGCGAGCGCCTCCTTCACCTGCGCGTAGGCGGCGGCAGCGGCCGGTGCGTGGCGCAGGTAGTCGCGGAACAGCAGCGCGTACCGGAAGTTCGCCCGGTCGGTCGCGCGGACGTGCAGGTGGGTCCGCCGCCACGAGGCCGGTGCCCGGAAGTACCGCTTCTCCCAGGCCGCGGCGCCGCTGCGGTCGCCCGGCGGCACGTGGTCGGCGGTGATGTCGGTGGGCGTCGCGCCCAGCCGCTCGAAGGCGGGACCCAGGCGCGGGTCGTCCAGGTCCGTCACCCCGATCTGAACGTCGATGACGTCCTTGGCGGCCAGGCCGGGCACCGAGGTCGAGCCGATGTGGTCGATGCGTTCCGCCAGGTCGCCCAGCGCCTCACGGAGGAGGTCCGCCAGGACGGCGAACTCGGACGGCCAGTCCTCGTGGTACGGCTGGATCTCGATGCGCTGGGTGGTGGGCACGGCAGGAGTCTGGCACCGGCCCGCCGGTCGTGCTCCGTCAGAGCCGGGGTGCGACGCAGACCGCGATCATGCCGGGCCCCACGTGGGCCCCCAGCACCGCGCCGAGCTCGCCGCACCACACCTCGCGGCCCTCGAGGTTCTCCCCCAGCCGTTGGCCCAGCTTGTCCGTCAGGTGACCGGCGCGCTCCGGGTTGGCCAGGTGGGCGACGCAGACGTCGACCGGGGTGGCCCCGGCGGCCTGCACCGCGAGCTCCTCCAGCCGCCCGAGAGCCCGCGCGGAGGTGCGCACCCGCTCCAGGGACGCGACGGTGCCGTCGTCGATCTGCAGCAGCGGCTTGACCGCGAGCGCCCCTCCGAACAGTGCGGCCGCTGCACCGATCCGGCCACCGCGGCGCAGGTACTCCAGCGTGTCGACGTAGAACAGTGAGGACGTCGCCGCGGCCCGGTCCCGCGCAGCCGCGGCCGCCTCGTCGGCGGTGCCGCCGGCGTCGAGCACGTCGGCCGCCGCGAGCACCGCGAAGCCGGTCGCCATGCCGACCTGCCGCGTGTCGACGGGGATCACCCGGACCGACGCGTCGCGGGCCGCGAGCTGGGCCGACTCGTAGGTGCCGCTCATCTCCCCCGACAGGTGCACCGACACGATCTCGGTGGCGCCGTCCCGGGCCGCCTGCTCGTACACCTCGAGCAGCGCGGCCGGGCTCGGCCGCGAGGTGCTGACCGGCTTCCACTCGCGCAGCGCCTCGGCCACCAGCTCCGGCGTGGCACCCTCCGCGCCCTCGTCGTACACCGTCGCGCCGATCACCACCTGCAGCGGAACCACGACGATCCCCCGCTCGGTCGCCAGCTCCGGCGGGAGGCTGGCGGTCGAGTCGGTGACGATCACGGCCGGCATGCCGCCGAGACTAGATCACCGTGCTGGACGACCGGGGCACCCGGCGACTCACACGACGATGTTGACCAGCTTCGGCGCCCGGACGATCACCTTGCGGACCTCGCGGCCGTCGATCGCGCGCACGACGGCCGCGTCCGCCATCGCCACCTTCTCCAGGTCACCCTCGCCGATGTCGGGCGCCACCTCCAGGCGAGCCCGCACCTTGCCCTGGATCTGGACGACGGCCGTGACCGACTCCTCGACCAGCAGCGCGGGGTCGACGGCCGGCCAGCCGGCGCGCGCGACGGTGGGCTCGTGGCCCAGCCGCTCCCACATCTCCTCGGCCGTGTACGGCGCCACCAGCGACAGCAGGACCGCCACCGCCTCCGCGGCCTCGCGGACCGCCGGATCGGCCGGACCGCAGCCGGAGTCGATCGCCTTGCGGGTGGCGTTCACCAGCTCCATCACCCGGGCGACCATCACGTTGAAGCGGTACGACTCGACCAGCTCCGCGGCATCGTGCACGGTCCTCGCGGTGACCCGACGCAGCGCGACGTCGCCGCCCTCGGCGGGCGTGCCGGGCGCGGACGTCACGTCACCGGACAGCCGCCACGCGCGCTGCAGGAACCGCAGGGCTCCCGCGGGCGACACGTCGGCCCAGTCGATGTCGTCCTCCGGCGGACCGGCGAAGACCAGCGTCACGCGTACGGCGTCGACCCCGAACTCGGCTAGTTGGTCCCCCAGACTGACGCCGTTGCCCAGCGACTTGCTCATCTTCTTGCCCTGGTTGATGACGATGCCCTGGTTCAGCTGCGCAGCGAACGGCTCGCCGACCTCCAGCATGCCCATGTCGCGCAGCACCTTGGTGAAGAAGCGCGCGTACAGCAGGTGCAGCACCGCGTGCTCGACCCCGCCGACGTAGATGTCGGCCGGCATCCAGGCCTTCGCCTTCTCCACGTCGAACGGGCCGTCGGTGTAGTCCGGCGAGCAGTAGCGCAGGAAGTACCACGACGAGTCGACGAACGTGTCCATCGTGTCGCTGTCCCGCTTCGCGGGGCCGCCGCAGTCCGGGCACGCGACGTTCACCCACTCCTCGGCCGCGGCCAGCGGCGAGACGCCCTTCGGCTTCAGGTCGGCACCGCGCAGCGCGGGCAGCTCGACCGGCAGCTGCTCGTACGGCACGGCGACCTCGCCGCAGTGCTCGCAGTGCACGATCGGGATCGGGACGCCCCAGTAGCGCTGGCGGCTCAGCAGCCAGTCGCGCAGGCGGAAGTTGACCGTGCCCTCGCCGGTCCCGTCGGCCTGCAGCTGCTCGATGATCGCGCGGATGCCGCTGGCCTTGTCGGACTTGCCGTCCAGCGGACCTGAGTTCACGTACACGCCGTCGCCCGTGGTGGCGACGTAGGTCTCCTCGGGGTTCTCCTCCCCCGTGTCGACCACGCGGCGCACGGGCAGGTCGAACTTCTTCGCGAAGTCCAGGTCGCGCTGGTCGTGCGCGGGCACCGCCATGATCGCGCCGGTGCCGTAGTCGGCCAGCACGTAGTCGGCGGCCCAGACCGGGATCCGCTCGCCGTTGACCGGGTTCACCGCGTGCACGCCCAGGAAGACACCGGTCTTCGGGCGGTCGGTCGACAGCCGGTCGATCTCCGACTCCTTGCGGACCTCGTCCCGGTACGCCTCGAACGCCGCGCGCTGCTCATCCGTGACCAGCTCGGCGGCCAGCTTCGCGTCCACCGCCACGACCATGAACGTCGCGCCGTACAGGGTGTCGGGGCGTGTCGTGTAGACGGTGACCGGCTCGTCGCGGCCCTCCACCCGGAAGTCGACGTGCGCACCCTCGGAGCGCCCGATCCAGTTGCGCTGCGCCGTGACGACGCGCGCCGGCCAGGTCGCCTCCAGCCGGTCCAGCTCGTCCAGCAGCTCCTGCGCGTACTCGGTGATCCGGAAGTACCACTGGGTCAGCTCGCGCTTGGTGACCTCGGCGCCGCAGCGCTCGCAGCGGCCGTCGACGACCTGCTCGTTGGCCAGCACGGTCTGGTCGTTGGGGCACCAGTTGACCGGGCTGTTCTTGCGGTACGCCAGGCCGCGCTCGCGGAACTTCAGGAACAGCCACTGGGTCCAGCGGTAGTACTCCGGGTCCGAGGTGTGAAGCCGTCGCGACCAGTCGAACGAGACGGCGTACCGCTTGAAGGACTCGTACTGCGTCTCGATGTTCGCGTAGGTGTACGTCGCCGGGTGCTCGTCGTTGCGGATCGCGGCGTTCTCGGCGGGCAGCCCGAAGGAGTCCCAGCCCATCGGGTTCATGACCTCGTAGCCGCGCTGCCACCAGTAGCGCGCGACGACGTCGTGCAGCGCGGTGACCTCGGCGTGGCCCATGTGCAGGTCGCCGGAGGGGTACGGGAACATCGTGAGCGCGTACTTCTTCTCGCGCGGCGAGTCGTCGTCGGCGCGGAAGGGGTCCAGCTGCTCCCACACGGGCAGCCACTTGTCCTGGACCGCCTGGATGTCGTACTGCTCCTGCTCGCTCATGTCGTCTCTCTCAGCTGTGGCTCATGCACTGGTGGTCGGCTCCGGGCACAAAAAAGCCCCTCGGGCACGAGGGGCAGCCGCGTCGGGTCGTGCGTGTCGACGCGGCTAGGTAAGGAGCAGGGTCCTCCGCATGCGGTCATGGTACCGCGCCCTGACACGATGGCTCCATGACCGTCACCGACCTGTTCCGACTCGACGGCAAGGTCGCCGTCGTCACCGGCGCCTCCAGCGGCCTCGGGGTCGCGTTCGCGCAGGCCCTGGCCGAGGCGGGCGCCGACGTCGCGCTCGGCGCGCGGCGCGTCGACCGCCTCGCCGACACCGCGAAGCTCGTCGAGTCCGCCGGCCGCCGTGCGCTCACCGTCGCGACCGATGTCGCCGACCCGGACTCCTGCACGAACCTCGTGACGCGCGCGGTGGAGGAGCTCGGCCGCGTCGACGTGCTGGTCAACAACGCCGGCGTCGGCACGGCGGTGCCGGCCACCCGCGAGACGCCCGAGGAGTTCCGCCACGTGATCGACGTGAACCTCAACGGTTGCTACTGGATGGCGCAGGCGTGCGGCCGGGTGATGCAGCCGGGCTCGAGCATCGTCAACATCAGCTCGGTCCTGGGCCTCACCACCGCCGGTCTCCCCCAGGCGGCGTACGTCGCCTCGAAGGCCGGGCTGCTCGGTCTCACCCGTGACCTCGCGGCGCAGTGGACCGGCCGCAAGGGCATCCGGGTCAACGCCGTCGCCCCGGGCTTCTTCGAGTCCGAGATGACCGACCAGTTCGCGCCCGGCTACCTGGAGTCCCAGCGCGCCCGCATCCCCGCCGGCCGCACGGGCGATCCCGCCGAGCTCGCGGCCACGGTCGTGTTCCTCGCGTCCGACGCCTCGGCGTACGTCACCGGCCAGACGCTCGCGGTCGACGGCGGCCTGACGATCGCCTGACAGTCGCCTGACGCCCGCCCGGTCGTCCCACGTGACGCGATCGGCAGCACCGGGCGACGTACTCCCGGTATGTTCACGCCATGGATCCGCGGGTGGTGGTCATCGGTGCCGGGTTCGGCGGCCTCGGCGTCGCGCACGCGCTGCGCACGGCCGGCGTGCACGACGTCACGGTGCTCGAGCGCGCCGACGACGTCGGCGGGGTGTGGCGGGACAACACGTATCCCGGCGCCGCCTGCGACGTGCCCTCCCCGCTCTACTCCTGGTCGTGGGCGACCAACCCTGCCTGGGGCCGGCGCTACTCGGGACAGGCCGAGATCCTCGCCTACATCCGGCGCACCGCGGCCCACGACGGCCTGATCGACCTGGTCCGCACCGGCACCGAGGTGACGGCCCTGGAGTACGACGGCGCGGTGTGGCGGATCAGCACCAACCACGGCGTGCTCGAGGCGGACCTGGTCGTCTCCGCGACCGGTCAGCTCTCCAACCCCGTGGTCCCGGCGATCCCCGGGGCCGACTCGTTCGCGGGGCCGGCGTTCCACTCCGCGCGATGGCGGCACGACGTCGACCTGGCCGGCAAGCGGGTCGCGGTGGTCGGCACCGGCGCCAGCGCGATCCAGTTCGTGCCGGGCATCGTCGACCGGGTCGCGGGGATGACGGTCTTCCAGCGCTCCGCGCCGTACGTCGTCCCCAAGCCGGACCGCGCGTACACGCCCGGCCACCACCGGGTCTTCGAGAAGTACCCGGCGGTCCCCGCGGGCGAGCGGCGGCTGACCTACTGGATCACCGAGCGCTTCAACGGCGCGCTCGAGGGCACCTCGCCGATCACCCGGCCGTTGATGGCCACGATCCGCGCAGCGTGGCGGCTGCAGCTGCGGCGCCAGGTCCGCGACCCCGAGCTGCGGCGCAAGCTGGTCCCGGACTACGAGCTCGGCTGCAAGCGGGTGCTGTTCTCCAACGACTGGTACCCCGCGCTCGACCGCGACCACGTCGACGTGGTCACCGACCGGATCGCCGCGGTCGAGCCGGGTGGCGTGCGCACCGCCGACGGCGTGCTGCACGAGGCGGACGTGCTGATCTGGGGCACCGGCTTCGCGGCGACCGAGTTCCTCGGCGGGATCGACGTGCGCGGCGTGGACGGCGTACTGCTGGAGGAGCTGTGGGCCGACGGCGCCCGGGCGCACCTCGGCCTGACGGTGCCGGGCTTCCCCAACCTCTTCGTCGTCTACGGCCCGAACACCAACCTGGGCGGCAGCTCGATCATCGGCATGCTCGAGGCGCAGGCGGGCTGGATCGCCCAGGTGGCGCGGCGCATCCAGGACGGCCGCGCGCACCGGGTGGCCGTGCGGCGCGAGGTGTGGGAGTTGTACGACGACGAGATGCAGGACCGGCTCGGGCACAGCATCTGGGCCGGCTGCGAGAGCTGGTACCGCGACGGCCGCCGCATCACCACGAACTGGCCCGGCCTGGTGGCCGAGTACCAGCGGCGCACGGCAACCGTCGACTGGTCCGAGCTCGAGGAGGTCGGCCGGCTCAGCCCCCGCTGACGTTGACCATCCAGTCGACGCCGTACCGGTCGGTGAGCATGCCGAACGAGTCGCCCCACGGGGCCTTCTCCAGCGGGACGGTCACCGTGCCGCCCTCGGCGAGCTTCTCGAACCAGCCGCGCAGGGTGGCGTCGTCGTCGCCGCTGAGCGAGATCGACCCGTTCGCGATGTCACCGCCGGTGTCCATGTGGCTCGGCACGTCCGCGCCCATCAGCTGCACGGAGTCCGAGACCGACAGCGCGGAGTGCATGACCGCGCCGGCCTCCTCCTCCGGGACGCCCATGCCGCCCATGTCGGCGAACGTCATGACGTCGAGCTGCCCGCCGAGCACGGACTGGTAGAAGGTCATCGCCTCCCGGGCCTGGCCGCGGAAGTTGAGGTAGGGGTTCAGGACGGTCGACATGGTGCGCTCCCTTCGGTGGGTCACTGTCCGTGTAGACCAGCGTCCCAGCCCGAACTCATCGCGTCACGGGCCCGACAGCGCCTCGTCCAGGTGCTCGAGCAGGTCGCGCGGGTCGTCGTACACGACGACGGCCCCGGCCTGCAGCAGCTCCTGGCGGCCGTAGCCGCCGGAGAGCAGGGCGATGGTCGGGATGTCGCGCCGACGCGCGGCCTCGACGTCCCACACCGAGTCGCCGATCATCACCGCCCGGCCACCGCCGACCTTGTCCAGCGCCTTGTCGAGCAGCTCCGGAGCGGGCTTCGACTCGTCGGCGTCCTCGCTGGTCGTCCATGCGTCGGAGTGCTCGTCGGCGCGGAGCAGCGTCAGCGGACGCTCGGCGTGCTTGGGGATGCTGGAGCTGGCGAGCACCACCTTGAGGCCGGCCTCACCGACGGCGACGAGCAGGTCGTAGGCGCCGTCGAGGAGCTCGGTCTCGTCGATGATGCGGTCGTACTCGTGCTCCCAGCGATCGCGGATCGCGTCGCCGTACCGCTCCTCGACCTCGTCCCCGGCCGCGGCCGCGACCAGCCGGTCGCCGCCCATCCCGATCGCCCGGTGGATGGCGTGGACCGGGACGTGCCGGTCGAGGACGTGCTGGAACGCGCGCGACCACGCGATCGCGTGGTGGTAGTTGGAGTCGAGCAGGGTGCCGTCGATGTCGAAGACCGCGGTGTCGAAGGCAGGCATGGCCAGTCGGTACCCCGTACGCGCCGGCGGTCACACCTGAGACCGGTCCATAGTCCCGACACACCGTCTCCGATGGGTCACCCGCGCCATGGTGCCCGTCCGCTGGCCGGTCTTTGCTGGAGTCTCCCCCTCTCGGAAGAACGGTGGTACACCACATGCCCAGGAAGTTCACGTCACGACTGACCTATGCCAACGTCGCCAGCACCACGGCCCTCGTCCTCGCGATCGGTGGCGGCGGCGCCGCGGTCGCCGCCGCCATGGTCCCGGCCAACTCCGTCGGGTCCAAGCAGATCATCAACAACTCGGTGAAGAGTCCGGACCTGAAGGACGACGGGGTGACCGGGACCGACGTCAAGGAGAGCAGCCTCGGCCAGGTGCCGTCCGCGGCCGACGCCGACCACGCCACGAGCGCCGACGGTCTCGGCGCCGGCGCCATCACCAGCCCGGACGTCTTCGGTGCCGGCAAGCTGGGGATCGTGCGCGCCTACGCCTGGAACAACTCGGCGAGCGCGAACGCGAACCTGACGAACAACGGCTACACCTACAACCGCTCCGGCGGAGCCGTCTCGGTCGTGCACAACAGCGCCGGCAACTACACGATCACCTTCGACGGCCTGAACCTCAACGGTGGCAACGTGGTCGTCTCGGGCTACGGCGGCGGCGCCACCTGGTGCAAGGTCAGCTCCTGGGGGTCCAGCAGCGTCGGCGTGCTCTGCTTCAACAGCGCGGGGGCGGCCACCGACAGCCTCTGGACCATCGCCGTCACCGAGTAGGGGGCCGCGAGCCGCTGGGCCCGGGCGCTAGACCTGCGCCCTGGCCCAGCGGTAGTCGGCCTTGCCGGACGGGGACCGCTCGACGACCGGCACCCGGACGACCGCCTTCGGGACCTTGTAGCGGGCCACGTGCCGCGCCGCCTCGGCGAGCAGGTCGGCGTCGCTGGCGGCGCTGCCCGGCTCCAGCTGGACGACCGCGACCGGCTCGCTCCCCCAGCGCTCCGACGGGCGCCCGACGACGATGACGTCGCGGACCTCGGGATGGGCGGCGAGCGCGCGCTCGACCTCCTCGACGAAGATCTTCTCGCCGCCGGAGTTGATCGTCACGCCGTCGCGGCCGAGCAGCACGACCTGTCCGTCCTCGGTGAGCAGCGCCCGGTCGCCCGGGATCGAGAAGCGGACGCCGTCGATCACCGGGAAGGTGCGCGCGGTCTTCGCCTCGTCGCCGAGGTACCCGAGCGGGACCCGGCCACGCTGCGCGAGCCAGCCCTCACCCTCCCCCGGCGCCAGCACCCGCGAGAGCAGGTCGTCGACCACGGCCGTGGCCGCGACCGGCGCGAACGTCGCCGTACCGGCCGGCATCCCCCTCAGCGACAGCGAGCTCATCTGGAGCCCGGTCTCCGACGCCCCCGCGGCATCCATCACGAGGATGTGCGGCAGCGCCTCGAGGATGCGGTCACGGACGCCGGGTGTCAGCGGCGCACCCCCGTTGTTGAACGCCGCCAGGCCGGAGAGGTCGTGGCTCCCCCGCTCGACCTCCTCGACGAGCGGCAGCGCCACCGCGTCGCCGACGACCGGAATGCTCACGACGCGCTCCCGGACCGCCGTGCGCAGCGCGCCGGCAGCGTCGAGCGAGTGCACGTCGTCGGGGACGACGATCGTGCCGCCCCCGGTGATCGTGTGGAACGTCGACCACTGGGCGGCGCCGTGCATCAGCGGCGGGATCATCAGCAGCCGCATGCCGCCACCGGCGGCAGCGGCGGCCGCCGCGATCGCGTCGTACGACGTGTAGGGCTGGTCGGTGCCGAACGGTGTGCCGCCCATCGAGGTGACGTAGATGTCGTCGTTGCGCCACAGGACGCCCTTGGGCATGCCCGTGGTGCCACCGGTGTAGAGCACGAACAGGTCGTCGCCGCTCGGCGCCGGCATCCCGCCCACGGGCTCCGGCGTGCCGACGACGTCCTCGTAGTCGACGGCGCCCGGGAGCAGGTCGTGGCCGGACCCGTCCGCGACCTGGACCAGCACCTCGAGGTCGGGCAGGCGGTCACGGACGGCGGCGACGCTCGGCGCGAACTCCGCGTGGTAGACCAGCGCCCGGGTCCGGGCGTCGACGAGCAGGTAGAGCAGCTCCTCCTCGACGTACCGGTAGTTGACGTTGAACGGCGCCACCCGGGCGCGGTAGCCGGCGACCATGGCCTCGAGGTACTCGTTGCCGTTGCGGAGGTAGAGGCCGACGTGGTCCTGGCCGGACTCGTGCCCGCGCAGCCGTGCGCGGGGCGTGTGGCAGCCCAGCCCGCGCTGGACCAGGTGGTGCGCGACGCCGTCGATCCGGCGGTTCATCTCGCGGTAGGTCAGCCGGCGGTCGCGCCAGACCAGGACCTCCTGGTCCGGGACCGCGCGAGCCACGGTGTCGAAGACCGTCGACAGGTTGAAGCCGTCCGGGCCGAGCTCGGGCATCCGCGCCACCTCGATAGAACGTGTTCTCGTCGGTGGGTGATGCTAGCGGGGCGCGCCGAGTCAGCGTCATGGGCCTCGAACGTGGGCCCGCGGGCCGTGAGGAACGGTTGACGTAGGCCGCCTAGTAGCTCAGCCTCCCGGTCGCATCGATCCTCAACTGGAACAGATCGGGCCGGCGCTTACAGCCGACGACGGTGCCCTTCACCTTGTACGTGCCGCCACCCGAAACGTTCGCGTACGCTCCGGTGCCTCCGACTGCCTTCCACGTGCCGTGTTCGGTGAACACGCCGTAGCACGTCTTCTTGTCGAAGTGCCCACCCTGGCCTGTGCGGTGGTGCTTGACGACCACCACGCCCTTCGGGAAGACGAACCGGTCCTTGTGGTTGTTGATCACCTTGTCGACACCTCTGGCGTGGATCACGCCGACTCCGATCACCGGGTCGCCGGAGTTCGACTTCGGGTTGTTGCTCAGGCCGATGAAGTGGATGCGGCCCGCCCTGTCGGTGTGATGGCCTCCGGAGGCGACGGCGGACGGGACGCTCAGCAGCGCCCCGATCAGGACCAGCATCAGGGCGAGCACGCGAATGCGTGTGTTCATGGGACTGCCTTTCCGTTCCCCTCGGTGAGGGTCCTACTGACCCGGTAGATCCGGGACGCACTCGCACCCACCATTCGCCCGAATGCCCCCGGTTTCGTCCCCCAGATTGGGGAGCAGGGCAACATCAGATCTGCCGCGACGCGGGCGTCCGCCCACGCCGATGGGCGCGGCTCGATGCCCGTCGGTGGCACGGTGGGACCGGGGTTCTTCCCAGCGGAGAACCTCAGGGGTCTGGATGGCCTCAACGCCGAGGCGGTGCTTCGATGCATTCGTGAGACGGGCGCTCGCGGCGCCGTCTTCGCCTATCCCGACGATTGATGGGACGTGATGGCCGCCCCGGCGAGCATTCGGGTGCTAGCCGGACAACCGTCCGGATCCCGCTCGTGACGCCGATGTGTGGACGTACCGCGATGACCGGCCGTCGCGTCACAGGAACGAGATCCGCTGAACCTCCTGCTCCGCTCGATCGAGTCCGACGAGAGCGCTCACGTCGTCGATCGGCGGGCGCACCAGAACGAAGGTGCATAGGGCGGGCTCCATCACACGCTGGGTCGCGTCTCGCCGACCGGCTGCTGAGGCTGGCAGCCGCCACGGACCTGACTCCGCAAACCGGAGAAGAAGCCCAGACGGCCTCGAAGCGGCATCGTCCGCACACCGTCGTACTGGTGGAGCTGAGGGGAATCCAACCCCTGACCCGCTGCATGCCATCGCCCAGGATCGGCAGAGCCGCTACCAGCTGCGCCGGCACCCGAGGCGAAGAAACGACGAAGCCCGGCGCTCCCGCGCCGGGCCTCACTGTCTGGTGGAGCTGAGGGGACTCGAACCCCTGACCCTCTGCATGCCATGCAGATGCGCTACCAGCTGCGCCACAGCCCCATCGTCCTCGTCCCGTGCGGGATGACAACTCGCGGAATACTAGCCAACCGCTCCGCGCGATGCGAATTCGGGGGGTCCCCCGCCGGGACCTCCGGGGGGATCCCCGAGGTTCTCGGTCGAAGTTCCGGCCACGGAGTCCCGGTTCCCCCGGTTCACCGGGGAGACCGACACCCCGCCTCAGCCCACCACGCGGTTGTACGCGACCAGCCGCATCGGGGCGCCGGGGGCGGGAGCCTCGAGCTCGACCCAGGCGCAGTTGTCGAGGCCGTGCAGGGCGGCGCGGCCGGTGACGGGCCAGCCGAGAAGGACCGGGACGGCGTCACGGATGGCGGCGCCGTGGGAGACCGCCACGGCGGTCCCGCCCGCCCCGACGGAGCCGAGCAGGTCGGTGAGCGCGGCGACCATCCGCGCGGCGACGTCGACAGCGTTCTCACCACCCGGCACCACGTCGAAGTCGCCGGCGCGGAACGCCGCGAACTCCTCCGGCGCGAGCTCGGCGTACTCCGCGTGGCTCAGGCCCTGGCGTCCCGCCAGGAAGTACTCGCGCAACCGGGCGTCGTACGTCGGTTCGAGGCCGGTCTCCTTGGCGAGGTACGCCGCGGTCTGGCGGGCCCGGGCACTGTCGGAGGACCACAGCGCGGCCGGTCGCAGCGCGGCGATGACCGGCGCCACGGCCGCTGCCTGGCGGTGGCCGGTGTCGTCGAGCTCGACCTCGAGCTGGCCCTGGATCCGGCGCTCGTGGTTGAACGGGGTCCGGCCGTGCCGGACCAGGACGAGCCGCCGCGAGGACGGCTCAGCGGTCATGCGAGACGACGTCGGCGGGCAGCTCGATCGTGGGGCAGTCGCGCCAGAGCCGCTCGAGGGCGTAGAACTGCCGCTCCTCCTCGTGCTGGACGTGCACGACGATCTCGCCGTAGTCGATGAGCACCCAGCGCCCGTCGCGCTCCCCCTCGCGTCGGATCGGCTTGGCGCCGATCTCGCGCAGCTTGTCCTCGACCTCGTCGACGATCGCCTTGACCTGGCGGTCGTTGGTGGCCGAGGCGAGCAGGAAGGCGTCGGTGATCGCGAGCTGGTCGCTGACGTCGAAGGCGACGATCTGCTGGGCGAGCTTGTCCGACGCCGCGAGCGCGGCGGTGCGCACGAGCTCCAGAGCGTGGTCGGTGGCGGTCACTGATGGTCCTTCGGGTAGAGGTGGTGCTTGGCGATGTACTGGACGACCCCGTCCGGCACGAGGTACCAGACCGGCTCGCCGCGACGGGTGCGTGCCCGGCAGTCGGTGGACGAGATCGCCAGGGCGGGGATCTCGACCACCGTCACCCGGTCCGCAGGGATCGTGGCGAGCGTGGCCTCGTCCATGGTGTACCCGGGACGGGTGCACCCCACGAACCGGGCCAGCGCGAACAGCTCCTCGGCGTCGCGCCAGGTGAAGATCTCGGTCAGCGCGTCCGCGCCCGTGATGAAGTAGAGCTCCGCGTCGGGCAGCTGGGCGCGCAGGTCGCGGAGCGTGTCGATCGTGTACGTCGGGCCCGCGCGGTCGATGTCCACGCGGGAGACGGTGAACCGCGGGTTGGACGCCGTGGCGATGACCGTCATCAGGTAGCGGTGCTCGGCCGGCGTGACGACCCGGTCGGACTTCTGCCAGGGGTCACCGGTCGGGACGAAGACGACCTCGTCGAGATCGAACCACGCCTGCACCTCCGACGCCGCCACGAGGTGGCCGTGGTGGACGGGGTCGAAGGTGCCACCCATGACCCCGATCCGCCGAGCGCCGGGCACGTGCTCGCTCAGCTGTGCTCGCGTCCCGCGCCGAAGACCAGCAGGGCGAGGATCAGCGCGAGCAGGATCGCGAGGGTCACGCCGCCGACCAGCCAGTGGTTCGGCACGTTCTCGTTGACGGCTTCCTCGGCGGCGAGGGCGGCGACGTACGGGTTCAGCATGGGGCCACCCTACCGGGACCGGTCGTCAGGGTCGCACGTGACCGTCGCCGGTCACGACGTACTTGGTCGACGTCATCTCCGGCAGTCCCATCGGCCCGCGGGCGTGCAGCTTCTGGGTGCTGATCCCGATCTCGGCACCGAAGCCGAACTCCCCGCCGTCGGTGAAGCGCGTCGACGCGTTCACCAGCACCGCCGCCGAGTCCACCGCCGCGGTGAAGTGCCGGGCGGCGGCGAGGTCCTCGGTCACGATCGCCTCGGTGTGCTGGCTGGAGTACCGGCGGATGTGCCGGACCGCCGCCTCCAGGTCGGGTACGACGGCCGCGGAGATGTCGAGCGAGAGGTACTCCTCGCCGTAGTCCGCGTCGGTGGCCGCCACGACGCCGTCGTAACCCTGGAACGCGGCGTCGCCGTGGATCGTCACGCCCGCGTCCTGGAGCGCGGCGACGACCCGGGGCAGGAACGCGTCGGCGACGTCGGCGTGCACGAGCAGCGACTCGGCGGCGTTGCAGACGCTGGTGCGGTGGGTCTTGGCGTTCAGCACGATCGCCAGCGCCTTGTCGAGGTCGGCGGCGCGGTCGACGTACACGTGGCAGTTGCCGACGCCGGTCTCGATCACCGGCACCGTCGACTCCTCGACCACCGACCGGATCAGGCTCGCTCCCCCGCGCGGGATCAGCACGTCGACGAGCCCGCGGGCGCGCATCAGCTCCTTGACGGTCTCCCGGCTGTCGGCCGGGACGAGCTGCACCACGTCGGCGGCGAGCCCGGCCGTGGTGACCGCCGAGCGCAGCACGTCGACGATGGCGGTGTTGCTGGCGCTCGCGCTCGAGCTGCCCCGCAGGAGCACGGCGTTGCCGGACTTCAGGCAGATGCCCGCAGCGTCGGCGGTAACGTTGGGCCGCGCCTCGTAGATCATCCCGACCACGCCGAACGGCACCCGGACCTGACGCAGCTCGAGGCCGTTCGCGAGGGTGCTCCCACGGACCACCTCGCCGACCGGGTCGGCCAGTCCCGCGACGTCGCGCAGGCCCTGGGCCATGCCCGCGAGCCGATCGGGAGTGAGCCGGAGGCGGTCGACCATGTTCGGCGGCGTCCCGCCCTCCTCGGCGCGGGCGACGTCCTCGGCGTTGGCGGCCAGGATCACGTCGTCGTGGGCGAGCAGCGCGTCCGCCATGGCGTGCAGCGCCGCGTCCTTCTGCGCCCGGGTCGCCAGGGCCAGGCCGTGGCTGGCCTCGCGGGCGCGCTCGGCGAGGACGACAACTGGACTGGTCATGCCGTCGAGGGTAGGCCGTGGCAACCGATCCGGCCCGCGCTGCGTCGTACCGTGGTCAGGCTCACCTCCGGAAAGGCCCTCCCTTGCGCCGCATCCTCCTCGCTGCCGCCGGCCTCGTGCTCGCAGCGCCCCTGCTCGCCTCCGTCGGACCGGCCGCGACCGCGCAGGACCCGACGGCCACGGCCCGGGCCGACGGGGCCGGTCCGGTCACCCTGTGGGCGCCCTCCCACGTCACGGCCTACGCGTTCCGCCACCGCACCTGGACGGACCTCGGGCTCCGGCTGATCGCGAACGACGCGCCGTTCGAGCTCTGGTCGCACCGGCCGTCGTACGACGACCAGATCCAGACCGTGTGGCGCACGGCCGACGGCGACGTGCCCCTGCCGGCCGGGGCGATGTCCGACTTCTCCGGCCTCGACCGGTTCCTCTCCATCACGATCGACCCGGAGAAGCGCGGCGAGGACACGCTGACGCTGACCAAGAAGGGCTGCCTCAACGGCTACTCCGAGCGCGTGCGGCCGGACGCGGCGGCGCGGTCGCCGTACCCCGTGGGCTGCTGGTACAACGCCTACAGCA
This sequence comes from Nocardioides sp., assembly GCA_035765695.1. GTDB lineage: Bacteria > Actinomycetota > Actinomycetes > Propionibacteriales > Nocardioidaceae > Nocardioides. The sequence goes on along the minus strand of DASTXB010000088.1, from coordinate 18,512 downwards.
CCGGCTCGGTGCAGGGCATCCAGGCCGGCTGGGCGGCCCCGGTCCTCAGCCAGGGCCGGCCGCTGCGGATCGGTCCGGGCGAGTACACCGTCACCGCGACCATCCGGCCGAGGTACGCCACGCTGTTCGGCCTGACCGGTGACCAGGCCACGCGGACGGTCGCCCTGACCGTGGCCGACGAGCGCGACCTCGAGGACCCGCGGCCGGCCGGCCGGGGCGCGACCCCGGCAGCGCACCGGCCGACGGGCCCCGCCGGTCGCGCCGACGAGGCCGGCCCCGAGCCCGACCTGCAGTCGTTGCCCGCCTGGGGCATCTCGCTGAACCGCAAGGGCACCTACCTGCGCTTCTCCGCGACGGTCTGGAACGCCGGCGACAGCCCGCTGGTCGTCGACGGCTTCCGGCGCGACGGCGAGGACGAGATGGACGCCTACCAGTACTTCTTCGACGCCGACGGCAACCAGACCGGCTACCAGCCGGTGGGCGCGATGGAGTGGGACCAGCGTCCGTCGCACTCGCACTGGCACTTCGAGGACTTCGCCCGCTACACGCTGCTCGACGCGGACGAGTCGGAGGTCGCGAAGTCGAAGAAGGAGGCGTTCTGCCTCGCGAACACCGACTCGGTCGACCTCACCGTGCCCGCCGCCGACTGGAAGCCGGAGAACACCGACCTCGCCACCTCGTGCGGCGACTACTCGTCGCTCTCGATCCGCGAGGTGCTGGTGTCCGGGTGGGGCGACACCTACACGCAGTACCGGGCGGGCCAGTCGTTCCCGATCAAGGACCTGCCGAACGGCACCTACTACATCGCGGTGACGGCCAACCCCGAGCACAACCTGGTCGAGTCGTCCACGGACAACAACCAGTCGCTGCGCCGGATCGAGCTCGGCGGCGGACCCCAGCACCGCACCGTGAAGGTCTCGCAGGTCGGCATCATCCGCGAGGAGGGGTACGGCGGTCAGGGCTGAGCCCGGACGCGAGCGCACCCACCCCCGCCCCGACGGCCAGTGACAGGGCCGCCCCGAAGGGGAAGAACACCAGCAGGATCAGCACCGTCGCCAGCGGGCGCCGGAGGACGGCCGTCGCGGCCGCCGCGGCGCCCGCTGCCACGACCGCGCCCAGCGGGGCGGAGTCCCACGCGGTCGACACCGCCATGCCGATCGCCATACCGATGAAGACAGACGGGAAGATCTGGCCGCCGAACCAGCCGGTGCCGAGGCACGCGAGGGTGGCCACGACCTTGACCAGCGCGACGAGCAGGAACGCCGACGCGGCCTTCTCCCCGGCCGAATCGATGAGGTCCTGGCCCTCGTGCTCGCCGGAGAACAGCGTCAGCCCCTCGACGGCGCCGCACACGCCGAGCACCAGGCCGCCGGCGGAGGCGCGCAGCACGGTCGGGGGCACCAGCCGCTCGGCCAGCCGGCGTACCGGCTCCGTGCCGAGCAGCAGCAGGAGACCGACGACCGCGGCCGGTACGGCGGCCAGCGCGGACCAGCCGACCGCCTCGAGCAGGGCGCGTCCCGAGCCGGGATCGACGGCCGGCAGGTCGTAGCGGTGACCGGCCTGGTGCGGCAGCACCAGCAGCATCGTGACGAAGCCGGCGAGACCGGCCACCAGGCCGGCGCCGACCAGCCGGACCGTCGTACCGGACGCGCGGCCCCGCTCGAGCGGGAGCGCGACGGCCGCGAGCGGGCCGCCGAACAGCCCCGAGATCGCGCCGGACGCGGAGATGAACGCCGCCTCGCTGCGGGTCACCCGCAGGATCCGTGCGATCCGGTCGCCGAAGCCGGTCGCCAGCGCGATCAGCGGGGCCTCGGGGCCGAGCGAGGCGCCGAACGCCAGGGAGACCACGCCCAGCACCGCCGACCGGATCAGCCAGCGCACCTTGGCGGGCGGCTTCCTGTCCCCGTCCGGGGACTCGCCGAGCGCCTCGTCGAGGTCGAGCAGGGCGTCCTCGAGGTCGTTCGGGGTGTCGCGGTCGTGGCGCAGCCGCAGCGCGCCGACCACGAGCCCGCCGGCCGCGCACACGAGGACCACCTGCCAGGCACCGTCGCCGGGCAGCCGCGGGTCGGTGCCGTCCCAGATCAGCTCCTGGGTGAGGTGCACGGCCTCCAGGTAGACGCCGGCGAGCACGCCGACGGCGCCCCCGAGCAGCAGCGCGAGCCAGAGCGTGCGGGCCACCGTCCCAGCGTAGGGACCTCAGAGCCGCCGACGCGCCCGTCCGAGGCCGGAGGCGTGCCGGCGCATCCCGGACCAGGGGTCGTCCTTCGCGGCCGTCCGGCGGCTCAGGTTGGCGACGGTGACCTGCGCCGGCGCGACCCGGGAGAGCTCGTCCCAGGCGATCGGCGCCGACACCGGCGCTCCCGGCCGCGCCCGCACGACGTACGGCGGCACCGCGGTCTGCCCGTAGCCGTTGCGCATGATGTCCACGAGGACCCGGTCGCCGCGGTTGGCCTTGCGCGCCTCGAGCGTCAGCAGGTCGGGCTCGCGCTCGACCAGCCGTTCGGCCACCGCGCGGGCGAAGTCGCGCACCTCGTCGAACCCCTCCTCCGGGCGCAGGGGCACCACCACGTGGTAGCCGCGGGAGCCGGTGGTCTTGAGGTACGTCGTGAGTCCGAGGTCGTCCAGCGCCTCGCCGACCAGCCGCGTCGCCCGACGGACCTTCGCGAGGTCGCTCTGCGCGTCCGGGGCCGACGGATCGAGGTCGAACACCAGCTGGTCCGGCCGGTCGAGGTGCTCGGCGCGGCTGAGCCAGGTGTGCGGAGTGATGCAGGCCTGCTGCGCGAGGTAGACCAGGCTGCGGGCGTCGTCGACGACCACCTGGTGCTGGGCGCCGTCCGCGGTGCCGACCTCGACGGTGCGCACCCAGTCCGGGAAGTGCGAGGGCACCTTCTTCTCGTAGAACGACGACTTCCCGATGCCGTCCGGGAAGCGCTGCATGTTCACCGGCCGGTCGTCCAGGTACGGCAGCATCCGGTCGGCGACCGCGGCGTAGTACTCCGCGAGGTCGGCCTTCGTGATGCCGTCGTCGGGGAACAGCACCTTGTCGGGCTTGCTGATCTCGACCCCTGCGATCTTCATTCGCGCACCACGTCCTCCGCCTTCTTGTCCGTGCGCAGCCCCAGGTAGCGCGGGTGCCGCAGCTGCCCGGCGGTCGTCCACTCGGTGAAGGCGACCTCGGCGACCAGCTCCGGCTCGGCCCAGTGCACGCCCGCGCGCGGCAGCTGCCCCGCGGTGCACGGCGACGTGTCGCGCTCGATCCCGCTCAGCCTCCGGTGGAGGTCGCGCAGCACCGCCTGACTGAACCCGGTGCCGACCTTGCCGGCGTACACGAGGTCGTCGCCGCGGTGGTACGCCAGCAGCAGCGCCCCGAGCGCGATCCGCGACCCCTCCGGGTCGGTCCAGCCCACGATCACCAGCTCCTGGCCGGCCTCGCACTTGAACTTCAACCAGTCCTTCGTCCGGCCGGTGGCGTACGGCGCGTCCGCGCGCTTGGCGATCAGTCCCTCCCAGCCCTTCGCGCAGATCTCGCCGAACCACTCCTCGCCGCCGTGCACCCGGTGGGGCGTGTACCGGATCGGGTCGTCCCAGGTCAGCAGCGCCCGGAGCCGCCGCTTGCGGTCGAGCAGCGGCTCGCGGCGCACGTCCTCGCCGTCCACGCGCAGCACGTCGAAGACGTAGAAGTGGACGGCCACCCCGCTCCGTCGCGCCGTGGCCGCGCTGCTGACGTGGATGCGCGGCTGCAGCCGCGCGAAGCTCGTCCGCGACCCCTCGAACGCCACGACCTCACCGTCGACGACGAAGTCCGTCGACGACGACTGCTCCAGCGCCTCCGCGATCTCGGGGAACGCGACCGTCACGTCGCGCCCGCTGCGGGAGTACAGCCGGGTGCCGCGCGCGGTCCGCACCGCCAGGCACCGCTGCCCGTCGAGCTTGCGCTCGTACACCCAGCCGTCCTCCCAGGACCGGTCGTGGCTGAGCGTCGCCAGGGCTGGCTGCGGGACGTCGGTCACGCTCCCCCGTTACCCACTCCCGCCCCCGTTGAGTCGAGACTTTCGCGCGTCGAGTCGAGACTTTTCGCCACATGAGTCGGGACTTCGGGCCGACAGGCCGGTCGGAACTCTCGACTCGACCGACGGAAGTCTCGACTCGACCGACGGAAGTCTCGACTCGACCGACGGAAGTCTCGACTCAACGTGACGCGACCCCGCCCGGAGCGGGTCCGGGCGGGGTCGGCGTGGGAACGAGGGGCGTCAGCCCTTGCGCTTGTTGATCTCCTCGGTGACCGCCGGGAGGACCGTGTGCAGATCCCCCACCACACCGAAGTCGACGAGCTCGAAGATCGGGGCCTCCTCGTCCTTGTTGACGGCCACGATGGTCTTCGAGGTCTGCATGCCGGCGCGGTGCTGGATCGCACCGGAGATGCCGTTGGCGACGTACAGCTGCGGCGAGACCGTCTTGCCGGTCTGGCCGACCTGGAAGGAGTGCGGCATCCAGCCCGAGTCGACCGCCGCACGCGAGGCGCCGACCGCCGCGCCCAGGGCGTCGGCGAGGTTCTCGATCGGCTCGAAGTTGCCGCCGGTGCCACGGCCGCCGGAGACCACGATCGCGGCCTCGGTGAGCTCCGGGCGACCGGTCGCCTTGCGCGGCTGCGAGGCCACGATCTGCGCGGTCTTCGCGGCGTCGGAGACCTCCGGGGAGAACTCCTCGACCGTGCCGGCGCCCGCGGACTCCTCCGGGGTGGCGGCGTTCGGCTTGACCGTGATGATCGGGGTGCCGTGGGTGACCCTGCCGGTCAGCGTGTAGTTGCCGGCGAACACGCTCTGCGTGGCGACCGGGCCCTTGCTGTCATCGGCCTGCACGTCGACGGCGTCGGTGATCAGCCCGGACTCGAGCTTGATCGACAGCCGGGCGCCGACCTCCTTGCCCTCGCTGGTGGAGGGGATGAGGATCGCCGCGGGCGAGGCCTTCTCGGCGAGCTGCTTCAGCGCCTCGGCCTTCGGGGCCACCAGGTAGCCCTTGATCTGGCTGTCGTCGACGACGTAGACCTTCTCGGCGCCGTACTTCTTCACCTTCTCGGTGACGTCGGCGGCCTGGTCGGCAGGGCCGATGTAGACCGCGGACGGCTCACCGAGGCGCTTAGCGATCGTGAGGAGCTCGTACGTCGGCTTGCGGACCGCGCCCTCGACGTGATCGATCAGAACGAGAACTTCAGACATCAGTCAGGCTCCCTTTCCGGGGCTCAGATGAACTTCTTGGTGGCGAGGAACTCGGCCAGCGCCGGGGCGCCCGAGCCGTCCTCGTCCTTGACGATCTCGCCGGCGGTGCGCGGCGGGCGGGCGGTGGTGTCCTCGACCGCGGTCCAGGCCGCATCCAGGCCGACCTCGCTCGCGTCGACGCCGATGTCGCTCAGCGACCACGTCTCCAGCGGCTTCTTCTTGGCGGCCATGATGCCCTTGAACGACGGGTAGCGCGCCTCGCCCGACTGGTCGGTGACCGACAGGACCAGCGGCAGCGTGCCGCCGATGACCTCGGTGGCGGTGTCGCCGTCGCGCTTGATGCGGACCTGGTCGCCCTGGGTCTCCACGACCGAGGCGAGCGTGACCTGCGGGAGGCCGAGCCGCTCGGCGAGCATCGCCGGGACGACGCCACCGGAGGCGTCGGTCGAGGCCATGCCGCACATGACGACATCCGGCGAACCGATCTTCTCGACCGCCTTGGCCAGCACCAGCGAGGTGGCGGCGTAGTCAGAGCCCGCGATCGCTTCGTCGGACACGTGGACACCCTTGTCGGCGCCCATCTGCAGCGCCTTGCGGACGGCGTCGACGGCCTTCTCCGGGCCGATGCACAACGCCGTGACCTCGGTGTCGTCGCCGGCCTTCTCCTTCAGCTGGAGGGCCTGCTCGACGGCGTACTCGTCGAGCTCCGACAGGAGCCCGTCGACGCCCACGCGGTCCACGGTGTTGTCCGACTCGAACTGCCGGTCGGCAGTGGCGTCGGGGACGTACTTCACACAGACGACAATGTTCATGGTGTGTGGCCGGGGTCGGCCCCTCCTGTGCACTCGGGTTGGTCGTGAGGCTACCGCCGGGTCACCGGCGTCGAAACTCGTGCGAGGGTCGGGTTCGTCACAGCGGCGCTGTCACGGTCACGGCTTGACGACCCGCTCCAGCACCCGGCCGACCACGAGGTACGCGATCGCCGCGAGACCCCAGTTGGCCAGCGCGTTCTTGGTGGCGGCGTCGCCGCCGTGGAACTCGAAGATGCCGTTCCCGCGGGAGAACACGTCGAGGTCCAGGACGTCCGCGACGTCGAGGACGAACTTCACCAGGGCGTTGTCCTGGTTGGCGTCGAGCGCGATCAGCAGGGCCCCGACGGCGAGGAAGAGCGCGCACACGACGGCGGCCACCCAGACCAGCTGGGCGACCCGCGTGCGGACGGCGCTGCCGCGGCTCATCGGCCCTCGAACTTCGCCTTGCCGGGACCGTTCTCGACGAACGACTGCATGCCGATCGTGCGGTCCTCGGTCGCGAACAGCGCGGCGAACTGCTGGCGCTCGATCTCCAGGCCGGTCTCGAGATCGACCTCGAGGCCCCGGTCGATGCTCTCCTTGGCGGCCCGGACGGCGTACGACGCCGCGCCGGCGAACTGCTGGGCCCAGGCCACGGCCTCGGCGTACACCTGGTCGGCCGGGACCACCCGGTCGACCAGTCCGATCGCGAGCGCCTCGTCCGCCTTCACGAACCGGCCGCTGAAGATCAGGTCCTTGGCCCTGCTCGGCCCGACCAGGCGGGTGAGCCGCTGGGTGCCGCCGGCGCCCGGGATGATGCCGAGCAGGATCTCGGGCTGGCCGAGCACGGCGGCCTCGGCCGCGAACCGCACGTCGGCGCACAGCGCGAGCTCGCAGCCGCCGCCGAGCGCGTAGCCGGTGACCGCGGCGACGACCGGCTTGGGGATCCGGGCGACGGTGCCGAACGACGACTGCAGGGCCCCGGAGCGCTTGACCATGTCGGTGTACGACATGTCGGCCATCTCCTTGATGTCCGCGCCTGCGGCGAAGACCCGCTCGCCGCCGTACAGGACGACGGCCTTGACGTCGTCGCGCTCGGTCGCCTCCGTCGCGGCGGCCCGGATCTCCTCCTGGACCTGGACGTTGAGTGCATTCATCTTCGGCCGGTCCAGCCGGATGGTGCCGACGCCGTCGGCCACCTCCAGTCGCACGAACTCGCCCATGTCCTGCTCCTCTCTCGCTGGTCCGTTCTCGGTGCCCGACCGTATCGGGAACAATGGGGCGGGTGACCCCCGGACTCTGGCGTACCCGCGGTGAGCGTGCCCCGGTGTGGCCCGGGCGTAACTGGCCCCTGGGCGCGACGTGGTCCGAGGAGGCGACCAACTTCGCCGTGCACGCGCCACGCGCGACCGCGGCGTTCGTCTCGCTGTTCGACGAGGACGGGCACGAGGTGCAGCACCGGCTGACCGAGCAGGCCCTCGGCATCTGGCACGGCGCGATCCCGGACGTGCGCCCCGGCACCCGGTACGGCTACCGCGTCGCCGGACCGTGGGATCCCGAGCAGGGGCTGCGCTTCAACGAGAACAAGATGCTGCTCGACCCGTTCGCGCGGGCGGTCGCCGGTGACCTCACCGTCGACCCCGCGATCTTCGGCTTCGTCCCGGGCGAGCCGGCGCGGATGAGCGACGCGGACTCGGCGCCGTACGTCCCGCTGGGCGTGGTCGTCGACGACCGGTTCGACTGGGGCGACGACAAGCCGCTGCGCTACCGCTGGCGCGACAGCGTCATCTACGAGCTGCACGTCAAGGGCATGACCGCCCTGCACGACCGGGTGCCCGCGGAGCTGCGGGGGACGTACGCCGGGCTCGCGACCCCCGCCGTGATCGACTACCTCAAGGACCTCGGGATCACCGCGGTCGAGCTGCTGCCGGTGCACCAGTTCGTGTCCGAGCCGGCGCTGGTCGAGCGCGGGCTGACGAACTACTGGGGCTACAACTCGATCGGCTACTTCGCGCCCCACAACGCGTACTCCTCCGCCGGCGACCGGGGCCAGCAGGTCACCGAGTTCAAGCAGATGGTCAAGGCGTTCCACGAGGCGGGGCTCGAGGTGATCCTCGACGTCGTCTACAACCACACGGCCGAGGCCGGCCCGCTCGGCCCGACGCTGTCCTTCCGGGGGCTCGACGACCGCGGCTTCTACTGCCGGGTCGGCGGGTCCTCGCCCGGTGAGCCGTTCCAGGACACGTACTGGGACGTGACCGGCTGCGGCAACACCGTCGACGCGTCGAACCCGTTCGCGCTGCGGCTGATCCTCGACTCGCTGCGGTACTGGGTGACCGAGATGCACGTCGACGGCTTCCGGTTCGACCTGATGTCGGCGCTGACCCGCGTGCACCACCGCGTCGACATGAACAACCACCTGCTGATGGCGATCGGGCAGGACCCGATCCTGCGGCACGTGAAGCTGATCGCCGAGCCCTGGGACGCGTCGATGGACGGGTACCGGGTCGGCGAGTTCCCGCCGCCGTGGGTGGAGTGGAACGACCAGTACCGCGACGAGATCCGGGACTTCTGGCGCAACCACTCGTCCGGGATCCGCACCGTCGCCACCCGGCTCGCGGGCTCGTCCGACCTGTACCTCGACGACGGCCGCTCGCCGTACGCCTCGATCAACTTCGTGACCGCGCACGACGGCTTCACCCTGCGCGACCTGGTGTCGTACGAGCACAAGCACAACGAGGGCAACGGCGAGGACAACCGCGACGGGACCGACAACAACCGGTCGTGGAACCACGGCGCCGAGGGCGAGACCGACGACCCGGCGCTGCTCGCCGTACGCCGCCGCCAGGCCGCGAACATGATGGCCACCCTGTGCCTGTCGAACGGCGTGCCGATGATCACCGCCGGCGACGAGCGCGGCCGGACCCAGCGCGGCAACAACAACGCCTACGCCCAGGACAACGAGGTGTCGTGGATCGACTGGCGACCCGACGACGCGTGGCTGGACGTCTACGAGATCACGAAGACCGCGCTGCGGCTGCGACGCGAGCACCCGGCCCTGCGGCAGCGGCACTGGTTCGAGGGCCGGCCGACGATGCTCGGCGGGGCCAAGGACCTGGCCTGGCTGCACCCGTCCGGCCGAGAGATGGCCGGCGACGACTGGCACGACCCGAACCTGCGCGCGATCGGCATGTTCGTCTCCGGCGACCCGCTCCGCGCCCCCGGACCGCGCGGCGAGCAGCAGGTCGACAAGTCGTTCATGCTCTGGTTCAACTCCGACTGGCTCCCCCAGCGGATCACCATCCCGGAGAACGAGTGGGTCCACACCGGCGAGGTCGTGCTGTCGACCGACGCCAAGCTCCCGGTGGGCACGCCGATCAAGGCCGGCGACCAACTCCACGTCGGCCGGCGCACCGTCGTCGTCTTCCGCCAGGTCTAGGCCGAGTCGGCGCAGTGTCGCCCCGGATCTCGGGCCAGGCGGCGCAGTGTCACCCCGTGGTGGGTGACACTGCGCCGACTCGGCTCAGGGCAGGGCGACGATGCCGAGCTCGGCCGGGGAGGCCAGGAGGTCGTTGCGCGGGATGACGCGCACCGTGTAGCCGAACGACCCGGAGTGGTCCAGGACGTGTTCGGCGTCGAACCGGTGCCGGCCGCCCTCGTACGACTCGGCCACGTGCAGCGACTCGATGCCGGTCTCCAGGAGCTCGTCGTCGCCGTTGCTGCGGCCGTGGACGAGCTGGACGTCGACGTCCTCGGGCGAGAGCGAGCCGAGCGCGACGAACGCACGGACGCTCATCGTGTCGCCGACCTCGGGAGCGTCGCCGACACCGCTGCTCTCGACGTGCTCGACACGGACGTGCGGCCAGCCGGCGCGCACCTTCTTCTTCCAGGCCGCGAGCGCGGCCGCGCCGGCGAAGTCGGAGTTCAGGCGGTGCGCCGTGGTCGCGGCGGGCGCGTACAGCTGACGCACGTAGTCGCGCACCATGCGGGTGGCGAGCACCTTCGGGCCGAGCGACTTCAGCGTGTGCCGCGTCATCTCCAGCCAGCGGGTGGGCACGCCCTCCGCGTCCGTGTCGTAGAAGCGCGGCGCGACGTCGTTCTCGATCAGGTCGTAGAGGGCGGCCGCCTCGAGGTCGTCACGGTGGTCGACGTCCTCGACGCCGTCGGCCGTCGGGATCGCCCAGCCGTTGTCGCCGTCGTACCACTCGTCCCACCAGCCGTCGAGCACCGACAGGTTGAGACCGCCGTTGAGCGCGGCCTTCATGCCCGAGGTGCCGCACGCCTCGTACGGGCGCAGCGGGTTGTTGAGCCAGACGTCGCAACCCGGGTAGAGCGGCTGCGCCATCGCGATGTCGTAGTTGGGCAGGAACACGATGCGGTGCCGGATCTCCGGGTCGTCGGAGAGCCGGACGATGTCCTGGATCAGCTTCTTGCCGCCGTCGTCGGCCGGGTGCGCCTTGCCGGCGATCACCAGCTGGATCGGCCGCTCGGGGTGCAGCAGCAGGCTCTTGAGCCGCTCGGGGTCGCGCATCATCAGCGTCAGGCGCTTGTACGACGCCGCACGGCGCGCGAACCCGATCGTCAGCACGTCCGGGTCGAGCGCGTTGTCGATCCACGCGAGCTCGGCCGTGGCCGCGCCGCGCTTGCGCCACGAGCTGCGCAGCCGCCGCCGCGCGTCGCGGACGAGCTTCTCGCGCAGCACCCGCTTGGTCGCCCAGACCTGGTCCCCCGGGACCTTGTCCACGGCCGCCCAGAAGGCGTCGACGTCGTCGGACTCGCGCTCGACGCCCTGTCCGGCGGCGAGGTCGAACATCTCCCGCGCCACCCAGGTCGGCGCGTGCACGCCGTTCGTGATCGACCCGATCGGCACCTCGGCCTCGTCGAACGCCGGCCACAGGCCCTGGAACATGCCACGGCTGACGTGGCCGTGCAGCTGCGAGACGCCGTTCGCGCGCTGCGCGAGCCGGAACCCCATGACCGCCATGTTGAAGACCGACGTGTCACCGCCCTCGTAGTCCTCCGTGCCGAGCGCCAGGATCCGCTCGACGGGGACGCCGGGGACCGGGCCGGCCTCGCTGAAGTACTGCTCGACCAGCGTCCGGGGGAACCGGTCGATGCCCGCGGGCACCGGGGTGTGGGTCGTGAAGACGGTGGACGCGCGGCCGACCTCGAGCGCGGTGTCGAGGTCGAGCTTCGGGCCGCCCTCGGCGACCGTGAGCTCGCGGATCCGCTCGAGGCCGAGGAAGCCGGCGTGGCCCTCATTGGTGTGGAACACCTCGGGAGCCGGGTGGCCGGTGATCCGGCAGTACGCGCGGATCGCCCGTACGCCGCCGATGCCCAGCAGCAGCTCCTGGCGCAGCCGGTGCTCGCTGTTGCCGCCGTAGAGCCGGTCGGTCACGTCGCGGTAGTGGTCGGGGTTGCCCTCGACGTCGGTGTCGAGCATCAGCAGCGGGACGCGGCCGACGCTCACGACCCAGACCCGGGCCAGCAGGTCGGGCCCGTCGGGCAGCGCGATCGAGATCGTGGCGCGCGCGCCGTTCTCCTCGCGCAGCAGCGAGATCGGGAGGCCGTCCGGGTCGAGCACCGGGTAGGTCTCCTGCTGCCAGCCCTCGCGGGACAGCGACTGCTTGAAGTAGCCGTGGCGGTAGAGCAGGCCCACGCCGAGGATCGGGACGCCGAGGTCGCTGGCCGCCTTGAGGTGGTCGCCGGCGAGGATGCCGAGGCCACCGGAGTACTGCGGCAGCACCGCGGTGATGCCGAACTCCGGGGAGAAGTACGCGATCGCGCGCGGCAGGTCCTCGCCCCCGCCCTGGCGGCGCTGGTACCAGCGCTCGCCGGTGAGGTACGCCTCGAGCGACTCCCGGGCCGTGTTCAGCAGGCGGAGGAACTCGGGGTCGGAGGCCAGCTCCTCGAGCCGCGCCCGGCCGACTGCGCCCAGGAGCTTCACCGGGTCGTGCCCGGTGGACTCCCAGCGCTCGGGGTCGACGTACGCGAAGACGTCCTGCGTCTCCGGGTGCCAGGACCAGCGCAGGTTGCCCGCCAGGTCGCCCAGCGCAGCGAGCGCCGGAGGCAGGACGGGACGGACGGTGAATCGACGAATCGCACGCACCCGACCGACGCTACCGCGAGAGGGTTGGAACGATCAAAGGAACGCGCACACCGATCGTCCACATAACGAACCCCGCCGTCCGCCGTTTCCTCGGGCATGACCCGCTACCGCGTCGCCGCGCTGGCCCTGCTGACCGCCACCCTGGTGCCAGGACTCACGCAGCTGCCCGCCCTCGCCACGAGCGCCACCGCCGCTCCCGCGTCCGTCACCACCCCGCCCGGCGGCCTCGGCGACCCGGTCGCCGGACTCGCCGACCTGGACGCCCGGGGCACGGCGCTCCCCACGGCGGCGCAGCGCACGGCGGCCGGCCACCTCGGCGCCGTCGACCTGCGCTGGAACCAGTTCGGTACGCCGTCCTCGATCCTGCCCGCCGACGGCGTGCTCGCCCGCGCGACCTCCGCCGACCCGGTCGCCGCCGCACGGAGCTGGCTGCGCAGCAACGCCGCGGTCTTCGGCCTGACCGCCGACCAGGTCGACGACCTGGAGCTGGTCAACGCGCAGAAGCTCGCGCAGAGCGACGCCCGGGCGGTGCTGTTCCGCCAGCGGTTCGGCGACCTGACGCCGGCCCTGGACAGCATGGTCACCGTCGGCGTCGCCCACGGTGAGATCGCCTACGCCTCGTCGTCGATCACCAAGGCCGATGGCGCGCCGCCTGCGGCGACCCTCAGCCCGGTCCAGGCCTTCGCGAAGGCCGCCGCCGACGTCGGCCGCGCGGTCGACCTCGGGGACGTCACCAGCAAGGTGTCCGGCGGCTGGACCCGCCTGACCGTCCCGGGCTTCGCCCAGCAGCAGCTGGTCCGCGAGCGGGCGCTGGCGATGGCCGACGGCACGGTCCGCCCGGTCTTCGAGACCAACGTCCTCGACGTCGACAAGGGCTCGGCCTTCGCGTACACGCTGATGGTCGACGGCATCACCGGCACGGTCCTGCACCGGCAGAACCAGGTGGAGGCCAGCAGCAACGTCTACCCGTACCAGGGCGAGGTCACCGCCACCGAGTGCGGCCCGAAGCACGAGTTCGAGCTCACCGACGGCAACACGAAGCAGATCGTCGCGGTCGCCGCGATGGCCAACACCGCCGACGACATCGTGGTCAAGATCTTCGCGCCGGGCGGTGACCTGCTCGTCACCGGCGACCTCGGCACCAGCCCCGAGACCGCGACGTACTCCGCCGGCTCGATCCCGAAGGGCATCTACACCATGCAGGTGTGCCCGTTCGACGACCCGACGGCCCCGTTCCTCCCGCCGGGCAACTACGTCGCGAGCGTGACGACGAGCGACACCGAGGGTGCCGGCGCCGGCCCGACCATCGAGCCGAAGTGGCGCTACTTCACCGCGAACCCGACCCTCGACTACTCCCCCGACACGACGCCGAAGAACACGGTCGTCGGGTGCTGGTTCCCGGGCTCCGGGTGCACGACGCCCACCGGGCCGTTCCGCAACGTGGCCGCCCCCGGACCGTGGGACACCCTGGCGGGCAGCGGCGCCGGATCCATGACGACGGTCGGCAACAACGCCAACACCCACGAGGCCTGGGCGAGCCCGCTCACGCCCGGAGGTACGGCGCAGGCGCCCATCTCGCCGACCCGCGACTACACGACGGAGTTCACCGACGCCTGGAACAACTCCGGGTGCGACCCGGCGCAGCTCGTGCCGGGCGGCAACGACATCGACGCGACCGTGACGAACCTGTTCGTCGCGCACAACCGGATGCACGACTACTCCTACTACCTCGGGTTCACCGAGGAGAACTACAACCTCCAGGCCAGCAACTTCGGCCGTGGCGGCGCGGAGGGCGACCAGGAGATCGGGAACGCGCAGGCCGGTGCGCTGACCGGCGGCACCCCGTCGTACCTCGGTCGCGACAACGCCAACCAGATCGCCCTGCAGGACGGCGTGCCCGGGATCACCAATCAGTACCTCTTCCAGCCGATCGCCGGGGCCTTCTACTCCCCCTGCGTCGACGGCGCCCTCGACATGGGCATCGTCGGCCACGAGTACACCCACGCGATCAGCAACCGGATGATCGGTGGCCCGGACGAGGGCATCACCTCGGCTCAGGGCGGAGCGATGGGTGAGTCGTGGGGCGACCTGACCGCCGGCGAGTACATGTTCAGCCACGGGTACCGCAACGGCGGCAACCCCTGGGCGGTCGGCGTCTACGCCACCGGCAACAAGGACGTGGCGATCCGCGACTACGCGATCGACCGCAACCCGCTGAACTACTCCGACATCGGCTTCGACACCACCGGCGACGAGGTGCACGCCGACGGCGAGATCTGGAACGGCACCAACTGGGAGGTGCGGCAGGCGCTGGTGAAGAAGTGGAACAAGAAGTTCCCGTACGGCGACCGCGCCCTCCAGCTCCGCTGCGCCCAGGCCAAGGCCGACGCAACGCCGCTGCCCGCCAACCAGTGCCCGGGCAACCGCCGCTGGGTCCAGCTGGTGTTCGACGCGTTCCTGCTCCAGCAGGGGGCGACCTCGATGCTCGACGCCCGCGACGCGATGATCGCCGCCGACCAGATGCGCTTCGGCGGCAAGGACCGCAAGGTCCTCTGGGACGCGTTCGCCCGCCGCGGCATGGGCAAGGGCGCCTCGACCCCGAACGCCGACTCGGGCAACACCACCCCGAGCTTCGCCTCGCCGATGTCGAAGAACGCCGTGGTCCGGTTCGCCGGCAACCGCGCCGGGAAGATCTACGTCGGTCACTTCGAGGCCCGGGCCACCCCGGTCGCCGACACCTCGGCGAAGACCCGCAGGCTCGGCAGCTCCGTGGTCCTGGCGCCCGGTCGCTACGAGATGCTCGCGGTCTCGAAGGCCCACGGCTTCAAGCGGTTCCACGTCACGGTGAGGGCAGGCCAGCACAGGACCGTCCGGCTCCGGACCCCGAAGAACCTCGCCGCGAGCAAGAACGGCGCGAAGGTCCTCGGCGCCACCGACGGGTCGCTGAACACCGGCGCCCTGATCGACGGCACCGAGCGGACCGCCTGGGGTGGCGTCGCTGCGGACAACGTCGACGCGACCAACCCCTTCGTCACGGTCGACCTGGCCGGCGGCGCCCACACGGTCCGGCGCGTCCAGGTCAGCGCGATGCTGAACCCCGCGCCCGCCGACCCGACGGAGATCCCGCTCGCCCAGGACCCCGACCCCGACTCGGGCTCGCGGTTCACCGCGCTGCGGAAGTTCGCCCTCGAGGCGTGCGTCACGCGGTGCACGAGCGACGGGGCGAAGTGGAAGCGGTTCTACGTCTCCCCCGGCGACGCGTTCCCCGCGGTCCGGCCGCGGCCGGTCGCGCCGAACCTGACGCTCCGGTCGTTCGCCGTCCCGGCGACCCGGGCCGCGGCGATCCGGTTCGTGGTGCTCGAGAACCAGTGCACCGGGTACGCCGGCTACGCCGGTGAGCAGGACAACGACCCGACCGCGTCGACCGACTGCAAGTCGGGGTCCGACCGCGGCACGATCGTGCACGCCGCCGAGCTGCAGGTGTTCTGAGAGACGCCGGTCGAGCCTGTCGAGACCCCCGCAGCCCGCGCGCCGTCGTCGGGTGCGGGGGTCTCGACGCGCTCGACCGGCGGACACGGCGTTTCCGAGGCGCGCCGTCGGGTACGCCGTACGGGTCGGCGGCAGCACTTGCCGACCCCCTCCGCACGCTCGCTAGGTTGGAGATCATGGTCGGACGCATCCCCATCATGAACGTCACGCCGCTGGTCGACCTGGGGCGGCAACCCGCCAAGGCGACCGTGGGTGAGCCGTTCCCGGTGAACGCGACGGTGTTCCGCGAGGGCCACGACAAGCTCGGCGCCGAGGTGGTGCTGATCGGGCCGGACGGCCGGCGTCGGCCCCCGGTCCGGATGACCAAGCACGCCGAGGTGCCGGACCGCTACGAGGCATGGGTCACCCCGGACGTCGAGGGCGCGTGGAGCTTCGAGGTCGTCGCGTGGTCCGACCCGCTCTCGACCTGGCAGCACCACGCGGCGCTCAAGGTGCCCGCCGGCGTGGACGTCGAGCTGATGTTCACCGAGGGCGCGCTGCTGCTCGAGCGGGTGGCGGGGTCGCTCGACCCGCGCGACCCGTCCTCGGCCGACGCGGCCGGGGTGCTCCAGGGCGCGATCGACGCGGCCCGCGACACCTCGCGGCCGCCCGAGGCCCGGCTCGCCGTGCTCGAGTCGCCCGAGGTGACCGGGATCCTCCGGACCCACCCGATCCGGGAGCTGCTCACGGTCGAGGGCCCCTACCCGGCGTACGCCGACCGGCAGCGCGCGCTCTTCAGCAGCTGGTACGAGTTCTTCCCCCGCTCCGAGGGCGCGACCCGGGACCCCGAGACCGGCGCGGTCACCAGCGGCAACTTCCAGACGGCCGCCAAACGCCTCGACGCCGTGGCCGCGATGGGCTTCGACGTGGTCTACCTGCCGCCGGTCCACCCGATCGGCGAGGTGAACCGCAAGGGCCCCAACAACACCCTCGACCCCGGGCCCGAGGACACCGGCTCGCCCTGGGCGATCGGCTCGAAGGACGGCGGTCACGACGCGATCCACCCCGACCTCGGGACCTTCGACGACTTCGACGCCTTCGTCGGGCGCGCCCGCGACCTCGGCCTCGAGGTGGCGATCGACCTCGCCCTCCAGGCGGCGCCCGACCATCCGTGGGTCACGACGCACCCGGAGTGGTTCACGACGCGCGCCGACGGGACCATCGCGTACGCCGAGAACCCGCCCAAGAAGTACCAGGACATCTACCCGATCAACTTCGACAACGACCCGACCGGGATCTCCCAGGAGGTGCTGCGGATCGTCCGGCTCTGGATGTCGCACGGCGTGCGGATCTTCCGGGTCGACAACCCGCACACCAAGCCCGTGGCGTTCTGGGAGTGGCTGCTCAAGGAGGTCCGGCGCACCGACCCCGACGTGCTCTTCCTCTCCGAGGCGTTCACCCGCCCGGCGATGATGCACGCCCTCGGCGCGGTCGGCTTCCACCAGAGCTACACGTACTTCACCTGGCGCAACGCCAAGTGGGAGCTCGAGGAGTACCTCCGCGAGGTCTCCCACGAGTCCGACCACCTGATGCGGCCGAACTTCTTCGTCAACACCCCCGACATCCTCCACGCGTTCCTGCAGTACGGCGGGCCGGCGGCGTTCAAGATCCGTGCCGCCATCGCCGCGACCGGGTCGCCGAGCTGGGGGGTGTACGCCGGCTACGAGCTGTACGAGCACGTCGCCGTGCGGCCGGGCAGCGAGGAGTACCTCGACTCGGAGAAGTACCAGATCCGCGTGCGCGACTGGGACGCCGCCGACCGCGAGGGGCGCACGCTCGCGCCGTACCTCACCCGGCTCAACGAGATCCGGCGTGCGCACCCGGCGCTCCAGCTGCTGCGCAACGTCAGCGTCCACTGGAGCGACGACGAGAACGTCCTGGTGTTCAGCAAGCGCGCCGGGGCGTCGACAGGCTCGACCACCGGCGGCCACGACGACGTGGTGATCGTGGTCGTGAACGTCGACCCGCACGCCGCGCGCGAGACGACGGTGCACCTCGACATGGAGGCCCTCGGGCTCACCGACCACGAGTCGTTCCTCGTCCACGACGAGATCACCGGCGCGGACTGGAACTGGGGCGCGCACAACTACGTGCGCCTCGACCCGTTCCACGAACCCGCGCACATCCTGAGCGTGAGGAGGGCCCGGTGACGCTGGAGCCGCTCAACCGCACCCCCGACTGGTTCAAGACCGCCGTCTTCTACGAGGTCCTGGTCCGGTCGTTCCGCGACTCCAACGCCGACGGCACCGGCGACTTCCGCGGGCTGGTCGAGAAGCTCGACTACCTCCAGTGGCTGGGCGTCGACTGCCTGTGGATCCCGCCGTTCTTCCCGAGCCCCCTGCGTGACGGCGGATACGACGTCGCCGACTACACCGGCGTGCTGCCCGACGTCGGGACCATCGACGACTTCCGCTACTTCCTCGGCGAGGCGCACCAGCGCGGGATCCGCGTGATCATCGACTTCGTCATGAACCACACCAGCGACCAGCACCCCTGGTTCCAGGCCTCCCGGTCCGACCCCGAGGGCCCCTATGGCGACTTCTACGTGTGGTCCGACACCGACGAGCTCTACCAGGACGCGCGCATCATCTTCGTCGACACCGAGCCGTCGAACTGGACCTGGGACCCCGTCCGCCAGCAGTACTTCTGGCACCGGTTCTTCGCCCACCAGCCCGACCTCAACTTCGACAACCCGGCCGTGCACGACGCGATGCTCGACGCGATGCGCTTCTGGCTCGACATGGGCATGGACGGCTTCCGGCTGGACGCGGTGCCGTACCTCTACGAGCGCCCGGGCACGAACGGCGAGAATCTCCCGGAGACCCACGAGCTCCTCAAGAAGGTCCGCAAGGTCGTCGACGACGAGTA
>DASTXB010000087.1:0-41364 GCA_035765695.1 Nocardioides sp. | reverse complement strand
GTCTCGACTCGATCGACGGAAGTCTCGACTCAACGGGGCGGGTCAGAGGGCGTACGCCGCCAGCTCGCCGGCGAGGTCCTCGTTGGCACGGCCGACGACGATCGTGCCGTCGCCGGTGTGCTCCATCGAGGCGATCTCACCGTGCTGGTGGAGACGGTTGATCAGGTCGCCGCGGTCGTAGGGCAGCAGCGCCTTGAACTCCACG
This sequence comes from Nocardioides sp., assembly GCA_035765695.1. Classification (GTDB taxonomy): domain Bacteria; phylum Actinomycetota; class Actinomycetes; order Propionibacteriales; family Nocardioidaceae; genus Nocardioides. The sequence goes on along the minus strand of DASTXB010000087.1, from coordinate 41,159 downwards.
TCGGGGCGAGGCAGCTCGCCCTCGATCACGCGCAGGGCCTGCTCGATGCCCTCGCCGGTCTTCGCGGACACGACGACCGAGTGCGGCTCCTCGCGCTGCAGGCGGGCGAGCACCATCGGGTCGGCGGCGTCGGCCTTGTTGATGACCACGATCTCGGGCACGTCGGCCGCGCCGATCTCGGCGAAGACCTCGCGCACCGCGGAGAGCTGGCCCTCCGGGTCGGCGTGCGAGCCGTCGACGACGTGGAGGATCAGGTCGGAGTCGGCGACCTCCTCCAGCGTGGACCGGAACGCCTCGACGAGCTGGTGCGGCAGGTGCCGGACGAAGCCGACGGTGTCGCTCATCGTGTAGACACGGCCGTCCGTGGTGGTGGTCCGGCGGGTGGTCGGGTCGAGGGTCGCGAACAGCGCGTTCTCGACCAGCACTCCGGCGTCGGTGAGCCGGTTCAGCAGCGAGGACTTGCCGGCGTTCGTGTAGCCGGCGATCGAGACGCTCGGGATGTGGTTGCGACGGCGCTCCTGGCGCTTGGTGTCGCGGGTGCCCTTCATCTCGCGCAGGTCGCGGCGCAGCTTGGCGATCTTGGTGTTGATCCGGCGGCGGTCGGTCTCGATCTTGGTCTCACCGGGGCCACGGCCACCGATCCCGGCACCGGCGGCGACCCGGCCACCGGCCTGGCGGGACAGGTTGCCGCCCCAGCCGCGCAGCCGCTGCTTCATGTAGCTCAGCTGCGCCAGCTCGACCTGCGCCTGGCCCTCGCGGGACTTCGCGTGCTGGGCGAAGATGTCCAGGATCAGCGCGGTCCGGTCGACGACCTTGACCTTGAGCCGGTCCTCGAGGTTGCGCAGCTGGCTGGGCGCGAGCTCGCCGTCGCAGATGACGGTGTCGGCGCCCGTGGCGCGCACGATCTCGCCGAGGCCCTCGACCTTGCCGCGGCCGATGTACGTCGCCGGATCGGGCGACTGGCGACGCTGGTAGATCGCGTCGAGCACCTCGGAGCCGGCGGTCTCGGCCAGCAGCGCGAGCTCGGCCATGGAGTTCTCGGCGTCCTCGACGGTGCCCTCGGTCCACACACCGACCAGCACCACGCGCTCCAGGCGGAGCTGGCGGTACTCGACCTCGGTGATGTCCTCGAGCTCGGTGCGCAGGCTCGCGACACGGCGCAGCTGGTGGCGCTCGGCGAGGTCCATCTCACCGGTGGTGAGGTCCTCGGGGTCGGGCTCGTCCGGCCAGGAATCAGAGACCCCGGACTCGAAGTCCTCGTCTCCGTCGTCCCAGGTCTCGGTCGCCTCGAGCTCGTCGGCGAGGTCGAAGTCGGCGTTGTCGGTGGTGGAGTCAGGTGCGTTAGTCATCAGTGCGTTCAGCGTAGGTCGTCCTCCGGGAGTGTGCGAACGCTTATGTCAACGCCGACGCGGGCCCCGTGATTCCGCACCGGGCCCGCGTCGCGCGATGGGGATCAGCCGCGGGCGAGCAACGCGCGGGCCAGCCAGAGGTTGGCGACCGCGCCGATGGCCGCCCCCGAGACCGTGACCGGGTCGGCGAACTCGCCCGAGGCGAGCACCATCCCGACGACCATCGCGGCGGGCACCCAGCGCGGCACCACGCGGACGCGCAGGAGGCTGCCGACCGCCAGGAGGGTCGCCAGCCCGCCGAACACGAGGCCCGGGGCGACCAGGACGTCGAAGAGGCCCCCGGTCTGGAAATCGGCGTAGGTCTCGACCGAGGACGCCGGGACCGACCCGGGCTCGACCATCGACCACACCATCGCGCGGAAGCCGATCTGGGCGCACAGGCCGAGTCCGGAGAGCGCCATCAGCAGCCCGATCACCGCGCCGAGCCGCGGCAGGCGGTGCCGGAGCAGCCGGGCGAACCCGACCCCGGCCGGCACCGACAGCGCTCCGGCGAGGCCGAGCAGGACGGTGCCGGCCAGGTAGCGGTCCGGCGAGGTCGCGACCGACTCGAGGAAGACCCTCGAGTCCTCCCGGGGCAGGACCGACGGCTCGACGAGGAACCAGGCGGTCATGGCGAGCGGGCCGGCGACCATCGCCGTCCCGAGCGCCGCCAGGGTGCGCCGCTCGGCGCGCTCCGGCCGATCACCGGTGGCGGACCCGGGCGCCGGACGGGACGCGACCTCGCTCGCCCAGTCGCCGACCTCGCCGCGAGGGGTGACCGAAGTGGACTCGAACATGGGGTGACTCCTTGTGTCGTGGGTGTCATGGGGCGCCGGACCACCCGGCGTGCTCCGAACACTGCGGACCGCGGCGTCCCGCTGTCCGGAGGCGGAACGTCACCTCCTGTCCCGGGGCGATCCGTCCCCCGAGGGCGCGGGGTGTCCCGACGAGCTCGGGACGGTGCGTCCCGTGACACGGGCGGCGACCGTCGGCACCATGTGCGCATGTCCGCCCCTCGCCCAGGTCCCGCGTCGCGACGGCGCGCGGGGGCGCTCCCGGCCGCCGTGGGAGCGCTCGCGGTCCTGGCGGCGGGTTCCTCCATGACGTTGTGCGTCATCGACGGACGCCCACCCGCCGCCACCGGGTTCGCCGGCGTCGCGTTCGCGGTCACCGGCACGGTCCTCGCCGTCCGCCGGCCCCGGTCGGTGCCGGGCTGGCTGCTCGCCCTCACCGGCCTCTCGCTGAGCCTGTCGAACCTGGGCATCGACTGGGCCCGGCACGCGCTCGTCACCCACCCCGGGTCCCTCCCGGCGGGCGGCGCGGCCCTGTGGCTGGGGTCCTGGGTGTGGGTGGTCGGCTACTGCGCGACCGCGACCCTCCTGCCACTGCGCCTCCCGGACGGCGCCCCGGCCCGCGGCCGCTGGCGGGTCGCCTGGTGGGCGGCCGTGGGCGTGAGCGTGCTCGCGCCACTGGCGTGGGCGGTGACGCCGTACGACCGCATGGACGAGCCGCCGCTCGATCCGATGCCCCCGGGCACCACGTCGCCGACGGGCTGGGACCTCGGACCGACGCTGCTGGCCGTCTCGCTGCCGCTGGTGATGCTGTGCGCCCTGGCCGGGCTGGTCTCGCTCGCCGTCCGCCTGCGGGCCTCGGTCGGCGAGGAGCGCCAGCAGCTGAAGTGGGTCGCGTACGGCGCCGGGCTCACGATCGTCCTGCTCGCGCTGGGACAGCTGGTCGGCCCGGAGGGCGGATCGGACCTGCTGCTCGCCCTCGCCGTGCTGCCCCTGCCGACGGGCATCGCGGTGGCCGGGCTGCGGTACCGGCTGTGGGACGTCGACCTCGTCATCCGCCGCACGATCGCCTACGCCGTCCTCACCTCGGCGATCGTCGCGGTCTACGCCGGCGCGGTGCTCCTGCTCGGCGACGCGCTCGGCGATCGCACCGGCGCACCGCTGATCGCGACCGTCGTGGTCGCGCTGACCGCCGAGCCGGCACGGCGGTGGGTCCAGCGGCTGGTCGACCGGCTCACCCGTGGGGATCGGTCGGATCCGTACCGGGCCCTGGTGCGGCTGGGGAGCCGGCTCGAGGCCGCGGCCGCGGAGCCGGCGGGGGTCGAGGCGCTGACCCGGGTGGCCGAAGCGGTCCGGCACGCCCTGCAGCTGCCGTGGGCGACCGTGGACGTCGTCGATGGGCCCGCGGCATCCAGCGGTCAAGCGACCGGGGACGGGATCGAGCTGCCGCTGGTGCACGGCGGCCAGCTGGTCGGCCACCTCGTCGTCGGCCCACGACGGATCGGCCGGCCGCTGTCGAGCGGAGACCTGCGGCTCCTGGAGGACCTCGCGCAGCCGGTGGCCGTGGCCGCGCACGCGGCCCAACTGCGCGACGCGCTCCAGTCCTCCCGCGAGAGACTGGTGATGGCCCGGGAGGAAGAACGCCGTCGGCTGCGGCACGACCTGCACGACGACCTCGGTCCGGTCCTGGCCGCCGTCGCGCTCCAGCTGGGCGAGGTGCGCTCGATGATCGGCGAGCACCCCGCGGCATCCCTGGCGGCACGCGCGGAGGGCCTGCTCACCGGGGCGGTGGCGACGGTGCGGCGCATCGTCGACGGCCTCCGGCCGGCCGCCCTGGACGAGCTCGGGCTGGCGGAGGCTCTGCGCGCTGCCGCCGACGGGTTCGCGGCCGGTGGGCTCCGGGTCGACGTCGAGCTGCGCGGCGAGCTCGACGCACTGCCGGCGGCCGTCGAGGTCGCCACCCTGCGGATCGCGACCGAGGCCCTCTCGAACGCCGCGCGCCACTCCGGGGCCGACCGCGTGCGCATCGGGGTCGAGCGACTCCCGGGCGCGCTCGAGGTCACCGTTGCCGACGACGGTCGTGGGTTCCACGACACCGACCACGAGGCGCCAGCCGGCGTCGGGCTGGTCTCCATGCGCGAACGCGCCGAGGAGCTCGGAGGCGGCTGCACCGTGAGCAGCGGCGAGGGCGGCGTCGTGGTCCGGGCGTGGCTTCCGGCGCCCGCCGTACCGACGGATGAGAGAGTGCGCGCGTGAGCGAGGAGGCAGGGCAGGAGCTGCGCGTCGTCGTGGCCGACGACCACCCCGTCTACCGCGAGGGCCTGGCCATGGTGCTCGGGTCGCTGCCGGGAGTGACGGTCGTCGGCGAGGCCGGTGACGGGCACGAGGCGGTCGCCCTCAGCGAGCAGCTTCGGCCCGACATCGTCCTGATGGACCTGTCGATGCCGGGGCTCAACGGTGTGGAGGCCACCCGCCGGATCGTGGCGGAGACGCCCGGGGTGCAGGTCCTCGTGCTCTCCATGCACGAGGGAGCGGACAGTGTGGTGGCCGCCCTGCGCGCGGGTGCGCGCGGCTACCTGGTCAAGGGCGCGACCAAGGTCGAGGTCGCCCGCGCGATCCAGGAGGTGGCCGCCGGCGGCGCGGTCTTCGGCGAGGGTGTCGCCGACCAGGTGCTGCTGCGGGTGCAGGACTCGTCGCGGCCGGTGCGCCGCGGCGCGGAGACGTTCCCCGAACTGACCGACCGTGAGCTCGAGGTGCTCGACCTGGTCGCCCGGGGCTTGTCCAACGCCGCGATCAGCGGCCGGTTGTACGTGTCCGACAAGACCGTGCGCAACGTCGTCTCCACGACGATCGCGAAGGTCGGCGCCCGCGACCGCGCCGACGCGATCCTGATCGCGCGCCGCGCCGGCCTCGGCGAGCCCGAGCGGTGACCGTGCCGGTGCTGCCCGCCGTGCCGCCCGGCACCCGGCTGCTCGGCATCACCGGTGCGCCCGGCGTCGGGAAGTCCACGGTGGCAGCGTTCCTGGGACTGCCGGTCGTGCCGATGGACGGCTTCCACTACGCCGACGTCGAGCTCGTACGGCGCGGTCTGCTGGACCGCAAGGGCGCGCCGGAGACCTTCGACGCGGAGGGGTACGCCGCGCTGCTGCGGCGGGTCCGGGCCGGCGAGGAGGACGTGGTCGCGCCGATGTTCGAGCGCGACCTCGAGCAGCCGCTGGCCGGGGCGATCTTCGTGCCGCCGACCGGGACGGTGGTCACCGAGGGCAACTACCTGCTGCTCGACGACCCGCGCTGGCGCGCGGTGCGCGAGACCCTCGACGTCGTCTGGCACCTGGTCACCGACGACGCCGCGCGCCTCGAACGGCTGGTCGCCCGGCACGTCGCCTTCGGCAAGACGCCGGACGAGGCGCGGGCGTGGGTCGTGCGGGTCGACGAGGCGAACGCGCGGCCGGTCGAGGCGGCCCGTGAGCGCGCGGACGCGGTGGTCGACGTCACGGCCTGGGCTCCGCGGCGTACTCCCCCGGCGTGAGGCCGGTGACCGCACGGAAGTCGCGGTTGAAGTGCGCCTGGTCGGCGTACCCGAGGTCGGCGGCGACGCGGGCGAGGTCGGGGCGGTCCTTGTCGGCGAGCCGTTCGGCGGCCTCGTGGAGCCGACGGCGCTGGATCAGCCACTTCGGGCTCAGGCCGATCCGCCGGGCGGTCAGCCGCTGGAGCGTCCGCTCGGTGAGAGCGAACTTCGCGCAGACCTGACCGACGCGCTGGACCTCGGGGTCGCCCTCGACGTACTCCACGATCGCGTTGACCAGCAGCCCCTCCTCGTCGACCGGCAGCAGCCGCGCCAGCGACTCCTCGACCGCGGCGACGGCGGCGCGCTGGCGGTCGGGGTCCTCCGGGGAGCCGCCGACCGCGTCGCGGATCCGCGTCGTCAGGGCGTCGTCCGGCAGTGGGATGCGGCGGTCGGTGAGCCGGTCGACCGGTCCGCCGGCCAGCGCGACCCCGGCAGCGGGCTGGAGCATGGTGCCGAGCGCCCAGCCCGTGCCGGCGAGCTCCTGGGTCGACAGGCCGCTGCTCGGTCCGACGAGCAGGGCGTAGTCGTGGGACACCACGATCAGGCAGACGGGGTACTGCAGCACCCGCTGCACCGACACCTGGCCGTCGGGCAGCGACCAGACCGGCATCCAGTAGCGCCGCACCAGGGACGCGAGGTCGGGCGAGGGCGCGAACCGGTGGATCGGCGGCGTGTAGCCCGACGCGTCGAGCAGGTGCGCCCGCTCGGTCGGGTCGATCCGCCTCGTCATGTGTCGGATTCTTTCAAGTCCCACCGACGGTCGTCGCCGGATGCTGGTGGGCATGAACTTCTTCCTCGATGCCGCCGACCGCTTCTCCGCCATCGTCGACGCGACCCCCGACTGGTCCGCCGCCAGCCCCTGCGAGGGCTGGACCGCCGCGGACGTCGTCGACCACGTCGTCGACTCCCAGCGCGACTACCTGTCACGGATGGACGTCCCCCTGCCCGACCGCCCGACCGGGTCACCGGACGCGGTGTGGGCCGAGCACCTCGCCGCCGTACGGCCCCTGGTGACCGACGAGCTCCGGTCGCGCGAGTACGACGGGTTCTTCGGCCGCACCACGATGGGCGCGACCCTCGACGACTTCTACGGGTTCGACCTGGTCGTGCACGGGTGGGACCTCGGGTCGGCGAACGGCCGGCCGACCACCTTCACCGACGCGGACATGGACGCGCTGGAGGCGGCCTTCGTGGGCTTCGGCGACCACGCGTACGACGACGGCGTCTTCAAGCAGCCGGTCGACGTCCCGGAGGACGCCGACCGGCAGGCCAGGCTGCTGGCCCGGATGGGCCGGCGTTCGTCCTCGTTGGTCGAGTAGCGAGCGCCGCGCGTTGGTCGAGTAGCGAGCGCCGGCGAGCGTATCGAGACCCGTCGGTCGCGATCTCGATACGCGGGCAGCTCACTTCGGAGGCATCCGGATGCCGCCGTCGACGCGGATCACCTCGGCGTTCATGTAGCTGTTGGTGATGCACTCGACGACCATGCTGGCCAGCTCGTCCGGCACGCCGAGGCGCTTGGGGAACAGCACGCTCTCGCCGAGCTTGGCCTTGAACGCCTCGGCGGCCTCGCCCTCGCCGTAGATCGGGGTGTCGATCAGGCCGGGCGCGACGGTGTTGAGGCGGATGCCGGCGGCGGACAGGTCGCGGGCGACCGGGAGCGTCATGCCGACGACCCCGCCCTTCGAGGCGGAGTACGACGCCTGCCCGATCTGGCCATCGAACGCGGCGACGCTGGCGAGGTTGACGATCGCGCCGCGGCAGCCGTCCTCGTCCGGCTCGTTGCGGCTCATCGCGGTCGCGGCGAGGCGGGTCATGTCGAAGGTGCCGATCAGGTTGATCGCGATGACCTTCGTGAACGCCTCGAGGTCGTGGGCGGAGTCGAACTCGCCGTCCCGGCCGATGGTGCGCTGGGCCCAGCCGATGCCGGCGGAGTTCACGCACGCGCGCAGCGGCGCGATCTCGGCGGCGGCGTTGACCGCGGCCTTGATCTGGTCGGTGTTCGTGACGTCGACCTGGGCGAAGACGCCGCCGATCTCCTGGGCGAGCGCCTCGCCCTTGTCGGCCTGCAGGTCGGCGACCACGACGACCGCGCCCTTGGCGGCGAGCTGGCGGGCGGCCGCGGCACCGATGCCCGACGCGCCCCCCGTGACGATGGCACTGGCTCCGTTGATGTCCATGGCTGGCGAGCATAGCCACCGCGACAGCGGCACTGTCACGGTGTGGTCGCGGGGCTGGTCGTTCGGCGCAATTGCGCGGTCATGCACCGGTTACCGACGGGTCGCCGGTGCGTCTCCCAGCAATTGAACGGTCCCGCACCAGCCGCTCAGAGTCGCTGGTCGTTCGGCGCAATTGCGCGGTCATGCACCGGTTACCGACGGGTCACCGGTGCATCTCCCAGCAATTGAACGGTCCCGCACCAGCCGCTCAGAGCGAGGTCGTCCCCCGCGCCACGATGACGGCCGGACCGGTGAGCAGGACCCGGTCGTCGTCGGTCCAGGTCACGGTGAGGGTGCCGCCGGGGACGTCGACGCGGTAGGTCGTGCCGGGGCCGGCACCGTCGGCGACGGCCGCGGCGACCATCACCGCGCAGGCGCCGGTGCCGCAGGAGCGGGTCTCCCCCGAGCCGCGCTCGTGCACCCGCATGGCGACGTGCCGCTCACCGCGGCGTACGACGAACTCGACGTTCACGCCCTCGGGGTACGTCGCCACCTCGTGCTCGGGCGGGTCGAGCAGGGGGCCCGCGTCGTCGAGCGAGTCGACGAACGCGACCGCGTGCGGGTTGCCCACGTCGACGTGCCGCGCGACCCAGGTGTGCCCGGGGACGCCGACCTTCGACTCGCCCAGGACCTGCGGCGTGCCCATGTCGGCGGTGATCAGCTCGCCGTCGACGGTCAGCACCTTGAGGCCGTCGCGGGTGTCGACCGGGATCGGCCGCGCCGGGTCGGCCAGGCCGGCGTCGACCAGGTAACGGGCGAAGACCCGGATGCCGTTGCCGCACATCTCCGAGACCGAGCCGTCGGAGTTGCGGTAGTCCATGAACCAGCCGTCGCCCTGCCGGAGCACCCGCAGCACGCCGTCGCCGCCGATGCCGGCGCGCCGGTCGCACAGCGCGCGCACCCGCGCCGCCAGCTGCTCGGCCGCGAGGTCGCCGTGGACGCTGCCGTCGAGGTCGGGCAGGAGCACGAAGTCGTTCTCGGTGCCGTGGCCCTTGAGGAACTCATACCCTCCGGGCAGGTACTCAGCCACGGCCCGTCCCGTACAACCCGCGCGCGTAGTTCTCCGGCGCGTAGTAGTCGTCGAGCTGCTCGATCGTCATCCCGCTCGGCTCGACCTCCTGGGCGATCACCGCGCGACGCGGCACCTTCGCCTCGGGGTCCCACGTCTCGGGCTCCCACAGCCCCGACCGCAGGAACGCCTTGGCGCAGTGGAAGAAGATCTCCTCGATCTCGACGACCACCGCGAGGACCGGGCGGTGGCCCTTGACGACCATCGCGTCGAAGTACGGCGCGTCGCTCACCAGCCGGGCGCGGCCGTTGATGCGCAGCGTGTCGCCGCGGCCGGGGATGAAGAAGTCCAGGCCGACGTGCGGGTTCTCCAGGATGTTCTTGTAGCCGTCGGCGCGCTTGTTGCCGGGCCGCTCGGCGATCGCGATCGTCGTGTCGTCGATGACGTGCACGAGCTGCCCGGCGGGGTCGCCCTTCGGCGAGGCGTCGCACCGGCCGTCGGCGGACGAGGTCGCGAGCACGCAGAACGGCGTGGCCGCGAGCCAGTCGCGGTCGACGTCGAGGAGGGCCTCGCGGCCCTTGTCACGGGCTCGGGGGTGGGGCTCGCCGAGCAGGTCGACGAGCTCGTCGAGCGTCGTGATCTCGGTCGAGGCGGGAGCGGTCGTCACCCCTCAACGGTACCGGCGCCGGCTCACCGTCCCCCGTGCAGCACGGCCGCCGAGCCGCCACCACGTCGCCGCGGCTCGGCCGCGACCGTGAGCTGCCTGCCCGGGCCGAACTCGATGCCGGTCGCCGCGCCGATCTCGTGGGTGCCGGTGAAGACGTCGTCGTACCGCTGCACGTCGTGGCCGAGCGCCTCGAGCGCGGGACCGTAGCGCTTGACGAATCCCGGCTCGGCGAGGTCCTGCGGGGTGTTGCGCTGGGTAGCGCGCGCCGCCGCGATCGCCTGCGGGAGGGTCATGCCGAGGTCGAGCCGGTTCACCAGGATCTGCAGCACCGTGGTGATGATCGTGGACCCGCCGGGCGAACCGACGGCGAGGAACGGCTTGCCGTGCTTCAGCAGGATCGTGGGCGACATCGACGACCGCGGCCGCTTGAGCGGCTCGATCCGGTTCGGGTCGTCCTCGTCCCACACCGCGGTGAAGTCGGTGAGCTCGTTGTTGAGCAGGAAGCCGCGGCCCGGCACGACGATCCCCGACCCGCCGGTCTGCTCGATCGTGAGCGTGTACTCGACGACGTTGCCCCACCTGTCCGCGACGGTGAGGTTGGTGGTCTCGACGTTCTCGGTGTCGTCCGCGGACGTGTCGACGCGGCGGCCGGTGGCGCAGTCGCCGTCGTACGACGAGACGTCGCCGGCGTCGACGGGCTTCTCGCTCGCCTGCGCGGGGTCGATCGAGCAGGCGCGCTCGTCGGCGTACCGCTGGCTGAGCAGGTCCTGCAGCGGTACGTCGACCTGGGCCTGGTCACCGACGTACTCGCCGCGGTCGGCGAACGCGAACGCGCTGGCCTCGAGGTAGAGGTGCAGGGCCTCGGCGCGCGGCATCGCGGAGAGGTCGTAGCTCTCCAGGATGTTGAGCGCCTCGCCGATCGTGGAGCCGCCCGACGAGGACGGTGCCATGCCGTACACGTCGAGACCGCGGTACTCGCTGTGGGTGGGGTCCTGGCGCAGCACTCGGTAGCGCTCCAGGTCGCGGCGGGTCATGCTGCCCGGCGGCACCGGGAGCTTCGTGCCCTTCGTCGTCGGCGGCTTGCGAACGGCGCGCACGATGTCGCGCGCGATCGAGCCCTCGTAGACGGGCCGGGTGCCGCGCGTGGAGATCTGCCGGTAGGTGCGGGCCAGGTCGGGGTTGCGGAAGGTGCTTCCGACCGCCGGGGCGTGCCCGCCCGGCAGGTAGAGACGGCGGGTCGGCGTGAACGCCTTGAAGCGCCGCTTGTTCTCCACGACCTGGCCGTGGAAGGTCCGGTCGACGACGAAGCCCTTCCGCGCCAGCTTCGTCGCGGGCGCGAGCACCCGGCCCAGGCTGCGGGTGCCCCAGCGGGCCATCGCGCCCTGCCAGGTGGCGAGCGTGCCGGGCACGCCGACCGCCACGCCGCTGGTGACCCGCGCGGGCGAGAAGCCGTAGGGCTTGCCCGTCTCGGGGTCGATGAACGCGTCGTGCCTCATGCCCGCCGGCGCGGTCTCGCGGCCGTCGAGCGTCTGCACCGTCCTCTTCCTCGCGTTGTAGTACACGAAGTAGCCGCCGCCCCCGATCCCGGAGCTGAACGGCTCGGTCACCCCGAGGGCGGCCGCGGTCGCCACCGCCGCGTCGACCGCGTTGCCGCCGTCCCGCAGCACCCGCATCCCGATGCGGGAGGCGTACGGGTCGACCGAGGTCACCGCTCCGCCGTACCCGTGCCGGGTCGGGACCTTCCTGGGCCCGTGCGCCTGCGCGGGCGGCACCAGCAGGAGCGAGGCGGCGAGGGCGAGTGTCACGACGGTCCCGAGTCGGCGCATACCGTCCGGTGTCCCGTCACTCCTGGCGCGAAACGGTGTAGCGCGCGCAGAGGAACTCGCGGTTGCGGGCGAGGTCGTCCAGGGTCAGCTCGAGGCGTCGGGGCAGCAGCGGCGCGCCGCCGCCGAGCGTGACCGGGGCGTACTGGACCCACACCTCGTCGAGCAGGCCGGCGTCGGCGAACTGACCCACCAGGTCACCCCCGCCCATCAGCCAGACGTCCTTGCCCTGTGCGGCCTCCGCCATCGCGGCGTGCACCACGCGCACGTCGTCCGCGGTGAACGTGACGCCCTCCTGCGGCGCGAACTCGCGGTGCGTGAACACCCAGGCCGGCAGGGTGAAGTCCCAGCCGCCCGGGTCGTTGTCCAGGACCCACTGGTACGTCGTGGCGCCGAGCGCGGCCGCACCGACCGTCGCCCGGAACGACGCGTAGCTCATCGGCCCGGCCTGGTCGATGTCGCGGCTGAGCAGCCAGCCCAGCGAGTTGTCCGGGTCGGCGATGAACCCGTCGACCGAGCTGGCGGTGTAGTAGACGGTCTTCGTCATGGGACGAGTGTGGACCGGACCACCGACACCGCGCGCTCGACCAGTGCCGGGTCGTCGTACCGGATCCAGACCACGCGGGGGTCCTTGCGGAACCAGGAGTCCTGGCGCCGCGAGAACCGCCTCGTCGCGGTGACCGTGCGCTCGCGCGCCTCGTCGAGGCTGAGCTCGCCGGCGAGGTACGCCGTGACCTCGCGGTAGCCGATCGCGCGCCCGGCGGTCCGCCCCTCGGCCAGCCCCTCGTCGAGCAGCCGGGCCACCTCGTCGACGAAGCCGGCCTCGAACATCGCGTCCACGCGGCGCGCGATCCGCTCGTCCAGTGTGGGTCGGTCGATGTCGACGCCGATCTGCACGGTGCGCGGGTCGGCGTACTCCATCGTCGGCAGCGACGCGCTGAACGGCCGTCCGGTGATCTCGACGACCTCGAGGGCGCGGACGATGCGACGGCCGTTCTCGACCAGGATCCGGTCGGCGGCCTCCGGGTCGACGGCGCGCAGGCGCTCGTGCATCGCCGTCGCGCCCACCGCGGCGAGCTCGTCCTCGAGGCGCTGCCGGACGGCGTCGTCGGTGCCGGGGAACTCGAAGCGGTCCAGGATCGCCCGGGTGTACAGCGCCGACCCCCCGACCAGCACCGGGGTCCGGCCGCGGCCCCGGATCTCGGTGATCTCGGCGCGCGCCCACTCCTGGAACTCGGCGACGGTGGCGGGGTCGCGGACGGTGAGGGTGTCGAGCAGGTGGTGCGGGATGCCGCGGCGCTCGGCGACCGGGAGCTTCGCCGTACCGACGTCCATGCCGCGGTACACCTGCATGGCGTCGGTGTTGACGATCTCGCCGTCGAGACGCTCGGCGAGGTCGAGGGACAGGCCGGTCTTGCCGGAGGCGGTCGCCCCGACCACAGCCACGACCACGCCGCTGACGGGGCGGTCGGGGGCTGGCGGCACGTCGCTAGTGTGGCAAACATGACCGCACCCATCCCCGAGGAGCAGGACCAGCCGGCGACCCCCGTGTCGACACCGCCGGGCGAGCACGCCTCCGAGCTGCCCGACGAAGCGACCGGCGCGGACCGCGCCGCGCAGGAGGAGAATGCGGGTACGGCGCTCGACGAGCCGTCCGACGACACCGGAGGTGACCGATGAGCGAGTTCGACCAGGCCGACGAGATCCAGCCCGAGGACCGCCCGGACGAGGAGGAGTTCGAGGGCACCGATCCCGGCGCGGACTCCGACGAGACCGGCACGCACTACGACGAGCTCGGCGAGGCCGACGCGACCCCGCACGACGCGGAGCTGGTCGACGGGCCCGAGGAGTGACGCAGGACCCGCACCACGGGCGCTTCGTGGTGGTGCCGGCGTCGTACGTCTTCCTCCTGCGCGGGACCGGCGACGACACCGAGGTGCTGCTCCAGCTGCGCCAGAACACCGGCTACATGGACGACCACTGGGCGGCCGCGGCCGCCGGGCACGTCGAGAAGGGCGAGACGGCGTACGACGCCGCCGGCCGCGAGGCGCTCGAGGAGATCGGGGTGACCGACCTCGACCTGTCGTTCGTCACCGCGATGCAGCGCACCCGCGGCGGCGAGCCGATCGACGAGCGGATCGACTTCTTCTTCACCGCCCGGTCGTGGTCGGGGACGCCGCGGATCGTCGAGGCGGCGAAGGCGGCCGACCTGCAGTGGTGCCGGCTGGCCGCCCTGCCGGATCCGGTGGTGCCGCACGAGCGCGCGGTGTTGGACGGCCTGCGATCGGGTACCACGACGGCGTACTCGACGTTCGGCTTCCAGGAGCAGTGATGTCTGATCTGGGTCCCCAGCCCGAGCCCGAGATCGAGCCCGGCGAGCCCAACCCGGGCGGCGTGGACGCGATCCCGGACACCGGCAACCACCTCGTGGCCGACCTCTCCCCCGAGGAGAACCCCGCCATCGAGGACACGCCCGACCCGCTGAAGGAGTCGGTCAAGGAAGGCGAGGACACCTCCACCCAGGCCACCCGCAGCGAGGACGGCGCGGACGACGAGCCCGAGAAGGAGTCCCCGGCATGACCGGCCACGACGACCGCGACGACCGCGACGACCGCGACGACCGCGACGACTCCGACGAGGAGCTGCAGTCCTCGACGCCGGGCTCCACCGGACCGTCCCGCGCCGCCGGCGGCATGGGCGTCAGCAGCGAGCGCGTCGGCCACGCCGGCCCGGGCCAGGAGGCCACCGACGGGCTGCGCGACGTGGCCCCGCACGAGGTCTCGCCCGACGACGCTCCCCCGGAGCAGTCGACCGGCAACCCCGAGCCCCACCCCGAGGGCCTGCCCCCCAAGGCCGGCTACTCCTCGAAGGACCCCCGCGCCGACGACGAGGTCTAGCGACCGCACCCGCGGGACGCGCGGCGCGGTGCGCTCAGCGGCAGGCGGGAGCGTCCGGGAGCGGGTCGGGGACGCCGACGGCAGGCATGCCGAGGGAGACGCCGGCCGGGGCGGGGGCTGACGTCCGCGCCTCCCAGGCGTCGCCGGAGCGGGTGCGTCGGGCGTCGACGAAGCGGTCCGCGACCAGGTGGTGCGGGGCGGCGTAGGTGATCTCGACCGTGACCATGTCCCCCGGGCGGATCTCGACGGGCTCGGGCCCCGGGCCGGTTGGCGGCGCGAAGTGGACGAGCCGGTTGTCGGGGCCGCGGCCGGAGAGCCGGTGCGTCTCGGCGTCCTTGCGGCCCTCGCCCTCGGCGACCATCAGCTCAACGCGGCGGCCGACGAGCTTCTTGTTCTCCTCCCAGGCGATCTCGTTCACCACGGCGACCAGGCGCTCGTAGCGGTCCCTGACGACCTCCGGGGAGATCTGGTCCTCGAGCACGGCGGCCGGCGTGCCGGGTCGCTTGGAGTACTGGAAGGTGAACGCCCCGGAGAACCGCGCCTCGCGCACGACGTGCAGCGTCTCGGCGAAGTCCTCCTCGGTCTCGCCGGGGAAGCCCACGATGATGTCGGTGGTGATCGCCGCGTCCGGCATGGCCGCGCGAACGCGCTCGATGATGCCGAGGAACTTCTTCTGCCGGTATGACCGGCGCATGTCGCGCAGCACCTTGTCGGAGCCGGACTGCAGCGGCATGTGCAGCTGTGGCATCACGTTCGGCGTCTCGGCCATCGCCTCGATGACGTCGTCGGTGAACTCCGCCGGGTGCGGCGAGGTGAAGCGCACCCGCTCGAGCCCCGCGATCGAGCCGCACGAGCGCAGCAGCTTCGAGAACGCCTGGCGGTCGCCGAACTCCACGCCGTACGAGTTGACGTTCTGCCCCAGCAGCGTGATCTCCGAGACGCCCTCGGCGACCAGCGCCTCGATCTCGGCGAGGATCTCGCCCGGCCGGCGGTCCTTCTCCTTGCCGCGCAGCGACGGCACGATGCAGAACGTGCAGGTGTTGTTGCAGCCCACCGACACCGACACCCAGGCGGCGTACGCCGACTCGCGGCGGGTCGGCAGGGTGGACGGGAAGACGTCGAGCGACTCGAGGATCTCGACCTGCGCCTCCTCCTGCACGCGCGCCCGCTCCAGCAGCACCGGCAGCGAGCCGATGTTGTGGGTGCCGAAGACGACGTCGACCCAGGGCGCCCTCTGCGTGATCGTCGAGCGGTCCTTCTGCGCCAGGCAGCCGCCGACCGCGATCTGCATCCCGGGCCGGGCCGCCTTGATCGGCGCGAGGTGGCCGAGGTTGCCGTACAGCTTGTTGTCGGCGTTCTCCCGCACCGCGCAGGTGTTGAACACGACGACGTCGGCCTGTTCCCCGTCAGCGACAGCCAGGTAGCCCGCGTCCTCCAGCAGCCCGGAGAGCCGCTCGGAGTCGTGGACGTTCATCTGGCACCCGTAGGTGCGGACCTCGTACGTGCGTGCGCTCATGACAGTCGTCAAGGGTACGGCGGCACCCGCCCGCGGACGAAAGCGCGAGGGCCGCGGCGGGTGCGTGACCCGCCGCGGCCCCGGCCCGGGCTCAGCGCCTGAGGTGCCAGTGCACCTCCCAGGTGGTGTTGTCGCCGTGCTGCTGGGTCCAGAAGGTCCGCCACGTCGTCCGGGCCGGGTTCGGCACCTTCGCGCCGAGCAGCCCGGCGGTCGTCGGGTCGCCGTCGGAGACGTGGATGCCGGTGATCTCGTTGTCGCCGTCGTTGTACGACGGGCCGCCCGTCGCGTCGAAGGTCGCGGACGCGTCGCGGCCCTCGGCGAGCCACCGCACCGGCTTGGGGGCCTTCTTGCCGCCCCTGCCCTTGCCGCCCTTCGCCGCACCGAGGTCGTAGAGGTAGCCGGAGTCGAGCGCGTCGCGCTGCTGGTGCAGGCTGTCGCCGGCGTCCTCGACGACCAGCAGGTCGTCGCGGGTCAGGAACGCGATGTTGTCGAGTCCGGTGTGGGCGGCGTCGCCGACCGCGGCGATCGTGATGGTGCCGGTCGCGGCACTGGGGCCGGACTGGCTCAGGCGGAACACGCCGCCGAAGGCGCCGGGCAACGTGCTCGCGGTCGACGTGTCGCCGGTCTCGGTGAAGTAGAACTCCTTGAAGTCCGTGCCCGGCCGGAAGACGCCATTCTCCGGGCGCTTGAGCGGCGTCGCGCCGGCTGCCTTCGCAGCGGCGGTGGCGTCGAACGCGGTCGGTGCGCCGGTGTGGACGGTCACCCACCTCGTCCTGAACGACGTCCCGTAGGTGTGCAGGTCCGCGATGAACTGGTCCGCGGGGTCGGCCTGCAGCTGCGCGGCCGTGACCGGCGTCCCGTCCTTGCGGAGGATCTGCAGGGCCTCGAGCGTGCCGCCCTGCGTGAGGTCGGTCCGGTCCGTCGGGCGGAAGCGGTAGACGTAGCTGTTGGGGGCCTTGCCGCCGCTCGCGGACGCGCCGCCGATGTCCTCGACGAGCCAGACGTTGCCGTCCTTGTCGTTCTGGACGCCCTCGTAACCACCGGAGCCGAGCGCGTCGAGGCGGGTGGCCCTGCCGTCGACCGGGTCGCCGTTCGCGTCCAGCGAGACTCCGAAGACCCCGCCGGCCGGCGCCTTGGACTCCGCGGCCAGGAGCAGCTGGTGGGTGAAGGGGTCCCAGGTGATGCCGTCGATCGTCGGGAACGCGTTGCCGTCCGTGTCGACGTCGGCGACCAGGCTGACGCGCTTGGCCGGGTCGGTCTCGTCGAGGTCGATGCGCGTCACGTAGCCGCGCGGGCCACCCTCGTGGCCCTGGTAGAGATAGTGGTGGCCGTTGAGGACGAGGTAGACGTTCTTGTCCGGCTCGGTCTTGCGGGCCTCGTCGGTCGCCTGGGTCAGCGGACCGCCGTCGAGGGTGTTGTAGCCGTAGTGCGTGACGCCGTTGGCGGTGTCGGGGTTGGTCAGGGGGAGGTTGCCCCAGGCGACCGAGGTCTGGGCCGCCGAGGAGGTCAGGACGTTGTCGACGATTCCCGCGCGCGGGTTCGCCGAGGGCACGGGCTCGACCCGCGCGGCGTCGTGGGCGTCGTGGGGATCGTGGGCGTCGGCGCTCATGGCGGCTGCGCCGACGAGGCTGCTGCCGGCGACGAGGCCCAGGATGCTGGTCTTCGCAAGGAGGGTGATGTTCACGCCCCGAGCCTCCGGGCCGGACGCCACGAGCACCCGTCGCGACGATGAACAGCGCCTTCGTCGTGATGAACTCGGGACTGCGCGGCCCTCCCGCGCCTAGGCTGCCGGGGTGCTGTCCTGGCGATCCCGCGACTCGATCCTGTCCATCTGCTCGGAGGGGTCGGTGCTGTCCATCGGCAGCGTCGGGTCCTTCGCGTCGTTCGGCAGCATCGGCTCGGCGATGTCGGCCCTCTCGATCGGCTCGTGGATGTCCTTCGGCTCGCTGCTCTCCTACCAGAGCAACTGGTCGGTGCTGAGCCACCAGAGCAACCGGTCGGTGCTCTCGAGCCAGAGCAACCACGCCCGCCTGGGCCGTCGCACGAGCGGGGTACGGCGATGAACGGCCTGCACCTCGACCGCCGCGCCCTGCTGCTCGCAGGCACAGGCGCCGCGACGACCGCCGCCGTCCTCACGTTCGAGCCCGCCGAGGCCGGGTCGACGGTCACGAAGAAGTTCACCGGCACCTTCCAGCCCGACGACACCGAGGACTGGCACTACCTGCCGTTCCGGGTGCCGAGCGGCGTCAGGCAGATCGACGTGTCGTACTCCTACCCGCCGCCGATCGACACCCACCTGGGCTACAGCAAGAACGTCGTGGACATCGGCCTGTTCGACGCCGATGGGTTCCGCGGCTGGTCGGGCGGCGCCCGGAAGAAGTTCCGGCTCACCCGCACGACGGCCACCCCCGGCTACCTCGCGGGACCGATCCGGGCCGGCCGCTGGCGGGTCGCGCTGGGGCCGTACCAGATCGTGTCCCCGGTGAAGTACGAGGTCACGGTGACCCTGCACTTCGGGAAGAAGGGCGAGATGTTCCGGCCCACCCCCGCGCCGACGGCGGTCGCGGGCACCGGCCAGGGGTGGTACCGCGGCGACCTCCACGTCCACACCGTCCACTCCGACGGCTCCCAGACGCAGGTCGACGTGCTCGGCTACGCGAAGGCACGCGGCCTGGACTTCATCGGCACCTCCGAGCACAACACCAGCTCGGCGACCCGCACCTGGGGGACGTTCGTGCCCGACGACTTCCTGGTGATCAGCGGCGAGGAGGTCACCACCCGCGCCGGCCACTGGCTGGCCACCGGCCTCCCGGCGGGCACCTGGATCGACTGGCGCTACCGCCCCGAGGACGGCCGGCTCGCCGGCATCACCCAGCAGGTGCGCGACCTCGGCGGCCTCTCCATCGCGGCCCACCCCTACATCCCGGTGCCGTCGATCCGGTGGGACTTCGGCAGCGACTTCGCCGAGATGGACGCGATCGAGGTCTGGAACGGGCCGTGGGACGGCTTCGACGAGCAGGCGGTACGACGCTGGCACCAGCTGCTCACCGCAGGCACGTTCAAGCCCGCGGTCGGCAACTCCGACACCCACAACCAGGGCCAGACCATCGGGCTCGCGCAGACCGTCGTCCGCGCGGAGGCGCTTGCGACCGACGCGATCGTCGCCGGTTACCGCGGCGGCCACTCGTGGATCGCGGAGTCCTCGGACGTCGACCTGCACCTCACCGCGACGCTCGACGACGTCTCGGGCGAGTGCGGCGACCGCGTGCCGAGCGACGCCGGGCAGCAGGTCGCCGTGCACCTCGACGCCACCGGCGTCGACGGGTGCGTCGCGACGCTGCTCGGCCCGGGTACGGCGGTCTACGGCACGGCCGCGGCTGTCGACGGCGCGATCACCCTGGACGTCGACGTCCGCGGTGGTACGGCGTTCGTGCGCGCGGAGATCCGCCGCAACAAGGACATGGTCGCGCTGACCAACCCGATCTTCCTGACCGCCTGAGCGCCGACCCTCACACGAGTCCGGCGTCGCGGGCGGCGACCACCGCCTGCGCCCGGTCCCGGAGGTCGAGCTTGGCGAAGATGTGGCGTACGTGCGTCTTGACCGTGGCCATGCTGATCACCAGCTCGGCCGCGATCTCGGCGTTCGAGCGACCGACCCCGATCAGCGCGAGCACCTCCCGCTCGCGCTCGCTCAGCTCGGCCAGACCGGGCGGCGCTGCGACGACCGGCGGCCGGGACGCGAAGCTCGCCATCATCCGCGCGAGCACGGCGGGGGCGACCACGGGCTCGCCGGCCGCCGCGCGGCGTACCGCCTCGACCAGGGCGTCAGAGGTGACGTCCTTGAGCAGGAAGCCCACGGCACCGGCGCGCAGCGCCTCGACGACGTGCTCGTCGAGGTCGAACGTCGTCAGCGCGATCACCCGCGCCGCGGTGCCGGTCGCGACGATCCGCCGGGTCGCCTCGATGCCGTCCATCCCGGGCATCCGCAGGTCCATCAGCACGACCTCGGGGTCGTGCGCTGCTGCCGCCGCGACGGCTGCGGCGCCGTCGCGCGCCTCGGCGACCACGTCGAGCCCGGCGAGCTCGAGGATCAGCCGCAGTCCCTGCCGCACCAGGTCCTGGTCGTCCACGAGCAGCACGCGCGTCATCGCGGCAGCACCACCCGCACGGTGAACGCGCCGTCGCGTACGCCGGCGCTGAACTCGCCCCCGAGCAGCTCGGCCCGGTGGCGCATGCCGGTCAGCCCGCGGCCGGGCTCGGGGTCCCGGGCGGCGTCGGTCTCGTTGCGGGCGACCACGCAGGCGCCCGTCGGTCCCCAGGCCACGTCGATCGTCACCGGACGGCCGGGGGCGTGCCGGCCGGCGTTGGTCAGGCACTCGCGCACGACCCGGTTCACCGCCAAGCGGGTCCTCTCGTCGTCCTCGGCGGGCGTCCCCGTCACCGTCAGCGTGTTGGCGATCCCCGCCGCCTCCGCGCGCCGGGCCAGCTCGGCGAGGTCCTCGGTGGCGCCGTGCACGCCCTCGTCGCCGGCCAGGAGGTCGAGGACGCCGCGCATCTCCGCGAGCGTGCGGTGCGCGGTCGTCCGGATCGCCTCGACGGGCTCGACCGCGCGCTCCGGCGCCAGCCGGAGCGCCGCCGCAGCGGCCTCGGCCTGCACCGCGATCAGGGTGACCTCGTGGCCGACGACGTCGTGCAGCTCCTGGGCGATCCGGGCGCGCTCGAGCTCGACCGCGGCCGCCTCGGCGCGCTCCCGCTCCTCGAGCAGCCGGGCGGCGAGCCGGTCCAGCTCGGCGTTCTGTGCCCGCAGGTGCGCGACCAGCCGGCCGGCGAGGACCGGCGCGGCGACGGCGAGCGCGGCGCCGACGGCGGCGACCGGCGCCTCGGGGCCCACCAGCGTGCCGACCACCGTGGCGGTCATCGCCCACGCCGTGACGGCGACGACGGCGCGCCCCGGGCGCCCCCAGCTGCCGAGCGCGAAGAACTGCAGGACGACCGCGACGTACCCGAAGAGCGGGTAGCCCTCGGTGGGCACCACCCACAGCAGCGTCGAGACGAACGCCGCCGGGACGGGGCGGGTCCGCCGCCAGGCCAGCGGCACGGTCGTGGCCACCACGTAGAGCTGTCCGAGCACGGAGCCGGCGATCGGCCACACGGTCACCTGGACGACACCGAGGACCACCAGGACGGCGGCCAGCACGACGTCGGTGCGGTTGGTGCCGAGGCGGCCCTCGCTGACGCTCACGCGGGCAGCGTAGGGCCGTTCGGGCCGTTCCCGCCTCAGCCCACGGGCTGATCGCCGAACCCGCCCCACGGTCGATGTGGCCGCCCCGCACCCGTTCGTACGGTCCCGGCATGACTCTTCTCGACACCACCACCGACACCACCGACAACGGCTCGAGCACCCGTACGACGGGCCTCGACGTCACCCGCCTCAGCACCTGGTTCGGCCTCGCGTTCACCGCCTGCCAGCTGACCGTGATGGTCGCCATGAGCATCTTCGTGCTGCCGAAGGCGGGCGGCCCCGGCGAGGACCCGCTCGTCTGGGGACGGCACGTCCTCGACGCCGCGGACGCCTACCGGATCGGCAACTACGTCTTCATGGTCGCCGGGGTCCTCCTGCTCGGCTTCCTCGGCGCCGTCCACGTCCGGCTCCGGCGCGCGGACGCGACCGGCACGCTCGCCACCGTCGCGCTCGCCTCGGGCACGCTGCTGGCCTTCGTGTGGCCCTACGCCGCCATGCTCCACGACGTCGCGCTCGAGGCGGCGGACAAGGGCACCGACCTGCGGCTGCTCGCCGGCTGGGACGCGGTCGCGCCGTACTCGCTGGCCTTCTCCGCCCTGCCACGGCTCTTCTTCGTCCTCGCGATCGTGCTCGCCCTGCGGCTGGTCGGGGACTCGCCGTGGCTGCAGCGCACCGGGATCGCGATCGCCCTGCTCAGCGTCGTCGGCACGGCGACCACCGTCAGCGGCGCGTTCTTCCCGGCCCTGGCGCTCAGCAGCCTCGCCTACGAGCTGTGGGTCGGCGCGCTGGCCTGGCACTGGCTGCGGCAGCCGCGCGAGGTCACTTCCGCGGCGTGACCCACAGCCGGATCAGGCCCTCGACCACCCGGGTCCCGTCCGCGAGCTCCCCGCGGACGCGGACCGGGAGGTCGCCCTCGCCCTCCCACTGCGCCGGGTCGGTCTCGGCGATGCAGGTGACGTCGCCGGCCGCCTTCGCGGTGTAGGCGACCTCCATCCCCTTCGGGATCCAGCGCTTGCCGGGCGGGATGGTCGCCTCGGCGAGGGCCCCCATCGCCGCCTCGAGACCGTTGCACAGCGCGATCGCGTGCACGGTCCCGAGGTGGTTGTGGACCCGGCGTCGGTCGCGGATCAGCAGCTCGGCGCGGTTCGGCTCGATGACGGTGAACCGCGGCCGGATCGACGCGAAGTACGGCGCCTTCTGCGCGAACAGCAGCGAGAACACCCGGTCGCCCAGCGGCAGTCCGCGGGCCCTGGTCCAGAGGGTCAGCACCTGACTCATGGAGCAGATATTACCGATCGGTAACCGAACCGCCGACGTCGCCGGATAGCGTTCGCCCATGAGCAACGGTCGCGTGAACCAGTCGATGCTCGTGGTCGCCGTCGCGCTGCTGCTCCCGGCGCTCGGCGGCCTGGCCCTCGCGCTGAACGGCGGCGGCCCGCTGAGCTGGGCGCTGCTCGGGTTCTTCGGCGCCGGCGCGGTGGTGCTCGGCCGGAAGGCCCTCACCGGAGGCTAGGCGAGCAGCTCGACCCGGTTGCCGTGGGCGTCGAGGACGTGGCACCGCTCGAACCCGGGGAACGTGTGCCGCTCGGCCCAGTCGACCTCGAAGCCGAGCTCCTCCAGCCGGGCGCCGACCGCGTCGAGGTCGTCGACGACGAGCGCGGGGTGGGCCTTGCGGGCCGCCGCGAACGGCTCCTCGACGCCGACGTGGATCTCGGCGGTGCCGGCACGGAACCAGCAGCCGCCGCGGCCGGCGAGCGTCTCGGGCTTGGCGACCTCGGTCATGCCGAGCCCGTCGACCCAGAAGCGTCGGGCGCCGTCCTCGCCGCCCCGGGGACAGGCGACCTGCACGTGGTGGAGCCGCATCCCGCTCATGCCGCCACCTCCGCCACGACGAAGATCCGGCGGAAGGGCAGCACCACGCCGTACGGCTGCTCGGGGTACGCCGCGGCGAGGCGTCGCCGGAACTCCTCCTCGAACGCCGGGCGCAGGTCGTCGGGGAGGGCCTGCAGCGTCGGTCGGGCACCGGTGCCGGACACCCAGGTGAAGACCGGGTCCGGGCCGGTCAGCACGTGGAGGTACGTCGTCTCCCATGCGTCGACCCGGCAGCCGAGGCCGGCGAGCGCGTCGAGGTAGACGGCCGGGTCGTGGCTGGACGGGACGGCGACGCCGCGGGTGTGCGCGGCGTACGGCTCCTCCGCGGCGAGCTCGGCGCGGATGGTGTGGCTGGGCTCGTCGAAGTTGCCGGGCACCTGGAACGCCAGCCACCCGCCGGGCGCGACCGCGGACACCAGCCGGGGCAGCAGGTCGAGGTGGCCGGGCACCCACTGGAGCGTGGCGTTCGAGACCAGGACGTCCACCGGCGCCTCCGGCGCCCACTCGCGCAGGTCGGCGACGTCGAACGCGACCCGCGCGTCGGTCGCCCGCGCCGCCCCGACCATCTCCGGGCTGGAGTCGAGCCCGACGACCGACGCGTCCGGCCAGCGGTCCGCCAGCAGCGCGGTGAGGTTGCCGGGACCGCAGCCGAGGTCGACGACCGTCCGCGGAGCGGCCGCGCCGACCCGGGCCAGCAGCTCGACGAACGGTCGACCGCGCTCGTCCGCGAAGGTGAGGTACCGCTCGGGGTCCCAGGTGTGTGCCATCTGCCGCCTCCTCCGATTTATCTTGACGTCAAGACACTCTGGCGGATGATTGTCTTGATGTCAAGATTCTCGACGCATTCGCTATGCTGCGACCATGCGGGACGAGGTCGACGAGCTGGTCGAGGCGTGGGCGCGCGAGCGCCCGGACCTCGACCTCGCGCCGGTGGAGGTGTTCAGCCGCATCGGCCGCCTCTCCCGGCACCTCGACCTGGCCCGCCGCACCGCGTTCACGACCGCCCAGGTGGAGTCGTGGGAGTTCGACGTACTGGCCGCCCTGCGCCGCGCGGGTGCGCCGTACGAGCTCTCCCCCGGACGGCTGCTGCGCGAGACGCTGGTGACCAGCGGCACCATGACCAACCGCGTCGACCGGCTCACGGCGCGCGGGCTGGTCGAGCGGCTGCCCGACCCGCACGACCGCCGCGGCGTGCTCGTGCGGCTCACGCCCGAGGGCCGGACCACCGTCGACCGGGCCTTCGAGAGGCTGCTCGAGGCCGAGCAGACGTTCCTCGCGAGCCTGCCGGACCGCGACCGCACCCGGCTGGCCGGGCTGCTGCGCACGCTGCTCGCGCCGTTCGCGGACCAGCCGTAGGGCCTACTCCAGCACCTCGGCGACCTCGAGCCAGTCGAGCTCGAGCTCCTGCTTCTCGGTGGCGAGCTCGTCGAGCTGAGCCGAGAGCTCGGCGAGCTTCACGTAGTCCTGGGCGTGCTCGGCGATCTCCGCGTTCAGCTCGGCCTCGCGCTCGGCGATCCGCTCCAGCTGCTTGTCGATCCGCGCCATCGCCTTGCGGGCGGCGCGCTCCTCGGCGCTGCCGGCCTTGGCCTTCTCGCGTACGTCGGGCTCGGAGGGCACCTCCGGGGCGGGCTCCGGGGCGGGCTCCGGGGCGGCCTCGAGGTGCAGCGCGGCGGCTCGTCTCTCGAGGTACTCGTCGACGCCACGGGGCAGCATGGAGATCTGCCCGTCGCCGAGCAGCGCCCACACCGAGTCGGTGACCCGCTCCAGGAAGTACCGGTCGTGGGAGACCACGACGAGCGTGCCGGGCCAGCCGTCGAGGTAGTCCTCGACCACGTTGAGCGTGTCGATGTCGAGGTCGTTGGTCGGCTCGTCGAGGAGCAGCACGTTCGGCTCGGTGAGCAGGATCCGCAGCAGCTGGAAACGCCGCCGCTCACCGCCGGAGAGGTCGCCGATCCGCGCGGTGAGCCGGTCGCCGGTGAACCCGAACCGCTCCAGCATCGCGCTCGCGCCGATCTCGCCGTCCGCGGTCCGGGTGACCCGCCGGATGGACTCGATGGTCGGGAGCACGCGGCCCTCCGGGTCCAGGTCGTCGAGCTGCTGGGTGAGGTGCTGCAGCGAGACCGTCCGGCCGAGCTTGACGCGGCCGACCGCCGGCGCGAGCTCGCCCGCGAGCATCGAGAGCACCGACGTCTTGCCGGCACCGTTGACCCCGACGACGCCGACCCGGTCCCCGGGACCGAGCCGCCAGGTGGCGTGCGAGAGCAGCTGGCGGTCGCCGCGGAACAGGTCGACGTCCTCGACGTCGATGACGTCCTTGCCGAGTCGCTGGGTCGCGAACCGCTGCAGCTCCATCCGGTCGCGCGGCGGCGGCACGTCCTCGATCAGCTGATTGGCCGCGTCGATGCGGAACTTCGGTTTCGAGGTCCGCGCGGGGGCGCCGCGACGGAGCCAGGCAAGCTCCTTGCGCACGAGGTTCTGCCGGCGCACCTCGGACGCCGCGGCCTGCCGCTGCCGCTCGGCCTTGGCGAGCACGAACGCGGCGTACCCGCCCTCGTAGGCGTCCACGACGCCGTCGTGCACCTCCCACGTCCACTCGCAGACCGCATCGAGGAACCACCGGTCGTGGGTGACCACGACGAGCGCCGACGGCCGCCTCGCCAGGTGCTGCGCGAGCCAGGCCACGGCCTCGACGTCGAGGTGGTTGGTGGGCTCGTCGAGCACGATCAGCTCGTGGTCCCCGAGCAGCAGCGCCGCGAGCGAGCAGCGCCGCCGCTCGCCACCGGAGAGCCCGATCACCGGGCGGTCCAGCGAGACACCGGCGAGCAGCACGTCGACGATCTCGCGCATCCGGGCGTCGGCCGCCCACTCGTGGTCCGAGCGACCGCCGAGCACCGCCTCGCGGACGGTGTGGGTGTCCTCGAGCTCGTCACCCTGGTGCAGGTAGCCGATCAGCAGCCCGCGCTGCTGGGACACCCGGCCGGAGTCCGGCTCCTCGAGCCCGGTCATCACCTCGAGCAGCGTGGTCTTGCCGTCGCCGTTGCGGCCGACGATGCCGATCCGCTGGCCGGCCGCGATGCCGAGCGAGACGTCGGTGAGGAGCGGGCGGACCCCGTAGGACTTGGAGACCCGCTCGAGGTTGAGGAGGTTAGGCATACGACACCAGGTGGGCGCCCGCGACCGGGCCGTTGGCAGCGAGCACGACGGGGTGGCCCCCGCCCTGGAGGTCGGCGGCCAGGGAGCGGGCGTGGTCGGCCGAGCCGCACAGGAAGACGCAGGTCGGGCCGGAGCCGGAGACGATGCCGCGCAGCGCGCCGGCCTCCTCCCCCGCCTCGATCAGCGCACCCAGCTCCGGGCGCAGGTCGATGGCCGCGGCCTCGAGGTCGTTGTGCAGCGCGTCGGCCAGCGCCCAGGTGTCGCCCTGCTCGATCGCCTGCAGCAAGGCGTCGGCCGGCACCGGCTCGGAGGGCGCGTCGGAGAACATCGTGTCGAAGTGCCGGTACACCTCCGGCGTCGACAGCCCGACCTCGGCGGGCACGACGACCCACCACCACGTGCCCCGGTCGTCGACGGGCTCGACGAGCTCGCCGCGGCCGGTGCCGAGCGCGGTGCCGCCGAGCAGCGCGAACGGCACGTCGCTGCCGAGCTGCGCCGCGAGCGCCAGCAGGTCGTCATCGGGCGTGCGCAGCTGCCAGAGCCGGTCGAGGGCGACCAGCGCGGCGGCGGCGTCGGCCGAGCCGCCGGCCATGCCGCCGGCGACCGGGATCGACTTGGCGATGTGCAGCTCGCCGGTGCGCTCGATGCCGTGGTGGGACGCGAGCAGGTCCGCAGCGCGGTCGACGATGTTCTCGCCGGACGTCGGGACGGCCTGAGCGTCCATCCAGTCCGGCGCGCTCACGGCGAGCGCCCACTCGGGCGCGTCGCGGACGGTGAGGTCGTCGTACAGGCCGATCGCCTGGTAGACGGTCACCAGCGGGTGGAAGCCGTCCGCGCGGGGGGCGCCGACCCCGAGGTGCAGGTTGATCTTGGCGGGCGCACGGACCGTCAGCTCGTTCACGAGAAGGGCAGTCCTTCCGCGATCCGCACGAAGTCGTCGATGGTGAGGGACTCGCCGCGCGCCAGCGGCTCGATGCCCGCGGCCGCGAGCGCGGCGTCGACGGCCTCGCTGGGCGCGAGCGAGCGCAGCACGCCGCGCAGGGCCTTGCGGCGCTGGGCGAACGCCGCGTCGATGACCGCGAACACCTGTTCGCGGGTGGCGGTCGTCGCCGGCGGCTCGCGGCGCGTCCAGGCGACCAGGCCGGAGTCGACGTTCGGCGCGGGCCAGAACACGTTGCGGCCGATCGCGCCGGCGCGGCGCACGTCGGCGAACCAGGCGGCCTTGACCGACGGGACGCCGTACACCTTGGAGCCGGGCGCGGCGGCGAGCCGGTCCGCGACCTCGGACTGCACCATCACCAGCCCGCGCTCCAGCGAGGGCAGCAGCGCGAGGAGGTGCAGCAGCACCGGGACGGACACGTTGTAGGGCAGGTTGGCGACCAGCGCCGTCGGCGGCGGGCCGGGGACGGCGTCGATGCGCATCGCGTCCGCCAGCACCACCTCGAAACGCTCGGCCTGGGCCGGCGCGTGCTCGGCGATGGTCTCGGGCAGGAGGCCGGCCAGCTTCTCGTCGACCTCGATCGCGACGACGCGACCGGCGACCTCGAGCAGCGCGAGGGTGAGCGAGCCCAGGCCGGGACCGACCTCGACGACGACGTCGTCGGCGCCGACGCCGGACTCGCGGACGATCCGACGCACGGTGTTCGCGTCGATGACGAAGTTCTGCCCGCGCTGCTTGGTCGGACGCAGGTCGAGGCGTGCCGCCAGCGCACGCACGTCCACCGGCCCGAGCAGCCTGGGCAGCCTGGGTCCTGCGGACGTGTCGGACATGGGCGCCAGCGTAGTCAGGGGGCCTGCGGGTCCCGGGACCTGCGGCCCTACCCGGGCCTCGCGGCCGGGGCCAGCGTGGAGGACATGAGGACTCGGGCCGTCTCCCTGCTGGCGGCGCTGGCAGCCGTTGCTTCGGTCGCTTCGGTCGCTTCGGTCGCTCCCGCCACGCGTGGCACCGTCCCGGACCGAGCGGCCGGCCGGCACGCGGTGACCCTCACCGACGGCACCGGCGACCTGTGGGTCATCGGTCCCGGGGAGGACGACTGGGACCCGTTCCCGCACCGCCGGCCCGGTGTCGACGTCATCGGCGCCACGGTGCGGCACGGCGCCGACGCGATCACGGGCACGCTCCGGTTCAGCGACCTGCGCACCGGGCACTGGCAGGACTTCTCGATGCGCGTCGCCTCGGACCGGCCGTTCCGGCGCGCGATCGTCACCGTCGACCCCGAGCACCCGGGCGGCCGGGACCGGCTGCTCGACCGCGCCGAGGACCGGCTCACCTGCCCGGGTCTGCGGCACCACGTCGACTACGCCGCCGACACCGTGCGGATCCGGCTGCCCAGGACGTGCGCGGGCGGACCCGCGTGGGTGCGGGTCGCGCTCGCGACGTACCTCTTCCGGACGTGGGACACCCTCTCGGACAACCCGCACGACGACGGACCCGAGCCGAGCTACACCCGGCGCCTCGTGCCCCCGGCCCGGCCTCGCGATCAGCGGGGCAGGCCGAGCGACGCGGCGCAGGCCGGCCAGGCGCCGTAGCCGCCGGACGCGTCACGGACCTTGGTCGCGATGGCGATCTGGGTCTCCCGGCTGGCGTTGCTCGGGAGGCCGGAGCCGCCGTACGACTGCCACGTGCCGAGGTTGAACTGGAGGCCGCCGTAGTAGCCGTTGCCGGTGTTCGCGGCCCAGTTGCCGCCGGCCTCGCACTGGGCGAGCTGGTCCCAGACCGAGCTGCCGCCGGCGAAGTTGGTCGTGGCCTGCTGCTTGGTGCCGACCTTGACGATCTTCGAGACCGGCTCGCGCAGCACCTTCTGGCGCAGGACCTTGCGGACCGAGACCTCACCGTTGCGGTAGACGATCCGGTAGGTCACGTCGCGCAGGCCGGTGCGGCCGTCGCGGACGACGGAGGTCTGGCCCTCGTACATCGAGGAGTCGTCCTGCTCGACGGTCGAGTAGTCCATGACCTCGCCGTCGACGTGCTTGGTGACGACCTTGACGTCGGTGAAGACGAGCTTGTCGCCGTCCCGGAGCGGGTGCTGCGGCGCCGGCTTCGTCCGGTCGTGCTTGCCGACCTTCACCCCGAGCTCGTCGAGGGCGTCCTCGACGGTGAGCGCGGTGATGACCTTCGTGACCATCTTGTGGCCGCCGATCTTCACGTGCAGGGTCTTCGGGGTGACGACCTGGACCGTCATGCCCTCGCGGTCGATGCTGCCGCCGCGGCTGACGGAGAGGTCGGCGTCGCGGAAGCCGCGGCCGATCTCGTCGAGCGCGCGGGAGAGGGTGGTGGCGGTGACCCAGTAGGTCTTCTCGGTGCCGTCCACGTCGAGCTTCAGCTGCTTGGCGAACTGGACGGTGATCTTGCTGCCGTCCTCGACCTTCTCGTCGAGGCTCGGCGCGACCACGTCGCGGCTGCTGACGTCGACGCCCTCGGACTCGAGGACGTCGCCGACGGTGCCGCCGTACGCGGTGACCTCGTGGGACTTCCCGTCCAGGCTGAGGGTGACGGTCTTGCTCAGGGCGCTGTAACCCCACGTGGAGCCGGCGACCGCGAGGACCACCACGCCGGCGAGGGCGATCATCAGGGGTCGACTGCGGGTGATCCGGCTCAGCCACTGCTTGGGCAGAGTGGGCTTGCTGTCCTGCACGATTCTCCGAACGTCGTATGTCCCGGTCCTCGGGTGCCAGCGCGCCGGACGCGCGCGACCGCGAGTTGCGGGGCGATGCGTTCGGGGGATTTTTCTGCGGGGCCGTGGCGGCCACCAGCACTGGCGGAATCAGTCCCGATCCCGGCCTTCAGGTCCTTCCAGAGCACCAGCCTTCCCGCTCGATTGCAAACCGAACCTGTCATATCTGGGGATCGCGTGAGGAGGATCTCGTCGGCAAAGGCTCGGGAATATCGCCCCATCTGACACAGCAGTCACTTCTGTCCCAGGAGTTCCGGTGGCCGGGGTCGCTTCCGGCTCGACCAACCGCGCGGATGCGGACCCGAGCGACCCGCGGACACGGCACTCGGGCCGGTTCACCGGGGCAACCGCCACCTACCAGCGCCCACCGAACGCGACCTCGGTGTTGGCGTCGACGGCCGCGCAGAGGTCGCCCAGGTCGTCGCCGCGGACCTCGGCCATCGCACGCATCGTGAGGGGGACGAGGTACGACGCGTTGGTGCGGCCGCGGTACGGCACCGGCGTCAGGTACGGCGCGTCCGTCTCGACCAGGACGCGGTCCCGCGGGGTCACGCGCAGCGCCTCGCGCAGGGCCTCGGCGTTCTTGAACGTCACGGTGCCGGCGAACGACAGGTACGCGCCCCGGTCCAGGCACTGACGCGCGAACGCCGCGTCGCCCGAGAAGCAGTGCATCACCCAGCGATCCGGGACTCCCTCGGAGTCCAGCACCCGCAGCACGTCCTCGTGCGCGTCGCGGTCGTGGATGACCAGCGTCCTGTCCAGCCGCTTGGCGAGGTCGATGTGGCGCCGGAACGACTCGACCTGCACGGCCCGCCCCTCCTCACCGGTGCGGAAGCGGTCGAGGCCGGTCTCCCCCACCGCGCGGACCTTGTCGTGGGCCCCGGCCAGCGACTCGATCTCGGCCATCGCTGCGTCGAGGGAGCCCAGCGACGCCAGCCGGGGGGCCTCGTTGGGGTGCAGCGCGACCCCCGCGACGAGCGCGTCGTACCGCAGCGCCGCGTCGACCGCCCAACGGGCGCCGGGCAGGTCGCAGCCGATCTGCACGATCCGGCGCACGCCGACCTTCGCCGCGGACGCCAGCGCCTCGTCGACCGACAACGGGCCCTCGTCGCCGGCCCGCACCACGTCGAGGTGGCAGTGGTTGTCGACGACCGGGTGCGGCAGCGGCTCGGGGGCCAGCGGTCGGCTCACCCGTTCACCCGCGCCAGGATCGCGGCCGCGCACTCCTGCGGCGCGTGCGTCGGGATCCAGTGGCTGACGCCCTCGAGCACCACGAGCTCGTACGGCGCGTCCACCCACGCGGCCGTGCCGTCGACACCCTCCCGCCCGATCGCGATGTCGCGCGTGCTCCACACGAGCGTGGTCGGGACGGTCACCTTGAAGTCGGTGGTGCCGGGCCTGGTGAGCGGGAGCGCGCGGTACCAGCCCAGCGCGTGCGGCAGCGCGCCGTACTCGACGATCTCGCGGCGGAAGCGCGCGACCTCGTCCTCGGTCATGCCGGCCTTGCGCATGCTGGTGTCGAAGCGGCCGCCGGGCCTGCGGGCGGTGAGCTCGGGGACCAGCGGGACGTTGAAGAACGCCATGTAGCGCGACTTCCTGCGCTGCGCCGGGTTCTTCATCGCGCGGGCGAACGCCGCCGGGTGCGGCACCGAGACCGCGGTGTAGGTGCTGACCGCGCCGGAGAGGCGACCGGCGACCGCCCAGCCGACCGCGGCGCCCCAGTCGTGCCCGACCAGGTGCACCGGGCCGCCGATCTCCTCGATCAGCGCGCCGACGTCGCCGACCAGGTGGTGCATCTTGTACGCCGAGCGCGGCCGCGGGCGCGCGCCCGGCGAGTACCCGCGCTGGTCGAGGGCGTAGGTCCGCAGCCCGGCCTCGTGGAGGATCGGCGCGACGTCGCGCCAGGTGCTGCTGCGCTCGGGGAACCCGTGCAGCAGCACGACCGGCGTCCCGTCCTCCGGGCCCTCGTCGAGGACGTCGAAGGTCAGGCCCTCGTTGCGGATGCTGGTGATGCGCTCGCTCATGCTCACTCTCCTGCCCCGTGCACCAGGTTGTAGACCTCCCGCTTCGGTACGCCGGCGCGCCGGGCCACCTCCGCGATCGCGTCCTTGCGCGTGCTGCCCTCGGCCTCCAGCGCGGCGACCGCCGCCTTCAGGCTGTCCGGGTCGCTCGCGACCTCCGCGATCGGGGTCGCGCCCTGCACCACGATCGTCACCTCGCCGCGCACGCCGTCGGCCGCCCACGCGACCAGCTCGCCGAGCGGCCCGCGGCGTACCTCCTCGTGGGTCTTGGTGAGCTCGCGGCAGACCGCTGCGGGCCGGTCGGGCCCGAACGCCTCGGCCATGGCGCCGAGCGCGGCCTCGGTGCGGTGCGGCGCCTCGAAGAACACCATCGTGCGCTCCTCGACCGCCAGGCCGGCGAGCCGGCGGCCGCGCTCGCCGGCCTTGCGCGGCAGGAAGCCCTCGAAGCAGAACCGGTCGACCGGCAGCCCGCTCACCGCCAGCGCGGTCAGCACCGCGGACGGTCCGGGCACCGCGGTCACGGTGACGTCGTGCTCGACGGCCGCGGCCACCAGGCGGTAGCCGGGGTCGGACACGCTCGGCATGCCGGCGTCGGTCACGAGCAGCACGCGCTCGCCGTTCAGCAGCGACTCCAGCAGTGCAGGCGTTCGTGCGGACTCGTTGCCCTCGAAGTACGACACGATCCGGCCGCTGACCGTCACGCCGAGCTCGCCGGTCAGCCGCTTGAGGCGGCGCGTGTCCTCGGCCGCCACCACGTCGGCGGTCGCGAGCTCCTCGGCCAAGCGGGGCGGCGCGTCGGCGACGCGACCGATCGGGGTCGCCGCGAGGACAAGTACGCCGGTTCCGTCGGTCACGACCGTAGAGTCTCCCATCGTGACGACCGCCGCGCCGCCCGAGCCTCCGCGCGCCGGCCTCTCCCGCACCGCCGACGGCCGCCCGGTGCCGTCCGCGTGGGACCGCGCCCGGGCGCGGGTCCGGCTCGAGGACCCGATCGTCGGCTGGACCGCGTGCGTCGCGGTGGCGCTGCTGGCGTTGTTCCTGCGGCTGTGGCACCTCGGGCAGCCGCACGTGTTCGAGTTCGACGAGACGTACTACGCCAAGGACGCGTGGTCGCTGCTGAACTTCGGCTACGAGCGGGACAGCACCGACAAGGCCAACGAGCTCATCCTCGACGGGACCACGCTGACCGGGGTCTTCAAGGACGGCCCCGAGATGATCGTCCACCCCGAGGTCGGGAAGTGGCTGATCGCGCTCGGGATCAAGGCGTTCGGCATGGACCCGTTCGGCTGGCGGATCGCCGCGGCCGTCGTCGGGTCCCTCATGGTGCTGGTGATGTGCCGGTTCGCGCGGCGGATCACCGGCTCGACGGCGCTCGGTGTCGTCGCGGGGTTGCTGCTCAGCCTCGACGGCCTGCACTTCGTGCTGTCCCGGCTCGCGCTGCTCGACATCTTCGTCGCGTTCTTCATCCTCGGCGGCGTGCACTGCATCGTCGCCGACCGCGACTGGTTCCGCGGCCGGCTGGCGTCCCGGCTCGACGAGCCCGTCGCGCACGGGTGGGGCCCGCGCGTGCTGTTCCGTCCGTGGCTGCTGCTCGGCGGCCTGAGCTGGGGGCTGGCGCTCGGCACGAAGTGGGAGGCGATCTACCCGCTCGCGGCCTTCGGGCTGCTGTGCTGGCTCTGGTCGGCCGGGGCGCGCCGGTCGTTCGGGGTGCGGTGGCCGGTGCTCAGGTCGGCCGTCGCCGACGGCGTACCGGCGTTCGTGCACCTCGTGCTGGTCGCGGCCGTCGTGTACGTCGCGACCTGGACCGGCTGGCTGATGCACGCGCACCAGTACGAGGAGCACCTCTCGGCGACGCAGTACACGCACTACGACGGCGGGCAGGACTGGCCGACCCGCAGCGAGCCGGACGCGTCCGGACTGGGCGAGGTCACGCAGTCGCTGCGGTCGCTCTGGTACTACCACCAGGACGTCTACGACTTCCACACGCACTTCCTCAACGACAGCACGCACACGTACCAGTCCAAGCCGTCGGGCTGGCTGCTGCTCAACCGTCCCGTCGGGGTCGCCGCCGACACCGGCATCAAGCCCGGGACCCAGGGCTGCCACGCGCCGGAGGGCAGCGACTGCCTGCGGCAGGTGCTGCTGCTCGGCAACCCGACGATCTGGTGGGGCGGCTGCCTCGCGCTGCTGTTCGCGGTGGCGATGTGGGTGGGCGCACGGGACTGGCGGTTCGGCGTCGCCGTGGTCGGCACGGCCTCGACGTGGCTGCCCTGGCTCCAGTACGACGACCGCCCGATCTTCCTGTTCTACGCGATCATCACGCTGCCGTTCGTCGTGCTCGCGCTGACGCTGGCGATGGGCAAGCTCATCGGCAGCGCGCGGGCGCCGTCACCACGGCGGACCTTCGGCGTCATCGTGGCCGGCGCGTTCTTCGTACTGGCGCTGATCAACTTCGCGTGGTTCTGGCCGATCTGGACCAACCAGCTGCTCACGCACTCGGAGTGGCTGGACCGGATCTGGTTCTCGCGCTGGATCTAGCCGCACTCGCCGGGCCGTGCCTCGTGGCGTGCCTCGTGGCGTGCCTCGTGGCGTGCTGTGTCCGCGCAATTGCTGGGAGATGCCTGGGTGGGCGCGCTCCCACCGGTGCATTCGCCAGCAATTGAACGAAAACGACCCGCCACCCGGTCAGGCGAGCCCGGCCTGCGCGGCCACCCACGCCCACATCCGCTCCCGCTCGACGGCACCGGTCCGCGTGGACGGCAGCAGCTGGGTGGGCCGCGGCCGGCGGTCGTGCCAGAGCCGGCCGCCGGCGGGCGGGGGCTGCGTCGCGGCGAGCCAGACGGTCGTGTCCGCGCCGCTCTCCGCGTCGCGCAGCAGCGGGCCGGTGATCCGGCGGAACGTCGGCAGCGAGTCCGCCACGCCGGGCGTGTCGGCCCAGCCGGGGTGCGTCGCGTGGACGTCGACGCCGTACGGCGCCCAGCGCTGCTGGAGCACCGGCAGCAGCTCGACCTGGGCGCGCTTGCTGCGGGCGTACGCCGTGGTCGGCGAGTAGTCGCCGTCGAGGTACCCCGGGTCGTCGTCGCGCAGCTTCTGGGTGTACATCCCGCCCGACGTCACCATCACCACGCGTCCGTCGCGCAGCCGCTCGGCCAGCAGGTCGGTCATCAGCACCGGCCCCAGCACGTGCACGGCCATGCTCAGCTCGTGCCCCTGCGCCGACTCGGTGCGCTCGGCCGGCATCACGCCGGCGTTGTGGATCAGCACGTCGATGTGGTCCTCGACGGTCGCGGCGAAGCGCCGGACGTCCTCGAGGTCGCCCACGTCGCAGCGCTGCACGTCGAGGCGCGCCAGGGGGTGGCGGCCCTGGATCTGGCGCACCACCCGGGCCCCCTTGTCCGTGTCGCGCACGACCAGCACCACCTCCGCGCCGAGCGCCGCGAGGCCCTCGGCCGTTGCGACGCCGAGGCCGCTGCTCGCGCCGGTGACGAGCACCCGGGCGTCCGCGAGGGCGCCGGCCGGCGGGTCGGCCGGCCACGTGCTCAGGTGCCGCCGTACGGCGGGGCCGATGCGGGTGTAGCCGGGCACGACCGTCCGGTCGAGCAGGGTGTCGACGAACGACGCGAGGGAAGCCACGCTCCCGACGGTAGCCAGCGACCCGTGACAGCATCGCCCCGTGACCTCGTGGCGACCGGGCTGGGACACGTTCCCCACGGCCCTGCTGGACTTCTGGACCGAGCGGCACCTCTGCACGCTCACCACACTTCGCAAGGACGGGCGGCCGCACGTCGTACCGGTCGGGGCCGTCGTCGACCGCGAGCAGCGGTGCGCGTGGGTGATCACGAGCCGGACGTCGGTCAAGGTGCGCCACCTCGCGCACTCGGACGTGGTGGCGATCTGCCAGGTCGACGGCCGCCGCTGGTCCACGCTCGAGGGGCGCGCGACCGTGCACGAGGACGCCGAGTCGGTGCGCCGGGCCGAGGAGCAGTACGCCGGCCGCTACCGCCAGCCACGCCCGAACCCGGACCGGGTCGCCGTGCGGATCGAGGTGGACCGGTTCCTCGTCTCGCGGGACCTCGTGTGAGGATCTCCCCCGTGCAAGCAGACGATCTGACCGACCTCGATCGCGCGATCCTCGCGTTCGAGCAGGACTGGGTCGCACACGCGGGCGCCAAGGACACCGCGGTCCGCGAGAGGTTCGCCCTCACGCCCGGCGACTACCACCAGCTGCTCAACCGGATCATCGACCACCCCGCCGCCGAGGACCACGCGCCACGGCTGGTCCGCAGGCTGCGCCGCCTGCGCGACGCGCGACGCCAGCGACGGCGGGCCGCGGGGGCCTGAGCCGCCGCGAGCGATTTGGGTGAGCGACCCGCCCCCGGGTTAGGGTCGACCACCTCGTGAGACCGACGAAGAACGGGTTCCGCCCGGACATCCAGGGACTGCGCGCGATCGCGGTCGGAGCCGTGGTCCTCTGCCACCTCCAGCTCGGCATCCTGGCCGGCGGGTACGTCGGGGTCGACGTGTTCTTCGCGATCTCCGGCTTCCTCATCACCGGGCTGATGCTCCGCGAGGTCGACACCACCGGCCGACTCTCCCTCACCGGGTTCTACGCCCGCCGGGCCCGCCGGATCCTCCCGGCGGCGTCGCTGGTGCTGCTGGCCACCGCGGCCGCGAGCGCCCTCTGGTTGGGGCCGGTGCTGGCGCCGGCCACGTTCGTGTCCA
Organism: Nocardioides sp.; assembly: GCA_035765695.1. Classification (GTDB taxonomy): domain Bacteria; phylum Actinomycetota; class Actinomycetes; order Propionibacteriales; family Nocardioidaceae; genus Nocardioides. Next base: position 4,600 of record DASTXB010000087.1, on the reverse strand, counting down.
TCGTGTGGGCGGCCCTGTTCCTCGCGAACGCGTGGTTCGCCCACCTCGACACCGACTACTTCTCCGCCGACCTGCCGCCCTCCCCCGTGCAGCACTACTGGTCGCTGTCGGTCGAGGAGCAGTTCTACGTCGTCTGGCCGCTGCTCGTCGTGCTCGTCCTGCTGGTCACGCGACGCCGGGCGCCACGCGCCGTGCTGGCCGGGGTCCTCGGCGTGATCGCGGTCGTCAGCCTGGCCTGGTCGGTCCACCTGACGCGGGTGGAGCCGTCGGCGGCGTACTTCTCCAGCCTGACCCGCGCCTGGGAGCTCGCCGCGGGTGCGCTCGCCGCGGTCGCGGTCGCGGCCTGGCGCCATCGCGACCGGACGGCACCGCGCTGGGCCGTCGAGGCGGTCGGAGTCCTGGGCGCCGTGGCGATCGTGGTCGCCTGCCTGGCCTTCGACGACGGGACCGCCTTCCCCGGGTACGCCGCGGCGCTGCCGGTGCTGGGTACCGTCGCCGTCCTGGTCGCCGGTGGGCTCGGCGCACCGACGTCGTGGATCCAGCGGCTGCTCGCGGTGCGTCCGCTGCAGCTGATCGGCGACTGGTCGTACTCGATCTACCTGTGGCACTGGCCGCTGCTCATCATCCCGGCGCTGCACGTCGGCCGTCCGCTGCGCCCGGCCGAGAAGATCGCGATCCTCGTGCTGACGCTGGTGCTGTCCGGCCTCACGGTCCGCCTGGTCGAGCGGCCGTTCCGCACCCACCGCCGCCTGACCGCCTTCCCTCGCCGGGCCCTGGCGTTCTACCCGCTGACGGCGGCGCTGGTGATGTCCTCGGCCTTCGGCGCCCGCGCGTACGTCGAGCACGCCAGCAACGGCGGCGACGGCGCGGCCATCACCCTGCCCCGGGACTGGAAGAAGGAGTACGGCGTCGACGACCCGGCCGTCGCGCTGGTCCGGGCCTCGGCGCGCGCGACCCGGCAGGGCGACGACGTGCCGCACGACCTGCGGCCGAAGCTGACCAGGCTGCGCGACTCGACCGCCGACATCCACGGCTGCGACTACCGCGACGAGTCCTTCCGCGAGCTGTGCCCCCGCGGCGACGAGGACGGCGATCGCACCCTGGTCCTGCTCGGCGACTCGCACGCGCGGCACTGGATCCCGGCGCTCGAGAAGGCCGCGTCCGAGGCGGGCTACCGCGCGTACTTCCTGGCCAAGCCGCAGTGCGTGCCGGCCCTGGTCACCACGATGCGCGTCGCGAACGGCGAGCCGTTCCGCGAGTGCGACGACTTCAAGGGCTGGGCGCTCGACCAGGTGGCGGAGCTCCAGCCCGACCTCGTCGTGGTCTCGACGTCGCCGGGCAGCAAGCGCGGCGTCTACGAGCGCGGCGAGCTCGTCACCGACCTCGACCGGGCCGACCAGCTCGTCGAGCGCGGCATGGTCCGCCTGCTCCAGCGGCTCGACGAGAACGCCGGGCGCACCGCCCTCCTCGCCGACATCCCCAACGTCTCCGGCGACCCGGGCCGCTGCCTGGCCCGCGGCCGCCCCACGCTCAGAGCCTGCTCGTTCCCCGAGCAGGCGACCCATGCCCAGAGCGTCGACCTCCAGTTGCGCGCGGCCGAGCGCGCGGGCGTCGAGGCGATCCCGACCCGGCAGTGGTTCTGCGACGGCCGCATCTGCCCGCCGGTGATCGGTCGCACGATCCCCTACCGCGACGGCGGGCACATGACGGCCGACTACTCCGCCACCCTCGCGGACTCCCTCGGCCGCCGGCTCGGGATGCTCCGATGAGCGAGCTGACCCTCGTCGACTGGCGGGCCCGGATCTCCGGCCTCTACGCCGCCGTCCGCGCCGCGGCCCACCCCGCCGAGGGCCACCGGCTCTGGCGCGAGGGACGGGCGGAGCTGTTCGCGACGCACCCGGACAGCCCGACGCACGAGGTCGTCGAGTACTGGCCCTACGACCCGGCGCTGCGCTTCGTCGTACCCCTGCTCGAGGCGGAGCCCGAGGACCGCGACGTCGACACCGGCCACGACGGCGTGCTCACGATGCGCCGGGTGGGCCGGGTCGAGCTGCCCGACCCGGTCGGCGCGAGCCTGGACGTCTGGTGGCTGCAGCAGTACGCCGGCGGCCTGTTCGTGCCGCTGCGCGACGGCACCGCGGGCACGGGCAGCTACGGCGGCGGGCGCTACCTGCTGGACACCGCCAAGGGCGCCTGGCTCGGCGGCGACGCGACGTCGCTGGTGCTCGACCTGAACTTCGCCTACCACCCGTCGTGCCGCTACGACGACCGCTGGCGCTGCCCCCTCGCCCCGCCCGGCAACACGATCGCCGCACGGGTGGAGGTCGGCGAACGGCTCTGACGCGGCGCCCACGTCGTGGAGCTTGCGTCGATGACCGCACCACGCCGCGCTGGCGGGCCTATGATCCGGCAATGCCGGGATTGGAGGCGCTCGCTCGACTGCTCGACGCAGCCGAGGACGCCGCGCCGGTGGACGCGGTGACCGCGGTGACCCGTGAGGTGGGCCTGCGGCTGCGCGCCTCGTCCGTCTCCTTCCTGGTCACCGACACCTCGGGTCGAGCGCTGGTGCGGTTGACACACACACCGCTGCAGGACGGCGCCTCGGACCCCTCTCCGACCGCCGGGCCGGGACGTCGCGTGGACGGTGAGGAGTCCGCCCGGGTCGTCCCGTTCGACGGCGGGCCCCTGGAGCAGGTGGTCCGCAGCCAGCGCACCCTGGTCCGGCCACCCGGCACCGGGACCGAGCCGGACGTGTGGACGGTGTCGGCGCCCGTGACCGAGCGCGGGGAGGTGATCGGTGTGCTCGAGGTCCGGCTGCCGAAGGAGCCGGACGGGCAGGACACCGCCGATATCGCCTCGCTGGCGCACCTGCTCGCCTTCGTGGCGATCGCCAACCGGCGGCACACGGACCTGTTCGAGTGGGGCCAGCGCAGCCGACCGCTGAGTCTCTCGGCCGAGATCCAGCAGCGGCTGCTGCCCGGTTCGCGGACCTGCGAGGCCGGCTCCTTCACCCTCGCCGGATGGCTGGAGCCTGCCGCGGACATCGCCGGGGACACGTTCGACTACAGCCTGGCGCGCGACACCCTGCACCTCTCCATCACCGACGCGATGGGGCACGGGGTCGCCGCTGCGCTGACCGCCACGCTGTGCGTGAGTGCGCTGCGCGGCTCCCGCCGGCGCGGACAGCCCCTCGCCCAGCAGGCTGTCGACGCGAGTGCGGCGGTGACGGACCACGGCACCCGCAGCGGGCTCGACGACTTCGTCACCGGGCTCCTCGGCCGCCTGGACCTCCGGACCGGGCGCTTGCAGCTGGTCAATGCGGGACACATCCCGCCGTACCTCGCCCGCGGCACCGACGTGCGCTCGGTCGACCTGCCCGCCAACCTGCCGTTCGGGATCTTCCCCGACACCACCTACGAGGCCGCGGGGCTGCACCTGGAGCCGGGCGACCGGGTCGTGTTCGTGACCGACGGCATGCTCGAGCGCAACGCCGCGTCACTCGACCTGCCCGCGGCCATCCGGGCGACCGCGTCCCTGCACCCACGCGAGTCGTCCGGTGCGCTGGCCGACGCGGTCCTCACCGCCACCGGACACGCTCTCAGCGATGACGCCACCGTGCTCTGCCTGGACTGGTACGGCGGGCACGGCGAGGACCGCGACACCGCCGAGGGTGCCGACGTGACCCGGGCCAGCAGGCCGACCCGCTGATCACTGAGGAACGACGAAGGGCCTTCATGATCCGGTGGAGCTGAGGGGAGTCGAGATCACGGCGCTGGCCGAGCTCGAGCTCGCGGGTGCACCGGATGCTCGAGGAGCCCGAGCGCGCAGGCAGAACCGCCAGCACCGAGTAGTCGGCAGTCTGCGTCCACCTGGCCGGTCGGGTGAGACCACGCCGGTAAGGACCCCGTCATGGACGACGTTGGTCGCGGCGGGCTGCGCGGCGGGCGACCGCGACTGGTGCTCGCCAGGCCGCGTCTCGGTCAGGTCCACGACGGCCGCATGCCCGGGCCCGGTGTCGCACGGCCGCTGGCGGGCGTGAATTCCTGCGTGTCCGGCGAATGGATCACGGCAGCGCAAGCCGCGGCCAGGGCAGGCCGCTCACGACCGGATCTGACGTGCGGGCCTGCGGTCGATCCTCGATCACCAGTCAGCCGGGCAGTCGGCTGCTCGCGTCGTGGTGGCAGGCTCCCGACGGAGAAACGCCGCCCCGGGCGTGCCCGGGGCGGCGTCTCGCTGTGGCGTCGTCGGTCAGCTCAGCGACGGGCGTCCCCGTAGCCGCCGCGGTCGTCGTCGTCGTCGTAGAAGTCGCGGCTCCCGGACTTCGCCAGGCCGCGGCTGATCATGTAGCCGATAGTCAGCAGCGTGGCGTAGAACCAGGCGTGCTGGGCGTCGAAGTCGTCGACGATCTGCGAGGCGATCAGCACTGCGAGTGTCACGACGACGAAGGCGATGAGCTCGGTCGTCTTGACCGATGCCTTCGTCTCGGTGCTCACACGACGGGCGCTGACCCTCGTAGCCGTGCCGTTCTGATGGGTGGACTGGGTCATGAGTTGCCGTCTCTCTCTTGGTGGTGCACACGCCGGCTGGCGCGCCCACCAAC